>NZ_JAXBMC010000005.1:0-270040 GCF_033963865.1 Cytobacillus sp. IB215316 | reverse complement strand
AACAGCTGTTAAAATATCGGCGATACGCATTAATATTTCATCCGTACGCTTGCCAAGATAACCAGCTAAACCACCCCAAATGATACCGATAATTAAATCAATTGTTGCAGCAGCTAAACCGATAAACAACGAAATTCGTGCACCATGCCAAATTCTAGTAAACACGTCACGACCTAAGCTATCAGTGCCAAACCAATGTTCACTTGAAGGTGCTTTGTTCGCTTGGGTTAAATCATTTGTAGCATAATCATATGGGGTCAAGCTTGGACCAACCCATGCCATAATTCCGAGTATGAACAATAAAAAAATACCGAATACAGCTAATTTATTGCTTTTAAAGCGTAGCCAAACATCTTTCCAAAATGTGATGCTTTTCCCTAATTTTTCTGCTTCATGTGCTTCAGATTTTGTTCTTTCGAATAATTCTTTAGGTAAGTTTTGTTGTATCGTTTGTGATTCTTCTAATTGTTTATCCATATTAATCCCCCTTCTCTTGAGCAAGCTTAATACGAGGATCAATTAATCCATATAATATATCCACTAAAAGGATTGAAACGAGTAACAATATACTATAAAACACAGTTACACCCATAATCGTTGTATAATCACGATCTGTAATCGACCGAACGAAGTGGCTACCTAACCCAGGAATACCAAATATACTCTCGATAACGAAGCTACCTGTTAAAATCCCAGCAGTTAGTGGACCCATATAAGAAACTACAGGCATTAAAGCATTACGAATCGCATGCTTGACGACGATAACCGTATTCTTTATTCCTTTTGCTTTCGCCGTTCTTATATAATCTGAAGCTAAGACTTCAAGCATGCTTGACCTAGTAAGTCGTGCGATAAATGCCAGCGGTGTCGACGCTAAAGCAATCGCAGGTAAAACATGGTAAGAGAATGATTCAAATCTTGCGACAGGAAATACCCCTAATTTTATCGCAAACACATATTGTAGGACCGATGCCATGATAAAGCTTGGTACAGATATCCCTAATACCGCTAAAATCATTACAGAATAGTCTTGCCATTTATTATGCCTGAGAGCTGAAATAACACCGAATAGTACACCAAAAGCAAGTGCTAGAAAGATAGCCTCCAGTCCTAGTATTAACGACACAGGGAATCCTGAATTAATAAAGTCATTTACAGATTGACCTTTGTATTTAAATGATGGGCCGAAGTCCCAGCTAGCCACTGAAACTAAATAATCAAAATATTGAACATACAATGGTTGATCAAGCCCATAATATTCATTTAATTTTTGCTGGATCTCCGGTGGTGGTGGCTTTTCCGAAGTAAATGGACCTCCAGGTGCTGCCTGCATGAGAAAGAAAGTAACCGTAACAATTAACACAAGTGCTATTAACATAAAGCCTAAACGCTTTACTATATATTTAAACAAGGGTTTACACCTCCACAATATTCTGACAAAACCCTAATCGTAAAGAATGGTATACGGAGAAATTCTCCATATACCATTACTTATTAATGCTATAAAACAGCTAATGATGTACATTTAATCATTTTAAAAAATATTATTCTTCTACGAAATAAGCCCATTTATATTGTGCATCACCTAAGCCGGATACTACAACATCTTTTAAATTATCTTTTTTCACGTACTTATTTGTGTAGTAATAAATTGGCATTGCAGGCATTTCTTCCATGAAGATTTCTTCAGCTTGTTTTAACAGATCTTTACGTTTTTCTGGATCAGTTTCAGTATTAGATTGGTTTAACAAGCTTTTATACTCTTCATTTTCCCAACGAGTGTCGTTGTTGCCACCAATTTCTTTGTAGATTTCTAAGAAGTTCATTGCATCGTTGAAATCACCTAACCATCCAAGACGAGCGATTTGGAAATCACCAGCATCCATTGCATCAAGGTGAACTGCAAACTCTTGGTTTAACAATTCAACTTCTACGCCTAGATTTTTCTTCCACATATCTTGAATAGCTTGAGCAATCTTTGCATGTGCTTCAAGAGTGTTGTATGAAAGTGTTATTGAAGGTAAATCATCAACACTTGCAAAACCTTCTTCAGCTAACCCTTCCTCTAAAAGCTGTTTAGCTGTCTCAATATCAGCATCTTTAAAGTAACCTTGATCTTCAGCTTCAGGGAAGATTGTCGGTGGTATAATTCCCAATGCTGGAATTTCTCCACCTTGAGAAATATTATCTACTATCGCTTTACGATCAATTGCATACGCGAAAGCTTTACGGATTTTTGCATTATTAAATGGTGCTTCTGATGTATTAAACTTGTACCAATAAACACCAGCAATTGGATTGATTGATAAATCACCTTGTTCCTTAAGGGTTGGCAGTGCTTCTGTAGGTAAATTACCTGTTGGGTTACCAGCCCAATCTAATTCGTCATTATCAAACATCGTTAATTCAGTATTTGCATCATTAATCATTACTATTTCAATTGTTTCAAGCTTAACATTATCCGCATCCCAATAATGTTCGTTCTTTTCTAAAATGATCTTATCGTTATGTTCCCAAGTAGTCATTTTGAAAGGACCGTTTGATGTATAGTCGTCTCCAGCATCTAAAGCCCAATCAGCGTTAGCTTCTGAGATTTTGCTATTTACCGGATAGTAAGTATAAAATGCTGTTAATTCTAAGAAATAAGGTGTTGGATTTTCTAATTGAACTTCAAGTGTCTTATCATCAATTGCTTTGACACCCACTTCATCAATAGACACTTCACCTTTTGAAGCTGCTTCAGCATTTTTTACATAATATAATTGATATGCATAGTTTGCTTCGCCTGAATTAAGGACCCATTTCCATGCATATTCAAAATCATTAGCCGTTACAGGATCTCCATTTGACCATTTAGCGCCATCACGTAGAGTAAATGTATAAGTAAGTCCATCATCCGAAACTTCTATGTTTTCAGCCATAGCTTCTTCAGGGCTACCTTCTTTACCAATACGAGTCAATCCTTCAAACGTCTGTAGCAATACTGCTGAAGAAGTCGTATCTTCTGCTAAACCTGGATTTAAAGTACTAGGCTCAGAATTATTATTAATTCTTAAAGTTTGGTTTTCTGCTAAAGCAGCTTCACCAGTAGTACCCGTATCTTCTTCTTTAGCAGGTTCTTCTTCTGCTGCACCACATGCAGCTACGAACACGCTCAAAGCAAGAATCAATGTTAGAAGTAATGACTTTTTTGTCTTCTTCATGTTGTGTTTCTCTCCTTTTCATTCATTTTTCATGTTGAGTAGTTTTAAAACCACAGAATTTATTATACAATTTTTCCTCTTGCTATGCATAAATTTTGATACGATAATGATTGATATCCCTGATACATTTACCATTTGACACGAATAAATAGTTCTATATACCTATAAAATAGTTGTGCTTATATTGTTTATTTTTGTATCTTCTTCAAAAATAAACCAATGAAATGTTTCCCTATTTGTCTTCTCCTTTCTAAATATGTATTTTTTCTCATATTAAATTGAATAAAAAAGTTCATAATTCTTTTACTGCAATAAGTTTTTTACTTACTCGGATTTACAGTCTTTAGTATGCTAATTTTCTTTGTTTTTATAATATAAAGTTTGCATTTACTATTTTTTTTTTATATAATTTTGCAATACTTATAATAATGTTAAAATGCTGGTTTTTCGTGCTTTAAACTAAAGATGATTAAATGATCAAACATCTTGCTTTTTTTCTATACATAATTCATTTTGTCATCTTGACATATTCAATTGTTCATTTTTTAGGAACTTAAATATAAGGAGTAAAATGATATGAAAACAATTTTTTCAGGCATACAGCCGAGCGGATCCATCACAATAGGAAATTACATTGGAGCAATGAAACAATTTGTAGAATTGCAGCATGAGTATCAATGTTATTTCTGTATTGTGGACTTACACGCAATTACTGTACCACAGGACAGATTACAATTAAGAAACAATACTCGAAGCTTAGCAGCTCTTTATTTAGCTGTAGGCATAGATCCTCAAAAGTCCACACTGTTCATACAATCCGAAGTACCTGCACATGCTGAAGGAGGATGGATGCTCCAATGTATTGCTCATATTGGTGAGCTAGAGCGTATGACACAGTATAAAGATAAATCATCAAATCGTAATGATGGAGTTTCTGCTGGCTTACTAACGTATCCACCTCTTATGGCTGCTGATATATTATTGTATAATACTGATCTCGTTCCGGTTGGGGAGGACCAGAAGCAGCATATTGAATTAACACGTGATTTAGCCGAACGCTTTAATAAAAAATATAATGACATCTTCACCATCCCTGAAGTTCGCATATCTAAGCATGGGGCTCGTGTCATGTCACTTGTAGATCCTACAAAAAAAATGAGTAAATCTGACCCAAATTCAAAATCATTTATTACATTACTTGATGATCCAAAAACAATTGAGAAAAAAATAAAAAGTGCAGTAACTGATTCAGACGGGATCGTAAAATTTGATAAAGAACAAAAACCAGGAGTTTCAAATTTACTTACGATTTATTCCGCACTAACCGATCTACCAATCTCATCAATTGAGCAACAATATGAAGGGAAAGGTTATGGAGTATTTAAATCTGAACTAGCTGATATCGTCAAACAGTCACTAGTACCGATACAAGAAAAATATTATCATTTAATGGAATCTAGTAAATTGGACGACATATTAAATGAAGGTGCTGAAAAAGCAAATGATACAGCAAATAAAATGCTAAGAAAAATGAAAAATGCGATGGGGTTAGGTCGAAAGATAAGATAGATTAACAGATCTCTCTTTACCTCCACTCAACAAAAGGTGTGACGTATTAAGAATCTAACGTCGCGCTTTTTGTTTGCAAAAAACTAAACGATTAATCCACTTCTATTTACCTTCCACACATAAGTAATTTTTCGATATCAATAGTTCCCTTTTCATAAATAATGGTATAATTGCTATAATTGATTATTTTAAGGGGGATTTTTGTGTGCGAAAAAATAAGAACACGATGAAAATAGCAAAAAAACAGCCAAATCGTACAAAAACAAAGATAAATATACACGGAATTGGCATTAAAATAAATTTGCTATTTTTAGTGTCTATGATTACTACTGGTTTGTTACTTATATTAATTATTACACCCTACGTCACAAAAAAAATGGAAGAAAATATACAAACTCAATCATTGATGGTTGCTGAAACTCAGTTACAATCATTACAGGGCTACGTTAATACAACAGTTGAAGAAATAACACTCATGTCAGAAATGCTAAAAAACGAAACTGATCAAAATATTAGTAAAGGTTATTCTAGAATGCGCTCTTCAAATTCTAAATTTTTAGATATTTACCATATTAACGATCGTGGAAATGAAGAGTTGAGACAAGGGTATTCTATCTCACCTTCAGATCGAAGTAATGATGAAGCATATCAGAATGCTATGCAAGCAGGTCTTTTCGTTGGCAAGGTTAAAGAAAGTAACTATACATTGGGACCCGTATTTACATTAGAAGTGTCTAAAGTAGTAACAGATTTAGTAAAAAAACCGATAGGTGTTATTGGTACATACATAGATATCCGTACTGCTTGGAGGGAACTTAGAGGAACTGCATCAAATACAGACCAAAACATGTTTCTCGTGTCATCTGATGGCTTTGGAGTTGCCTCAGATGAACAATCTCAACTGGAAACCAATGATCAGGAATTGATGTCATTTCTTGATCACGAAGGTGTAAGTGATATGGTTGCAAAAGTAGAAGGGAACGAGTTTGCGGAAGATGCTTCCCTATTAAGTGGGGTCGGAGTGTTTAAAGATGAAAATGGTGATGAGCAAGTAACTTCTTATGTATATGATCATGAGCTAGGAATTGCCGTCTTTGTAGATACACCTGTGTCAATCGCTTTTGGAGTAGTAACAGAAATACGAAATGTTATAATTCTTATCATCGTTATATCACAAATTGTGATTACATTTATTGCGTTTATCTTTTCAAATCGACTTGTAAAGCCATTGAAGAAATTGATGAACGTAGCTCAGCGTATTGCAAAAGGTGACTTAACGAATACGACAAACATCATGCGTAAAGATGAGATCGGTCAATTGGCCAAGTCATTTGATGATATGATTATTAGTTTAAATGGTATAGTTAGAAATACTAAAGAAGCCTCAAACGTAACCCTTAATACATCAGAACAATTGAGACAGACAGCTAACGAAGTCGCTATCTCATCTGAACAAATTACAGCAGCCATCGATGAAATTGCACAAGGCTCAGAGTATCAGGCTGCCATTAGTCAAGAAACTGACGACAAAATAGATCAGTTTATGGAGATTGCTACTCAAATAGATAAGCAAAGAAATGAGGTTGTTACTACAGCCGAAGAAACTCAAGATACGATTGTTGATAATCAAACGATTTTGGAGGATGTCATCACTGGTGTTCAAGCATTGGCTAATGCGACAGATCAATCTTCTACTGAAGTAAAAATACTAGAAGATAGGACAAATCAAATTCGTACAATTCTTGAAACTTCAAGAGATATCGCTGATCAAACAAATTTATTAGCGTTAAACGCGAGCATTGAAGCTGCACGAGCTGGTGAGCATGGTAAAGGCTTTGCAGTTGTTGCTGATGAAGTACGAAAGCTTGCAGAAGAAAGTAGAAATGCCTCTAACAAAGTAGAAGAGATTATTTCAAGTGTGCTTGATTCCATATCGAATGTGAATAAAACAATGATACAAAGTATTGAACAAGCGCAAAAAGAAACTGAGGCAGCCGCAAAAGCAAAAACGGCTTTACTACAAATAAATGCATCGATGGATAAAGTTGTACTTACGATCAATTCTATGAATGATTTATTAGGAGAACAAAAAACAAGTGTCACTTCAATTCAAGACCATTCAAAGCAATCTTCATCTTATGCGATGGAAACAACTTCAAGTACGGAGGAAGTTGCAGCTTCAGCTACTGAAACAGCTGCTAATATGGCCACTGTTAGTGAACAAATTGAGAATTTATTGTCAATGTCACAAGAACTAAATAAATCTGTTGAACGATTTAAAGTAAAGCAAGACAACTAGAAAAATTAACGCATTCATGTGTCTTGTATAGCTCAAAAATAGTCAGTCCCGATTCGCTATATTCATATATAGGACAAGGGACTGACTATTTTTAAGTTCTCCTTCTTATCGAGCTGATTTTGGGTTAAAGGCATCTTTTAAGCCCTCTCCTATAAAATTAATAGATAAAATAGTTAACGTTAATATTGTTGCAGGAGGCACCCAAATCCATTGCTTGTTTTGAAGTGTATCCGTTTCTCTAGCAACTGACAACATATTTCCCCAACTTGGGACGGTTTGTGGAACTCCAAACCCAAGAAAGCTTAAACCTGTCTCGGCAACGATCATACTTGCAAATAAGAGCGATGCTTGAACAATAATTGTTGATGCTACATTCGGGAGCAAATGCCTTATAATAACTTTAATTGGTGAACACCCGATTGATTGTGCTGCTAAAATATACTCATTTTCTTTTTCAGCAAGTATTTTACTCCGTACTATTCTTGCAACGCCTCCCCATGCTAGTACACTAATAATACCAATCAATACCCAAACACCATTTACTTTCCCTATAAAAATAGAATTTACTACAATTACGAATACTAAAAAAGGAAAATTCAAAATAAAGTCAGTAAATCTCATTAAAGCTCCATCAACAAAACCTCCGAAATACCCTGCAATCGACCCAATAATTGTTCCTAGCAATATGATCAAAAATGTACACGACATACCAATCACTAACGATATTCTACCACCATAAAGCAAGCGAGTGAAAACGTCGCGCCCGCTTTTATCAGTTCCAAACCAATGATCTGTTGAAGGGGCAAGTCCCATCTCCCCTACATTCACTCTTGTAATATCAGCAGTCGTTACATACGGTGCTAAAAACGATATGATACATATGAAAACAAGAAAAACAGCGCTGATCATGGCAAGTTTATTCTTTAAGAATTTACGACGAGCAATGGCCCAAGGGGATTGATTCTTTCTTGCTTTTTTCACCTTGGTTGTTTGATCGGTTTCTACTTCCATACAACCATTCCTCCTACTCTACTCTAATTCGAGGATCGACTATACCGTATAAAATATCTGCTATTAAGTTCCCTATTAACGTTAATAGTGACAACATCATTACGATCGCCATCACAACTGCATAATCTCTACTATTTATAGATCCTATGAATAAATTACCTATACCTGGATAAGAAAAAATTGTTTCAGTAATAATTGCACCACCTACAAGTGCTGCAAAATCAAACCCTAAAAAGGTAACAAGCGGAATGATTGAATTTCTTAAAATATGTTTATTATAAATTGTTGATTCTTTCGTCCCCTTCGCTCTAGCTGTTCGAACAAAATCTTTTCGACTACTTTCGATAATATCATTACGTAAAAACTGCGTATACGACGCCGTACTAAATGCTCCTAGTACGATTGCGGGTAATAAGACATGATGTAATCTACTTTGCCAATATGCTAGTGTACCTTCTTCTAGACCGATCGTGACTGAACCATGTGAAGGAAACCAACCGAGTTCAAATGCAAAGAAATATATTGAGACGATAGCGGCAACAAATGAAGGAATTGCTAAAACTAAATAGTTAAAGCCACCTATCGTATGGTCAGCAATTGTATAAGGCTTTCTACCCGCATAACTTCCCATAAAAAAAGCGAGGATATACGTAATTAATAAAGAAGTAACGCCTAGCAAAATTGTATTAGGTAAACGCTCAAAAATGACTTGTTCTGCTGGAATTTTATATTTTGTAGATTTTCCAAAATCACCTTGAACAAAGTTAGTTATCCAACGCTGATACTGAACAGGAATTGGATCATTGTATCCTAGTTTTTCTCTCATTTCCTCAATATACTCTGGATTAGTATTTGACGGATCTATTTCTCCACCAAGTGGATCCCCTGGCATGAGCATTGCCAGGGAAAACACTACAAAGGAGATAAGGAGTAACATCGGTATCATGCCAAGTAATCTTCTTAGTATGAATTTAATCATCATCATTCTCCTTATCTAGCATTATTGAAAATTGTTACTCTGAAATATACCAAAGGTGAACATCATTTTGTGCACCTATTGAGTTAATATGTGTCCCTTGAAGCCTATTATTCACTGCCCATAGGTCATACAACTCCATAATTGGTAACACCGGCACTTCTTCATTAAAGAATTGCTGCCATTCTTTATAGATTTCCATGCGTTTTTCCGTATCAGTACCTACAATTTCCATATCTAATGCATCGTCTAACAGTCGGTCATTTTCAGCATCTACCCAACGAGTGTAATTGAACTTAGCATCCGACCCCCATAATGGTGATGGATCTGGGTCTGTCCCGGTATACCAACCACCATAGAAGACTTCAAGCTCTCGGTCATCATTTTCAAGCATGTCATAATATAAATTGACTTCAATTAAACCACCAGTCGCAAACTGAGCATCAAGCCCAACGTCTTGCCAATATTGAAGGATTGCTTGTGCACGTGCTTCATAAGTCGGATTACTCGTAGCATAATGTCCAAACTTAACGGTGAATTTTTCCCCAGATGGATTATCTCTCAATCCATCACCATCAACGTCAACATAACCTGCTTCATCTAGTAACTCCATTGCTTTTTCAGGACTATATTCAAATTGATTCGTTAATATGGCATTTTCAGCAGCAATCCAGTGCACAGAAGGAACGGGTCTATTAACTGGTTGTGCTAAGCCACTGAAAAATGCATCAACCCAAGCTTGACGGTCAATTGCGTACAACATCGCTTGCCGTAGTTTTTTATCCTGATATTTCTCAATATTCATGACGTTTTTATCGCCATCCCACTCTCCCATTTTGAAGCCAATATAGTAATATGATAATCCTGGTATTTCTAATAGATCGATGTTATTTAATGCTTCAACTTCGCCTAAATTTGAAGGGTGAACACCCATCATATCTACTTCGCCATTCTCAAGTAAGCCTTTCGTTAACGAGCTGTCTATCACTTTAACTACAACCCCATCTAAATATGGCCTTCCTTGATAATAGTCATCAAAGCGCTCCATCTCAACATATTCGCCAGGAACAATTTTTTTTACTTTAAATGGACCTAATCCAACTGGATTTTGACGAACCTGAGGTGATCCAGACATATCTTTCACTTCGATTCCTGCAAATTCAGTTCTATTCATTGGATATGTCCATAAATTCTCTAAATTATTGACTCGAGCCTTATCAAATGTAATTTCAATCGTATAATCGTCAATGACATTTAAGCCGCTTATATTGTCAGCTTCTCCAGCACGATATTCTTGCGCACCTACGATATCACTAACATTCACAAAACGAACTCCGTCATAGTCTGGATGTGCGATCGTTTCCAATGAAAATACCCAATCGTGAACAGTCAATTCATCTCCGTTATGCCATTTTACGCCTTGTTGGAATGTGAAAGTGTAGTTAATGTTGTCGTCTGTTGCCCAGTCAGCTATACCTGGAACGTATTGAAGATTATCGTCAACACCAATTAAATTTTCATCAAAAAAAGATAAAATATCACCGTCAACAGACCCATCATAAAAAGCAAAGTTAAATAAACCATCAAATTCTGATTCTACAGCGTACGTTGCCACTCCACCTTCAGTAGGCCCCTCTTCTACCACTTCTTCTTCATTTTCTTCTGTCACTTCTTCTTCATTTTCTTCTGTCACAGGATCCTGACTATCTCCGCTTTTTGATTCACCATCATCACCTCCGTTACACGCAGCTAGGAAAAATGAAAGTACTAATAGCAATGACATAACAGTTAACTTATGTTTTTTCACAAAAACACCCCCGAGTTATAATTTTTCCCCTAAATTCACGTTGCTTAACTTGGCTGTTTTCTTATGAGATATTGCTTTAATACAGAAAGATAGCTACATATATCGAATGGTTGATGTCATCTTGCCGTCTCTAAAATAGTTGTATATTCTTATCCTCATCTAGCTAATAAATAGTGAAAAAACGAAAAGAGCCTTTAATATAGATGACAAGCAACTGAATGTCCTTGTTTCACCTCCTTTAAAGACGGCTTCACTTGTTCGCACTCCGGCTTTGCGTGTACACAACGAGGGTGAAATGGACAGCCTGTTGGAGGATTTGCCGGACTAGGGACATCTCCATGTAAAATAATACGCTCTTTCTTTGCCATAGGGTCTGGTTGTGGAATTGCTGATATAAGTGCTTGTGTATATGGATGTAGCGGCATTGAGTATAAACTATGATTTTCACCGATTTCTACTATTCTACCTAAATACATTACTCCAATCCGGTCACTCATATGTTTCACTACACTTAAATCATGTGCAATAAATAAATAAGTTAAGTTGAAAGCACTTTGTAGTTCTTTAAGTAAATTAAGGACTTGTGATTGCACAGATACATCTAGCGCAGATACAGGCTCATCAGCTATGATAAATTTTGGCTTTAATGCTAGCGCCCTTGCGATGCCAATACGCTGCCTCTGACCACCAGAAAACTCATGGGGATATTTGAAATAACAGTCCCTAGGTAAGCCGACTTTTTCTAGCAGATTCATAACCTCATCTTTTAAATCTCTTTTAGTAATTTTAGAATAATTTCGTATAGGTTCAGAAATGATATCACCAATCATTTGTTTCGGATTTAATGACGCATATGGATCCTGAAAGATCATTTGAAAATTACGTCTTAATTTTTGTAATGAACTTCCTGCAACTTTAGTAATATCTTGTCCTTCAAATACAATACTTCCATCTGTTGGGGCTATCAACCTTAGCAACGTTCGGCCAGTTGTAGTCTTCCCACAGCCTGATTCTCCAACGAGGCCAAATGTTTCACCTCTTTTGATAGCAAATGATACATCGTCAACTGCTTTTACTTGCCCAACAGTTCTACGAAAAAACCCTCCTTTTATTGGGTAATATGTTTTTAAGTTCTTAATTTCAACTAGAGAGTTTTCATTATCCATTGCTCTTAACATGTCTTACCCTCACTTCTTTAATTGACTAGTTTCATATAGTAAACACGAAACAAAATGTGATTGATCAGTTTCTACTAACTGTGGAGCTACAACTTTGCATTGTTCTTTCACTTCTTGACAACGGTTCGCAAACCTACATCCGACATCAGGCATACGAGTAATAGAAGGAACGATCCCTTCAATAGAACCTAATTTCTCAACTACGGTATCCATTTTAGGGATGGATTCCAATAGAGCTTTTGTATATGGATGCTGTGGTTTACTAAATAACGTCTCAACGTCCGCAGATTCTACAATCTTTCCAGCATACATTACGAGTACTTCATCACACATCTCAGCAACAACACCTAAATCATGAGTAATTAATATAATTGACATATCATTTACTTCTTGAATATCCTTAAGCAATTCTAAAATTTGTGCTTGCACAGTAACATCCAAAGCCGTCGTAGGTTCATCTGCAATGAGAAGTTTTGGTTGGCATGCAATTGCCATCGCAATCATGACCCTTTGTCTCATTCCTCCTGACAATTGATGTGGATATTCATCAACCACCTTTTCCGGTCTAGAAATTCCAACGCTTTTCAAGAGGGCAATGCTTTTATCTCTTGCCATCTTCTTAGAAATCTTCAAATGATTTAACAGAACTTCCTGCACCTGGGACCCTATCGTAAAGACTGGATTTAGCGCTGTCATAGGTTCTTGAAATATCATAGTTATGTCTTTTCCTCGAATACTATTTAGCTCCTTGTCACCCATCTTCTCTATATGTTTTCCCTCAAAAAAAATCTCACCGTTAATTTTCCCGATACCCTTCGGTAACAGTGACATAATAGATAATGACATAACACTTTTTCCACAGCCTGATTCTCCAACAATACCCACAATTTGCTTTGGCTTCACAGTAAATGACACTTGATCCACAGCATTATAGTATTCTCCATCTACTTGAAAAGCTGTCTCTAAATTTCTTACTTCTAATAGTGGTGATACCGTTCTTGAATGAGAATTAATACCCATAGTACACCTCAATTTTTTTTGACTCTTTTCGGTATTTTGTGGGGTTCTTCTTATTAACTACAACAACTAGACTAAAATTTCCGATTGAATAATAGCTATAAACTCTAGTTGTATAACTGTCGATTCCAAGTTCGAAAATAGTCATTTTTTATGTGAAATTTCATAATTTTCAATTCACATTCAATATATTACAAGCATTACAAATACATTACAAAATTTAGTTATTTATCAAAAATTTGTGAGATTTATATAAGTAGAGAAGGTATAATCCACCCATTATCCTATTCTTTATTACCCATTGTTAAAGCATATTTTTCGATACAAAAATCTAGGCTCTTTTCGTAAACTTTGATAATATTATTATCGAACTAATATGAATTGTGATTTACATTGTTAGTCATCGTGGTACAGAAAAAAGTTGCCACGCACTTTAGTTGTGTACATGTTTATTTCAATTACAAAAAATAATGTGAGAAAAGCAAAATAAAAAGTAATCGGATCATAGCCCGATTACTTTGTTAATTTACTTTTGACTCTTGTTCTAGCTCCCACAATTTTTCAAAAAATGGTTGTCCTTTTATTAAGTTTTCACATAAGAGCTCATGTTTACTACTCCAGCCCGTTTTTGCTTCCTCATATAAACTATACCAAGCTTCTTTAAAAGTCATTTGTTGTATATTTTCATAATGTTGTGGTTTCCATTCAGTATACCAATATCTTATTTGTGCAGCATTTTTCGTTTGATATAGCTGATCTAAGGCCATAAACAATAGCTGTTTAAGTTGTCTTTCTTTTCTCGTTAGTCCGCTCATCAGCTCCGGTTCAAGCGAAAGAATATGGTATTCCTTTTCCTCATTATGATGAAGTTCTATCGCATATGTGTCTTGTTCTTTATCTTGGACCATTTCATATACCAATTGCTCTTGTCTTGGTATAAGCCTGCTTTTTCTTATAGGTATATGATATCCTATTGTATCAATCGCAATAATCCCTGACCCATCTGTTACAACAAAACAATACTCTAATTGTTTCCGTTCATGATTTTTCCGAATGAATGCTTTCTTATGTACATCTTCTAGCAGTTGTGCAGGTAATTCCATCAAATCATTTTCAATATAAGCATAGAGAAATGGATCAACCTTAATCAATGGAACTTGATCTAATAACTCCACACTATCGTCACTTCTCCATTCGTGAAAGTGACATACATTATATCCGTTCTCTTCACCTTCAAACCAGTTTACCCAAACATCATGAAGATACAACATACTTTTACCCCTCACTTCACTACTGTTTGTCAACAGTATAGGCAGAGTACTATAAATTTATTCCATAATTTGAAACTAATCGATGCTGTTTTTCTACTTATACATATTTTAGAAAGTAAAAGTGACCATTATCTGTTAACATAATTACTATTCTTCATTATCAAATTGTAAATAAATGCTAAGCCAAATAATACAGATTCCTATTACTAATAAATAACTTTCTACCCTTTTGCTAATAAATATGACATAGTCAATAACTCCTACACCGAGTGTGAGCAAATTCAAGTAAGCTATAATACTAATTCCCCCGGCAACACAAAGACCAAATCCTACAAGAAACAAAAACAGGCGGTACATAATTTAGCTCACACTCCTCTTATTGTTATTAACACCAAAATTATTGTCAATTGATATAAATAGTGAAAAGGTACATTTCTGTCGAATATAGCAAATAACTGTAAACGGATTAATACTTGTCCTATGGAACTTATTCATATATATGAAACGAAAATAAAAAAAAGTAGTCAAAAAAAAATCTATCACTATTAAAGTGATAGATTTTTTTAATTATCGGCTAGATTTCGGATTAAATGCATCCTTCAAGCCTTCACCCACAAAATTAATTGAAAGAATCGTTAAAGCAATTGCTAAACCTGGTGGAAGCCATATCCACCATTTATATTGTAAAACATCTGGGCTACGTGCTTCTTGAAGCATGTTACCCCAGCTCGGAGTTGTCATAGGAACACCAAAACCAAGGAAACTTAAGCCAGTTTCAACAACTATCATTACCGCCAATAAGAGTGTTGCTTGTACGATAATAATAGACATGATATTTGGAAATAAGTGCTTTCTAATAACTTTCGCTGGTGAACAACCAATTGATATTGCACTAAGAATATACTCATTTTCCTTTTCAGCTAATACTCGTCCTCGGACTATACGAGCCATACCTGTCCAGCTTAATATACTAATAACAAAAATGAGAACAGCAATACCTGATTCAATAAAAATCGCTTTCAATACGATTACAAACGGTAAGAACGGAAATATTAGAACAAAATCCGTAAATCTCATAAGTACTGAATCAACCTTACCTCCGAAAAATCCAGAAGTAGCACCAATAATTGTACCGACAATAGTAAGGATTAGCGTAATTGAAAACGCGAGTAATAATGATGTCTTTCCTCCGTGAAGAACACGGTCAAATACTTCTCTCCCAGCTTTGTCAGTACCGAACCAATGCTCAGATGATGGTTCCTGACTAAGTTGACTTGTGTTGATAATATTCGTTTCTTCCATCGGTACCGTTAACGGTTCAGCTAACATACTTACAGTAGTAATAAATAGCAAGAATATTAAGCTAATCATAGCTGGCTTATTACGTAAAAATTTTCGTCGAGCTATTGCCCACGGTGATTGATTTTTGGGACGTTTTGTTTGTGGTATAACAGAGTTTGCTTGATTTGACACTGATGGTTCCATCTTTTTCACCTCACTAACCTAAACGGATTCTCGGATCAACTATCCCATAAAGTAAATCCGCTAATAAATTACCAATTAACGCCATCATTGACAGTAGCATAGTGATTGCCATTAAAACTGAATAGTCTCGGCTATTCATCGACTCAAAAAACAAGTTACCAATGCCTGGATATGTGAAAATTGATTCAACAATGATTGCCCCACTTAATAAAGATGCGATATCAAAACCTAATAATGTTACGATCGGTATAAGAGAGTTGCGTAATATATGCTTATTATAAATAGTACTCTCTTTTGTACCTTTCGCTCTCGCTGTACGAACGTAATCTTTACGTGAGCTTTCGATAATATCATTTCGTAAAAATTGCGTATAACTAGCTGTAGACATTGCACCTAATACTAAAGCAGGTAAAATCGTATGCTTTAATTTACTCATATAATATTCCAGAGTCCCAGCTTCTACACCAGCACCGATACTACCAGTTGCCGGTACCCAGCCTAATTTAATAGCAAACACGTAAATAGCAACTAATGCCGCAACAAAACTTGGAATCGCTAAGGCAATATAATTATAGGTTGAGATAAAATAATCTCCTTTTTTATAAGGATATCTTCCTGCATGTCTCCCCATCAAAAATGACAAAACATAAGCAATTAGAAGTGCAGATATTGCGAGTAAGAGTGTGTTTGGAAAGCGAGAAAATACTAGCTCAGATACATCACGTTTATGAACAAATGAATCTCCGAAATCTCCTTGTAGAACGCCGCTTATCCAACGAAAATATTGCTCGTGAATTGGGTCATTTAAACCCATTTTTTCACGCATCTCTGCAATATATTCAGGATCAGAATTGAGCGGATCAACTTTACCCGAAAGGGCATCCCCTGGCATTAGCTTAGCCAGGGTAAATACCACTACGGAGATAAGGAAAAGTAACGGAATCATTCCTAATAGTCTACGAATCGTATATTGTAGCATGTCGGATCTCCTTATCGTACAATTTCAAATAGATTTTATTACTCTGTAACATACCATTTTTCGAAATCGAGTACGCCAAATGGTGTAACTGTTACGCCTTTTAAGCGCTTGTTAATCGCCCAAGCATCTTCACGTTGTTCAAAGAAAATAACAGGTAGCTCTTCGTTAACAAGTTTTTGCCATTCGTAATAAATCTCTTTGCGGTGCTCAAGTACATCTTTGCTTGGATCTTCTGGGAATTGGATACCAGCTTTAATTAGTTCGTCAGATTCTTCATTATACCAGCGCCACATGTTCCACTTATCAGTACTTAACCAAATACCTGACGGATCTGGATCTGTAGCTAGTCCCCAAGCACCATGGAATGTTTCAACAGATGGATCATCTGCTTCAATCGTATCATAGAATAAGTTGAAGTCTTTTAGTGCTCCACCGTTTAATTGAGCATCAAGTCCAACATTTTGCCATGCTTGTAGTACGTATTGAGCACGAATCTCAGACGTTTCTGCACCACTCATCGCGTCAAAGTTAATCGTGAATTTATTTCCTTCTGGATCTTCACGGAAGCCATCACCATCAACATCGACATAGCCAGCTTCATCTAACATTTCCATTGCTTTATCTGGATCATAATCATATGTGTTAATTTGATCATCAGGAATTTTTGCCCAAGAAACAGATGGGAAAGGAACATTTAATGGTTTTCCAAGTCCATTTCTAAAGCTATCTACAAATTCTTGTCGATTAATCGCAGTAGCCATTGCATGACGTAACGTTTTGTTTTGGAATTTCGGGTTGTCACTTACTACTACGTTGTTTTCAGTATCGTAATAACCCATATCAAAAGCGATATAGCTGTATGATAAAGCATCTACTACTTCATTCTCAAGGTTTGGTAAATCTTTAATAATCTCCCACTGGTCAGAAGGTGCTGTGATAATGTCGATCTCACCACTTTCAAGCAAACCTGAAGCTAATGCGCCATCTATTACTTTATACACAACACCATCTAATAAAGGTCTGCCATTCCAGTAATCGTCAAAACGCTCTAATTCAACCATCTCACCAGGTACGATGTTTTTCACTTTAAATGGTCCAAGACCAATTGGGTTTACACGAACTTGATCAGAATCAGGTACTTCTTTAGATGATAAATCTCCGAAATAATGTTTTGGTTCTGGTACTGTCCAGATGTTATCAACTAAGTTAACAGATGGTTCTGTTACTTTTACTTCAATTGTATAGTCATCTACTACTGTAATACCTGAAATCGTGTCAGCATTACCTGCTTGGTAATCCTCAGCACCTTCAATCATTGCTACGTTTGAAAAACGAGCTCCTTCATAAGTAGGGTCAGCAATTAAGTACCAAGCATATTCCATATCCTCAGCAGTTAACTCTTCGCCATCATGCCATTTAACACCTTGCTTTAACTTAAACGTTAACGTTAGCTTATCTTCAGAAAGCTCCCAGTCTGCTAAGTTTGGTACAGTTTGTAAGTTTACATCAGTAGCAGTTAAGCCCTCCTGCATAAACTGTAAAATTTCTGCATCATCAGTTCCTTCATAATATGCATACGATAATACACCTTTAAACGGTGATGTAAAACCGTATGTCACAATTCCGCCTTCTTTAGGACCTTCTTCTTCTGTAACTTCAGTATCGTTGGAATCAGTTTCTTCTGTGTTATTATCATCTGCTGGAGCTGAAGCGTCATCCCCGCCACCACAAGCAGCTAAGAACAATGCTAACACAAGCATTAATGAAAACAGCCATAATGATTTTTTCATAGTTCTCCCCCTAATTAATCAGTTTCGTTAATATAAGTGACATGCTACTTTATGACCTTTTTTCACCTCCTTCAAAACAGGCTTCACCTTCTGACACTCCGGTTTAGCATGGGCACAGCGTGGATGGAAAGCACAGCCTTCAGGTGGATTTGCTGGACTAGGTACGTCCCCTTCTAAAATAATGCGCTCTTTTTTCTTCCTTGGATCAGGTTCAGGAATCGCAGATAACAGCGCTTGGGTATACGGGTGTAAAGGTTCAGCATACAAGCTTTCTTTATCAGCAAGCTCTGCGATCCCACCTAAATACATAACACCAATTCTATCACTCATATGTTTCACTACACTTAAGTCATGTGCGATAAACAAATACGTTAAATCAAATTCATCTTGTAATTCTTTCAACAAGTTTAATACTTGTGACTGCACTGACACGTCAAGTGCGGACACAGGTTCATCGGCAATGATAAGCTTTGGGCGAAGTGCAAGCGCTCTAGCTATACCGACACGCTGTCTTTGTCCACCTGAAAATTCATGTGGATATTTATAGTATGCATCAGGAGGTAGCCCAACCTTCTTCAGCAAATCCATGACATCTTCTTTTAAATCTTCTTCAGAAACTTTTTTGTAATTGCGAATAGGCTCTGATACCAAACTTCCGACCATCATTGTAGGATTTAGTGAAGCATAAGGATCTTGGAAAACCATTTGGAAGTCTTTACGCATCTGTCTTAGGGATGCACCTCTTAACTTCGTAATGTCTTGTCCATCAAAAATAATCTTGCCGTCTGTCGGTTCCAACAAACGTAAAATCGTTCTACCTGTTGTTGATTTACCACATCCAGATTCTCCTACAAGCCCGAATGTTTCACCCTTCTTAATTTCAAAGGATACATCGTCAACTGCTTTAACATTGCCTATCGTTCTACGTAAAATTCCACCTTTAATAGGATAGTAAGTTTTCAAATTTACTATCTCTAGTAAACTTTCTTTTTCTTCTAAAGTTGATTGTTGGCTCATTTACTCACCTTCACCCTTTCAGTAGGAAAGCTGTTTTCATATAACAAACAAGCTACCTCATGATTAACATTATCCTCTTTCAGCTGTGGTGTTAATTCTCTACATTCTGCCATTGCTTGTGGACAACGGTCAACAAATTTACAGCCAGTTTTCGGCATATTGACTAGGGAAGGTACAATTCCTTCAATAGAACTTAACTTTTCAACTTCCTCATCTAACTTAGGAATGGAACCCATTAATAGCTTCGTGTACGGATGCTTCGGGTTGTAAAACAGTTCTTCTGCACTAGCTCTTTCAGCAATTCTACCTGCATACATAACGATTACTTCATCGCACATCTCTGCAACGACACCTAAATCATGCGTAATAAGAATGATTGACATATCATTTACTTCTTGAATTTCCTTAAGCAATTCAAGAATTTGGGCTTGTACAGTTACGTCGAGTGCAGTTGTAGGCTCATCAGCGATCAACAATTGTGGCTGACAAGCGATAGCCATTGCTATCATTACCCTTTGTCTCATTCCACCTGAAAGCTGGTGAGGATATTCTTCGACAATTTGCTCAGGTCTGGAAATTCCGACACTTTTTAATAAAGAAACACTTTTCAAGCGCGCTTCACGTTTAGAAATATTCATATGGTTAAAAAGTACTTCTTCAAGTTGAAAGCCGATTGTGAAAACTGGATTTAGTGCAGTCATCGGCTCTTGGAAAATCATAGAAATATCTTTTCCGCGAATTGTATTCATCTCATTATCATCTAAATCTTGCAATTCCTTACCTTTAAAATCAACTTGTCCACTTCTAATTTCTCCGTTGTGCTTTGGTAACAGCTTCATGATGGAAAGTGACATAACACTCTTTCCGCATCCTGATTCTCCAACAATTCCGACAATTTGCTTCGGCTTTACTGAGAATGACACATTATCAACGGCATTGTGGTATTCACCATCAATTTTAAAGGCTGTTTCTAAATTGCTCACCTTTAATAAAGGTGTTTCAGCGTTTTGACGAGAATTTGAACTCATAGTACACCTCTAATTAGTAATATATTTAATATGAATTTTTAAACATAATATTATAATAAAATATATTACAGATTCTTTACAAAATCAATATATTTTTTAAAGTTACAATATTTTCAAAATATAAAAAAAAGAAAAGTAGCTAGTATACTAGATTTTCTACTACTCCTCTTTAAGCATTTAATAATGATTAAAAGTCTGAATATTTAACGATGTCATTACTTTGGAAAGATAACAAAGTCTTTATCGCATCACCTTGATGATCTATACACGATTTCACTAATTGATATCCAACATTATAGCCTACCATTTTTGGAAAAAGTCCATGACCATATAGAAGCTGATCATGAATCCGGTGACTTCTTAACACATTCCTTTTCGGTTTTATTATTTTATTCCAATAATATTGAGCTTCATCCTGAGAGTAATAATTCGTCCATGCAGCAGCATATTTATCCCCAAGTCTTTCCCTAACAGCATTTTCAGCGAGCCCCTCTAAGATAATCGTATCCAATAGAGTATAACTGTCATCATTTTTTTTGTACTTTGATAACCTACAAACATGATTATATTCATGTGTAAATAAAGCACGAATTTCATTTTTCTCATTTTGTGGAGAGACGAATAAAAATAGCTTATCTTTAAAAGCAACACCAGATTTACCATTGTATTCGCGCAAGCCTGGATTTGATGAATCGGCTGGAAAAATGATGATCGGTACATCTTCACCCGCCCATTCTTTTTGTAAAAGTTGATGCTCTTTTTTTACAATTTCCCATACTTTATTCTCCTTGAGCTCATGTATACATTCCTTACCATTCCTTGAGGGGCGATACATTCCAAAGGAACGAAGATATGAATAGATAGACCTCTCAGATGTTCCTCCAAATAATTTTGCTAATTTTTCACACAGTTTATATGGTTCGTCGTACCATTGATCCAGCCATTCATAGGTAGATATTACAGGCATCTTTTTCACCCTTTTATTGTATGATTAATATTAACAATATGCGCTGTTTTCGCATTAATTGATGTATCTCGTATCTCGTATGAAGAATAAATAGTCTTAGAGACTATTTTCTTTATGAGATGAATGTTGTAAAACCATCAGTTTGTTAACTTTTTTAAAAAGGCTGTTTTCGCATTGGTTGTTCTATTACGTATTAAGAAATAAACACGTAATACACAACTAGAGTTCGTGACACCTTTTCTTCTGTACAACGATGGTTAACATATAAAACTTCTTTTTATGGCACTAATTTTGTAACAATGGCTACAAAATATACGAAAAGAGCCTAATCATGTTATTAATCACTTCTTAAAGAAGAATACAGTTTTCTTTTCATCATATGACAAAATGTTAATGTGAGTGCATAGGCCATATAAGCACAAAAAACTGGCATATAAAAATAGCCAGTTTTTTGGGTGATCATATTATTATTCATAACTTTTAAAGACTAATACTGCGTTATGACCCCCGAAACCTAATGAGTTACTTAACGCTACAGATACTTCCTGTTTTCTAGCTTCATTCGGAACGTAATCAAGGTCGCAATCAGGGTCAGGAGTTTCCAAGTTAATAGTCGGAGGAATGATTCCTTCCTTAATCGATAGGACTGAGAATATTGCTTCTATCCCACCTGCAGCACCTAGTAGGTGGCCTGTCATGGATTTCGTTGAGCTAATTGGTAGTTTTTCGGCATACGAACCAAACACTTCTTTAATCGCCATTGTTTCAAATTTTTCATTGTATTGTGTGCTCGTACCGTGAGCATTAATATAATCAATTTGTTCTGGTGTAAGGTCAGCATCCTCAATTGCTTGCCTCATTGCACGAACACCACCTTCTCCACCTGGTGCAGGTGCTGTAATATGATAGGCATCTCCAGTAGAACCGTAACCGACTACTTCTGCATAAATTTTTGCCCCTCTTGCTTTAGCAAACTCTAGCTCCTCTAGGACAATGATTCCAGCTCCTTCACCCATTACGAAACCATCTCGATTTTTATCAAAAGGACGGCTCGCTGTATCTGGATCTGGATTTGTTGACAACGCCGTATTAGCACAAAATCCAGCCATGGACATTTTCGTAATTGGTGCTTCCGCGCCACCTGAAACCATTACATCCGCATCTCCTCGCTGGATGACTTTAAATGCATCACCGATAGAATTCGTCCCAGTAGCACATGCTGTGACAGTACAAGAATTTATCCCTTTGGCACCGAGAGCAATTGACACTTGACCTGCTGCCATATCAGGGATAATCATCGGTACAAAAAACGGACTCACACGACGATAGCCTCGTTTTTGAAATGTTTCAAATTGATTTTCAAATGTTTCCATACCACCTATCCCAGATCCGATCCAGACACCAACTCTTGGAGCAATATCATCTGTGATTGTTAGGCTGGCATCTTTTACTGCCATCAAAGATGCAGCTAACGCAAATTGCGTAAAACGATCCATTTTTCGTGCATCTTTCTTTTCCATAAAATCTTCAGGGTTAAAGTCTGTTGCTTCACCTGCTACCTTAGCAGGATAATCATCTGGGTTCACGCGCGTAACAGTTCCAATACCCGAAACACCTTTTATTAAATTTTCCCATGTTGCTTCCACTGATGATCCAAGAGGTGTAACAGCACCTAAACCTGTAATAACAACTCTACGTTTATTCATTGTAAGCATCTCCTTTGTCCATTTATACATGAATTACTCAACATTTATTTAAATAATTTAATTTTTGTTATTTCCCCCAACGGAAAGCAATAGCTCCCCAAGTTAAACCTCCGCCAAAGCCGACCATGACGAGCAAATCATCATCTTTGATCTTACCAGCCTCTAGCTCTTCAACGATGGAAATTGGGATTGAAGCAGCTGAAGTATTCCCATATTTATGCACTGTTTTTGACATTTTTTCTTCTGGTAGTTCGAGCCTTGTTCTCGCTGATTCCATAATACGAATATTCGCTTGATGAGGAATGAGAAAGTCAACATCTTCTTTTGTCAATCCAGCTTTTTCCAATACATTGACACTAGACTCACCCATTTGCCTTACCGCAAATTTAAAGACTTCACGTCCATTCATAATGATATATTCATCTTGGTATAAATGGTTTGCACCGGTTCCATCCGCTCCTAGTTCAAAAGAAAGTAAGCCTCTACCTTCTGAAACAGGCCCCATAACGACGGCACCAGCCCCATCCCCAAATAAGACAGCCGTATTGCGATCTTCCCAGTTAGTAATCTTAGACAATTTTTCAACACCAATGACTAACACATGCTTATAAGTCCCGGTAGATATAAATTGTTTGGCGGTTACCATGCCATACATGAACCCAGCACAAGCAGCACTTATATCCATAGCGTTCGCTTTACTTGCTCCTAACCTCTCCTGAATTCTGCATGCTACTGATGGAAATGGCTGATCTGGTGTCACCGTAGCAACTAAAATCATATCTACTTCATCAGCTGTGATTTCCGCATCTTTTAACGCTTTTTCTGCAGCAAAAAATGCCATGTCTGACGTATCAATATCATCATTGGCAATTCTACGTTCCTCTATCCCTGTGCGTGTACGAATCCACTCATCAGATGTATCCATCATCTTTTCCAAATCAGCGTTTGTCAACACACGTTCGGGTAAATATCGACCAATTCCTAAAATACCTGCATTCATATGCTAATCTCCTTTTTATTAATGGCTTTTTCGCATCGATTGATGTTTTTTGTATTAAGACAAAAACACGTATACAAGAAACATGGTATCTTTTCTTCAAGACTATGGCATTCATACAAAAACTCATTTAGCTTTAACTATTTTGTAAAGATGGCAACAAGATTTATGAAAAGAGCCCTTATTAATAGTAAATATTATTACTTGGTACTAATTTTACTCCATATTGTTCCCTTTTAGCAACTTTATTGTCTCAAAAAAATGGACGTTCACCTAAGTATCATTATGATATCCGTCTACGAAATTTGTTTTAATAAAACATATGCTATAAGTAAGGTGATTTTCGCATACATTGTGGTTTGCTTATTAAGAACTTAAAAATATTTCCAAATAATTTGCGCGAAACCACTGCTAAGTTCAGGTTAGCTCCTAATTTAACTATGTTAAATTAGGAACAATAGCAGCAACAGTTACGAAATGATCCACGAGTATTAAAGCACATGAAGTGGGGTGATACTATGGAAAAAGAAGAACAACATTCGAGGGGTGCTGAAACAAGACCGGTTGATCCTTTTTCAAGGTCTTTATTCGGCCCACGAAGAGACAGAGACAGACAAACTCAAAATTTCAGAGAACAACAACCAAGTGTCAATCAGACACCACAACAACAAAATGATGAAATAGACTATGTGAAAATAATGGAACAATTGAATGATATTTATAACTCATATAATCAACTTAAACCAATGATGAAAGAGCTCACTCCGTTATTTAACTTTTTTAAAAAATCAAAAAAATGATTCAAGAATTACGAAGCTACCGCCTTTCATGAAAGAGCCTATTTACTTATTACTAAAACACCAGCAGTTTTTACTCTTATATTCACACTTTTAATTATTCAATTTGATTAGGTAGCTTCCCCGTATCTTTATAAATCTGAATATAGCTATTTATTTTTTTCTGATAAGCTTGATCTATCTTTGGGCTAAATACCCCCATGGTAATAACTTCATCCTGAAAATCGAAATATAAATTTCCTGATTCAAGCGTTCCATCGTTATACCTTTCCGCAACAAGTTCATATAATATATCAACGTTTTGAACCGTACTCGTTAACACCGTTGCCTGTCCTAAATCTGATTGATCTGAAACGTAACCAATTGCATACAGTCCATTTTCTTTCAGCCTCTCAATAACAGGAACATTAAACCCATCACCAGCAGGATAGACAACATCAACACCTTCACTAATCATTCTATCGACAACTTGTAATGCTAAGTCAATATCATTCCAATTTTGTACATATTCAACTTTTACCTCAACTTCATCGTTCGTTTGAAATAGTGCACCTTCAAAAAAACCATCTACCTCTGGCTGCCAATCAAACGCAGCTATAACCCCAACCTTATTGGATTGAGTCATTTTCCCAGCTACCATACCACCAAAAAAACCCATCGCATTTGCTTCAAAATTAAGGCTCGTTATATTTTCAATAACGGCATCACCATTAAAATATATAAAATGTATATTTGGGTATTGAGGAGCTATTTTATTAAAGTATTCCACATATTCATTCCCATGACCAAATATTAGATTTACGCCTTTGGCACTGAGGTCCTCAACTGCAACCTTTACAACAGCTTCGTTATTCATTCCTTCTTTTAAAAAAACATCTACATTAAAGTTAGACTGAATCTTTAACATCCCTTTATAACCCTTTGTCCCCCATACTTGATCATTAACTGTATCAGGTACGAGAAGACCAACATTGTTGATTTTATTGCCCTCTGAATTCTCACATCCTGCAATCATGAAAATATAAAGGAAAATGATTACTGTTAACAGCTTAGGCATTTACAGCAACTCCTTTAGCGACATAGGTGTAGTACTATTTATTCACTTCTATGTAACTAGTATACAAGCTTGAATTTATTTTACTTGATTACTATATCAAATTGATCATAGCTAACTCTTATTTTACCTTGACGTTTGCTCATTTGTAAAAGGGGAATTTTTTTACAATTACTAAATCAAATGTTTCATTATTTTTTTTGTGTGTGCTACCTGCTTCTTAATTCCTTCATCTATTGTTGTTTGTGGATAAAAATTTAATAATTTCCTTACCTTTGTCGTATCTATGATTGGGTATTTGTACTCATTTCTCAAAGATGATTCTTGTTCATAAATTAACTTATAACCATTAAACCATTCACTTTCATTACCGCTTGCAAAATGGATGATTTCGTTTGATAAATTATTTGACCCAAGAACATATAAACTATTTAATAAATCACGAATATATAAAACATCACTTGTGTCTTCATGTATAGTGGGGTGATCAGAGTGGAGATCAGTAGTTACAATCCCATGCTGAAACGCCATTTCCATAGGTTGCCACGGTCCATATAGCGTTGGTAAACGGACAATAATGTATGGAAATTCTAGATCATTTTCTTTGTTCATCACTAATATTTCTTCACGATGGTGTAATAATCCGTTCAATGATTTAGGTGTTGGTTCTGTTTCTTCATTAATTACTTGCTCATTACGATTAAACATATCAAGTGTAGATACGAGGATTAATTTACATTTGCGCTGAGCACAAAAATTAATTACTTTCGTTAATAAAGTGAGTGACTTTTCTATATACTTTTGTTGATAAAATTCACTTTTTATATGAATTGTAGGATCAAACAAGCAATAATATATCGCGGAGCTTGTGTCGATATCGCCCTTGTGAATGAAAGGTGAACCCTCTTCATGCTCAAGTAAATGAAAATTAGCATTTCTACCCAAGTGCAACATTTTTTGTTCAATAAATTTATCACACTTTTCAATTAAAGGGTTTCTCACACCAAATACTTCCATCCCTTCTTCCAGAAGGTAACAACTAAGATTGAATCCAACAAAACCCATCGCACCAAATACCATCGCCTGCTCCAATCTTTCCCCTCCTCCGACCATTTCCTCATTAATTTGATTTCACTAAACAGTATCAATTGTTACGCAATTGTTAAAAAGCCTTTTCATACAAAGGTTTATATAGTCTATACAAAAATGTTTCTTGCCTTTTTTTCTTCTATTTAAAATAACCACTTATAAATCCACTTTGCAATTCTAACTTAATAAAAGAAGCAGCGAAGTTTATTTAAATAACCACTCTAAGCAAATCTTATATTAATGCTGTTTTCGCATTGATTGTTGGTGTTCGTTATAAGATAATAGCACTTTTACATCTAGCGTTCTTGGCATTTTTTCTATTTTACATTTATTGAGCTACAAAAAACTCATCATATAATAAACAACAAATTTTCCTGTATTAAAGGACCTTTTCATTCTCTCTATAAAACCGTATGATAGATTGAGCAATGCTATTACGCTTTTCTTGTAAGTGATAAGCAAGTGTAATAGGAGCACTCATACTTTTTCTTAATTTCTCATACTTTCTACAATGGATCATTGGATTATAATAATAGTTGTCTACTGACTGCCATATTTTAATATTTGTACTATTATTTTTATACTCATGTTTAAGGTTCATTAAATGAACTTCTGCATTTTTTTCATCAATATCATGTGCTGCTGCAAATTCTTTTAAAAAACGTTTGTAAAAAAATTTGTTGTCTTTTTCCGCATTTGCCTGTGCAATTAAATCAATACATGGGTTTAATAAAACCGTAGAACGAATTTTAGCTGCATCATCCTCCATTAATTGCAAAGCTACTAAAGCTCCCATCCCTTCTGCTAAAACATGAATACGTTTATTTAAAATCTCTTTACGCATAATTATGTGATACAACCTTTTTGCTAACAATAGTGCTTTTGGACTTCCCCAATGTTCATTATATAAGTTGGAATAAAACACCGTATATCCATTGTTAGAAAATGAATCTAATAACAAACTTCTACCCATATTTTGCATCCAAAAACTCGTCTGTTGATCTACATAATGGTTTTTATCACCTATCACAAATACACCAAAACCATTCGGTTTATATGGAATATGGACAACGTTCCATTCTTTATCTAATTGTAGAAAGCGTTTTAGTTCTTCCATAGCTCCCCCGCCTCACACTAATCAAGCTGTTATTCATTCTTTACAATGTATGATTGTATTTACCAAAATGTAAGTCGTAACATCTATTTATTCTATATAATATTTATGATATGATTAACTTAAAATGCATAATAGTGGGGTGATAATATTGCGTTATTTTTGGACTTTTTTCTGGACATTTTTATTAGTACATATGGCTACTTATGTAGGCAGCTCAATGCTTGGTGCTGTATATAGCTTTACAACAGGTACCGTATTAGCTGTTGCATTTACCCTTTTTGTATATATCATTGGGGAAGCACTTCCAATCGAGCCTACTGAAAACCATTAAAGAAATTCGATTTCGTGAAAAACTTCGGAATCGATTGAATATTTAGGGCTTTTTTCGAACGTTAATTATATACGTGCTTAACTCTTATAACATAAAGCAACAATTAATGCGAAAACAGCCCTATTTAGTAAATAAAAAAGGCTTGGGATTAACCCAAGTCTTTTTTATTTTTTTCTTTTCTAAAGGCTCTTTTCATAATTTTTGTTCATACTTTAGCAAAAATAGAAGAAAAGAAACCTTGTATTCTTGACTATTTTTTAATTTTAAAAAACAGTGTTTCTATATGTCCATCAATTTACTCGGTAAAAATGAGTTACAAAATCTAACTAGCCTATAAATAATTATAGATACGTTTACAAATTCTCACTCACTACTGATGTTGATTTGTCCATTTTTTGCATCAATTTTCACATGATCATGATCGTTTATATGACCAGCAATGATTTCTTTTGCCATTAGTGTTTCTACATGTTTCTGAATAAACCTTTTTAACGGCCTCGCTCCGTATACTGGATCGAAGCCTGCTAATCCTATATATTGTTTTGCTTCCGCTGTAACTGAAATTGATATGTGCCTCTCTTTTAGTCGAACTTGCAGCTCGTTAATCAGTTTTTCAACAATTCGATTGATAGACGCTTGAGAAAGTGGTTTGAACAAAATGATATCATCAACTCGGTTAAGAAATTCCGGTCGGAAATGTCCTCGTAGTTGATCCAGAACTTGATTTTCAATAACATCATTTATTTGCCCAACCTCATCCATCCCATCTAACAGAAACTGAGACCCTATATTTGAGGTCATTATTATTACTGTATTTTTAAAATCAACTGTTCGACCTTGTGAATCTGTAATCCGTCCGTCATCTAAAAATTGTAACAATATATTGAATACTTCTGGGTGTGCTTTTTCAATTTCATCTAACAATACTACTGAATAAGGCCTTCTACGAATCGCCTCAGTTAATTGGCCCCCTTCTTCATACCCAACATAACCTGGAGGTGCACCAATAAGCCTTGAAATCGCATGCTTTTCCATATACTCAGACATATCAATTCTGACCATCTGTTCTTCACTGTCAAATAATGCTTCAGCCAATGCTTTTGCAAGCTCTGTTTTTCCTACGCCAGTTGGACCTAAAAAAATAAATGAGCCGATCGGTTTATTTGGATCTTTTATTCCTGCTCTTGCCCTTAGTACTGCATCAGCAACCAGTTCAATTGCCTTATCCTGACCAATGACCCTTTTCCCTAATATGCCTGCAAGTCTCAGTAACTTTTCCCTTTCACCTTCAACAAGCTTTGTTACTGGAATACCCGTCCACTTGCCTACAATATTTGCTATTTCTTCTTCTGTTACTTCTTCCCGTAATAAACGATTCTCTGGTTGTTGGTCATTTAACTGCTGCTCTAATAATTTATATTCCTTTTCTAATTGTGGGATTAGTCCATGTCGTAGCTCTGCAGCTTTGTTTAAATCATAATTATTTTCAGCTTCTTCAAGATCTCTTTTTGCTTTTTCAATTCGTTCTCGTAACAACTGAATATTTTGCAACCCTTCTTTTTCAAGTTGCCACTTGCCTTTCATAGCTGCAGCTTTCTCTTTTAAATCTGACAGCTCTTTTACTAAAATTTCAAGGCGGTTTTTACTAACGAAGTCCGTTTCTTTTCTTAAAGCGGCTTCTTCAATTTCAAGTTGCATCATTCTTCGAGTGACTTCATCTAATTCAGCAGGTAAAGAATCAATTTCTGTTCTTATTTTTGCACAAGCCTCATCGATAAGATCAATTGCTTTATCTGGTAAAAAGCGTTCAGATATATACCGATCAGATAATGTTGCAGCAGCAACAATTGCTCTATCATGTATGTTCACCCCATGATGAATTTCAAATCGTTCCTTCAATCCTCTTAATATGGAAATGGTATCTTCTACAGTGGGTTCATTAACAAGCACTTGCTGAAAACGACGCTCTAATGCAGGGTCTTTTTCAATATACTGGCGATGCTCATCAAGCGTTGTAGCACCAATACAATGGAGCTCACCTCTAGCTAACATCGGCTTTAGCATATTCCCAGCATCCATTGCCCCTTCTGTTTTCCCTGCACCAACAATCGTGTGCAATTCATCTATAAACAACAGAATTCTACCATCGCTTTTTTTCACTTCTTGCAATACAGCCTTTAATCTTTCTTCAAACTCTCCACGAAACTTTGCACCTGCTACAAGCGAGCTCATATCTAATGTAAAAATAGTTTTATCCTTCAAACCTTCTGGAACATCTTTACGCACGATACGTTGCGCAAGACCTTCAACAATCGCTGTTTTCCCAACACCTGGCTCTCCGATTAAGACTGGATTATTCTTTGTTTTTCTAGATAAAATTCTAATAACTCTTCGAATTTCACTATCACGACCAATTACCGGATCAACTTTCCCTAAGCGTACTTCAGCAACGAGATCACGCCCATATTTTTTTAAAGCTTCATAAGTAACCTCTGGGTTTTGACTTGTCACTCTTTGGTTCCCCCTTATCTCAGCTAAAACCTTTAATAATGAATCTCGAGTAACACGGTGTTGTATAAACAGATCCTTCATTTCTGATGATGCCTTTTTGTTTACGATAGCTAATAACAGATGTTCAATAGAAATATATTCATCTTTAAAAAAATCAGCTTCCTCTTTTGCATATATAAAAAGCTGTTGTAACTGGTGAGTTATATATACTTTACCAGCCTCAACCCCTGCTCCAATTATTTGAGGTTTCTTATGTAACAGTTCTTCTACTTGCTGTTTAATAAGTTGGATTTTAATATCTAAGTGTTGAAAAATCGTCTTTACTAGCCCATCTTCTTCATTTAAAAGTGTATACAATAGGTGAACAACATCTACCTCCTGATGATGGTTTTTAATAGCTAATGTTTGGGATGACATAACAGCCTCTTGTAGCTTTTGCGTCATATTATTTAGCTCCATCTAAATCCCCCCAAAAAAGTAGTTTGACTTTTTTTGACCTTTAATCATATTATATATGGATTCTTGTGGAAATAAAAGTATATGGCAAAAAATCTCCTTTAACATAGACGTTACAAATGTTGATTGTGTAGTCTAGTTAAAGGAGATAGTATGATATTCACACTGGTTTCTTTCGTACAAATTGTTGCTACAAGTATTAACATATGATGCGCGTGCACCTAGATTTCGTGGACATTTTTTACTTTTTAAAAATTTTGGGGCTCGGACAAAGCCCCAGCTTACTTTACATGATTAATTTACGAATAGAACCTTCGGATTTTATCAGTATTTAAGGTTTTCTTTTGTATGTCCAATGTCTATTATGATTTGATGCTTCTGGGAATGGATCTCCTGCTTTTAATCTAATCTTCTTTGGATTTTTCACATTATCCCCTGTCTCCCCTACTTCAACATATTCTCCATTATTCGGAGCTCTTTGCCCTGATCTAAAGCGATGACTTTGTCCCATCTTTCTCACTCCTTAAAACAATTTATCTCAGCAAGAGCATGAAAAGACTTTGGAAAGTTCCTTCTTTCTCATTCACACTCTTTTCCACATGCAGTATTACTATTTCCTTTTAACTACAATTTCATGTTTTCTACATATCATTTTGAAAGAATATTTCTTATTTCATGTGAATACATCTTTTATGTGACGAGCTTTTTAATTTACACAAGACCTTCTCTTGAAACTAAAAATTAGACAGTATGTGCATCATTTTCTGAAAAAATGCTATAAAAGCTAATTTACAAAGCGTTTATTGGCTATATAAGAAAATAATTACTAAGTAAAACGAAAGCAGCTCATTAAAACAACAATCTTTGTAAGAACAGCCTTTACATAGAAATTAACTCTTTACAGCCATACAGAAAGTATAGTTAAATGAATAAATAGTAGCATCAATATTGGAGGATTTTATACGTGGATTCATTTGAAAAAATATTTCTCTTACTTAAATATTTATTGTTAGGAATATTCCAAGGGTTCACAGAACCAATTCCTATTTCATCAAGCGGCCATTTATTTTTAGCAGAGACTATTTTTGGAATAAAAACTGAAGATATGTCATTCGCATTACTTGTCAATACAGCATCTCTTATCGCAGTCCTACTCATCTATAGAGAAGATTTGATTCGTTTAACAACTAATGGCATTGCATATGTTATAAAAAAAGATGAAAGTGCAAAATCAGATTTTCGTTTTATCATTTATTTAATTATCGGAACAATTCCTGCTGGAGTCATTGGTGTATTATTTGATGATTTCATTTCTTATCATTTGAAGAAAATTTATGTTCTTGGAATTGCTTTATTAATTACTGGTATCGCACTATGGACGATTCGTAATTTACGCGGGAGAAAAAATGATGCTGAGCTTACACTTAGAGATTCCATTATTGTAGGGTTTGCCCAAGCTGTTGCACTCATTCCTGGAATTAGCCGATCTGGAGCAACGATTGTTGCTGCTATGTTACTCGGCATGAAGCAAGAAACTGCGTTACGTTTTTCTTTCTTATTATATATTCCAGTCAGTACAGGTGGGATGGTATTAGGCTTTACAGATATTTTAACTGACGAGAATTTAAAAACATTAGCCATACCATATACAGTTGCCTTCTTTGCTTCACTATTTGCTTCTTACTTTTCTTTAAAGTGGTTTATGGGCATCATGGCAAGAGGAAACTTGAAATATTTTGCAATATATTGCTTTATCGTAGGAACGCTCGTAACAATTTATGCGTTATTTTAAGCTCACATACTGAAAATATAACAAACCAAAAAGAAGGTATAGAAAAACTCCCAATTAATATTATAATAGGGAGTTTTTTACTACGATGTTTATGTTAACTAACTAACTGAGTATCTCTTGCAATAATGCTTTTTGAACGTGTAAACGATTCGCAGCCTGTTCAAATACTACAGAGTGATTGCCATCTATAATTTCAGCAGTAACTTCTTCACCTCTATGTGCAGGTAGACAATGTAAAAATTTAAAGTTAGACTTAGCTTTCTTGATTAAATTTTCATTCACCTGAAATTGTTGAAACACTTGTAACCGCTCTGCCTGCTCCTTTTCTTGGCCCATACTTGCCCACACATCAGTGTAAACAAAATCAGCCATTTCTATAGCATGATATGGGTCATGAGAAATGTCAATCGAAGCCCCGCTTTCTTTAGCAAATTGAGAAGCTAGTTTAAAAATTTCACTCTCAGGTTCATATCCTTTAGGGCAAGCTATGACACAATCTAAACCTACTTTAGCCGATGCTATCATTAATGAATGGGCCACATTATTCCCGTCTCCAACGTAAACTAGTTTAACATCTTCAAAAGTTTTGTTCGTTTCATAGATTGTTAATAAGTCAGCTAATGCTTGACATGGGTGAAATTGATCTGTAAGACCATTAATGACAGGAATTTTAGCATGTAACGCTAATTCTTCAACTGTGCTATGAGCGAACGTTCTAATCATAATGGCATCTGCATATTGTGATAATACTTTTGCGGTATCTGCTATTGTTTCTCCTCTACCTAATTGTAAATCATTACTATTCAAAAATAGCGCGTGACCACCTAATTGCGTCATCCCTACTTCAAACGACACACGCGTTCGTGTTGAAGGCTTGTCAAATATCATAGCTAATGTTTGACCATCTAGTACCTTACTATGCTTACCGCTTTTACTTGCCTTCTTCAAATATAATGCAGTGTTTAATAAATACATGATTTCGTCGATATTCAATTCACTTAGTGTCAGCAAATCCATACCCTTTAATTGAATATTGGTCTTCACTTTTGGTAGAGCTGCCATTATATCACCACTTCCTGCGTTAATTTAGATTTTTCTTGCCACTCTTGTATCGAATGCATCGTAAATTTCTTGTGAGAAATTGCTGTAAAAAACGCTTTCACTGTCTCATATTGAGTGAATACTTGTTTACTATGAGCGATAGACTTTATGCGATTAGTCAATGCTTGTTTTCCTTCATTTATACTAATCACTGCTAATGCTTCTTTTTTCTTCAGCCAAACATCAATATTTACATCTTCTACTGCTATTAAACCAGCTGCTTCAATCTCGTGATATAGCGTGTCCTTTAATTCATCTTGTTCGTCATCAAGGTCAATAAATATTTCATTACTTCCTTCGTGTGACTGAAGATAAGAATGAAATGTCTTTGCGAGTGCTTCATTTATCGTTAACGCAATGCTAATCCCTTCTCCAGTAGCTTTCATTTCTGGTCCAACAGTCGGGTCGACCCCATTCAACTTGTTTATGGAAAAAACAGGGGATTTCACAGTGTAATACGGTTGATTCTCTAGTAACCCTTTGTTGCCATACAGTTGATCTAATGTATATTTCCCAAGCAATAATTTTGTCGCAATTTGTATAATAGGTATATTTGTTACCTTACTCACAATAGGAACTGTTCTACTAGCCCTTGGATTAACTTCAAGTACAAAAACATCACCTTTGTTTATGACGAATTGAATATTCATCACACCTGTGAAAGATAGCTTTTGAGCAATTCTTTCCGTATAGGCAACAATTTTGTCTCTTTCTTCTCCTGTTAAACTATATGCTGGTAAAACAGCATAACTGTCACCTGAATGAACTCCTGCTCGTTCAATATGTTCAATGATCGTTGGAATGACTATATTTTTCCCATCCGATAACACGTCAACCTCCACTTCTTTGTCAGGGATAAAGGCGTCTATTAATACCGGGTACATTCTCTGTGTTTGTTTATTCATATATTTTTTTAATTCCTGCTCTGATGAATACGTGACCATGCCCTTCCCACCAATAACGTATGAAGGTCTCAGTAAAATCGGATAACCTATTTCACGCGCTTTCTCTAATATGTCATACTCATTTAACGCTATTTTGCCAGGTACATGTGGTACATCAATTTCCGATAGAAGCTTGTAAAAAAGATCTCTGTCTTCTAACAGGTTTACTCTATGATGGGAGGTTCCAACAATTTCAACACCATAACTTTCTAACTTTTGAACAAGATTAATTGCAGTTTGACCACCAAACTGAACGATTACTTTTTCGACACCTTCTGCTTCTATAACATTTAATACATCTTCAAAGATCAATGGCTCAAAATATAAACGATCTGCTGTTTCATAATCGGTGCTTACAGTTTCTGGGTTATTGTTTATCAAAATCGTTTCATACCCTTCTTGTTGTAAGGCAAAACAAGCATGAACTGAACTATAATCAAACTCGATTCCTTGACCAATCCGTATAGGACCAGAACCAATAATGAGTACCTTTTCTTTTGAAGAAGCTGCTAGTTCGTTTTCTCCAAAATAGCTGGAATAATAATAGGCTGTTTTCGTCTTAAATTCAGCTGCACAAGTATCTACTATTTTATAAGAAGGAACAATTCCTAACGACTTTCTTTTACTTCTTACATCAAGCTCATTGACATTCCATAACAAAGCGATGTACTCATCTGAAAAGCCTTTTTCTTTCATCTGTTGCATTTCTTCTTTTGTAACGCTATTTAATGACATTTGTTTTATTTTCTGTTCAAAGTCAATTAGTTGCGAAAATATATGCAAAAAGAAATAATTAATCTTCGTATGCTCAAATATAACATCGACTGAAATTTCCCTGCGTAATAATTCAAGAATTACGAATAACCTCCTATCATCAGCTTCCTTTAGAAGTTTCAGGAGAGGTTCTGTAGCAAATTCACATAGCTCTTTTAACAACAATCCGATGCTTTCAAGTTCAAGTGATTGAATTGCTTTTTGAATGGCCCTTTCAATATTCCGGTCAAGTGCCATGACTTCTCCTGTTGCCTTCATTTGTGTACCTAATGTCCGATCCGCAGCCGGAAATTTATCAAACGGCCATCTCGGGATTTTAACCACAGTGTAATCTAAACTTGGTTCGAAGCTTGCAAAAGTATAACCAGTTACTGGATTGGTTAATTCTGCTAATGAATAGCCAACTGCGAGTTTAGCGGCTATTTTTGCAATTGGATAACCTGTAGCTTTTGATGCTAATGCAGATGAACGACTAACTCTTGGATTAACTTCTATTAAATAATATTGCTTACTGTATGGATCAAGTGCAAATTGAATATTGCACCCACCGACAATACCTAAAGCTGATATGATCTTTATAGATGCTGTTCTTAGCAATTGATATTCATTGTCAGAAATTGTTTGAGAAGGTGCAACAACGATTGAATCCCCTGTGTGTATTCCGACAGGATCAATATTTTCCATATTACAGATCGTAATACATGTTCCCGTTGAATCACGCATTACCTCATATTCTATTTCTTTAAAGCCAGCTACACTTTTCTCAATTAAACATTGAGAAATCGGGCTCGCTAATAACCCATTCGTTACGAATGACTTAAACTGTTCTTCATTGTAGGCGATACCACCACCTGTTCCTCCTAATGTATATGCAGGGCGTATAATTATGGGAAAATCCACTTTTGATGCAAAACCTAGAGCACCTTCCAACGTTGTGACAATTTCACTTTCAGGAACTGGTTCATCTAGTTTTTTCATAAGTTCACGAAATTCTTCTCGATCCTCACCCTTTTTTATCGATTCAATTGAAGTGCCTAATAAGCGAACACTATATTTTTCTAATGCACCTTCTTCATATAAGGAAAATGCAAGATTTAACCCAGTTTGACCACCTAGTGTTGCTAACAATCCATCTGGTCTTTCTTTAGCAATAATTTTTGTTACGCAGTCAACTGTTAATGGTTCAAAATAAACAACATCAGCATACAAATCATCTGTCATAATTGTTGCCGGATTGTTGTTAATTAAAATCACTCGGTACCCTTCTTCTTTTAATGCTTTACATCCTTGTGTGCCTGAATAATCGAATTCTGCTGCCTGACCAATAATAATTGGACCTGACCCAATGACTAGGATGCTTTGAATTGTTGTATCTTTAGGCATACACTTTCTCACCCCTAACCGCACAAACACTATCTATAAATTCGTCAAAGACCCATTCACTTTCAACAGGCCCTGGATTAGCCTCAGGGTGGTATTGAACTGTTAATATTGGTAACGTTTTATGTGTTACACCTTCTATCGAACGATCATTTACATTGACAAAACGTGGTTGTAATGAAGTTTCACTGAGACTATGTTCATCCACAACATAACTATGATTTTGTGATGTCATAAAAACTTTATTATTTGTTAAATCACGCACTGGTTGATTAGCACCGCGATGACCAAAAGATAACTTTAATGTATTCGCTCCAAATGTTAAGCAAACGAGCTGATGTCCTAAACAAATTGCTAAGGTCGGGTAATTAGATAATATTTTTTTTAATTCACTTATGATGTTTTCAAGTGCCTTTGGGTCTCCTGGACCATTAGATAACAATATACCATCAGGTTGAATTTCAGTAATTGTGTTATAGTTTGTATGATATGGTACGATCGTTACCATACAGCCACGTTTTATCAATTGTTCAACAATTGATTGTTTGTATCCAAAGTCTATAACTAAAATGTGTGGAAATCCCGTACCTAATGTTTGATTGTTCTTAGTAGATACTTCAGCAACAGCCAACTTTTCTTCATGTAAATGCTTTATTTTGCTAAAATGCGTATGTGGTATATGAGATATTTGTCCTAACATAGTGCCACTATCCCGAATTGTTTTGACGATGGCCCTCGTATCAATATGTGTAATTAATGGAACATTCCATTTCCTTAAATACTGTTCTAGTGTTTTCTCAGCTTCAAAATGATTTAATGATTCTTTCGCTTCGTACACAATTACTCCAGCAACATGTGGTTTGTTACTTTCAAAATCTACAGCGTTAATTCCATAGTTCCCTATTAAAGGATAAGTAAAAACAATAATTTGTCCTTTATACGAAGGATCAGTGAGAACCTCTTGGTATCCTGTCATTCCTGTAAAGAACACAACTTCACCAGATATATTAGTCGAAAGAGGTGATTTTATGTCCCCTTCGTAGACATTCCCATTCGTTAACGTTAAATATGCTTTCATGCTACACCTCTTTTTGTATTTTTATTTATTTTATTGAATTTTTATGCATTTCGGATTAAAAAAATAACCCGATAGTTATTTAGCTACCATTGTTATATCTGATACAACTTTACTAATGATATTTATTGCATAATTTATTTCATCATAGCTTACTGTAAGTGGTGGTAATAGCCGAATCACTTGTGGACCTGCTGGTAATACAAGTAGTCCTTCCTCACGGACTTTCGATATAATATCTGTAACATTGATATTACAAGCAATCCCTATCATCAATCCTTCCCCGCGAATTTCTTCTATGAAGCTTACATGCTTACAAACATCACTCAGTTTATTCTTTAAATAGACTGCTTTTTGTTCAACTTGCTGTAAAAAAACATCATCAAATATGATTTCTAATGTTGCTTTTGCTGCAGCGATAGCTATTGGATTTCCACCAAATGTTGAACCGTGAGAGCCTGGACCAAATGTATTGATTAGATTCTCAGTCCCAATCATTGCACCGATGGGTAAACCACTTCCTAACCCCTTGGCAACAGTAATAATATGTGGTGAAATACCAAATTTTTGATATGCAAACTTAGATGCCGTTCTACCAACCCCTGTTTGTACTTCGTCAACAATAAGGAGTGCTCCATACTTGTTACATAATTCCTCAACCCTTAGTAAAAAATCACGCTCAGCTGGTACAACTCCACCTTCACCTTGAACAATTTCTAGCATAATGGCTGCTACATGACTATCAATCACTTTTTCTATCGCTTCGATATCATTAAATGGTAGATAAAGAAACTCTTCTAATAAAGGTCCAAATCCATCATGAACCTTATCCTGCCCTGTAGCCGTCATCGTAGCAAATGTTCTGCCGTGAAATGACTGTTTAAATGTAATTATTCTTGATCTATTCGTATGTTTTCTTGCTAGTTTAATTGCTGCCTCATTTGCTTCAGCACCACTGTTACAGAAGAAGACTGCTGAACCGTTACTATTTTCAACAAGTAGACGTGAGACTTCTTTCTGTGAGTCAACATGAAACAAATTTGAGACGTGCCAAAATGTTTGTAATTGTTTTTCTATTGCTTGTTGAACTTTTGGATGACGGTGACCTAGATTACATACGCCTATTCCAGACACAAAATCTAGATAACTTTTGCCCATTTCATCAGTGATATGTGAACCTTCAGCTGAAGCAACATGAATGTCCCAACGCTGATAAGTAGGAAATAATGTTTCTTTCGTCATTGTAAGCTACCTCCCAATTAGAAAAGCGCAAGCGACTGTATCATCCCCGACAAGCACTGGACACATTTCACATGAAGGCGTCTTTTTTCCTTCGGTTGAAATGGCGAAGTGGTCTCGAGGGATAGGTGCTAGAGCTAGATATAGATAACCCCTGTATAGCGAATGATTCTCTGCAAAAATATTATACTTTCCATTTATTAAACACATTCTTATAATGCACTCTTTATTGATCAAGAGTTATAAAAAACTCTTACATTTTTCTTATTTTCGTTCCGTGCAACGACCCGCTGGCAGATAAGATGCTATTTTTCCCGCTGACAATCATCACTTCTTGTAGTTTGTCTGATAATGAGTGAATTGCTGCTTTGACCTTTGGAATCATACCTCCATAAATCGTCCCATCACTTATCATGCCATTAATTTGGTTTTCAGATGCTTCTTCTAAAAGAATACCATTTTGTAATATACCTGGAACGTCTGTAACAAACAATAATTGCTTTGCATTGAGTGCTTCAGCAATACTCCCTGCTGCTGAATCAGCATTAATATTGTATTTCCCCCCTTGTGAACTCATGCCTATTGGTGCAACAACTGGGATGTAGTCATCGTTAAGTAGCGTTATAAGCAAATCTACGTTTACATGATCAACTTCACCTACGTAACCTAACTTCTCAAATTCAATAGGCTTCACTAGCAACATTTGTCCATCACAACCTGATAGTCCTACAGCTTTGAGACCATATTGAGATAAATTAGTCACAAATTGTTTATTAACCTTTCCAGCTAAAGTCATTTCTACTACATCTAACACATCTTTTGTCGTTTTACGTAAGCCATCAACAAATTCCACTCGTATGTTCATTCGTGACAATAATTGGTTAATAATTTGCCCTCCACCGTGTACAATAACCACTTTCTTTCCTCGTTTTTGAAGTTCATGGAGCCCTTTAAAAAACTGTGCTGAAAGCTCTGTTATAACACTTCCTCCACATTTAATTACGATGATGTCATTACTCATCCCCATCCTCCTTACGTTCGGTAGCTTGCATTAATTTTGACGTAATCATAAGTTAAGTCACAGCCCCATGCTACTCCTTCGCCATCACCTATATTCAAATGTACCTCAATATAAATATCATTATTTGCTAAATATGCTGTTGCTCTTTCCTCGGAGAACGGCTGTGGTTGACTCGCAATTAACATCTTTATTGAACCGACCGTAATATCTACAGTATTTGGATTAACTGATGCACTACTATGTCCAATCGCCCCAATTATTCTTCCCCAGTTCGCATCATTACCGTAAATCGCTGTTTTAACAAGGTTAGAACCGACAATTTGTTTAGCCATTTCCCTTGCTTCATCGTCGTTTACTGCACCTTTCACTTTCACTTCAATAAGCTTTGTTGCTCCTTCCCCATCACGAGCAATTTGTTTAGCTAAATCTTCACAAACATGCATTAAAGCTGTGTAAAACTGCTTCCATTCAGAGTGTATTGGGGTTAATGGTTCATTATTAGCTAGCCCATTAGCCATCACAATAACCATGTCATTAGTAGATGTCTCACCATCAACAGTTATTTGATTGAATGATTGATTCGTTATTATTCGTAAAGTATTTTGTAAAATTGCTGAATCAATATTGGCATCAGTCGTAATAAATGAAAGCATAGTAGCCATGTTGGGGTGAATCATACCAGAACCTTTAGCTACTCCACCTATTGTCACTGTTTTTCCATCAATAACTGTCTGATAACATGCCTTTTTTGTAACGGTATCAGTCGTTAAAATAGCTGATTCAAAATGCTGTGCATTTTTTTTCGTTTTGTTAGGTTTAAGTTTTTTTATTCCAGAACGGATCTTATTCATTTGTAATAATTCACCTATTACTCCTGTTGAAGCTACTGCAATGAGGTGTTCTCGCATCGAAAATTGTGTAGCACATAAATGTCTCATTTCATATGCATCCTGCATACCTTGTTCACCGGTGCATGCATTGGCACAGGCGCTGTTTACAACAATAGCTTGAAGCTTGTTTTCAACTGCAATACTTTGTTGCGTAACTTTTAATGGAGGTGCTTGAAAATGACTTTGTGTATATACTGCAGCACATGTGGCTGGTACTTCACTGAGAACAATACCTAGATCATTTTTTGTGTATCTTAAACCTGCATGAACCCCATCCGTTTGAAACCCTTCAGGAGATGTTATCGTTCCTTCTGGCAATACATTAACAGTACCTACTTTTGTTTTCATATTAATCAAACTTATTCCTCCATTATTTTTTTCGTAAGAGAAAGAAAAATATATATGACATCTATGGATAAACAGGTAGTAAATCTAAGCCAGTATGTTCATCCATACCTAGTAAAATATTTAAGTTTTGAATAGCCTGACCTGCTGCTCCTTTAACTAGATTATCAATCACTGAAACAATTGTAATTCTTCCTGTTCTTTCATCATTCATCAATGCAATATCACAATAGTTTGACCCATAAACTTCCTTCGTTGATGGAAATGCATCCTTTACTCGTACAAAATAATGCTCATCATATGCACACTTATAAATATCATACAGCTCCTCCGTTTTGAGCTGTTTTTTAGGCTCAACATACATTGTCGCCATAATACCTCGAGTCATTGGAACAAGATGGGTGCTAAATGTAATTGGTTGAATGCTACCATTCCAATTAAGGAGCATTTGCTCTATTTCTGGAATATGCTGATGTTGATTTACTTTATAGATTTTTAGATTCTCATTTGTTTCAGCAAAATGAACAGCGGTAGCTAAACTTCTTCCTGCACCCGAAACACCTGATTTTGCATCAATAATGATCGATTCTTCCTTAATTAAATCCATCTGAACTAAAGGTGCTAAACCTAGTAGTACCGCCGTAGGGTAACAACCGGGATTTGCAATAATCTTAGCTTCACTAATTTTATTGCTATTCCACTCGGATAATCCATATACAGCTTCCTTGACAATTTGAGATGGAGCTGGAGTCTTGTTATACCATCTTTCATAAGTTTTATTATCTTGTAGCCGCAAATCACCTGATAAATCAATGATATGTGTATCATATTCACTGAATTGTGATGTCAATTCACTAGATACACCAGCTGGTGTTGCCATAAATACCACATCTACCTCACTACCAATTTTGTCAATATCAATACTTTCTAACTGAAATTTCAAACTTCCAGATAAATGTCCATACATCTGCCCTAATGGTAATCCATCATTAGAAGATGAATGAACAGAATGAACATTAACGACTGGATGTTGCTGCAATAAACGTAGTAGTTCTACTCCTCCATAACCTGTTGCACCGATTACAGCAGCTCTCATCTGCGATCCCCCTCTATTTCTTAGACAGCATTGATTCACTCAATTCAAAGCTACACCTCTGTCTTTGTCATGTTTTTTTGAACATCACGTAAAATTAGTTTTCATTATAATACTGAATAAATATAAAATCAATTGTATTTTTATAAATAAATTATAAAAACCATAAACTATTATATAAATACTATTAATTACGCTGTAAAAATAGAACAAACATTAAATCTACCTATTTTGTAGCTTAGTTGAATATTGACCTTATGAAATAAAAAGAGCTAACCTTTAATAGGTTAGCTCTCATTATAAATACGATATACATTTCAATGCTATTTTAGACTAACACTACAACGACTAAGAAAAAATAAACAGCATTTATAATTTCCCAGATACCTACTTTCAAAACAGAAACATTTTTTCCATAAAAGTAAAAAGCACGGACTACACTCGGTATATACGCAATAATAAACCAAGGGTAGCCACTTACAAATAATATAACTATGATTCCTAGATGGTATCCCCAAGAAAGCCAACGGTATGCATTATTTTTCTTCTCTCTTATCATTGTTTTCACATAAAATGTACTTCCTATAAAGAAGAACATTGATAGTAACAAAATACCAATAGCAACAAAATCTATCGTACCAGTCCCCCCATAATAACTAGCTACTCCACCGATGCTAAATGATGTAATTGCACTCATGTCATTTAGTAGTGCACGTTCTTGGTTTTTCTTTGCAAAATACACATTTACCACGAAAAAAGGCAACATGACGATGCCAAAATAAATAAGTTTATAATTAATAATTAATGCTACAACTAAACAAATTAGAGCTGGAAACATATAAATAAATGTCCATTTGAGATAAAATTCGCGTCGCTTTCCTTTCAAAAACATGAGCAAAGGATATGTACCTAAATAAAGTAATAGCCAGCCACCAAATAAGGGGATATGTATCATAGAAGGCTGCCCAGCAAATATTCCTACCAAAAATGGGATGAGTAACATAGCCCATGCACCGTGTTGTTTCGGAATCAAAGGTTTCATACTCGTTCACCTCACCTAAACTTTCTTAGATGTTATTATAATGAAACAACATAAAACAATAAGTGAGATAAATCACAAAGTTACAGTCCCTTCCAAGGCATCTTTGACTTTTTATTAACAATTTACAAAAATGTTGTGTATAGCCTAATTGTAAGCTCTTAAAAGGCTAGAATAACTTCTGGTCCTAGCCTTTCAATAGAGTGGTTATGATAAGGGTTGTTGTTTTCTCACGCTGAAAATAAGCGTAACTAAAGTTTCGTGACACCTTTCCGTCTATTAAGGTTGAAAATAGCAAAAAGGTTAAAGTCATGGGTAACCTTCCGATATTTTAACTTCATTAGATGAGAGTGATGTCCATGCAGCATGTTTTCCTTTGGCTGTTTTCACATTTTCGTTATAAGATTTAAGCACGTATACATTTAGCGTACGTGATAACTTTTTAATTATTGTGCACCTATACAACTCATCATACTGTCCATTTTTAGTAATGCTGTTTTTGCATTGATTGTTGATTTTCTTATTAAAAAATAGTCAACTAGCGCTTTTCTGCTGTACATAGTTGACTAACATATAAACCACTTATATAGTACTTGGTAATAATTTGATAACAATAGCAACAAAGTTTACGAAAAGAGCCTTTAAGCTAAACGAGCGTTTCAGACAACCTACCTTTAGCTAAATGATACTCATTTTGCATTTCCTCAATAATTTCAGCAACTGTTTGAGCTCTACTTATCTGACCAACTCCTTGCCCTGCTGAAAAAATATCCTTCCATGCTTTCGCATTTGTTTGGTTCATAAATGAAAAGTCAACAGTTTGTTTCTTTTCAAGTTCATTTATATCAATACCAGCATTTAAAATACTTTCCTTTAGGTAATTAGCGTATACACCACTAATGGCATCAGTATAAATAAGATCATCTACAGAAGCATCTATTAACATATCTCTATAATCTTCACTTGCAAAGCTCTCCTTTGCACTTATAAATCTCGTTCCAATGTAAGCCATGTCCATACCTAAAGCTTCAACTGCAAGAATATCACGTCCCGTCGTGATGCAACCTGCCAAGACTGTAATGCCATCCCAAAATTTTCTTACTTCTCCTGCAAAAGCAAAGCTATTAATTGTTCCAGCATGCCCTCCTGCACCTGAACATACTAGAATTAAGCCGTCAACTCCCGTTTTCGCAGCTTTGCGAGCATGAGGAATGTTACTTACATCAGCAAAGACAAGACCACCGTATTGATGAACAATTTCAACAACAGCTGACGGATTTCCAAGTGATGTAATAACAATTGGGGGCTGATATTTAGTTATTAACCGTAAGTCTTCTTCATATCGCGGATTTGTTTGATGAACGATAAAATTGACAGCCCATGGTGCAACTTTCAGTTGAGGATCTTCTTTTTTTGCAATAGCTAGCTCTGTTGAAATTTCAGCCATCCAATCTTCTAATATATCTACTGTTCTAGCATTTAATGTTGGAAACGAACCTATGACACCTAACTTACAACTTTCAATAACTAACTTTGGACTTGATATGAGAAACATTGGTGCTGAAATGACTGGTAAAGTTATATTTGTAGTCATATGTTTCGGCAGTTTTTCGTTCATTATCTTTCTCCCCTTTTTAATTCATACACTAATTACCTACCAGAAAATTGTGGTTGTCTTTTCTCAAAAAATGACGTTACTCCTTCTCTATGATCTTTCGTTGTAAAGGCAATACCTTGTGCCATAGCTTCTTCAGCTAAAATTTGATCAAAGCTTGATTCAAAACTATGGTTTAAAATTGACTTAGCCAATGCAATTGCATTTGGAGCACCTTCTGTTATTGTTTTCGCAAATTCAACTGCTCGTTCCATTAAATGTTCTGCAGATACTAATTCAAGCACAATACCATATTCAAACGCTTCTTTTGCAGTAATTTTTCGTCCTGAATACATAAGCTCCTTTGCCCTTTGTAACCCAACGGTGCGCGGTAAAAGAAACATTCCTCCCATATCAGGAACTAGACCAATTTTTGAAAAAATTTGAGAAAAAACAGCTTTCTCTGAAGCTAAAACAAAGTCACAACAAAGAGCTAAATTAAACCCTCCTCCAACTGCTAATCCATTGACAGCTGCAATAACTGGCTTTTCTAAAGCATAAATTCTTTTAAGTAAATCATGTCCCTCTATCAAATATTTACGCCCGTTCACTGCATTCAAATCTGGAAAATCAGTTACGTTCCCTCCTGAACTAAATGCACGACCAGTACCTGTCAAAATAATACTTTGCACATTTTCATCCTTCTCCGCTTTTCGAATAGTCCCTTCAAGTTCCTCAATTAAATCAAAAGACAGTGCATTTAGCTTATCAGGATTATTCAACGTAATTACAGCTGTACGATCTAGCAATTCGTATAATACTAAATTATTCATCATTTTATGTTCCTCCTTTTGTTTCTCTTATAAAACTAAGACAGTTTAAGTACTATCACAGCATGCTTCTTAGTTGAGTTTTTAACACTTTGCCAGTTGCATTTCGAGGTAGATTGGAAAGTAGCTCTATATGTTTAGGAATCTTATAATTCGCGAGCTTTCCATTACAAAATGTTGTGAAGTGTTCGATTGTCAAATTTTTGTCGGTATCATGTAGGACAATATATGCCCTAGGGACCTCACCCCATGTCTCATCTACTGCCCCAACTACGGCAACTTCTTTGATATCAGGATGCTTATATAAAACTTGTTCCACTTCTGCAGGATAAATATTTTCTCCACCACTTATAATCATATCTTTCTTTCTATCTACAATATAAATAAAACCCTCATCATCCATTCTGGCTAAATCACCTGTATAGAACCAACCATCTTTAATAGCCTTCTTCGTTTCAAGTGGCTTATTCCAATATCCAGCAAACACATTAGGGCCTTTGACTAATAATTCACCAACTTCACCATGTTCTACACGGCTTCCTAAGTCATTAACAATTTTCACTTCCGTGTGTATAGGGTTCTTACCAACTGAACCCATCTTTCGATAAGCATTTTTAGCATCTAGTAAGCTTACAAATGGAGCTGTTTCAGTTAATCCAAACCCTTCATATAACGGTACTTGTCTTTGCTGAAAAAATTCAATCACTGTGAGAGGACATGGTGCGCCACCAGAAATGCAAAATCGAAAAGATGATACATCATAGTCATTAATGAGGTTAGAATGTAAGAGAGCCATCCACATTGCAGGAACAAGAAATAGACTAGTTACTTTATAAGCTTGGATCGCATGTAGTACCTTATCTGGTTGAAAATGGTCTTGAAGAACGACAGTCCCTCCTTTATATAGTACAGGGGTCGTAAGAATATTCATCCCACCAATATGGAATAGAGGTGCCACAGTTAAAGTAATGTCATCTTCATTGAAAGCCAAAAATTGAATCGCATTAATTGCATTCCATTGTGTATTTCCGTGAGTTAACATTGCTCCTTTTGGTTTTCCAGTCGTACCAGACGTATACATCATCATATGAACATCATTTTCGCTCATTTCAAATTCAGGCTCATTCCCCAATGACTGATCTATTAAATTTTCGTAAGATAAATCTACTAAATCTGGAGAGTGACCAACATGGATGAAATAATTTAAGTCTTTTATTCTTTCACGCAATGCATTCACTGCTTGAGTCATTCTTTCATCGTAGATTAAATGACCTGCTCCAGAGTCTCGAACAATGTATTCAATTTCATCAATGCTAAGACGAAAATTTATCGGTACAAAAATAGCACCAATTTTAGCGCAAGCATACATCGTTTCCATACATTCATTTGAGTTAAAAAGGAGAGCATTAACTCTATCTCCAAATCGAACTCCTAGCTTAAGAAAACTATTAGCCAGTTTATTAACTCTAATATTTAACTCCTTATACGTGATTGTTTTATCTTTGTATATGAGAGCAGCTTGTTCAGGTCTCTGTTCACTATGATATGTTAGCCATGACCCTATTCCTTTGTTCATTGTGTTAACCCACCTTTCACTTATTTATTTATTACTTAGTCTTGTTTCGAAAAAATGTTTTTGTCAGAGTGAATGGTATTTTTTATTAAGACTTCGCGTGAGCATAGTGTTCTTGATATTGTTTTCGAATATGATGTTTCTGTATTTTTCCAGTGGATGTCATAGGTAATTCATTTACGATAACGACATCCTTAGGAACCTGGAATCCTCCTAAATATTGCTTGCAATATGCAATAATTTCTTCAGCCGTTAAATCCATTCCCTCTTTTGGAATTACAAACGCAGTCACTGCCTCACTCCAGTGCTCGTGTGGCAACCCTACAACTACTACATTTTGAACTTTAGCGTGATTAATAATTGTTTGTTCTACCTTTATAGATGCCACATTTTCTCCACCAGTTTTAATCATGTCTTTTTTTCGATCTACAAAAACCATTTGTCCCTCATCATCCCAATAACCTAAGTCTCCTGTATGATGCCAATCAAACATACGCGTTTGCTCGGTAGCTTGTTTATTATTTAAATATCCATTCATGACGTTCGGACCACGGTGGACGATTTCACCGACTTGATTTTTACTGAGGATGTTACCTTCGCCATCCATAATCACTGTATCGTTAATTAAACTACTCGTACCCCAATAAGATCCGAATCGGCGTAACTGTTCTTCTGGTTTAAAAAACATCGTACCTGGATACATTTCTGTTTGCCCAGTACCTAATAAAAAATTTGCATTCAATTCGGTTATGCCTTTTTCTAAAGTAAACTTATCCATAGGAGCCATCCCATACATACACGTTTCGAGAGATGAAAGATCATAGTGTTCTCTTTTTGGATGATGAATAATGGCTCGATACATAATAGGTAAGGCAAACATAACCGTAACCTTTTCCTCTTGGACTGTTTGCATAAAAGCCTCTGGTTCAAAAGCTTTATAAATGATATTCTTTGCCCCTATATTTATAAACGATGTAAGAAATGCATGTTGCGCACAATGAAACATCGGTAACATAATCGTTACGACATCCTCTTGCTTCAATTTGTTTTCAATAATGTTTGCTAAGCTTGATACATAGACACTCGTATGACTGATCATGACACCTTTCGGGTTTCCTGTCGTTCCACTCGTAAACATAATTTGAGCTACATCACGATCATGAATATCAACTACCGGTTCATCTGTAGATTCGTCATTGAAAGCAGCAAGAAATGCTAATTCTTCTTCTGAGGTGTTATTAAAATATAATAAGTGTTTTGCCTTTAAGCTCTCATAATCTTGCCTTAACAACGGTGCATCACCAAGGATGATCGATGCCTTCACCTCATCGAGAATATATAGCTTTTCTTGGATTGATATATGCGGGTTAATGGGTACCCATGTTAATCCTGCTTTTGCTATACCAAAAATAGCGATTACATGTTCGTAGGAATTCCCAGCAATGGTAGCTACACAATCACCTTTGTTAAATTCATTATTTAACAAATAGTTAGCAAATTGATTAACTGCATTGTCTAGTTGTTTATACGTTAACTCAACGTCACCATCAACAAGGGCTATTTTTTCAGGCACTCTGTTAGCTGTTCTTCTTAACATATCCCCAATGGCAATTCTGTTGATCTCGTTAATCATCATATGAACACCTCTTTTTTTGATATTTAAGCCATACTTATCCATAACCAGCTTGCTATTATAGAGCAGATACTTACATTTAACATAAAATATTAAAGCGCTTTCATTAACTGATCTATTAATGCCTTCATTTCTTAATTTACTAATCTACTATTTGTAGTTGCTTTGATAGAATTTCATTCATAATTTGTGTCGTACCACCTCCAATCGATTGGACTCTAGCATCTCGCCAATAACGTTGTACATCATATTCCATCATGTACCCTGCCCCACCAAAGATTTGCATAGCTTCATCACAGACCCTATTTACCATCTCTCCAGCATAAACTTTCGCAAATGTCGCTTCAGTCGTGATGTCTTTACCTTCATTGAATAAATATAACGCTCGATAAGTCATATGCTTTGCTTTTTCAATATCTACAGCCATATCAACCATTTTGTGTCGATTCACTTGAAATGCTGAAATTGGTTGATTAAATTGTATTCTTTCGGAACTATATTTCATGCTTGCCTCCAGTGCCATTTCCGCCTGAGCTACACATGCTAACGATAAGATGATTCTTTCCCATTGAAAATTTTTCATAATATAATAAAAGCCATCGTTCACTTTTCCAATTAGATTTTCTTCAGGTATTGCTACGTTTTCAAAGAATAACTCCCCAGTATCAGAGCTTCGCCAACCTAGTTTTTGCAAAGGCTTTCCAACATCGAAGCCATCCCATCCTGTTTCAACGATAAACAAGCTAATATTTTTATGCAGTGGCTCATTTCTCGTTTTGGCAGCAACTACGACATAATCGGCATTTACACCATTTGTAATGAACGTCTTTGATCCATTTAACTCATAATATCCATCTTTTTTTGTAGCAGTCGTACGCAGAGAGGAGACATCACTTCCAGCGTTTGGCTCAGTTATCCCAAGGGCTCCCACCATATCCCCAGCAATCGTAGGTTGAACATATTTTGTCTTTTGATGATCGTTACCAAAATTCAAAATAGGAGTCATGGCAATTCCAATGGAGCCTCCAATCGCAGCACCTACACCACCCGAGCCACATTTTGTTAACTCCTCAAGAAAAACGGCTTCAGTAATATAATCTAAACCTAATCCTCCATACTTCTTTGGCACTTTAATACCTAAATAACCTAGGTCTCCGATTCGCTTAAAAAGGCTGCGTGGGATTTCACCTTCCTTTTCCCACTCATTAACATAAGGCTTGACTTCCTTTTCCACAAACTTTCGAACGGTTCTACGAAATAATTTGTGTTCTTCAGTGAAGATCCAGTGAGTCATGAACAATTCACCCCCAAAAAAAATTGAAATTCAAAAAATAGCACACACCTCACCAACACATGCACTGTCGTCATTTCTGTTCGCTTCGAATGAATGACTTGAGTTAAGTTTTTCTAGACAAGTGAGCTAAAGACGTAAAAATAGTTGAAACAGCTAGAGAGGTTCGGTTCAGTAGCTAAACAGTTAGAAAAGCTTTCGATACAGCAAAACTCTTTCTTATAGCTCCATTTGCTTAGCGATAATTTCTTTCATAACCTCATCGGTTCCTCCGCCAATACGATACACTCTAGAATCACGCCAAATTCTTTGAATTTCATTTTCTAGCATATATCCGCTTCCTCCGAAAATTTGTAATGCTCGATCTGCTACCCAATGACACATTTTTGCTGATGTTAACTTTGCCATGGATATTTCTTTACTAGGTACTTCACCATTTGCAAATCTGTACGCAGTAGCATAGGTTAATTCTCTACAAAGCTCTATTTCAGTTTTCATTTCTACCAACAAGTGTGAAATGACTTGATTATTGTTAATAGTTTGATCGAATTGCTTTCTCGTTTTGGCATATTCCAGAGCTAAATTATACGCATGATCAGCCATACCGATTGCCCCAGCGGCAGCTATTAATCGCTCTCCTTGTAGTTCCCACATAATTTGTGCAAAACCTCGCCCTTCTTCCCCTAACAAGTTTTCATGTGGTACACGTACATCCTCAAATACAAATTCAGCAGTATCAGATGAGCGCATACCTACCTTGTCTAGCTTTCTACTGACAGTACAGCCAGGACGATTCGTTTCAACTAAAAACAGACTGATACCTTTATACCCTGGACTATCAGAAGTTCGTGTAACGAGTGTAATAAAATCAGCACTCGGACCATTTGTAATAAACGTTTTTGCTCCATTGATAACCCATTCGTTCCCATCTCGTTTAGCTCTCGTTTCAATAGAAGCTACATCAGATCCGTGATTTGGTTCTGTAATCCCAATTGAAGCGATTTTTTCACCTCGTAACGCTGGCTTCAAATACTTTTGTTGCTGTTCCTCTGTACCAAATTCCAATATTGGTGGAGTTGCCATATCAGTTTGAACAGCAACAGCCATTGGAAAACCACCAGCTCCACATTTCGCAAGCTCTTCAGCTAACACAATACCAGAGAAATAGTCCCAGCCTTGCCCTCCAACTTCTTCAGGGTAACGCAGTCCTAAAAATCCGAGCTCACCCATTCTTGCCATCATTTCTCTAGGAAAGCCGCCTGCTACTTCCCACTCATCTACGAAAGGAATTACTTCCTTTTGAACGAATTTTTTTATCGTCTTTCTTAACTGTTCGTGTTCATCTGAAAAATACGGTTCATACTTAATCATTACCACTCCTTTCTTAATGAAATATGTAAAGATTAGTTTTTGAGATGCTGAATTTTAAAAACGTCGATACTTCATAAATCTTGAGATATATCAATTTCTAACCTCAGTAAATTGGAACCAAAACATTTTCCGAGGTTATCTAATCGTAATGAGTTTGATCCGCCCCCATCTAAAGCATTAGTACATACAAAGTTAAGTGAGTGTATGTTTGGTAGTTCATACCTTGTTACATTTCCAAGTACTATTCCCTCAAAATGCTCCTTCACCTTTGCACTCGTTACTTGGTCAACGAGTATGTCATACCATTGTTCCTCTTTAGCAATAAGTCCTATATTTACGGTGTTGCCTTTATCACCTGAACGAGCTTGAGCTATTTCTGCAAGTAGTATCTTCGACATCCTTTACACCTCCTGAACCGTAACAGAAATCTTAGCCTCTACAAGGTGTCGAGGTATAAGCGTTGCCCACATACCAAATAGCTTTCTAGGTGGGATGTTTCCTATGTACGCCCCCATACTCGGTGGGCCATTTAAAGCAAGTGGTGGAAATAGCCTTGAAAAAGAAATGGCGTCTCTTTTAGATTTTGTACGTATGGCCATTCTAAGAAAAATCTCATTTGAATCGGTACTCACTTCTGTTGCCAAAGGACCATGTAGCGCGTTGTAACCGATGAAATCAGTTTTGATCTCATCAAATTGAAGTTTGCTCCTCTCTGCTTGAAGGCGAATAATTTCATCTGCTTTTTTCGCTTTTTCCAGTGCATTTGGCCAAGCAAAGCCAGTTATTACTTGCCCCATATAGCCATTGTCAAACCCCATAACGACTTTTAATTCAGCTGGTTTAGCTTTGCCTTTCACACCTGTGACTAAAACCTCATTTTCAGCAACTTGTTCGAGCTTCACATTCATTAAATCAACAACAACATCAGGCGTAATATATGCTGATGGATCATGGATTTCATACAGCATTTGTTCTTTCAGAGTATTTGGTGTAATAAGACCGCCGCGCTCCTTTACCTTACTGACGATAAACTCTCCATTTTCTTGACATTCAGCAATCGGATAACCTATTTCGTCCATTTGAGCAACTTCATGCCATTCACCGCTATAATTTCCCCCAGTTGATTGCGCAGAACACTCTAGTAAATGGCCCATAAACACACCACTTGCAAGCTTATCCCACTCCTGATCTCCCCAATTATATTCATATATTAAGGGTGCTAAAAATTGCGCGGTATCTGTCGTCCGTCCAGTGATTACAATATCTGCTCCTTCTTTCAATGCTTCTACGATGGGCTGTGCGCCGAGATAAGCATTTGCAAACAATACTTTATCTTTTACTGTACGAAAGGACTCATTCGTCTCAAAATGATCAAGAGAAACCCCTTGTTCTATTAAATCCTCTAAATCTTCATAAATATGATCTCCAGTGACGACAGCAACCTTTATGTTTTCAAACCTATTTTGCCTTGCAATTTGAATGACTTCTTGTTGAGCTCTTAGTGGATTCAAACCTCCCGCGTTTGTAAGGATCTTCATTCCTTGTTTCTTCACATATGGTAACAGTGCTTTCATTGATAAAGTTATATCCCTTGCATATCCTAGATGAGGATCTTTTTGTTGGTCCTTTAATAATATTGCCATCGTTAATTCTGCTAGGCAGTCAAAGCATAAATAATCGACATTACCGTGCTTTGCTGTTGCAATTGCTGATTCAATTGTATCCCCATAAAAGCCTTGAGCAGCGCCTATTCGAATTGACTTCACATAACCACCTCCCTAGTCTTCCATTTCTATAACAATATCACTTTCTTGTACAAAATCTGTTTCACTAGCTATTACTTTTTTTACTGTCCCTTCAGCTGTTGCTTCGATTGGAATTTCCATCTTCATAGATTCCATTATGATAAGAACATCACCAATTTGGACATGGTCGCCATCCTCCACTAAAACCTTCCAAACATTCCCACTTATAGGAGCTTCATAATTCACTGTTTATACCCCTTTCCAATCGGGCACTCGTTTCTCTAAAAATGCTGAAGCACCCTCTTTTAGGTCCTTGCTCTTAAAAGATACAAGCCTTAAGTTTGATAAATAATCAAAGGATTTCATAAAATCCATCTGTTCAGTCGTAAAATATGAATCTAGTGCTAGCTTTACAGCAAGTGGACTATGAGATGCTATTATTTTTGCAGTATTCCAGACTTCTTCATCTAATCTCTCTGGTTCCACAACTTGATGAACTAAATGATATTTACATGCTTCTTCAGCGGTTAACACTTCTGCCTTAAGCATCATTTCCATTACTTTACGGTTTCCTACTGCTCTTCTTACCCATGGCAAAATGACAAATGGAACAATACCTAGCTTCAGCTCTGTTAAGCCTAATTTTGCACTAGTGGATGCAATAGCTATATGGCACATTGCAACTAGACCTGTTCCACCACCAAGTGCCGCACCGTTTACAGCAGCAATCATCGGTGTTTGTACCGTTGCACCTAGTTTAAATAACTCTGTACTACTTTTTCCTTCAAAATATAATGTAGGAACATCCTTTTCAGAAGTCCGCTTAAATTCATTCAGATTTCCACCTGCTGAGAAGGATTTTCCACGCCCTGTTAAAATCATGGCTTGAACTTGTTCATCTGAGTCAGCTAGCTTTATCGCTTGGATAAGCTCTGTAACTAACTTCTCTGTTAATGGATTTCTCACTTCAGGTAGATTAAGAGTAATCGTTGCAATATGCTCTTTCACTTCGTATAAAATTGTTTGGAATTCCACTATTACACCTCTTTTCTATACTGGATGAATCGCGTTTCTCTTTTCGGGCACATGTACTTTTTTCGTTTTATATAATGCAAACCTACGAATAACTGCCGACCTTAACTCTTCAAAGCCGATTAAATCATCTATAATTAACTCTGAAGCTAGCTTATGGATATTAATATTCTCTGCATATTCCTCTCGCTTAGCTTGAACAAAAGCCTGGCGTTCTTCTTCAGGAAGCTCGAGTATTTTATTTAAATATACTGCATTTACAGCTGCCTGCGGTCCCATTACAGCTATTGATCCACTCGGCAGCGCTAACACTGCATCTGTTCCAAACGCAGGTCCAGCCATCGCATATAATCCAGCACCGTAACACTTTCTTACAACGACACAAATTTTTGAAACTGTTGCTTCTGATAATGCAGAAATCATTTTTGCACCATGCCTAATGATTCCGCTTCTTTCCACTTTTGATCCAATCATATAGCCTGGAACATCTGATAAAAACAACAGAGGAATACTATAGGCATTACAAATTTTTATAAAGCGTGCTGCTTTGTCTGGCGAATCTACAAATAAGGTGCCACCTTTTACCTTTGGTTGGTTTGCAACTAACCCAGTTACTTTTCCACCAATCCTACAAAAACCAGTTATGAGCTCTGGTGCAAATAACTTCTTATATTCAAACCAGCTATCTTCGTCAATTACTTGATTAATCAGTTCATACATATCGAAAGGAACGTTTTCATTTTGAGGAATAATTTCTTCTATCTTTCTTCCTGTTACTGGTTCTTTACTTACGCCCTCATCCGGCACTTCTTGCCAATTTTGTGGCATAAATGTTAAGTACTGCTTACATGTTTCGATCGCTTCATCTTCAGTTTGAACGAGAACATCACCAAGTCCACTCACTGAGCAATGCATTTTCGCACCACCCATATCATCCATCGTCGTTTTCTCACCGATCGCCATTTCAACCATCCTTGGAGATCCCAAATATGCTGAAGCATTTTGATCAACCATAATCACCAAATCAGAAAAAGCAGGTACATAGGCAGCACCAGCTGGTGACGGTCCAAATAAAATACATATTTGCGGTACGGATCCAGACATTTGGATTTGGTTATAAAAAACCTTTCCACCTTGTCTTTTCCCAGGAAAAACTTCCAATTGCTCAGTTATTCTAGCTCCTGCAGAATCAATAAGGTATAACATTGGTACTTGTAGTTCCATCGCTTTTTCTTGAATTCGTATATTCTTTTCGACTGATTTTGGTCCCCATGACCCTGCTTTTACTGTGGAATCGGCAGCCAAAAAACATACCGTTCTCCCGTTAATCTCACCTATACCAGTAATACATGCGTCAGCAGGTAATTCAGGTTCCTCCGCATTGGCAAATAAACCGTCCTCAACGATTGACCCCTCGTCAAATAGCTTCGATAACCTACTTCGAACGAACATTTTGCCTTTACTTGCGTTATACTGATGATATTTTTCTTTCCCACCTTTTAAAATTCTTTCTTTTTCTCTGAAATATAGTTCATAATCTTCTCTCATTAATTAGCCCCCTTATAAACAAGAAAAATAAGTAGATGGATATAAAAGAAATCCTACAAATAGCTATATGCAAATGTTGTGCCAAATAAGTAAATCAGTGAATTTGACCGATAAATATAGTGATTTAGCTCATATAATTGAATTTTTGACCTGTAAATATTGTAATTTGACCCATATAACTGAGTTTTTGACCCGTAAATATTGTAATTTGACCCATATAACTGAGTTTTTGACCCGTAAATATTGTAATTTGACCCATATAACTAAGTATTTGATCCATAAATGTGGTGTACTTAACTCATACGACGGAATTTCATACACAAATATTCCTTAGAAAATATCGATTATATATTGCTGTTAGCATCGTTACATATGTCCGTAGTAACTTACGACTGTACAGAAACCGGACAAATATGTTGAATATTCAAAAATTTTTTAATACAATTACAACATATGGAAAAGGGGGTTATCCTTATAGAAATTCGTCAAATCACTTCATTTCAATTTATCAAAGTAGTACCTACGAGCTCCGTTCGTGAAGTTCTTCAAGCTTTTTTACACTTTCGTCAGGATATCGCTTGCGTATTAAATAACAAAAAATTCGTAGGAATTGTCACCAAATATTCTCTCTATCGTTGTTTACTTGATTCAGGAGATTTAGCAAAAGAAATCACTCCCTACATAAAAAAAAACGTAGTAACACTTAATGAAAATGATAATGTATATTATGCAAAAGACTTGCTAGTGCAAGAAAATGTTGGTCATGCCATCGTTCTAAACGATCAACAAAGAGTGGTAGGCGTACTTACAAAGTCTGAACTCATTCGAGGATTAATAACAGAAAGTCAAAGCTTAACAGAACGTCTCAATTTATTAATTAATAACTTAGAAGAGTCGGTTATCTCTGTTAACTTAGATCTCACAATTACATCCGTTAACACATCTGCAACTAATATCCTTAACTATGAAAAAAACCAACTTATAAATCACTCTATAGAAGAAATCTCTCCAGCAATTTCAAATTATTTAAAATCTACAATTCAATCTAAGACCATTATTAAGCATAAGCAACTATCGATAGGTACAACATCAGTGATTGCTTCTTTTATTCCTCTGCTACAATGGCAAACAGTTACTGGGGGAATGGTAGTTTTAAAGGATATTACTGATTATGAGCAGGTTGCTAGAGATTTAGTATCTACGAAACAAAGCGCAAATTATTTTACACACATTATTTCTCGAAGTGAAAGAATGGAAGACTTAAAACAACAAGCACTAATAGCCGCACAATCATTTTCTACTATTCTAATTTCTGGAAAAAGTGGCACAGGGAAAGAATTAATAGCAGATGGTATCCATTTTTCATCAGGCAGAAAAGGGAAATTCATCAAAATTAACTGTGCAGCCATTCCTGAAGAGCTGTTAGAAGCAGAGATTTTCGGCTATACTTCTGGTGCCTTTACTGGTGCGAAAAAAGGAGGAAAACCAGGTAAATTTGAATTAGCCCATGAAGGTACCCTGTTTTTAGATGAAATAGGTGATATGCCCTTATCTCTCCAAGCAAAGCTATTACGTGTTTTACAAGAAAGAGAGTTTGAAAGAGTTGGTGGCACAAAAACGATCAAGGTTGACGTGAGAATTATAGCAGCTACAAATAAGAATTTAATTGAGTTAATAGCTAAAGGAAATTTTAGAGAAGATTTATACTATCGAATAAATGTCATTCAACTCCATATCCCTCCTTTAAATGAACGTATGGAGGATATCCCTTTACTATGTAATCACTTCATTGAAAAATGTAATGCCAAAACAAAGCGCACTATCGTTGGTATTTCAAACGGTGGCATTGAAAAGCTTCAACAATATGATTGGCCAGGCAATGTACGACAACTTGAGAATATTATTGAACGAGCTTATCACTTTACTAATACAAAATGGATTGAGCCACTACATATTCAATTTGAAGAGCTTACACACGGACTTCAACAAACACAACCTACTTTTCATAGCTTTAATAATGGATATTTTACTAATCAAAAAAATCTACTGAAAGAGTCTGAAAAATCACTGATCATTCAAGCGCTTATCCAAACAAACGGTAATCGAACTAAAGCCGCTCATTTGTTAGGAATTAGTCGCTCCACGCTTTATGAAAAAATAAAAAACTATGCTATAAAAGAGCAAACCCATTATATGTAAGAAATATCCTCCTATAATATAGTCGTAAAATTCTCGATCCAATAACCCCAGACTCATTCTTTCATGGGAGTATTGGATTTGTTTTCGTGTAGATAAAGAGCTCATTAGAAATGGTTGGAGTGTTCATTTTATATGGTTTATATATCGTTGGTCATAATCTAATTCCAACTTAACTTTCTCTTTATGATTTTTTCCATCTTTGGTTCTCCAACTAAATTCAAAAATAGTTTGCTCCATAATATCTTCAAAAGACAAGCTATTATCAGGATAAGCCCCTCCACCACCTCTTTTAATTGAGACATATTTCACAAACTGTTCCGCATCTGTTTCTCCTACACTGTGAGGTACAATGCCATCTCTAAAATAATCATATACTTTTACTTCAATTTTTCCTTCTAGTTGCTGAGGATCTCCCAGATAGGTTATTTCTTCGCTACCTTCAATTGCTCCTTTATTAGATTCCATGCAATTTGATAATCTTTCACCTCCCAATACTCACCCTTACCTGCGAGTTTAAATAGATAATTATTTTTTATAACTGTTGTTGGAAAAAAAACCTTAACACAATAAAAGGTAGCTAAGTTAGTTAAAATGACTATAATAATAAGATTTTTCCAGCTAAACTTCATCCTTCTCCCTCCTTTCCCTAATCGTTCAAAAGATGTAAAACCCCAATTATAATATTTTAATAAGCTTCGAGTACTTCTTCACTTGATGCCGTTTCAATGTCAGAAGTTATTCAGAATTCTTCACTACTTGTATCATTTTGGCTCAGTTCAACCAAAATAATTTATGGAAAGATTAAAGTAATATTAGATAGAGCAACAATACTGGCTCTACGGCTATAATCTGAGAGATTTCGTTATAAAAAATCCATTAGTATTTTTTCTCACTACATAATATATACGAATATCCTGATACACTAAAATAGATAAGTAAAATAAGATATATCTAATTATCCTTTTTCATTTTCCAACTCACTTTCTGCCCCTTTTTTAATGTACATTCCAAAATGTTCCTCTAAAACAGAGTATAGCGTATTATATATCTCTATCATTTGTACATTTTCTGAATTCTCATTATAAATGGGATAATGCTATATAAGAGAAGGTTAATCAACATAACACTTATGAAATATTGGCTAACAAAAAAGTGAGTCATCAGTCGACTCACTTTTTCTGGTGGTTAATATAATCTTTATTTTCACCCTCCGCTTACAGGTGGAATAAGTGCAACAATATCCCCTGCTTGGATGACATCATTTACTTGTGCATACTCTTCATTTATAGCAAACATTAATTGTTCTACATTTTGTAGTTCAAATTGGTCTGATAGCAATACTTTTAATTCAGCAATTGTTAGAGGTGCCTTATCTATCGTTATCGTTTCTTTACCTACCTCATCCTGCAAATGTGCAAAAAGTAAAACTTTAATCATTGATATGCTCCTCCTCAGGTTGTCCTGTTGGGTATTCATTTTGTTCCAGTTGATCTCCAATCCATTTTTCACCATTTTCCCAATGCTCTTTTTTCCAAATAGGAACAATTTGCTTTATACGTTCAATCGCATACTCATTCGCCTCATAAGCATCTTTTCTGTGAGGCGTTGATACAGCAATGACCACTGCAATGTCTGATATTTCTAACCTGCCAATTCGATGAGTGATCGCTACTGTAGCATCAGGCCATTTCTCTGTTATTTCTTCACCTATTTGTGCTAGTTTTTTTTCAGCCATCGTAACATATGATTCATATTGTAAAAATAAAGTTCGCTTTCCCTTTGTAAACTCTCTCACTGTACCGATGAAAGTAGTTACCGCTCCTGCTTCACGCCTAACTACTTTATCTATTAATTCTTGAACTCGAATTGGATCTTCAGTCACTGAAAAATTTTTATTGTCCATGTCGTCTCCTCACATTTTGTAAAATCGTCGGAATATATTTTTCTTGCTCACCAATATTGAACACCTTATATTGAAACTCATCAAATTGATGATGATCGAACCATTTTACAATAGCTAACACGTTCGTTAATTCGTTACATAAATGGATATCTTCTATCGATCGTAATAAAACGATTTTCGGAAATTGTGCTTGTTTATATCCCTCTACAAAAATGATGTCTAGGCCAAATGGATTATACATTTGTAGTAATTGCTTCAAGGAAGTTTCGTCATTTTCAATATGAATGTGAACAGTCCCTTCCCCCTCAACCCCAGTTATGACTGCACCAGCTTGCCGGTGACGATATGTGTCTTTCCCTACATCATTTGCCTTTGGTTTGCCACCGTGTCCGTGATGTTTAATTGTGCCAACCTTTAAACCTTGTTTGACTGATTCATGCACAAAGCGTTCAACTAAAGTGGTTTTCCCACTATTCTGATACCCTACTATTTGTAAAATTACTGGTGTCTTCACCACGGCCATTGACAACCTTCTTGATCTTCAAGTAACAACACGTCTACCAGCATTCCTTTTTGAAATCCTCTAGTGCCACCTGGTAACATCATTAACGCATTCGTAGAAGCTAAAGAAACAACTACATTTGATTTATCTAAACCACTCGGCGCTACAAAAACTTTTCCTTCATGGTATGACAGCTTACTCCTTACAAATCTCGTGAAAGGATTAGCTTTAGGGAAGTCTTCATTAAGCGTAGCTTGAATTTTTTGAAGGTGTGGACGTGCTGAAAATAATAGGCTCCTTATGATTGGACGAGCATATAGTTCAAAACCAACATAACAGGCTGATGGATTCCCAGATAAGCCAAATAATAGCTGACCATTTAACTGTGCAACTGAAGTCACACTGCCAGGTCGCATTGAAATTTTGTTGAAAAGGAGTTCAGCTCCTAGCTTGTTATAAATTTCTTGTATGTAATCAAAGTCTCCTACAGAAACACCGCCTGTGGTAATAAGAATATCAACATGTTGAAGTGCATTTTTCATCGCCTCGTAACATGATTGAAAATCATCCATGAGCTTTCCAAGATAAACGGCCTCTCCACCACAACGTTCTATTTGATCGCAGATCATGTAGGAATTACTATTTCGTATTTTTCCTGGCTCTAGAGGCATATCTACATCAAGTAGTTCTGACCCTGTTGCAAACACACCTACTTTTGGTTTTTTTCCTACTTTTACAGTACTATAACCAAAAGTAGCTAATAACGCTTTTATACCTGGATTTATAACATGTCCTTTTTCAACTAATACAGTACCTTTTTTTGTGTCTTCACCTTTAAAAGAAACGTTATCACCTTCTTTAAAAGGTCGCTTTATAGACATATACTTTTTTCCATCACGTTCGTATTGCTTAGTTAATTCGAGCATTACAATCGCGTCTGCAGTCGAAGGCATTCGTGCTCCGGTCATAATTCGTATCGCTTGGCCTTCTGTTAATGTCTCTGATGCTACCTGCCCGGCACCTATTTCTTCAACCACTTCAAATTCAATAAGATTATGTTGATTCGCATGTATGGAATCTACTGCTCGTATCGCAAAGCCGTCAAAAGCAGAGCGATCAAAATGTGGTACATCGTGATCTGCAACAATCGTTTCTGCAAGAAAACGACCATAGCAATCATCTATTGATACTTCTTCTATTTCACCATGCTTAGCATGTGCCATAACCTTACTAACAGCTTCTGATACTGGTGTTAATTGTCTTTTTTCCACCATAGGCCTACTCCTTTATAGTTATTTCTAACAGACTTTTATACATTCTAATTATTTACGGGTATACAACAAAAGTTTCCAACATCTTTTCTTCTTTTTAACGATAGCTTAAAGCTTGTTTAGCTGAACTCATTACATAAAATGATGACTTAAGTTGATGAAACTTTTTTAATAGAAAAGTCCTTGACCACGACTGCCAAATTACTAAATTGGTTTATTTTCTCATCCTTGTTAAATCTCCTCTAAAAGAAACCATGCTCCTCCATTATTTAACTGTATGCTCTTCTGGAGCTTGTGAAACTTCATCATGTACTGTTGAAGTATGATCACATGGAAGCTGGCAAGCACTTGAACAATTTGCACATTTTCCTTTTGAGCTACGTTTTAATGATTTTAAGAGCATGAATGCCGCATAACCGATAATCAATGTTCCAAGGACAATATTTATTACCATTTTATCACTTCCTTTAATATTTAGTCAGTGATCTATACTTACTACTATAAAAACATTTTTCCGACTTGATAAATAAGTAAAGAAATTACATAAGCTATTACTAGGGCATATCCAACTGAAAAAAGTGTCCATTTCGTCGAATTCGATTCTTTTTTTATCGTAGCTACTGTTGCAAGACAAGGTACATATAAAAGGACAAATGACATAAAGCTAATAGCGGAGATTGGTGTATAATATTCTGATAGCATGCCTTGTAAAGAGTCTGTGTTAGGCGCATAGTAAATAATATTCATCGTCGATACGACAACTTCTTTTGCAAAAAAACCTGTCATCAACGAAGCGGCAGCTTGCCATGTGCCAAATCCTAAAGGGGCAAATAAAGGAGCTATATAACCACCTATTAAAGCTAAAAAGCTATTATCCATTTGTTCAGCGACACCACTTGGTCCAAAGTATGTTAACAACCAAATAAAAACAGAACCTGCAAAAATGATTGTTCCCGCTTTTTTCAAAAATCCCTTTCCCTTCTCCCACGTACTACGTGACAATGTTAACAATTGAGGGATGCGATAAGGAGGTAGTTCCATGACGAACAGTGATTTTTCTCCTTTGAAAAATATACTAGAGAACAATTTTGCTAGCACCATCGCAACAACAATTCCTAATACATACAATGAAAATACGATGACAGCTTGATGTTTAATAAAGAACGTCCCTGCAAACAACGCATATACAGGTAATCTTGCTGAGCAAGACATTAAAGGAGTTAATAATATTGTTAACAGTCGCTCTTTCGGTTGCTCAATTGTTCTAGCTGCCATAACACCTGGAACATTACATCCGAAACCAATAATCATAGGAATAAATGCCTTTCCATTTAAACCAATTGCCTCCATTAATCTATCCATCACTACAGCTACTCTCGCTAAATATCCTGAATCTTCAAGGAATGAGATTAATAGAAACAAGATAAAAATTTGTGGTACAAATACTAATACTCCACCAACCCCTGCCACAATGCCATCAAGTACCAACGATTGAATAAACTCCGAAGCACCGATTACCTCAAGTCCATTTGCTAACAATGATGATATTGGTCCTGAAATAAAGCCATCCAACAAATCCGCTAAAGGCGAACCGAGCCAATCAAAAGTTAACATAAAAATGATATACATAAATAGTAAAAATAGTGGTAACCCGAAGTATTTATTCGTGACTATATTATCAATTAATTCCGTTGTAGTTCTTTCCTTTGTCTCAGACACTTCCATTACGTTTACTATTAAGCCACCGATAAACTGATCACGTATATGATAGATGAATTGACGTATTGTTCCACTTTCTGTAACTTTTGATATCATCTGTTCCGTTTGGTGCTTTATTTGCTCAAGTATATTTGGTTCTAAAAATTGTCTAACATAGGATTCTACTTGTTTGTTACCTTCCAAATATTGTATAGCTAACCACCGTTTTGATATGGATAAATTGTCGGGTAGTATTTCTTCAATTTGCTGAATTGCTTCTTCTAAAATAGCGCCATAATTTAATGTAAATATTCGTTCATTAGATTCATTAAGTAACGCAAGATTAGCTGTAAGTTCTTCACAGCCCATTCCAGTTCTAGCAATAATAGGAGCTACTATGACATCAAGCTTATCAGCTAATTTTTCAGCATTGATTATCAAGCCTCTTTTTTTTGCAACATCAACCATATTTAAACCGATAATGATAGGTTTCTCGAACTCTAACAACTGCACTGTTAAGTGTAAATTCCGCTTTAGTTGAGAAGCATCAACAATATTAACAATTTTTTCAAATGATGCTGTCAGCATAAAATTTGTGACAACTTCTTCATCCTTTGAAAGTGGATTTAATGAATACACTCCTGGGAGATCAATGAGCTGGCCTTGTTTATCTCTTAAGATACCAATTTTCTTCTCAACGGTCACCCCACTCCAGTTGCCAACGTATTCATATGATCCTGTCAAATTATTAAACAGTGATGTTTTTCCCGTATTAGGATTCCCGAATAGTGCAATTTGTGAGGACAATATCATCCACTCCAATCTTCGCTGCCTCATTACGTCTAATGCTTATACATTGTCCGCAGCACTCAATCAATACTGGACCTCCAAATGGCATGACACACTTTAAGCAAATATTTTCACCTTCTACGACGCCCATGTCTAATAACCGTTGCTTCACAAGATCACTTGCTAATGACAAATCAATAATTTTTGCTGTAGAGCCTTTTTTCAAGTTAGCCATGTTCATATGATATTCCTCCTGAAATAGCTGAAAAGTTCTTCATAGCTAAATTTACAAATTATTATCTTATATGATAATGATAATTCTTCTCATTGTAATTTCATCATATAATAGATTTTTTTATTTTTGTGTAATATTTGTCACAATACAGTTGCGATATTATGAAAGATGTGTGACGTCAATTGTCAATTTACCCAATTGACACCGCATTTCCTGTCCATAAAGTTACATTCAATGAAAGACCTGTGATCTCAATCACCACGCTACGCATTTGGATTGTCTATGCTATACGTAAGAATTTATTTTTTAGGCTCTTTTCGTAAACTTTGTTGCTATTATTATGAATTTAGTACCAAATATTGTTAGTCATCTCTGTACAGAAGATAAGATGCCACGACCTCTAGTTGGGTACGGTTTATTATTTAATACGAAAAACAACAACCATTGCGAAAACAGCCATCTTTATTAATGAGGAGGGAATAGAAATGCCAAATAAATTTGATGAAAACATGATTGTAGGGGAAGTTGTAGCAGAATTTCCTAAAGCTAGTGATATTTTTAAATCGTATAGGATTGATTTTTGTTGTAATGGGAATAGACCTATAAAAGAATCAGCTCTTGAAAGAAATGTTTCTACAGAAAAAATAATTGCAGAGCTAAACAAGTTATATGAAGAGAAAGAAAACGATTCAAGTTCTCAACACAACTGGAATTCAGCATCTATTACCGAACTTATCAACCGCATAATAGATAAACATCATCGTTATTTAGGAGAGGAGCTTCCACAATTAAGCCCGTATGTAACAAAAGTGATGAGGGTCCATGGACAAGCCCACCCAGAACTTATTCAAGTTCATAAGCTATTCAACACGTTAAAAGCAGATTTAGAAGAGCACCTTATGGGTGAAGAAACTGAGCTATTTCCATCATTTTTAGCGTTCGAGCACGATCCTTCTAATAGTAATCGAGACAAAATCGTCAATATTCTCGAAGCTACGAAAAATGAACATGAAACTGCAGGTGATATCTTAAAGGAACTACGTACCGTTACGAATAATTTCACGCCACCATTAGGTGCATGTAGAACGTATCAATTAGTATTTAATCGCTTAGAAGAGCTAGAATCTGATTTATTTGAACATATTCATCTAGAAAATAATATTTTATTTAATAAGATTTCATAAATTAAAACCCTCTGCCAAATTGTGTCAGAGGGTTTGTTATTGAGTTTGCTGCTTTGCATGATATGAAACCTACAGGGCTTATCTGCTTGTTTTCATAAGCCAAACCATATGAAGGTTAACAAGCGACTTTTCATCCCACTCTTCTTTGCTTGGCGGGTATGTTCAGGATACTTACCCTTTTCTTCTCACCCACCAATGTAGGACATTTCGATTTTTTCTCTCATTTTTGCTGAATGTTCAGTACGTTCATCTGAATAACGATCGTGTCGTGCTCCCCACACCTTTTTAATTTCCTCTATAATTGTTTCGCTTGATGCATTAGCGCGTAATATTTTCTTAAAATCGTGGCCCTTCGATGCGAATAAACAATTGTACATTTTCCCATCTGCTGATATACGAGCCCTTGTACAGCTAGAACAAAATGACTCTGAAACAGATGTAATGAACCCTACTTCTGTATCTGTGCCTTTGTGACGATAGCATGTTGCTACTTCGCCAAAATACCGTTGCTCCACTGGTTCTAATTCAAAGTGTTCTTCTAATTGGTGAAATATTTGTTTTTTTGTTACCACTTGATCATAATTCCAGCCATTTGTGCTACCGACATCCATAAACTCAATATAGCGAATAGGAATCTCTTCCTTTTTAAAATATTTCGCCATCGGTATGATTTGTGAATCATTTAAGCCCTTTTTAACAACCATATTAACTTTTACGATTAGGCCCTCTTTTTTAGCAGCTGCTATACCTTTTAAAACTGGTGATACACCTACAGATCTGCCGTTCATATCTTTAAAGATTTCATCTTCAATAGCATCTAAGCTTATATTTACACGCTGTAAACCAGCTTGCTTTAACTCTTTCGCATATTTTGGTAAATATATTCCGTTTGTCGTAAGAGCAATATCCTCAATCCCATCTATTAATGACAGTTGCTTAATTAAAATATGAAGATCCTTTCTAAGTAACGGTTCTCCCCCAGTTAACCTTACTTTCTTCACACCAATCTCAGCAAAGCATTTGACGAGTCTAGAAATTTCTTCAAACGTCAATAGTTCTTTCCTTTGTAAAAATGGAAAATCAGGGCCGAATATGTCTGCTGGCATGCAATATGAACAACGGAAATTACATCTGTCTGTAACTGATATTCTTATATCCCGCAAAGGGCGATGATGTTGGTCTTGAATTGATATTGCCTGATTGACCATAAGCAATCTCTCCCCCATAAATTATTTAAGTCAGTAATAGCATATTTAACCTATTATATACATATTAAAGCAAAATATATTTATAAACAATGTGATGCTTGTCACTTAAAGAAATTAACTTGTCGTATACACTTTAACTGGGAAATATTTTTTTGGAGCGATTTCTCCTATTATTACTTTATTATCTCAGTTAAGGAGGTTTTAACATGTATGTCCAGATGTTACGAAAAATAAATATATTTCAAGATTTACCAGAGCAATCATTAGCCTTTATTTCGGAAAATCTTAAATCTCAATATTTTAATAAGGGAGAGATTATCTTTTCTGAAGTCGAGGAAGCTACATCAGTTTTTTTTGTGAAATCTGGCATTGTTCGCCTCACAAAAGGAGACCAGACTGGAAAAGAGATTGTTGTTTGTTTAAAAAAAGCCGGAGATATATTTGCTGAAGCAGCGTTATTTAGCGAAGAAGGAACAAGATACCCTGCAACTTCTCAAATGCTTCAAGAGGGGGAAGTTTTATACTTAGACACGAATCATTTGCAAGTTGAATTGATGCAAAACCCAGACATAGCTGTTGAAATGATTCGTTATATGAGTCGGCAGCTACGTAGCTTTACATCAATCATAAGAGATATCGCCTTACTGGATGTATATAGTAAAACAATTTCAACATTAGATCGATTAGCAAAAGAATTTGGAAGTAAAAAAAGTAAAGGTGTTCAAATTGAACTCCCTTTAACAGTACAAGAATTTGCAAACATAATTGGAGCTACCCGTGAAAGCGTAAGCCGAGTTTTTTCAAAATTAAAAAGTGAACATATTATAGACATTGAAGAAAAGAAAATCATCATTTGTGACTGGAATCAATTTTCGACGATGTATAAACACTAATTCTTGTCGCACAGTTGAGCAATTAATATTCTCATAATTAAAATCAAGTGGAGTGCTCCTCCACCTGATTTACTCTTTAAATATGGCGTTAACCTTATTGTTGTTTTAAAATATTTTCCGTTAAATCAAGTACAGGGTTTTCAGGTGACCTCTTATTAACTTGATGCATGCTATAAATCCAGTTTTCTCCTTTTCCGTCCTCAACAGCAAATAATATTCTATTTTCATCTGAATTATATATATAATCTACGCCATTTAGGTTTCTCTTCTCTGATTGCTCTAATTCTTTATCACTCATATGCCATGTAGAGCCATTTGTACTTGAAATTATATTAATATAAACCTTTTCGTATAGTTCGTTTTTTAAGGTCATTGAAATTACAACTATGTTAGAACTTAGTTCTCCTTCTTTTGTAACAAACTCTAGACCCTTACTTTTACCCTCTTTATACATTTCTTCATATACATTTAAGAGGTTTTCTTCACTTTTAATAGTGTATTGTATTTGTCCTTTATCTAGTTCATAGGCTCCAGGAAATTCAGTTGGTAATAAGACTTTATTTTCAATAAAGTTTTTCATATTTGTATAATCAGAAAAATATGTATCATTTTTAACAGTTCGTACAGCACTTGGACCATATCTTTCGTATTGATCAATAGGTAGAAAATAAAGAGAATCACCTGGTTCAAGCGTATTTTTTAACTCATCGATTTTATCATCATATTGTTTCAAACTTGGATGATCCCACTCTTCGTTTGTAACCTCTAGCATCGTTTCACCTTTTGTATTTAACAACGACCAGCCATTTAATTTTGCAGCGACACCGACTGACGTTGTTAAAATAATGAGTAATACCGTTGTCATTAACACTAGCCTTCGGTTAACAAAGAAGCTAGTTCTTTTACTATCTTTCTTGTAAAACACAGCTTCATGTATTTGTTGTTCATTCATTGTAGGGATTTGTTCATTTTTCAATGATCGTTCAAAGTCTTCAAAGGAATGAAATTTCTTCATCTTTTATCCTCCTATTCTCGTTTGCTAGTAAATATCTTTTTAGCTTTTTCCTAGCCCGCTCATAGCATTTGCGCACTGCGGGTTGATTACTACTCATAATTTGCTCAATTTCAGTGTATGAAAGCTCCTGAACTGTTTTTAAAATAATAATCGTACGTTCTTTTGCTGATAATTCTCGTAAAGCATCTGAAATCTCTTCACTAAACTCTGTTTCATGCATTGTTGTATTATTATGAGCTAGCGGTTCATTATGAGGTTGAAATGGTGTAAATTTGATTAACCTTTGTCTTTTTATGACATTCAAACAATGATGATATGCAATTTTGTATAACCAAGCAGATAGATTGGTTTCATTGGTTATTTTATGCAAGTTATTATAAGCCTTCACGAACACTTCTTGAGTAGCATCTTCAGCATCTAGGACATTTCTAAGCATATGAAAACAATATGTATGAATCCTTTGATAATTTGTACTAATCAATTGGCTAAAATCAACGTTATAATCGTTCAATATTTTATCTTTGTTTTCTGCTACCTTTTTCAACTTCCATCCCTCCTCTTTTCTTTGATAAAGGCAATCTTCGCATTGACTGTTGTTTTTTCGTCCTTATAATTAAAAGTTATGTTCAAAGCTGTTTTAAATCTGTTTACTACATGTAAAAAACAACCGTTTGTAGCATCTTTTCATTAGCACTTACGGCAATGCTACAATACTTATTGGTATTTCTAATTTAGTGACAATGACAACTAAGTTTACGAAAAGAGCCTGATAAATAAGCGTTTCATAATTAAAACAATTTTACTCATCAATTTGTGACATTTTATGAAAAATTTTAATTAATTTTAAGTTAGAATGAATGAGGTAGTATAAATTAAGTTCAATCAAACTTTATAATACTATTATCTATGTTGTACAACATCAAAAAAAAATCATAATCCTTTCGATAACCCAGTAGAATGATAATATTTACGTTGCAGTTTTGAATGTTTTCATATTTAATAGAAGTAACAACTAATTCTTCCATAAGGTAGGTGGTAACAATAAAAACTCAACCCCAGCCTACAAAACCGACCATGTCTGTTGAGCTAAAAGAATTGTTGAATTCCTCTGAGTACACCGTGAAAGTTAACAAAGGCTCATACCTTTTTCAAGAAGGGATGGAGGCTACAGAACTTTACATCATTCGTTCCGGAAGAATACAAATTAGTAAAATTTCTGCAGATGGACGTGAACTTACATTAAGAATATGTCGACAAGATGACATCGTAGGTGAGCTTACACTTTTTACAGATGATGCAAAATATATTCTCAATGCAAAAGTGCTTGAGGATTGTGAAGTAGCTGTCATAAAAAAAGACCATCTCGAGACGCAATTTTTTCAAAATAGCCAACTTGCATTTGAATTTATGAAATGGATGAGTGATCACTTTCGGAAAACGCAAACGAAATTTCGCGATTTAGTTCTAAATGGAAAAAAAGGTGCGCTATATTCTACTCTTATTCGTATGTCAAACAGCTATGGAATTAAGAAAGAAGATGGAATTTTTATTGACTTACCTCTTACGAATCAGGAGCTGGCAAACTTTTGTGGTACAACTAGAGAAAGTGTCAATCGCATGTTAAATGACTTGCGACGTCAAAAGAAAATATCAATGAATAAAGGATTTATTACGATTCTTGATTTAGAGTTCTTAAAAACAGAAATTAATTGTGAAGAGTGCCCTGCTATTATTTGTAGTATTGATTAACTCTTCTTATTATCTTTAATGTTATTGGGGCATTCTTTTACAACTGGCAAGATACCACGAACAAGGGAACTCCAAAGGGGAGTTCCCTTGTTTTCTTTATTAATTAGTCTAGTATTTTACAAAGAAGCTGGAAACTTTAAATCTAGTTTTTCTCTTCTAACTGTATCGTTTCTCCTGGTTTTACTTCTAATTTATTTTCCACCTCGAATTTCTCAACATTTTCTTCATTATAAATGCCAGGTGCATCTGTATGAATAGGAATGACATGATCAGCATTAATCATTATTGCTGCATCTATCGCCTCCTCTACATTCATATTATCATATGTACCGTCCATACCTAATAAGGCATAATTTATATTTTTATCAGACAATAAATTCATTTCTTCTATTTTTCCAGTATCTCCTGCATGATAAACTCGCAGTCCATCAAACTCTAGTACATAACCATAGGATAAATCTATAGGATGGTGATCATTATAAGCTGCGACTGCACTAATATGAATACCTAATACCTCAATATTTTTACCAGGTAAGTCACTCTCAATCTTTTTATTTTCAAAATCGTAAAATTGTGTAATAATTTCTGTTTGATCTTTTTTCGTTACTTTTGACAAATCACTGTGATCATAATGTCCATGAGTAGATAGAATTATATCTGCTGGTTCAGAGTAATCCTCCTCATCACCTGCCCATGGATCTATGTAAATGACTTTACCATCGCTCGTTTTAATTTTCACACTGGCGTGGCCAATTACTTGAAGTGATGGAGGTCCCTCTGTAGTACTAGCATCCTCCTTACTACAGCCAAATATAAATAGTAAAGTGATTAATAAACATGCAAATATAGTAACTTTCCGCTTTGAGAACAAATACATTCCTCCTAAAATGTTAAATTTTTCACATTGATTTTACCATAAAATACATATAAATCATACTTATATTCATAATTTTCAGATTATTAATTGTTCCGCAAGCTTATTTGTTGTGATTTTTACTACGCATCATTATGGAAATTTTCATAATTTAGTGCAGCGGCTAACTTATACAAATTTTAAGATCATGATAAATAGTGAAGAGTTCTTATAAATTCCATAAAAAATTCCGAATTTACGTTACAAAATATAGGCATACTTTCTTTTTCAATTTTATTAACAGCTTTACTACGGCCGTTATTAGTAATTTCATTATTGAAGGATTTTGGTCGTTTCTCACGTAGAGAAAAAATTAAAGAACATTAAATAATCCCTTTTTCTCTACCAAAATTTAATAATGCTTCGTAAGAATCTCCAGATAGACCTAAAATTTCACAAAATGCTGGTTCAGTCTTATATCCTTTTATTTTTAGATTAATGACTTGTTCCCTTATACCTGGAAACTCTTTTAGTATAAATCTCTCTATAACCATGTGTTGGTAAGCATATTGTTGTAAAACTGGCTGAGATTGCCCAAATATTTCAAATTCAAAGCCGTGAAATATAAAATTGGCCTTGACCACTTCCAAATTTCTAATATTTTTTCTGGTGATCTTAAAATCGATTTCATTCTCATAAAGTTTTTTTACTTTATTTTCAAATCTTAGTTTATGTAAATGATCAACTTCCATAATAATGTCTAAATCAGAATCAATTACATCAACACCAATTGGTATCGTTCCACATACTACAGGATCATACTCAACTAAGTCTTTCATAATTCCTAAATTTTCTATGGCACTATATGCTTTACGCTGTTTTGCTGTTCCCATTTTTAAACTTATCAGAGAATTATACACCGCTTCCCTCCTAAAAACATGTCAATAATATTGTCGTGGTTATATACATTTCATCATGACATAACTAGAAATCAATATAAATAGCAACAAAGTCTACCGAAAAGGTCCCTTTTAGTTTATGTTTTTCTTATAAGACATTAAACATGTTTAAAATTAAGTATTCAAGCTGTTTGCTTTAGGTAAAAAAACAATAACTTAATAATACAAAGTTATATGTCGACCTGACACCTTTGATCGAATAAGAAAAAATCCTGCCAATATTTCAACAGGATTTATATTATAGCACCATCTTATAAGCTCCATCTAAAAGCTTTCAGTATTGATATTTATATTTTGACAAGTTGATCAAAGCATCCTTGTTAAAATGAGAAAATTAACGAAAAGAGCTCTTCTCACCTAATCTATTTATATATCCAGATAAAAACGATAGCATGACATGTACGCCTGCTTTGACAGTTGAATTTACTTGATCCTTATGTGGATCGAGACAAACAATATCCATTGCCTTCACTTTGTCACTTTGACCAGCAATATAAACTGCATCAAACAACTCATCTGCTCTCATCCCACCTGGTGTTGCAGCCGGTGCCCCAGGTCCAGCAGTAATATCTAGTACATCCATATCAACAGTCAAATATATTGTATCTACCTGATTACTCAGTTCATCTATTGCTCGCTTTACTACGTGTTCAATCCCTTGCTTACGTGCCTCACGTAGTGTCGTATAATTCAGCCCACACTCGTCCGCATAGTCCTTTAATGATTTCGCATTAAAGAAACCGTGAAGGCCTATATTATATACATGCTTACCTTCTACTATCTCGTTTTCAATAAGATTTCTAATTGGAGTACCGTTTGCTGGACCAAATTCATCTACATCTCGTAAATCAAAATGAGTATCAAACTGTAAAATACCTATTTTCTCATTAGGATGTGACTGCTTCCACCCTTTCACTAGCATTGCAGTAATAGAATGATCTCCACCGAGCATGATTGGGAACACATGTGGATGATGTTGACGCATTGCTACCATTGCATCGGTAATATTTTGATGACACAATGCAATGTCTGTAACATGCTGTTTGACATCACCTAAATCTACTACAGAAAGGTCCGTTAAATCAATGTCATAATCAATATTATATGTCGTAAAAGACTTCCATTCTCTGCGCATCGCCTCAGGATTCTCACTCGCGGCTGATGCACTAATTGATGATCGTGAAAGAGGTATTCCTAAAATAGAAATATCAAAGTTCTCCCACTTAACATCATGATTTACGGGTAATGTTTCAATCCATTCATGTACTTTAGGTTCTGTTATATTCTCGTTTCTATCCCAGCTAAATGGTGGTCGCTTAAGCAACGGGTACGGATAATTAGACACAAAGCTTCCCTCCATCAACGACAATTTTACCGTTTTTAATAACTGTATCAGTATGGTTCATGCCGTAATGGTATGGTAATTGCATATAATTCGGTACATCGACAATTAATATATCTGCTTTTTTACCGACCTCAATACTACCTATTTCTTGTCCTCGTTTAATCGCATGAGCAGCATTGATTGTTGCAGCACAAATGACTTCAGCAGGAGTCATGCCCATTTTTAAACAGCCTAGATTCATAATAAATGGCAATGAAACAGTAGGTGAAGACCCAGGGTTACAATCAGTAGATAAAGCTACTGGGACACCTTTATCAATCATTTTGCGCCCATTTGCAAATTCAGCCATGAGGAAAAATGCTGTTCCTGGGAGCAACACGCCTATAACATCATTTTCTGCCATCATGTCCATACCTTTTTCCGAAGCTTTAAGCAAATGGTCAGCCGATACTGCTCCAACTTCTGCTGCAGTTTCTGCTCCGCCATATGGCTCAATCTCATCTGCATGGATTTTAGGAAGTAAGCCATGTTCCAATCCAGCTTGTAAAATACGCTTTGATTGCTCCGGTGTAAACACACCGTGTTCACAAAATACGTCATTAAATTCAGCAAGTTTTGTCTGAGCAACCTTAGGGATCATTTCATTTACAACGATATCTACAAACTCATCAGGTCGATCTTTATACTCGGCAGGTACTGCATGTGCACCCATAAAAGTAGAAACAATGTCAATGACGTGATCTTCATTGAGCTGTTTTGCTACTTCAAGCTGCTTTATTTCATGCTCTAATGCTAAGCCATAGCCACTTTTCGCTTCCACAGTCGTAACACCATGAAGTAAAAACTGATCTAGTCTACGTTTACTTTCCACATATAATTGATCATGACTAGCTTCCTTCGTTGCTTTTGTCGATGCATGAATGCCACCACCAGCATTCATAATATCCATATAGCTCGCACCTTTTAGGCGCATATTAAATTCATTTTCCCGACTTCCTGCATGCACTAAATGTGTATGCGGATCTACTAAGCCAGGTAAAATCACTTTGCCTCGCGCATCAATCACTTCTGCTTCATCAATTCGATTCTTAAATTGTTCATGTAGTTGTTCATCCGTACCAACAGCTATGATTTTGTCGTTCTCCAACCAGACACTGCCGCCTTTAATTACTTCAAGGTTTTCCATTTGCTCTAACTTACGTGGATGTTCTGAACTACCTTTCAGCGTTATCACTTCATTTGCATTTCTAATAAAAAGTGGTTTCATAATTACCCTCCTCCCCTTAATCCATCATTGGAATGTGTATACCTTTTTCTTTTGCTGTCTTTTTCGCTAAATCATACCCCGCATCTGCATGACGAACAACACCCATACCAGGATCTGTCGTTAACACACGTTCAAGCCTTTTTGCAGCTTCTGGTGTTCCATCAGCAACGATGACCATACCTGCATGCAATGAATATCCCATTCCTACACCACCACCATGATGTACAGACACCCAGCTTGCACCACCGATGCTATTTATTAAGGCATTCAAAATTGGCCAATCAGCTACTGCATCACTTCCATCCATCATGCCTTCAGTTTCACGATTTGGTGAAGCTACTGAACCGGAGTCTAGATGATCACGTCCAATAACAATTGGTGCTTTCAACTCACCGCTAGCAACCATGTCATTAATAATTTTCCCAAATTTAGCGCGCTCTCCATAACCTAACCAACAAATACGAGATGGTAACCCTTGAAATTGGATTTTTTCACGAGCCATTTTAATCCAATTGCATAAATGTTTATTGTAGCTAAACTCACGTAAAATGACTTCATCCGTCTTATAAATATCTTCTGGGTCTCCTGATAAAGCAACCCATCTAAAAGGCCCTTTTCCTTCACAAAACTGTGGTCGAATATAAGCTGGTACAAAGCCAGGGAAATTAAAAGCTTTGTCCACTCCTTCATCCTTTGCTACCTGCCTAATGTTATTTCCATAGTCGAAAGTAATCGCACCTAGTTCCTGCATTGTTAACATCGCTTTTACATGTTCAGCAATACTCTTCTTAGATTCACTCTCATATGCTTTTGGATCCGCTTTACGTAACTCATCTGCCTTCTCTAGTGAATAGCCTAAAGGTATATATCCATTAATTGGATCATGTGCGGACGTTTGATCTGTTAGTACATCTGGAGTAAATCCTTTGCTAATCATTTCTGGTAATACTTCTGCAGCGTTTCCTAATAAGCCAATCGATAGTGGTTTCCCCTGTTCCTTCGCTTCACGTGCCAATTGAATAGCTTCATCAATACTTTCTGTCATTATATCTAGATAGCGTGTTTCAATGCGTCGTTGAATTCTAGTTCGATCTACCTCAATAGCAATACAAACACCTTCATTTAAAGTGACAGCTAAAGGCTGTGCTCCACCCATACCACCTAATCCGGCTGTTAGAGATATCGTTCCTTTTAGTGTACTATTGAAATGCTGGCGTCCAAGTTCAGCAAACGTTTCATATGTGCCTTGAACGATCCCTTGGCTGCCGATATATATCCAGCTTCCAGCTGTCATTTGTCCATACATCATTAAGCCTTTTTTATCAAGCTCATGGAAGTGGTCCCAATTTGCCCAAGCTGGCACAAGATTTGAGTTTGCAATTAACACTCTCGGTGCGTCCGTGTGTGTTTTAAACACCGCAACTGGTTTCCCAGATTGAACAAGCATCGTTTCATCGTCTTCTAAATTGTGTAAAGTTTTTATAATCGCATCATAGCTTTCCCAATTACGAGCAGCTTTGCCAATACCTCCATATACAACGAGATCTTCAGGTCTTTCTGCTACATCCTCATTTAAATTATTCATGAGCATTCTTAATGCTGCTTCTTGAACCCAACCTTTTGCATGTAATTCTGATCCTGTATAATTTTCAATGCTACGCTTATTTGTACTCATCATAAACACCCCATTATTCATTTCTTATGAGTAAGTATACTAGGGGAAATTTCAGAAAAATAGAACAAAACTTTGTGAAATTCAAGACGATATCAAGTTGGCATCATTAAAATAGAAGGATTTACGTGAAATAATAGTAATTTATTTTGTTATTAGTATTTTTTTTTGATTTTAGATGTATTCATCGTTTTGCCATTTTACAGATAACACATATACAAATAGGGGTTCATGTTCTTATCATCGTTTGAAAGAGTAAAGGTGCAGCAAAACTAAAGTTGTTTATTTCTTAGTGAGAAAAATCATACTATGCGAAAAACTCTTTTCGTACACTTTGTTGCTTTGTACCATTAGAGGCTGCTTTATATGTAAGTCATCATTTTGCAAAAGAAAAGATCCCCCCAACGCCAGTTGTGTATGTATTAATTATCTAATAAAACAACATGTTATGCGAAAACAGTCATTATGAAGAGTGACTATACATAGCTGTTTTCATTCAATAACATGACAGCAAAGCTCACTCACTAATACACCCGTGTTAAAACATAGACCTAATTTAAATCTATATCTTTCTCCATTCTATACTCTCTAGGAGTAACACCCATCACCTGCTTAAAAATTCTACTGAAGTAATTTGCATTTCGAAAACCAGCTTTATTTGCAACCTCTTTAATTGATAAATCTGTTTCCCATAACAATCTCTTCGCAGCGTGAACCCGAAGGTTGGTCACAAGCTGAATAAAAGATATGTTCATTTTTTTGTTAAGTAAATGGCTAAAATAGCTGGGGCTTCTACCTGTGTATTTAGCAACGTCCTCTAATGATAAATTTTGATGGTGATAATTCCTTTCAATATATGCCACGCCTAGTTCGACGACATCGTGACGTGAAGATTCTAGTTGATTTTGAGCACCATCAAATAATTGACCCGTAAACAGAATCATTTGTTGAACAGAGCGGTATAAGACTGGACTATATAAAATTTCTTCAAAAACCTTATGGTATAACTCTTCGTACACCCCTTGATCTAAATAAAACGATTTCATATATCGACGTATTTGTGCTAGTATGCTTGTTAATCTAGTTCGTACTAATCCTGGTTCGGGAAAAGGCTCTGAAATTGATAGAAAATGGCGGTACATCCATGACTTAACCATATCCTTATCCTTATTATTAAGCATATCTATCCATTCTCTTTGCTCTTGAGGAGTTAAAAAAGGGTCAATAGTATGCCATTCAACATTTTGCTTTACATGTATAAGTTGCCTGTATCCTTTAAAGTATGTTACTTGTAATGCCCCTTTTGCTTGCATGTATGCTTCGTGAAGTGACTTAATTATCCCTTGGCTATGAATAACGATAGCCATTGGTTCATTTTTTTCTTCATCCCAATCTTGAAGGAGTCGATTTCCAACTGCTTCTAACTGTTTTGTATTTTTGTTTTGAAAAACTAATACAATTAAATCACTGACAGGTAATAGTAATACATCCTCCATTACATAATAGGTTTCAAGAAATAAGCGAAGCTCAGCTAACTTATTTTGATCTTCAGTTTGTAATACCATTAAAGAATCAGCCGTTTCATTTTGGTGGTCTTGGATAAAAAGCGAACGATAAGTTGTAGTATTATACTTATTAGCTTGACGTTGTTTAGAGCTATGTTCCGCTCTTAAAACATTAACTGAACGATACAAAGTTTTCTTTAATGACTCTGGTGAATTTGGTTTTACTAATAAATCAACAGCTTGCAGCTCTATCGCTTGCTTTGCACGCTCATATGTCGCTTCGGCTGAAACAGCTATGACAATTTGTGTATATTGTTTTATCCTACTCAATAGTATGTTCCAGTGCTCTCTTGGGATCATATCAAGCTCTATGATTGTTACTTCTGGAACATCATTTTCAAGGTTGATAATAAGCTCGTCAAATGAACTAGCTAGCAATATTTGCTCAAATGAAAATGAGTTTGCCGATACTAACCAACGTATCCCTATCCTTTCATCTTGATCACGGTCTGCAATAAGTAATTTCATATGACTTCTCCTTATGTAAGTCTCTTTTTTACATTATAAGAAAACTAATTTATATGATAAAGTAATGAGAGATATATTTTTATTAAGAGAGGAGATTTAAGATGAATACATACCCAAACACAAATGCAACAATTGAGCTTATTAAAGAACTAGTATCTATTCCAAGTCCATCTGGCCATACAGACAACATCATTCAATTTATTGAAGATAAACTTACTAACATTGGGGTCGAGAATAGCCGCAATAGAAAAGGTGGACTGCTTGCAACTCTTCCTGGAACTGACGGCACGAAACATCGAATGTTAACAGCACATGTAGATACACTTGGTGCTATGGTTAAAGAAGTCAAGAGTAATGGTCGGTTAAAACTTTCGATGATCGGAGGTTTTCGGTGGAATTCTGTTGAAGGAGAGTATTGTCAAATTGAAACCTCGGACGGACGGACATATACAGGTACCATTCTGATGCATCAAACGAGCGTACATGTATATAAAAATGCTGGTGAAGCTAAACGAAATGAGGAGAATATTGAAGTTAGAATTGATGAAAAGGTAGAGAATGCAGAGGACGTTCGCTCTCTAGGTATCGAAGTTGGAGATTTTGTGTCATTTGATCCTAGAGTTGAAGTTACTTCAAGCGGGTTTATAAAATCTAGACATTTAGATGATAAAGCAAGTGTAGCTATCTTACTACAACTAATTGAACATATCAAAAAAGAAAACATACAGCTACCACATACAACACATTTTCTTATTTCCAATAACGAAGAAATTGGCTATGGTGGAAACTCTAATATTACACCTGAAACCGTTGAATATTTGGCAGTTGACATGGGAGCTATTGGAGATGGTCAAGCTTCTGATGAATATACAGTGTCTATTTGTGCGAAGGATTCTAGCGGCCCGTATCATTATGGCCTTAGAAAAAAGTTAGTTCAATTAGCTAACGATAATAATATTGACTATAAGGTTGACATATATCCTTTTTACGGATCTGATGCATCCGCAGCTATACGTTCAGGATTTGATATTGTTCACGGACTTATTGGCCCTGGTATTGAATCATCACACGCCTTTGAGCGTACCCATCAAACTTCAATAATTAATACTGAAAAGCTACTTCTTTCATATGTTCAAACAGCAACAATATGTTAAGACTTGTATAGTAGGTGGAGCTTTACTCCATCTACTCTTTTTTTTCCTTCATTTGTCGGTTAAGATTCATCCGTACATGTTTTCCTCTGTGAAAAATGGGTAGTCATTATCCGCATATGTCTGTATCAACTCTTTCATTAAACCCATATACATAACCTAAAATAGATTACACATTTTTGGAGATGAAGGATTGATGCTAAAAAAAACTGTCTTAATTATTGCATCCCATCCTGATGACGAGCTGCTTGGTTCGGGTGCAACTATAAAAAAATTAATAAATGGTGGCTATGAAGTTATTACTGTAATAACTGCTCAAGGCCGTAACAAAGAAGATGAATATATCACCAACTGCTGTATAGAAGCAAATAAAGAGTTAGGTGTAAAAGAAGTTATTTTCCTCGAGTATCCTAATTTAGAAATGGAAACTTTCCCACTTCACCTTATTAATAAGAAAATTGAAAAGTTAATTACAATATATCAACCTTGTAAAATATTCACTCACCATTATGGCGATTTAAATAAGGACCATCAAGTTACATTTCAAGCTGTTATGACTGCTGCACGTCCTATAGCTGGAAGTGCCCCAATCGACATAATTTGCTTTGAAACAGTTTCATCTACCGAATGGACTCACCATACCAATGATCAAACTTTTAAACCAAATTACTATGTTGACGTAACTGATACAATCGATAATAAATTGAATGCCCTTAAACATTACGATGTTGAAATGCGCCCTTTCCCCCACCCCCGTTCGTTTGATGGAATAAAGTTTTTAGCAAGGTATAGAGGGATGACAGTTGGTGTACATTATGCTGAGGCTTTTGAAATTATTAGGAGGATCCAACATGAAGACAATTGGTGATTTTTCAAATAAACAGATAACAATTTCCAAGTTAGCGAAACTACAAGTTCCCGCACCAGATTTACTTGCCATGATGGATCATCATTTCCAACAACAGATACTTAAGAAAGACAAGAAAGATCCATTCGAGGATTCAAATAACGACAACATTCAATCTTCAACAACATGAAACATGATGACAAATCAAACTAGAGGGCACAAAGGGGAAGTGGACATTGAGAATATTACTAACGACTTTCTGGAACTATCCTCATGTTGGAGGTTTATCTAACTATATCACTAATCTAAAACACGGCTTGGAGAATCGTGGCCATGTCGTTGAAATTACATGTCCAAACGAGTTTGATGGTTATGTAAACACAAAGAACAACATAAGTGACTATTTGTGGAAATTTTATCAACAACGCTACGGTAAAGATAAGAAGAAGTTTTTTCAGCTTGACGTTAACTTTTACACATATTTAACACATTTAAGTCAACAAAACCTTGAGGGTTATGATATTTTACACGCTCAGGATTTAGCAACTGCGTATATTTTAGGTATGCTTAATGAACATTATGAAAAACCACTACTTTATACTCCTCACGGGATTTTAAGCCTCAATAGAATAAAATTTAAAGAAGTAGACAAAGATTCACTTTCAGCAAGGTACTTTATTGAAATTGATAAAAGGGCTGTTCAATCTGCGGATAAGATTATCATCCTATCAGATCATTTCCGTGAACCGCTAAAGCAACTAGGTGCACACGATTCAAAAATGCTAACAGTTCATACAGGAATAGAAGAAAATGAAGAAATAGAGTACACCAAAGGTGCAAACCGTCATCAAACGATCATTTCTTGTATTGCTCGCCTTACTCAACGTAAGGGTCACCATATTTTGTTAGAAGCCCTAAACATGATTAAAGAGCATTTAGATCATGTAGAAATTAGGATTATTGGTGACGGTAAGACGAGAGAGGATTTAGAACAACAAGCACAACATTTACGTTTGTCAAATGTAGTGTTCTTAGGAAGTAGAGACGACATCCCTCAGCTATTAAAGGAAACGGACATTTTTGTTTTACCTACTATAAATGATAGTCTACCAATTTCTATCATTGAAGCGATGCATATGGGGTTACCTATCGTTTCATCATATGTAGGAGGAATCCCCGAATTAATTCATCATCAGAAGGAAGGTTTACTTTCAACACCAGGTGACATTGAAACACTCTCAAAGCATCTGCTACTACTTATCCAAAATCCCTCTTTAAGAAACGAACTAGGGGAAAATGCCCGCAAGTTTGCACAAGCTGAGCTAACAGTTAACGAGATGTCAAGAAAAATTGAACAGGAGTACCAATCTTTATTATAGAAAGGTAGTTGAAATATGGTTGAGCGTAAGCATCCTGCAATCGTTCTTGATTTAAGTGCAAATGGAATTGGTATTGTAAGAAGTTTAGGTAGAAAAGGAGTGGATGTATACGCCTTTGATACAGGAAAAAAATACAAAATCGGCAAAACATGTTATGCAACATGTAAGAGTTGTCCTGACCCTATTAAAGATGAAGACGGCTTGCTTACCTTCCTATTAAATTTAGGTAAGACATTTTGTTGTAAAGCTGTGCTATATGCTGGTTCAGATGATTTTCTCTATTTTATGTCAAAGCATAGAGAAATATTGTCTATGTATTATTTATTTTTATTACCTGAGCACTCAACTATTCATGCATTAATCGATAAACGTTTAACGTATGAACTAGCTACAAAGTATAATATTCCATGCCCGACAACTTTTTTTTTAGATCAGGAAGAGGAATTGGAAGATATTCTTAACAAATTAACATTTCCGTGTATTATAAAGCCTGTTTATGGACATAAGTTTCGTCAACATATTAATAAAAAAATTATCATGGTTCATAGTGCAGAAGAATTAAAAACTGTTTTTCCTTACTATCGGCAATTTGGTGAGTTAATGCTACAAGAATTTATTCCCGGTGATGACAGCACTTTTTACAAACTGGCGACTTTTCTTGATGAAGATATGAATGTAAAGGCTCTTTTCACACTACAAAAAATTCATCAATTCCCGCCAAATATGGGTACAGGTGCCCTCATTATTAGTAAAAGAGATGAAGAAATTATTGATGTTGGCTTACCATTTCTAAAAGAATTGGAGTGTAGGGGAGTAGCCATGGCCGAATTTAAAAAAGATCCCCGTGATGGTGAACTTAAGTTTATTGAGATCAATTCTAGATTATGGCTTTCTCATAGTTTAACAGAGGCTTGTGGTATAGATTTTGCTTATTTATACTACCTATACTTAACAGGTCAAGACCCTGAACCGCGATTGTATCAAATAGAAGACATTAAATGGATTTATCTTGTACGGTATTACCTTGCCTACCTCCAAAAAAGGGAATATGGTGAAATGACTTTTAATGACTTCAAGAAGGGACTATCTGGAAACAAACAATATGCACTATTCGCATGGGATGACCCGATGCCATTTTTGCGCAGTACATTTTCTCATCTTTATAATTCATGGAAAACTAAAAAACAGGAAGAAAACACATAATGGATATCGCCAACATTAAAAAGGTTTTTCAAAACACCGATTTTCATCATCAAATAAAACTTAGGTTTGGCAAATTTAAGTCATTTGTTCCTGATTCAATTCAGCAATTAAGAGCATCTGCGAAAAGTGTAATTTATAAATTAGACATCTCAACAGAATTTGGTATTCAACCAATTATTTTTAAACGTTATATAGGGTCAAAAAATAGAAATACTGTAGAAATCAATTTATATGAAAAAGCTCTCCCCTTTCTAAAAGAGTTCATGCCAACAATATACGCAACTAAATCAAATATATTTGATAACGAAACATGGATGTTAATAGAATATATTGAGCCTTTGCGTGGACGAATACCTCCTCCAAATCATTTTGACTATATCATACCAACAATTGCAAAATTACATGCCCACTCATATGAGCAAAATTTCTACGATAATATCGATTTGTTTAACCCCTGGTTTCCAACATTTCATTCGAAGAAAATGAAAACACGAAGACAAGCTAAAATACAAAAAACAAAATTGTATCTTATTGATGCGTTACACCATAAGCGCTTAAAGAAAATGATAGAACCTACGCACAGCATGATACAACAAATATTAAGTGAAAGCTCTTTATCATTTTCTGAACTAGTAAAGAATGGACAATGCATCGTACACGGTGACCTTCATTTACAAAATATATGCTGCAATCATTTTCATCAAAATACTAACAACCATATTCAAATGATTGATTGGGAATCGTCTAGATTTGCATCAGGTTGGTTTGATATCAATTTACTAGTTGAAAGATATCTTGGGTTACGTAATTCCGAGAAAAACAATGATGATAGCATTCGAAACCATTGTGTTCAATTATATACTAAGGAAATGAACAAAAGAGGAATCTCCTTTCAAGGTGACCCTATGATATTATATAAAATGTCTTATTTACAGTACGTCCTTGAAACTGGCTTACTAGTACAATTACAAAAAGAGTTTGATGGTAACAAAGGTGTATTGCTTACCTATTATCTAGACAAAGTTTTGATTTGGGGTAAAGAACTCAATTTGTATAGCTAATGCTTTTCTAGATGTTCAAACAAAACGTTCGTTAAAAAGGCACTATTCAAAAATTATAGATTGTACGAAATTGCTATCTTGTTAACGAAGAAAAGCTACAGTTAACGCTAGTTATGAAAAGAGGCCGAGCTTTAACATAGCTACATACAAAAAGGTGTATCCCACTCAAAGATATAGAGGAAGGCTACACCTACTTCAGCTTGTTATATTAAGTATTCACTGATTTTGACCGCAATGCTTTCGGTATATACACACAGAATGGTTCACTTTCTAAAAAATTTCCAGTCACTGCATACGATCTTGCACGTGAGCCACCACAAACAAAGCGGAATTCACATACACCACATTTCCCTTTAAATTTGTCTGGATTTCGCAAATCTTTGAAGATAGGAGAATTTCTATAAATATCCGCTAATGTCTTCTCTCTAATATTTCCAGCTTTGACAGGCAGTAATCCACTAGGAAATACATCACCAATATGAGATATAAAAACAAAACCATTGCCGTCATTGACACCTTTTGGTGCTCGACCTAAACCATCAATTTGACCCGTTTTTCCTTCGTTTAAGGCATCTGCATAACGAATAGCTCGATCTGTATCTTTTGCTTCTTTCATTTTCTGTTGAATAACGACACGACGATAATGTTGTGCTGCTGTTGTTTTAATATCAAACGGTACCTTTTTACTTAATTCATATAGCCAGTGAAAAATCTGTTCGTGTTGTACTGGGGATACCATATCTGACTCTTTCCCCCTTCCGGTAGGAACGAGAAAAAATACACTCCACAGGACGCATTTTAACTCTTCTACAACCTTAGCCATCTCTTCTAGCACATCAACATTGTAGCGAGAAATCACTGTATTAATTTGCACTGGAATTTCTAACTCGTGTAAATATTTTATGGCATTCATTGTTAAATCAAATGATCCTTTCGTTCCACGAAAATGATCATGTACTTCAGCAGTTGGACCGTCTAAACTAAAAGCCCACCGTGCTAAACCAACCTCTTTTGCCTTCTCAATCGCTTGTTTAGTTACATTGGGAGTGGCACTAGGTGTCATGGATACCCTTACACCTTTTTTTATCGCATAATCTGCAATATCATATACATCTTCCCTCATCAAAGGGTCTCCACCTGTAAACACCAACATTGGATTATCCATTTCATAAATCTGATCTATTAATTGTTTACCTTCCTCAAAGGATAATTCTCTAGGGTCCCGTCTAGTTTGAGCTTTTGCTCGACAATGCAAGCAGTGTAATTGACAAGCACGCGTTAATTCCCAAATGACTATAAATGGATTTTTATAAAAATCTCGATCAAACATAAGGACTACCTCCTCAACATTCATGTAAATATTGTAATTATTTTGATTTGAGTATGTATGTGATATGCATCACATATTCTTGTGGACAAATTGTGAATGGTAACTATTGAAAAAATTATTAACAAGTGAACTGAATCACACCAAACTTAATTGAAAATTATTATCATTAAATCAAAGGATATGACGAGGAGGAATAAAAAATGAACGATATAAAAGCAAAGAACATCGTTGAGTTAGATGTGAGAGAAGATATAAATAAAAAGCTTCAGCCATTTCAAAAAATAACAAATACTGTTTCTTCATTGAAAGATGATGACATTTTTATATTACACGCACCTATTAAACCTACACCGCTACTTACAATTATGAAAACAAAAGGTTTTACTTATACCGTTGAGAAGGTAGCAGCAAAGCATTGGAAAGTGACCTTCGTGCGAGGTGAGAAAAATGATTCTTGATAATAGAGGTTTAGAGCCTCCCCAACCAATGATGAGAACACTTGCAGCATTGGAAAAACTTCAAGATAACGAAGTTCTTTCAATTATTAATGATAGACGACCTATGTTCTTATATGAGCAATTGGATGAACTCAAATATACGCACCATACTAAACAGCTAGACGATGGTACTTATCAAATTGATATTAGAAGATGAAAACGGGTGATACTTTATGTTTCCAAAGCAAGCTACGACTGAAACGAATATAAAGCTTCCATTTTTATTTATTTTTTTTAGTTTATTAGCCTTTCTAGCAAGTCAATTTATTCTGGTTTTTCAAGGTGAGAATATCGTAAAAGGTTTATATAGAATACCTGAAATATGGAGTAGTGCACATTTGCTTATTCTCGGATGGGCAGTGATGGTGGCTATGGGGGCAATGTACCAACTTGTTCCTGTTGTCTTCCTTACTCCTATTTGGAGTGAACGCTTAGGCTTTCTTCAATTTTTCTTAAGTGCTATAGGAGTTTCTAGCCTGGCTTTATCATTTGTATTTGCACCTAAAACAATTCTATACAGTGGAAGTATTGCTTTATTTTCAATATTATTATTTATCTTTCAAATGTTGATGACTATGAAAAAACAAGAAAAATTTAATATACTTACATTGTTTGTTGGCAGTGCACTCATTTGCTTATTGCTTACATTAGCTTTAGGAATATTGTTAGCATATAATTTGCAGTTCGAAACAGTATTATTTCAACATATCCCACTGTTAAAAACACATATTTTATTTGGAATCACAGGCTGGTTTACTTTATTGATTTTTGGTTTTTCTTATAAAATGGTGCCGATGTTTGCTCTTGCACACGGATTTTCAATGAAATTAGCCGCTTGGGTATATAGTGCTTATGTATGCGGCTTATTTTTAACAGCATTATCTTTTTTACTAGATATTTCAACTTTATTACCAATAGGTGTCAGTGGATTATTCATTGGCTTTAGTCTATTTACAGGGCATATTTATACCATTCTAACAAAAAGAATTAAGAAGAAGCTTGATAAACCTTTTATCTTTTCATTATTAGCTATTATAAATGGGTTTTTCATTCATTTTTTTGCAATGATTATCTCTTTTTTCCCTAGTCTCCATCATTGGTTTCCAATACTTATATTACTCTATATTATCGCTTGGATTGTGTTAAGTATTATGGGATACCTATACAAAATAGTTCCGTTTTTATGGTGGACGCATCGATATAGCAAAGAGATAGGTAAAGAATCTGTTCCTACGTTAAAAGATATGATTAATGAGAAAATGAGCATACCTACTTTTCTTGCTTTTCTAATAAGCATTGTTGGAATAGCTTTATCTATTATCGTAAAGAGTGTTCCGTTATATACGATCAGTCAATTAGTAATGTTATTAACTACTGCCACCTTTTGTTTTTCAATTGGCAACGTCATTCGGAAATAAGGAGGAGATTTTAATGAGCTTAACAGAAAAAGTGTACAGTCGTCTATATGAAGTAATTGATCCGGAGTTAAACATAAATATTGTTGACCTCGGTTTGATTTATGATGTTACTATATCCACAGCTAATGATGTGTCAATTATCATGACATTAACTACCCCTGGTTGCCCTTTACACGATAGCATTGTAAATGGTGTTAAGCATGTTATCGAGCAACTGGGAGAGGTTCATACAGTTAACGTGCAACTTGTATGGGAGCCAGCATGGACACCGCAACGCATGTCACAAAGAGCATTACAAACTTTACAAGGAATATAGTGTCTGCATGTAAATAAACTCGAACTCGGTGAATCAGGTGGTAACTCTCCTCCACCTGATTGGTTGTTGAATCTTAATAGCAGGCTGTTTTCGCATTGATTGTTGCTTTTCGTTAGCACGTATATATCTAGCCTTCGTGGCATCTTTTCTACTTATACAATTATTGAGTCTCATAAAAATCGTAATTTAGTCCATTTTAAATTAAAATAGCAACTAAGTTTGCGAAAAGAGCCTTTAATAAACATGCACACAACTTGGGTTTGGGGAACTTTTCTTCTATAACATGATGACTAACATTTAAGCTACTTCTTATAGTACAAATTTGTTAAGAATAGCATCATATTGAAACTGTGATGCTAGCCATTTACCCTAACAACATTACTTTTGAAACAAGAAACAATTCCGCTCTTAGCCAAGGGCTTTTTTTCATGAATTGTTATTTTTTTCATAAGAAATAAACAAAGTTGCATCTTTCCTTCTATATATCGATGACTAATGAGTAGTAAAACAACAATTTTATCTTATAGATTAGGCGTAAAAGTAACAAAGCTAAGTCATTTTTTCGGCTAGAATAGAAAAAAGCTAAACTAATGGCAGCATAAAGAGAGATGAAGTTATTTAATCTCCACCTCTCTTACAATAATATCTAAAATATTTATACATCAGATGTATTTTACTACATGATTATCCATGAACTCCTAAAGCAATTTTTGCATATCTTGACATGCGATCTTTACTCCAAGGTGGGCTCCAAACAATACTAACTTCTGTCTCTTTTACTTCTGGTATATCCGCTAAATTTCTCTTTACATCTTCAGAAATAGTTCCTGCTAATGGGCATCCCATAGAAGTGAGAGTCATTGTAACAGTCGCAGTCCCATTATCATCTATATCAACACCATACACTAAGCCTAAATTAACAATATCAATACCTAACTCTGGATCAAGCACATTTTCAAGTGCGCCCATTATATTTTCTTCTAAAGCTTTATCCATGTTTTTCACCCTTTCGACCTACTTGAGAATCATTTTCATTATATCATATATGTACTAATTAGCAAAAAAATTACTTCTTTTCAGTACATTTTCTTATAGAAAATATGAACGATTTGTTACATTTATTGTCGCAAATACTAGCGATATGAGAATGAATTAACATCGTCAGATATTAATGAATCGTACTTGCTCTTATTATTTTTCATTTTATTACAAAATAGTGGACAAATTTTTTCCATTCAAGGTACACTTAAAACAATCGATGATTATTTTCTATTATGTAAATAGTATAATAAATGTTTTATTATGTAAGATAAATTATTTTTACAAAGGAGATATTATGAGCTTTCAACAACATTTAATTGCATTAGATTTAGACGGTACTTTATTAACTGATGATAAAAAGATTTCCTCATATACAAAAGAAATGATCATGAAGGCTCAAATGGCAGGTCATATTGTTGTTATTGCAACTGGAAGACCCTATAGAGCTAGTGAAATTTATTATAATGAGCTTAATTTAAAAACACCCATTGTTAATTTTAATGGTGCCTTCGTTCATCATCCAATCGATCACAATTGGGGATTATATCATACCCCACTTCATTTAAATACAGCGAAGGATATCGTGGAAGCTAGTGAGCAATATGATATTAAGAATATTTTAGCTGAAGTGATGGATGATATTTATTTTCATTATCATGATGAAAAGTATTTAAATATCTTTAACTTCGGCAACCCGAAAATTGAAACAGGTGACTTAAAGCAAATTTTAACTCACGACCCTACGAGTATTTTAATTCATGCAGAAGAGAGCCACGTACAAGAAATTCGTTCCTATTTATCAGATGTACATGCAGAAATGATTGATCATCGCAAATGGGGAGCACCGTGGCACATTATAGAGATTGTAAAAGCTGGATTAAATAAAGCCGTTGGTTTGAAAAAAATTGCTGACTATTATCAAATTCCTCGCAGCCGCATAATAGCTTTTGGCGATGAAGACAATGATTTAGAAATGATTGATTATGCTGGATTTGGAATTGCTATGGGAAATGCGATTGATGAATTAAAGTCCCTTGCTAAAGATATTACCACTACAAACGAACAAGATGGAGTCGGTAAGGCTTTAGCTAATATATTAAAACTTGATAACTAAATGATAATGGTTATTTAATGTTCTAACTAACATTTAAAACCCTATAACAAATGAAATTTTTTCATTTTTTGTTACCTAATGTACGTTTAAATAAAGACTTACTTGAGCACCTTGTCTTTTACCCAATCACGTCTAATAATATTTTTTACAAATAACAACAAAGTATATAATAAGAGCCTTAACCTAATCATTCATGTATATATAAACAATTGTTAGCCAAAATATAAATGATACTGACTCAATCAATCGAGTGTAGCTGAAGAGAATCCAAGTAACATTTTCAATATACACCTAGAAATCGATTTTGTTGAGTCAGTTTCTTCAGGATGATTAAAGGGGGGCTACTGATGGGTAAACGTAATAAATCCAAACGCTTCGTTCAACAAGGTGTTGACGCTGTAGAAAAACATGATGAACGGATCCCTTATCACACGACATATGCAGAGGCAGAGGAAAGGCAAAAAATTTCAAATGTTAAAGAATCATCAATTGGTGGGGCATAACGATGGGAAATCAATTATTTCAACAAGCTCGAGAAGCAGTTCAATTAGCTGAACAGGCTGCTCAATCTGAAGATGCCTTGTCAGTGGCAAAAAACGCACTGTCCTCAGCATATGCAAACTCAACGATTGCTGAAAAAAAGCAGTTAAGAGAGCTTCAAAATAGGTTAGACAATTTACAACATTAATTAATTGTTAAAATATTTATTTCGGTGTAAGGGTAGGAAATAAGCTAAAAAGTAGCTCTTGATTTCCTACCCTTTCTAATTGATTATTCTTTTCGAAATAAGCCAAAGATACCTGCTGTTTGAACAATATTAGTAAATGCATTCTCGTCGACCTTTTTGATGATTCTTTCTAAATCATACAATTCATACCTCGTGATTACGATAATCATCATTTCTTGACTTTCATTTGAAAAGCCACCCTTTGCAGGTACTGTCGTAATTCCCCTCACTAGCTTTGAGTGAATTGCCTCTTTTAGCTCATCTGCTTTTTTTGTAATGATCATCGCTGTTAGTTTTTCATGTCTAGTATGTATTGAATCAATCACTCTTGTCGCTACATATAAGGTCACTAACGTATATAGTGCGTATTCCCAACCATATAAAGAACCGGTTGTGATAATGATTACGGCATTTAATGAGAAGAAATATACACCAATAGGACGATCATTGATTTTAGATAAAACTAGCGTGATTATATCAAGACCACCTGTAGAAGCGCCATATTTCAATGTGAAACCAATCCCTACTGCTTGAATGACTCCACCAAAAACTGCATTCAATAAAATATCTTCAGAAACATGAACGATAGGTAATATTTGAAGAAAGAATGACATCGATACGACACTTAAAAAACTATACAGGGTAAACCTTTTCCCTACTTTTTTCCAACCTAGGATCGCAACTGGCACATTTAGTAAGAACAGAAAAATACCTGTTGATATTTGAAATGGTGTGAATTGTCCAGTAATGCTCGATAGTAACTGCGAAAGACCTGCAAAGCCTCCAGCATAAATATTGGCAGGAATTAAAAAGAAATTAAGTGCTAATGCATTTAATAATGCACCTAAGATGACTATTACAAACTTTTTTACTTCATGCATAATTACTATGATTCCCCTTTATAAGCTAAATTTCTACTCCCAAAACTTGAATATTCTAACGGTTCATTTTATGAAGCTGTACGTTTTATTTGTTGTTATTCTTAGTAAAATATAAACGATTAACTATATAAGTATAGTAGCTACAAATTCTAAATAAAGTGTCTTTATTAACTATTTTCACTGCTGTGATGTATTAAATTAAACATATTCTACCCAAACTTGCAATACTATAATTTCTTTTGTCATGATAAACTTATTGAGTAGGCTTAAATTTATTAATGTAGCAATTTATTTAAAGAGGTGCTTGGATGAATACAAATATTATTGCAGACAGCGGCAGTGACTTACCGCTTGATTTTTATCGGAATTCAAATGTAGATTTAGTTCCTTTATGTGTTAATGTTGATGGAACAGAATACGAAGATTTACTCTCTATCAAACCTAAGCAAGTATATGATGCGATGCGACAAGGAAAGGTAGCAAAAACATCACAAGCCAAGCCTAGCGAGCTAAGAAAACTATTCTTAAACTTAGCAAAACAGCAGAAATCATCAATTTATATCGCTTTTTCTTCTGAGCTGTCCGGCACATATCAAACAGCAATGTTAATGAGAGAGCAAGTTTTAGAAGAATATCCAAATTTTGAACTTACAATTATTGATTCAAAATGTGCTTCTTTAGGATACGGATTAATTGTAGAAAAGGCTGTAGAGCTATCAAAAACACTAGCATATCAAGATCTCATAGAAGCTATCCAGTTCCACTGTAAGCATATGGAACACATATTTACAGTTGATAACTTAGAATATTTGGCTCGCGGAGGAAGAGTTAGTAGAACCTCTGCTTTTGTAGGAGGTTTACTAAATATTAAGCCTTTATTGCATGTTGAGGATGGAAAGCTAATTCCATTAGAAAAAATTAGAGGTAACAAAAAAGTGATCAAACGTATGATTGATCTTATGAGAGAACGAGGAGTTGATTTATCGACTCAAACGATCGGTATCAGTCACGGAGATAATGAAGAGGGAGCACTATTGTTACAAGAAAAAATTAAAGATGAGTTTGGCTGCGATCAATTTTTAATAAATACAATAGGCTGTGCGATTGGAGCACATGCTGGACCAGGGACACTAGCGTTATTTTTCTTGAATGATAAGTATAGTTAATAAGCTACATACATTCTCACTAACGCGGACAAGCTAATATAGATTATAACTAAAGGCTCTTTTCCTTTCATTGTTGTTGTATTGACTGTAACGAGAAAAAATTATCCAGTTATATCGCATACCAACAGTCAATTTGAAATCAGCCGATTTAAAAGGAGTGTCTCTTTATGCCGCATACGAGTGATAATGACAAAAAAGCAAAAGATAATAATGCACTGCACCACAAACAAAATTTACAAAAAGAACAAAATCGTAAACGTGGTGAACGCCAATATTCACAGGATACAGATCATAAATAAGCATTACAAACACTGCATTACATTTCCAAATTCCAAATAAAGAGTTATTACCCAACTCTCGGAGGCTGCCCTCTGAGGGTTTTCTGTTTAAGCTAAATTAATGATAAAATTATAAAGGCTAGTAGTTATTCATAATAATCTTCTATACAGCTAGAGGTTCGCAGTATCTTTGCTTGTCAAATTTACTTAACTTGCTGTGCAAATTAAATAACAATAACATCCGTGTTTACAATATAAAAACAGCCATCACTCGATGAGTAAATGGCTGTTTTGTATGTTAGTATTTCGTTAATCAACCAGTTGCTTTACTACTTGCTGAACCAGCTTGATTCAATCTTTCAATTAATCCAGAACCAAATTCCGGAGAAACAGGATTATGTTGATCTGATAAAATACCTTCTCGTAACTCATAAGCTGTTGAACCGTGCTCAGCAAAATCTAAGCCGCCGATCTCTTCTTCACGAGATACTCTAATTGATCCAAGACGAGTCATAATGAATAGTGCAACACCTAATGTGGCAACGGTCCATACGATTACTGCTGTAATTCCTAAGGCTTGAATACCAAGTAATTGAACTCCACCACCGTAAACTAATCCTGCTTGAGTATCGAAGAAGCCAACTGCTAATGTTCCCCAAATTCCAGCAACTCCATGAACTGCGATTGCACCTACTGGATCATCAAGCTTTAACTTACGATCAATAAATTGTACTGCTTCAACTAAGATGATACCTGACACTAGGCCGATAATGATTGCACCAACTAAAGAAACGTTTGCAGTACCAGCTGTAATCCCAACTAATCCAGCTAAAGCACCATTTAAAGTTAATGAAGCATCAATTCTTTTATAGCGTAAGTTTGTGTAAAATGCAGATGCTAGAACACCGCACGATGCTGACAATAAGGTAGTTGTTACAACATGAGGTATTAATTCTGGATCAGCTGCTAAAGTACTTCCTCCGTTAAAACCAAACCAACCAAACCATAAAATGAATACACCTAGTGCCCCTAGTGGGATATTATGACCAGGAATGACATTTACTTTACCCTCAGAGTATTTGCCAATTCTTGCACCAAGAAAGAATACTGCAACTACTGCACCAAGTGCACCTGTTAAATGAACAACTGTTGATCCTGCAAAATCGACGAAACCTAATTCAGCTAACCATCCGCCATTCCAAATCCAATGTCCAACTACAGGATAAATAAAACCTGTCATTAAAATCGTAATTAATAAATAGCTAGATAGCTTAATTCTTTCTGCTACGGCTCCTGAAATAATCGTTGCACATGTAGCTGAGAAAACTGCCTGGAATAAGAAGAATCCAACGTCAGCTTCATGACCATTTAAGGCAAATCCACTTGTACCGATAAATCCACCAGCACTTGATCCGAACATAATTCCATATCCAACTAGAAAATAAAGCACTGATGCGATTGAAATCGTCAACATGTTCTTCATTAATATATTTAATGCATTTTTAGAACGTGTAAATCCACTTTCTACCATTGCAAAACCAGCATGCATAAAGAATACAAGCAACGCTGCAACCATGATCCACATCATATCCATCGATGATTGTAATGCAGTGGTGGTTGGACCCTCAGCGAAAGCAACAGACGACATGAATAAACTAATAATAAGTGTTAAAAGTGCTGTTCTTTTCATTCTTCTCAACTTAATCTCTCCCTTTCAATATTGGTTTTATCGAATTATAGTATTGCTTGCTTTCCAGTTTCACCTGTACGAATCCTAACAGCATCTTCGATAGGTATGATAAAAATTTTCCCATCTCCCACACTGTTCGTACGACATATCGATTGAATGATGTTAATGATTTCGTCTACCTTTTCGTTTTCAACGACCATTTCTACTTTAATTTTTGGTACTAATGTGATTTCAAATTTACTTCCCCTAAATACCCCTTTTTGACCTTTTTGCTTACCACATCCAGCAACCTCTGAAACAGTAAGCCCATTGACACCGATAGTTTCTAATTTATTGCGTAGATCCTGAAAGTGTTCAGGACGAAAAATCGCTTCAACTTTTTTCAATTTCATATCCCCCTCTAACCTACATGTTATATAAGTTAACGCCATCGTGTTATATTATGTATCTTATTCTAAGTGAAGTTTCAGAAAAAAGCAACAATTTTTTTGCGTTTTATGTTAGAAAATATAACATGAATTAAATTTTACAAATAAAAGCACATTCTTCTGTGAAGCATATCGCTAAAATATTGACTACCTACTACTAGTGGAGATAATCTAGTAAAGGATATATTTTATATATGATCATTTAAAATGAATAAAAGGAGTTTAATATTAATGAAAAAAAGGTTGCTCGTTTTCCTATTTATACCATTCATCCTTATACAAGGCGTATTAGTCCAAGCTGAAAATAATGAGGCTCCAACTTTGGAGGATGAAACGATCTATTATGTAATAGTGGAGAAATTCTTTAACGGTGATGTATCAAATGATCAAAAAGTTCCAAATGACGGTTACGGGGGTGACATAAAGGGCGTTATACAAAAACTCGATTATATTGAAGAAATGGGTTTTAGTACTATAATGTTATCATCCATTTTTAACGATGACTTTAGTAACGATAATGAAAATCTCACTATCAAGGAATACTATGGTACGAAAGAGGATTTAATAGCGTTAGTAGACGAAGCTCATAAACGGAATATGAAGATAATTGTAGATGTTGAAACAACAATGGAAATGCCAAATAATATTGCGGAAGCTTACATATCTTTGCAAGAAGAAACAGATATTGATGGTTATCATATATTAAATATTGGCTTGTACCCTAGTGATTTCTGGAAGGAATTTATTAACGATATCAAATCAAGCAATCAAAATTTATTCTTGCTTGCAGATGAACTAACTATAGAATCTCAACTTGAACACACGTATAACGGTATAGGCTTTGACGCAATTGTAAGTCGTTCCTATTACGAAGAAGCTTCTAGTAAATTTGTAACAATTGATCTACCACTTGATACAATTAATAATGTATTTAACGAAACAAATAACAACCAGGAACAATCCGAAACGACAGTGAAAATGATCGATAGTCCTCAAACAGATAGATTTACAAGGAAAGCCACCGCACTGGATCAATATCCCGTTACAAGAATCAAACAAGCTTTGGTTCATTTGTATACAACACCTGGGGCGCCTGTTGTATTATATGGGTCTGAAATAGCATTAGATGGTGGTAATGGAATTCCTAATCAACTACTAATGAATTTTCGAACTGAGAAAGAATTATCTGATTATATAACTAAATTAAGTGAACTTAGAAGCACACTACCTTCATTAACCTATGGAGACTTTGAAATGTTATATGAGGAAGATGGCATGCTAGTCATGAAGCGGACATATAAAGAAGAAACAGCTATTGCTGTTATCAACAATACCTCCGAAACAAAGACAGTACACATAGATACAACTACGCTTGAAGATGGAAAAGAACTTAGAGGATTATTAGCTGGAGATTTAATTAGAAGTGATGAACAGGGATACAAGGTAACTATTGACCGGGAGGAAGCAGAAATTTATGTTCTTGCTGAGAAAACCGGTGTAAATTTACCATTTATGCTAATGGTCTTTGCTGTTCCAGCCTTGTTTTTACTATTTTTATTTGTGAATAAAAAGGTCCATAACAAATAAGAGGATATTCTAAGTTCAGAAATTAACATGAGTGATTTAGACAAGCGCCTCGACGCCCAATGAATGTATTAGAAGGGCTATTCTACGAGGCGCTTTGTTCTAAAAACCTGCTTATAGAGCCATTAAAATGGCTTTTTTACTTTAACGGTAATTCATAAATTGTACATCAACTGTTAAATCAGCCTCTCGAATGGCTGTAATTACCTTTTGCAAATCATCTTTATTCTTCCCAGTAACCCTCACTTGATCATCTTGAATTTGGGTTTTAATTTTCAAACCTAGTTGTTTAATAATCGCGTTAATTTTTTTAGCATTTTCTTTATCTATTCCCTGAATAAGCTTAGCTCTTTGTCTAACAGTCCCACCTGAAGCACTTTCAACTTTACTATAGTCTAAATTTTTTATCGGAATACCCCTTTTAACCATTTTACTCACTAAAACATCCTTTAACTGATCTAGCTTGAAATCATCGTCAGACAGTAGCACAAGATCTTCTTTTTCAAGTGAGATGTTACTTTTACTTCCTTTAAAATCATAACGGTTTTGAATTTCTTTCATAGCTATATTTATTGCATTTGTTACTTCCGAAAAATCCACTTTAGACACAATATCGAACGAGCTTTCCTTCGCCATGATAACACCTCCAAAATATCTATTGAGTTTTGTCTCCATTATAGTAAAATTAAGCAATTAGGACAACTTGTGACATAATGTATATTAGTGCATACAGATATCATATACCACTTACAAAAGCTAGAAACAGGTTATAATGTAAACTATATGATAATTTTTGTAGAAAGAAGGAAACAAAGATGAACAACGTAAAAGCAGGCAACATTGTTACTCTTGTTGTAGAGAGAGAATCAGATTTTGGATTTTTTTTATCAGATGGTGAGACAAGCATTCTTCTTCATAATAGCGAAATAACTTCTGACATTCAGTTACAACAAGAAGTAGAAGTATTTTTGTATTCTGATCACCAGGGACGTATAGCAGCAACTACAACATTACCAAGTATTACATCTGAATCATACGGATGGGTAAAAGTTGTAGAAGTAAAGCAAAACCTCGGAGCATTTATAGATATTGGTATTAAAAAGGATATTCTCGTTTCAGGTGATGATTTACCACTGTTGGAAAATATTTGGCCTGAAATCGGCGATCAATTGTATTGTTCATTAAAAACTGATAATCGTGGACGATTACTTGCTAAACTCGCTACGGAAGAAATCATTGAGGAAATAATGAACACTGCTCCAAAGGAACTTTCCAACAGAAATATAAAAGGCACTATTTATCGTTCCTTAAAAGTCGGCTCATTTTTACTTACAGATGAAGGGTACCGAGGCTTTATTCATCATTCAGAGCGAAAGTCAGAACCAAGGTTAGGTGAACATGTCGAAGGTAGAGTCATTGCAGTTAAGGATGATGGAACAATTAATGTATCATTATTATCTAGAAGCCACGAAAGCATGAATGATGATTCACTAGCTATTTATAAGTATATGGAAGACCGTGGAGGAGCAATGCCTTATTCAGATAAAAGTGCACCTGAAGATATAAAACAACGGTTTCACATGAGTAAAGGTGCATTTAAAAGAGCATTAGGTAAGTTAATGAAAGATGAAAAAGTGTATCAAGAGGATGGTTGGACTTATTTTAAAAAATAAAGGCTCCTTTCGTAAACTTTGTTGCTATTTTTATTAACAATGGACAATGTGATAAGTTTTATTAGAGCTTAATAATTGTAAAAGTAGTAAAGATGCCAGTTACACTAGATGGATACGTGCTTCTATATATTAGAACGTATAGCAACATCTAATGCGAAAACAGCCAAAATAAACCATCACCTTCTGTGGTATAACAAATAGCTCTTGCACCTATCCGACCATTAATATGAAAAGGATAGGTGCAAGACCCATATATTGATTTATTAATATGATAAAGGTTTTATCGGCCAATATTGATGTTTCACAGATCTAACACTTTGCATGCGCGTCAAATTCTATGCTTTATCGATCTAACTTTGTTTACATGTTAAATTCTGTTTTTTTGGCTCTAATTTGGTGTTTTACGGGTCAATTTCGGTGTATTACGGGTCAAATACTGTAATTTCCGGGTCAATTTCGGTGTTTTACGGGTCAAATACGGCATTATACGGGTCAAATCAAGTGTTTTATCGGTCAATTCTGTATTTTAGTGGTCTAACACTTTGCATGCGCGTCAATTTCTATGCTTTATCGATCTAACTTTGTTTACATGTTAAATTCTGTTTTTTGGGTCAAGTTCGGTGTTTTACCGGTCAAATACTATAATTTTCGGGTCAAATTCGGTGTTTTATGGGTCTAATACGGCATTATACGGGTCTAATCAAGTGTTTTATTGGTCAATTCTGTATTTTAGTGGTCTAACACTTTGTTCACGCGTCAATTTCTATGCTTTATCGATCTAACTTTGTTTACATGTTAAATTCTGTTTTTTGGGTCAAGTTCGGTGTTTTACGGGTCAAATCCAGCACTTTATGGGTCTAATACTATGATTTTCGGGTCAAATCCACCATTTTATCGGTCAATTCTGGTTTTTATCCATCTATCACTTTATTTACGCATCAAACCGCTGTATTTTTTATTTATTGCCAGTTTAGCTACTCTTTTACTTGTATACCGTATTCGTTAAACCAAACGTGGATTTGAGCTAAATATGCGAGTAACTGTGGTCCAGTCATTAATTGTCCAAACCATGGAACTCGAAATGCTTTACCTTCGGAGTCAACAATTTCTTTTAATTTATCTTTATTAAAAAACTCATAAAGCACAGATGATTTATCTTCTAATATATTTTCTAACCAATTTTTCACAAGTGAACTATATAGAGGGTGGTGCGTTTTAGGATAAGGACTCTTCTTCCTATAAAGCACTTCACTTGGTAAAATCCCTTCTAATGATCTCCGTAAGATGCCTTTCTCTCTATTGCCATACATTTTCATTTCCCAAGGGATATTCCAAACGTATTCAACGAGCCTATGATCTGCAAATGGTACACGAACTTCAAGGCTAGCTCCCATACTCATGCGATCCTTACGATCTAATAATGTTGTCATAAACCATATCATGTTTAAATAAAACATCTGTCTTCGATTCGCTTCAAGTGGGTTTTCACCTTCAAGCATCGGTGTTTCTTTTACAGTTTGTTCATACTTTTCTTGAACGTAGTCTTTTAATTTTAGCTTTTTATTCCATGAATCTTGCAATAGCTCAATCCTTGCATCTAAGGAACGCATCCACGGAAATCCAGCATTTTGTAATATATCCGTGTTGTGAAACCAAGGGTAACCACCAAAAATTTCATCTGCACATTCTCCAGACAACCCAACAACAAATTGTTCTTTAATTTGTTTACAGAACCATAATAATGACGAATCGATGTCTGCCATTCCAGGTAAATCTCTTACATATACTGCTTCTGTTAAATAATTCACTAAATCCTGTTGAGAAATGACGCATCGATGATGTTGTGTTTTAAATTCAGTCGACATTTTCTCAATCCAAGGCACATCTGAATTCGGTTGGAAATCATTTGCTTGAAAGTATTTATCATTCTCTTCATAGTCTATTGAATACGTATGCAAGCTTCCTTTTCCCTCTTTTGCATACGCTAATGAAGCAAAAGCAGTGATTGCACTAGAATCTACCCCTCCAGATAAAAATGTGCATAATGGTACATCTGACACAAGCTGCCTTGTCACAGCATCTTTGAGGAGAAAGTGTACTTTTTCAGTCGTTTCATCTAATGAATCGGTATGTGGTTTACTTTTTACATTCCAATAACGCCACATTTTAATGCCTTGCTTCGAAAATACAAGCGCATGACCAGGTCGTAGCTCATTAATTTTATTAAATACACCATGACCGGGAGAACGCGACGGACCGAGACCAAAAATCTCTGCTAGCCCTTCGACTCCTAGCTCTGCTTTTACAGATGGATGTGCTAAAATGGCTTTTAATTCAGACCCAAATAATATACTAAACTCATCCATCCTATAAAATAAGGGCTTTACTCCTAAACGATCACGAGCAAGAAATACTTGTTCTTTCTTTGCATCCCATACAGCAAACGCATAGATACCATTTAAATAATCAACACACCGCTCCTCCCATTCAATATAAGCAGTTAGCAACACCTCAGTGTCAGAGTGCCCTTTAAATGTATAGCCACAAGAAGCTAACTGTTTTCTAATATCCTCAGTATTATATAGCTCTCCATTATAACAAATAGTATATGTGTTTGAATGATTGGAACGAGACATTGGTTGAATACCACCTTCAGGATCAACAACAACCAATCTTTTATGACCAAACCCCGCATGAAGTGATGTCCAAATATTCGTATCATCTGGACCTCTTTTTCTTAGTGTTTCTGTCATTTTTGATAGGGTGGTATGTTCGTTTCTTAAGTCTCTGTTATAGTCAATCCAACCTGTAATTCCACACATTTCTTACCAGCTCCTCTTCATTACTAACATGAACCATTCTTCGTATAAGCATGCTATCATTGTATGCAATTATCGTGAATTGGATGAATCGTCCTACATAAATAACAACATTATACATATTTTTATTCAACCCAATGATTCATAGTTTAAAGAGAACGAAAGTTGTCTAAACAAGATAAAGAAATACATGACTCAATTTTTTTCAAAGGCGTGTTTATAAACCTTGTTTATTTTTAAAAATGACATTTTCACAAATAGACTTTCTATGATCTTCATCGTTTTATAGAAACTAAGATACCACGATAGCCTAGTTGTATACGTATTTATTCTCAATGCACAACCGCTTGTTGTATAGTCGCTCATCAAAAAATACAACTCCATCTGTATTGGTGGAGTCAAATATAATAAAAAGTATGGTTAACACATAGTTGGAGGATTTTCTGCATGAATATACAGCATAGACTGCAATTAATAAAAGAACAACAAAGAGCATTTATAAATGGATCAATTGAATATATTGGTGATGAATGGATTTTTTTTGATGATGAAGATGATGTTGCTTCAAATTTTGAAGATATTGTTCAAGACGAGTTCGAAATATGGTTGATGGACCGTTGGCTCAAAGGAAGCATCATTGAGTCTGGAGTTGTTGAACTCTCCAAATTCACATATTTCTTACAACATGGAGATAAAGTAAGGATAAACAAGAAGCTGCTGCTTAACTACTCAGAACTATTGCAATCGCTCAATGAAGAAAGCTTTATTAGATTTATCCATTGCTTAAACCAATTGTCTTTTTCTATGTATGATTGTATTTATTCTCATAATGTATTAAGTTTTTTTGAGATGAATAATACAAATGCTGAAGGTGTAAACTTCCTCATCTTCGATAATTTGGAGACAATATGTAACGTGCAGCATCATTTCTTTAGAGGGTCTCATTCAACTGATCGTTTTGAATATACTACCAGTAGTGGGAAACGTTTACTTTCACAACATATATAAGAAATGAAAAAAGCATCTATTATAAATACAGATGCTTTTTGTTAATTACATATCTTACATATTATGTAATTGATTGTACTTAAAATATAATCTAGTATGATTACAGCCGAGTAAAATCTCCTTTTGCTGTTCTGTTCATAGAAAAGAAAAGATCCTACCTATTTAAAACTGAGTACCTTGTGGTAATGTAAACCCTAAATATAATACAACTATAAAACTGATAATTAATAATACCCAAGCAATGTTTGTTGATTTTTCTTTTGAAGAACGGACTAACACCATTTCCATTGCAGCTATAACGATAATTCCTAACGTAGCCTTCACGTGGTAAAGTCCTGGAATTTCTGCCCCACTTGAATAAAGCATACCTCCAGTTGCGATGATAAGTAAATAGAATAGGCGTAAACTCATGTGAGAAATTTTTGCCCCTTTATTACTTCCCTTTTTGTACATAGAAAATGCAACGAAGAATAGAATAAGAGCTACAACCCAAGAGGTAAGATGTGCATGTATCATTTTAATTCCTTCCTTTCTTTTTTCATCTTAGTTTGTAAAAGTTTTTAGACCTCCATCGTTATTGATGGAATCTTTCTATCAGGTAGCGTATAGTCTCTTACCTGACACGGCGATGTTCAAGTATACTAGAACAAGCTTACTCCTTCAACATCATAGCATATTTTCGACTAAAATTCTAAAATAATGAATAAAGAAAATTACATGAAGTGTTATGAAAAGAAATATTTTACATCATTTCCTCATTCATCATATGTAGAATATTGCATTATTTTGTAAAAACAAATCTTCTTTTAGCGAACGCATTCCATTTCATGTATAATCATGTATAATATACACATACTTAAGTCCTATCAATAAAATAAGATGGTGTGGGATAAATGATTCAACACATAATTGAAGAAAAAAGACAACAAATGATTGACCTTGCAGCAACATTCGGTTATACAGCAGATGAAACAGTAAAATGTAGTCAGGAATTAGATGATTTATTGAACGTGGAACAAGAAATACTAGATTCAGCTGACTTTTAACTTGGCATATGCCAAGTTTTTTTATTTAATAAACAAGATTATAATTCTTCCTCACAATAAATTAGGGTCACTCATACTATGCCTATAACAGATTGTAAAAGGGTGTTTTTTATGCCTGCTATAGTTGGTGTCGTAAATGTAACTGACATTGGGTCAAGTGCAGTTTTTCATATAGGTGACGTTTATTCAATTTCACCTATAAGCACAGCTAAAACCTTTGCTGGAGCAGGTTCATTTAATACAGGTGATTATTTATATATTAACAACACTCAAAGTGTAACTAATACGTATGATGCTGATGTAATTGATCAACCACTAGCTGCAAATCTGTAGAAATTGAATCTGAATGAATTCTCAAAAAGGTCGAGTTTTTAAAATGATGCTTAGATCTGAAGGATTTACAAATCAGGTGGGGTTGAGTCTTCACCTGATTGCTTGTTGTAAAGCTTTAAAAGTACATTTACTAAATTTGTTCTATGAAAGAGAGGAGGTGTGGGAATTTTGAACTTTTATATTAACCAAAGTATTATTATTCACCAACTAAGAGTTGATGGTGTTTCGAACTCTTCTGTGTTACAAATAGGAAGTGCTGGTAGTATTAATGCATTATCAAATTTGTATAATACCGGTGCATATACAGAACCCGCTCCCGAAGCTCAACAACCTACAGGTTTTCCAGGCACGGGACAACTTGTACCATTACAGGGACCATAAAAAAATTTTTAAATTCAAAATGGGCTAATCACCTATTTTTTTTTTTCACATATGATAAATAACAAAGCGCATGCACCTTATTTTTAGTGCGTTCCGAATATTTGAAAGGTACTTAACAATAGGCTATTTACGCATTAATAGTTGTTATTCAAACTAAGAATATACACATCTAAACTTAGTAGAAAAACATGCCAGTTGCATAGGCCGCTTTAAGCTGAATAAATTCAAAAAAAAAATAGCAACAGAGTTTAACTAAATCATGTGAATACCCTAAAGAAAGGAAGGTTTGAATGTATTTTCAAGATGAATTCTACCAGTATATGCGCCAACTTCATTCATTTGTGGAATCTCAAAATGAAAAGATTAAACAAATGGAATCAACCATAGATCAATTGCAAAATGAAGTGGAAGAGCTAAAAAACGAAAAACACACGACGATTGATAAGATTGAATACAAATTTGATCAATTAAAGGTTGAAACTCTTTCAGGAACATTAAATATTGGCTTAAACCCACAAGATTCTAATGCAATTGAAGATTTTGCAGTAACTCAAGATCAATTCCAAGTCCCACCAATCGAACAACTTCCTGAAGGTTTTTCACAACAAGTATTTAACGATGTACATTCATTTTTAGACCGGAATAGCGTTGAGCTAATTAAAAGGATTGAAAAACAACAAGATTTTGCTCTAGACGACTCATATCGACAATTCATGATTGAAGATGTAAAGAAACAAATTAACCCCCGGATAAATTATTACATCAATAAACTTACACCTGCTGATATACAAAATCCAACCCAAGCAAAAAGAAGTATGGAAAGGATCGTTTCATATGTTAAAAAAGATATTGAAAACTCATTTCTCGCTTTCATTCAACATTTTCCAAGAAACATAGGAGGAGAAGATAAATGAATTTTACTGTAACAAACCGGAATTTATGTGTAGGAGACATAAGAATGATTGGTGTATCTAGTTCTTCAGTTTTTTTAGTCGGCGACACACACTCAATAACTTTATCATCCATATTTGATACCCCACCAGAATCATTAATAATCGGCGCAGTTGCACCATTCGTTCCATTTGTTCCTACCGCGCCACCTTCAACTGCACTTTGAGGATAACAAGATGCTGCGTAGAGTATCTGTTGTTAACAAAATAAGAATTGTTGATGTGTCATTAAGCTCGGTATTTCATATTGGTGATTCTGTGTCCTTCACGCCGCTTGCTAGAATTTTTGCAGTTAGACGAGAATATCCGCTATTTTTTTCAAATGAAGGTAATTTCGAAGACGAAATTTACTCACAGGTTATCCCTAAACCACCAGACCGAGAGCCTGTTTCTGTTGCTTTTCACAACGAAAATCCAACGATACACGTACGTAACATTAGAATCATCGGGATAGCCGCTTCATCTTTAGTTCAAATAGGTTCGATTGATGAAATTGATGCCGTTGATCGTGTGAAGAACATTCGACAATTGGAAAGTAATGAGGAGAATCAATGAACATTTATAAGCGAAATGCATAACATAAATATTGAAATGACAAGTTATACATTCACACATAAATAAGATAAGGAAGATATACTACTCATTCAACATGTTGAACTAATTTGGATACTCTAATAAAGGGTGTAGTCTATGCCTTCAATCGTTGGACCCGTTAATATTAATACTGTATCTGGCGGAGTGATAAACTTTGGAGATTCCTTTTATATATCGCCGAAAACACAGGAAAAATCTTATACTGGTTCAGGTTCTTCAGTTTCAGGTAACTTCTTCATTGTAACAAACGGAATTAGCTTTACAAATACTGGTGATCCAGATTTAGTAGATCAGCCGCAAACAGCAAATGCATAGCAACTCTTGAATTTCTACGAAGAGTTGCTATGTATTTTACATGCGTATTAGATGTGACCCATCAAAGAAAAATAAGTAGCATTCATCTATTTTTCGTTGCCATATCTGTTCAAGTGCATGTCGGTATAAATCTATTTGAGTACGATAACGCTTCGTTAATATTGGTTCAGCTTCTTCAAACCCGTTTGCAAAACGACCGGTAATTGTATCAGTTTTATAATCTAGTAATACAACTCCTTGATCATCTTCAAATACACAATCAATCATTCCTTGAACAAGAACAGCCTCTTCGTCTTGTATTTGCCATTTTGGATAAGCTTCCTTCGCTGGTAACGCAAGGCTAAATGGTAACTCTCTCTTCACCATCGTAGCATTAACTAGACGTTCTCCCAACTCAGTTTGAAAAAAGTCATGGATATGTTCTATAGAAATGGCTGTTGATTGCTCTTCTGTAATGATCTCATGAACAACCATTTTAGCAAGCTGGTCTGACAATCCTTCAATCGTTATAGGCTCATGTAGTTTGATTTGCTGCATGAACAGATGCATCGCTGTTCCTCTCTCAGCAGAAGAAATTGATTTTTCTTGTAAAAATAATGGACGTTCAGCAATAGGTAGCTGTTTTTGTGCCAACAAAGATGTATGACTAAACTCATCTAATGATTCACGCATACGCTTTATTTCTGATACTGCCTGCTTAGATCGATACTTTGTAGCATCTACGTTTGGATACTCCCATGTTAAACGGTTAACCATTTGGTCCTGATATGAACTTCCTAAATCTATTGATTGGCCGTTACGAATTGCTGATAAGATTTGTTCATCTTCTATAGGATTGTTCAAATCTTGTTCTAAAAAATCAGTTGATTGTTTAATCTCTATCCGAAACTTTGCAGGATAGTCAGTTAATTCTTCGGGCAATTTATCAATGTTTTCGTCATTTCGTAAAGCTTCATTATGTCGGTGACGTATCAGTGTAGGTCCAAGCCAATCTAAATATGATTTTGCATATACCCTATCATAATCTGAAAGTAACCATTGGTGATTTAAAAGTTGACCTTGCCATTCATTAATCACCTTTGATGCTTGTTTCACAGTGCCGACCAAGAATAACTTTTCCTTGGCTCGTGTTAACGCGACATATAAAACTCTCATTTCTTCAGCAATTAGTTCCATTTTCATTTTCATTTTTAATGTTAATTGCGGAAGAGTCGGATAGCTAATCCTAAGCGAAGGGTTAATATATTTTGAAGCAAACCCCAAATTTTTATCTAACAAATACGATTTGTTTAAATCTTGTCTATTAAATTGTCTTGACAAGCCACTTACAAAAACAATTGGAAACTCCAAACCTTTACTACTGTGAATGGTCATTAAACGAACAACATCCTCTTGTTCCCCAATAGCTCTTGCCGTACCGAGATCGTCTCCACGGTCTTGCATACGATCAATAAATCGTAAAAATCGGAACAATCCTCGAAAAGAGGTTGCTTCATATTGCCTTGCCCTATCGTACAATGCCCGTAAATTTGCTTGACGTTGTTTTCCACCAGGTAAACCACCTACATAATCATAATACTGTGTTTCTCTGTATATTTTCCATATAAGATCAGAGAGTGACCCATTTCTCGCTTTCATGCGCCATGTTTGAAGACTTTCATAAAAATTACTTATCTTCTCATGTAACTCTTTTTCGTATTCATCAGGTGCACCCTTCAAAAAGCTTGTTAATGCTTCATAATAAGTACCTTTTTTCTTTTTCAAGCGAATATTTGCTAGTTCCTCCCCATTCAGTTGAACGATTGGTGAACGAAGCACAGACGCGAGTGGAATATCTTGCAAAGGATTGTCGATCACTTTAAGCAAGGATAGCATAATTGCAACTTCTGTCGCTTCAAAATAACCTGTTGATAAATTCGCGTATATTGGAATGCCTTGTTGCTTAAACTCTTCCATAATTTGAGGCGCCCATGTCATTGAACGAAGTAAAATAACGATATCTCTGTATGCAACACGACGGTTCATTTTTTTCTTGCGATCAAACACTTCAAATGGCTCATTAATAAGTTCCTTAATTTTACTAGCCATAAAACGTGCTTCTAACTGGGCTGTCTCTAACTCAACCGGATCAAAAGAATGAACACCTTCTTCTTTGGTGCTAAGATGTGTTGGTCCTTCCACATCGTCTTGATCTTTCTCAATTAACGTAAATTCTGTATCCATTTTATCATTTGATGGATAGTCAAGTGCACCTAGCTTTAATTCTGCATCACTGTTATAATCAATTTCACCTACAGATTCATTCATCAATTGCTTAAATATATAATTTGTTGCATTTAATACTTCTGAACGACTTCGGAAATTTTTCGCTAAATCGATTCGTAGACCACTTTCTTTCCCTACCGTACTGAACCGTTTGTATTTACTTAAAAATAGTAACGGTTCCGCAAGGCGGAAGCGATAAATGGATTGCTTCACATCACCTACCATAAACAAGTTACCGACATGTTCTTGATTCGTTGTAACAAATTGAATAATTGATTCTTGGACCATGTTAGTATCTTGGTATTCATCCACTAAAACCTCTTGAAATTGCTCACGATAGTCGAGAGCAGCTTCAGATGGTATGAATTCTTCGACAGCACTGTTTGTTTTCCGTAAAATTTGCAAACAATAATGTTCTAAATCTGCAAAATCTACAAGGCCTTTTCCTTGTTTGACACTCTCAAATCTTATTGCAAATTCTTTAACTAAAGTAACGAGCGTTTTTACCGTAGGCTCCATTTCTCGAATATCATTTAATAACAATTCTTGCTTACGTCTAAACAATTCATCATGAAGTTTTTCAATGATATCTCTAGCTTTCTTTCGAAGCTTTGTCACTTTTTCTATGAGTATGTCATCAAACTGATCACCACGACAAACTTTTGCTCGAGAAAACGATAAACCTTGCATTTCTTCATATAGTTCATTCCACGAACGATTCTTAGCACGATCAATGCGATTAAGCTGCTCTAAGTCATCTTCAATATTTGTTGCTCTAGGTGCAGGCCCTGACGGTTGTTTTGTAATTGTTAACGCTTGTTCTAGTAAACCTCTTGCACCTTCAAGCTGAATATTAATATCTGCTAATAAATAGTTATAGTATGGCAAGTCTTCGATAGAGGTATTTTCTGTAATCTCGTACATTTTAATGACTGAGTTTAGCCAATCATTAGGTGATGGGTGTGACCGAGAAAAATCATACATTTTTTTTATTAATACTTGCACATCAGCATCATTTCGATCATTTGAATAACAATCGACTAATTGAAAAAATTGGTCATTGTTTTCCATCCCGTAATACTCTTCAAACATATCCTCAATAACTTCTTCTCTTATGAGCTCGCCTTCCACTTCATCAGCAATGCGAAAGCTTGGATCAATATCAATTAAGTAATAGTATTTACGAATCACTTCTAAACAAAATGAGTGTAATGTTGATATAGATGCACGATTTAACAAGCTTAGTTGTTTTCGTAAGTGAAGTGAACTAGGATCTTCCTTAATCGCCTGCTCAATAGCTTCACCGATCCTACTACGCATCTCAGCGGCTGATGCATTTGTAAATGTCACAACGAGTAATCGATCAACATCAATCGGGTCTTCAATAGAAGTGATTTTTTTTATGATCCTTTCAACTAATACTGCTGTTTTCCCAGATCCCGCCGCAGCAGCAACCAATGTACTTTGTCCTTTCGCAACAATTGCTTGCCACTGCTCATCTGTCCATTGACTTTCAGTTGGTTTTGGAGGGAGATTATTAGTCATTCTCTTCAACCTCCTTACTAATTTTTTCTAAAATCCGATGATCTTTTTCATCTGATAATATTCGATATTGATTTTCTTTAAATGACTCATCAAATTGGCAGAACGGTTTATAAGAACAAAATGTACAAGGGGTTTTCTCCTTTAACTTATAAGGCGAAATTGATACATCTCCGTCCATAATATGTGTTCCTATATCAGTAAATATGTTTTTCACATGTTTACGTAAGTTTGAGAACTCCTCTGCTGAAGCTATTGATGAACCAGCATAGAAGCCACCACCTTTTTTAATACCAGCACTTACAATATCGGAACGACCAACTTCTAACGATTGATCCATTAAACGTATGGACTCTTCATCCCCAAGAAGCAAGCCCTTCATTTTAAATTGTTTCAATAACTCTTTCTCAATATCATTTGCAGCTAGCTTACCTTTTGTTTGAAGCATTGGATTATGCACATGAAAGTAAAGAACCCCAGCCGGGTTCGCTTGCTGTCCTATCCACTTTGTAGAATGGGTAATAACTATATCTAAATATGTGAGCATTTGTAGAGCTAAACCATAATAAACTTCAGCTAAATTTAACTCCTTTGCACTGGATTTATAATCAACTATTCGAAGTAATACTCCTTGTGAACCAACCGCTTTATCAACACGGTCAATCCTTCCGACTAATTCCATTTTTGTTTCATTCGGTAACTGAAACGTAATAGCAGGCAATTCTTCACCTGCTCCAAATGGTAGCTCTAAGCCAACTGGTGTAAATCCACTTGCTCTTGCGTGCTCACTTAAAACGACCGAAGCACGAATGAGCACATGCTGCAATTTACGCTTCACATAATGATGTCGATTCGAACTCAATAAAATTTCATTTTGTAATCGAGGAGCTAGTTTTTCGACAGCTTCAATAGCTAACAGCTGACATTGCTCTTGTGACAACTCTGACCAATCTACGTGTTGATTTCGAAGCTTATCAGAAATCATTTTTAACGCTGAATGAAATAATTGACCTATATCAGGTGCCTCTAAACGAAATAACTGCCTCTCCTTCAATTTTAAACCGTGTGAGGCAAAGTGCGAAAACGGGCAACCTTTGAAACGTTCCATTCGAGATACGCTTGCTTTAATTGTGTCACCATAGAGCTTTTTCGTTGTTTCAATCTTTAATGGCTGTTCTTTGTTCTCATAAAAAAGACTTTGAAATACTCTATTTCCTCTTGTTTTCCAGTAGGCATCACTAACAATAAAGTTGTATACATCCCACCAAAGTGGTTCTACAGGATATCCTTTCTTCCATGCTTGTAATTGAGTAGCAACATGAGGTAGCGTGACTGTTGGACTAGTTACAAAAGCTAGCTGCTCTTCAGCAGTTGTTAGCTCACTCGTATCACCCACAAGCACTTCTTCTTCTAACTCTGGATATAAATCCTTTATTCTATTAATTAAACTGGAAGGGATGAGTGATTTCCCCTCATCATTCGCCAAAGGATAGGAGATATACAAATATTCATTTGGAGATGACAATGCCATATATATTTGAAAAGACTCGTCTAAGAGCTGTTCCCGACCACCAGGGGCTAGCTCTACTCCTATTTCATGAAGCATTCCTCTTTCAACCTCTGATAAAACACCCTCATCTGTAGGCTTTAAAGGGATGACACCTTCATTTACCCCAAGAATAAATGACCCTTTAATATTAATATAGCGAGAACGATCAAAATGTGCGATGAGGACCTGGTCTATCGCTGGTGGCACTAGGGCAAACTGCATACTTTCTAATCCAGTCTCGATAATACTCGTAAATACATGTAATGGTAATGCCTCTTCCCCTAATACCTCTACATACTGGTCAAGTAAATCTATTACAGCCTTCCAAACCTGACTATGTTCACTACCCTCTACTAAATGCCCGTCAGCTTCAGCTTGATCTCTCATCTTTGTAAGCTTAGCAGGAATGTGAAGCTCTTCTAAAAAGGTATAAATTGCTTCACACATCTCTCGACCACATTTCGCTTTGGTAAGTCTTTTTTGCAGGCTATTTAACGATGGTACAATCATATTACGTAAATCATTTACTCTATTTTCAAATAATACATCTTCATCCGTCTTCACATATGAATCTAAATCCAGTCCCTGAAAACGGCGATACTCCCAACGTTTCTTATTCGTCCATTTATCCCCATGAATTCCGTATGCTAACACATAGTTTTCTAGATAGTCCATTTCTTCACGCAACGCATTGATATTGGCATCCTGAGGAAATAATAAATCTGTTTTTACACACCGAAATACTGCATCATAGCGCCAATTAGCTGTCACTACCTCTAAGCTCGAGCGAATTAATTCAATCAACGGATGATGGAGCATTGAACGTTTTTGATCAATAAAAAATGGGATGTGGTGATCTGTGAATACCGTATCTAGTAAATCATAATAATCATTTGAATTACGAATGAAGAGCGCTATATCACGATAACGATACCCCTCATCTCTTACGAGTCTAGTAATTTCTCTAGCGACGCCTTCCACCTCTGCTCGACGATTAACAGCTTGATATAATGTAATATTTGAACGTTGTTGAAATGGTATAGAAGGCCGAGACTCAAGTGATTGCTCTAAATGATGTAATGAAGGTTGTAAAGCATGTCTCATATTTTCGACTAAGCGAACAGGTGACTCAATGTCGATGGAAGCCTCTTTTGCTAATCGAGTAATGGTTTGATATGTCCTCCCTGTCATTCTAAATAGATGTAAATCGTGAGGGGGGTAGTCGTCATATTGTTCATCTGTAGTCAATGTAATAGAAACCCGCTTACTTGTTTTCATCATTTGTACTAGGACATCGAGCTCTTGGGGTGTATAGTTATGAAAACCATCCACATAAATATGCGCATTTTGTAAGTAAGATGATTGTGCCATTTTTTCAGCTAATAGCCTCAAATAATCTTCTGAATCAATATATTTCATTAATAGATGCGCTTCTAAATCTTGATAAATCATTTGTAAATCGTATAATTTGTCAGCTAGTACTTGTTTATTAGGTTGATCTTCCTTTAGAATCAACTGTTCATGAGTTTGTTTAAGTTCATTTGCATCTATACAATAACGCTTTAACTCTGTGAGCATTCCTTCAACATGAGTAATAAAGCCTGATTTTTCTGCTGCCTTTGAGAACACCTTCAGTTCGCTCTTCCTATGCTCAATGATCTTTCTAAGCAGCATTGATACACCTACAGTCGATAAATGGTATCTACTAATTCCCCCCGTCTCTTGAAGTACACGCCATGCAAGTCTTGAAAAACTATACACTTGAGCACGAATCATGCCTTTTATCCCTGGCCTATTAATTAATTCATACTCCGATTGAAACGTCATTTGATCCGGTACTAAGTAAATGATCGGATCTCCCATTGGATCGTTAATCAACAGTTGATGAATCTCATTTATACATGTCTGTGTCTTTCCAGAACCACTTCTTCCAATAACAAAACGAAGAGACATAAAATCTCCCCTCCCAGTAATCTTGTATACTATTTATTATTTTACTTTATTTACAATAAGATAACCACCATAGCAGGTTGTTAGCCAATGCATGTCATTAATCACTTTAACAAGGCTGCTTTCACGATGCCTGTATATTTTCCAACACTATATAATGATGAAAAAAGTATAAAACCACCAGTTATCTGTCCCTTTTTAGTTAAAGGCTCTTTTCGTAAACTTTGTTGTTATTTAAACAAAAATTACGACAGTAAAAAGAAGTCTTATATAATTATCTTTATATTGTAGAAGAAAAGATGCAACGAAGCTATTGTTGTATCCGTGTTATATCTTAGAACGACAAGCAACAATCATTGCGAAAACGGCCTAACTAAAATAACAACATAGTTAAAAAGAGTTATTTTTATCATATCTCCAAAATTCTTGAAGTGCATTGAGAAAAATCTGGTTAAACGGTTCATACTCTTCACATTTCGAAGCAGGCTGGTTATGAACAACTCTTTCAATTGTAATTAATAGTTGTTCAATAAATTGTACGAGCGTTTTGGAACCCCCTCTATTAATGACACCTTTTCGCTTCATATTAATTAATTTAGCTATTTCTTCAATTAACCCTTCTTTTGAAATTGTCGCATACATCATCTTTTGAAATTGGACAGGTGGTGGTGAGTGATGCATTTCGATCCACTTACAGCATAAAAGAGGTTGTATAATTTGAAGATATTGTTTTGCAGTGACACTTTCTTTGGACAATATGTTATGGTAATTTCTTTTCGCCATATGTAAATAATGATACATGCATTTTTTTTCAGAAAATGCATATGAAATCATTTTCCGAAAACCTTTCATTACTTGGTCATGTTCAGCATAAACAATTGATGATTGTAACCACTCAAATATGGAAGGATTTGATTTTTTGTAAAGCTGTAATGCCTTGCGAATATCCCATCCACTAATATCTAATAAATCGGATACAGGCTTGCTTATGACATCCCTCTTATGTTCAATGGACAAATACCAGTCTGTATGATGAATATAAAAAAACCTCACATCGAAATCACTATCATTCGAGTGAAGCCCCCACGCCCTGCTGCCTGCTTCACAAGCAAAAATTATTTTAACTTGTTCCTCCCTCTCGATTTGTTCTAGTTCTGATATAATTTGAGTTCGCACGGTATTAACACACCTCATTTTACGAAGTATAAATGTTATAACAATATAAGTACTGTTCTAAGAAATTAATCAATTCATGAATTAAGATTATTTTTAATTAGTTATTTTCATAAGGCTCTTTTCGTAAACTTTGTTGCTATTTTTACTAAAGGCGGACAGTAGTTAGATGAGTTTTATAACACCTCATCAATTGTAAAAGTAGATAAGATGCCAAGAACGTAAAAAGAATACGTACTTATATAGTAGAACGCAAAACAACATTCAATGAGAACACAAGCTTTAGTATACTTTAGAACTGTAAGATACACCTTTACAAATTTCACCCTTTAGAGCGATGATAAGCTATCAAGGGAGTTAGTTAATTAGCAATAATAAATACGAAAACAGCTTTCAGAAACTTTGTTGTTAATGAATTTAATGTGAACAACTAGAGGTGTTTTTATGCGATTGTCATCGCCTTTAATAAGAAAAGGTACTAAGTGCGTGCTTTGTTTGTTTCTTAGAACACAACTACTATAAAAACCTTCAACAAATACAGTGCACTTAGTAAACCTATTTTATTTATGTTCATTTGCTAGTAAACTAGTCGTCAATTCTTCACCTCTTTGTCAATAGTTCATCCATTTCATCATATTGAAGCAACAGAGCTTAAGTGTATTACTTTGTATAGAACTAAAAAAAGCCAGGTACATCACCTTGGCTTTTATTTATTCGTTTTTTGGATCGAAAGCATCTCGTAATCCATCTCCTACAAAATTAAAACATAATACTGTTATTAGAATCATTAACCCAGGAAATAATGGATACCACCATGCTTTTAACATGATCGTATAGTTTTGGGCATCTTGTAGCATATTACCCCAGCTCGGCTTCGGAGGTTGTATCCCCAAGCCTAAGTAGCTTAATGCGGCTTCGATTAATATAACCTGGCCAATGTTTAAAGTTGCCACAACAATAATTGGCCCTAGTGCGTTAGGTAATATATGCGAAAAGATAATAGTCCACGATTTTGCACCAATCGTTTTAGCAGAAAGTACAAATTCACGAGTTCTTAGCGAAAGAAACTCACCTCTTACTAAACGTGCAGTGGTCATCCACCCTGTAAAAATAAATATGAGAATTAATTTATCTACACCTGGTTGAAAGATCGTAACCAAAGTAATTAATAAGAAAATCGTAGGAATTGAAAGAAGTATATCGACAAACCTCATAAGAAATGAATCAATACGTCTACCAAAATAGCCAGCAATCGCTCCTATGAAAGTTCCAATTGTTATTGCCCCTGCAATTGATGAAAAGCCAACAAGTAATGAAACTCTACCTCCATACAATAATCTCGTAAATATATCCCTGCCAAATTTATCAGTCCCTAATAGATTCTCGCTACTCGGTGGTTTAAGCTTATCTATTAAGCTTTGTTTATTTGGGGAATATGGTGTTAAAAGTGGTGCAAATATTGCTGCAAGTATGATGATCGTAAGCACAACTGCCCCAAATACTGCGAGTTTATTTTTCAAAAATTTTCGAGCGAAAATTTTTGTATACGTATCCGGCTTTTCGTTAAGAATGGGGTTCAATAGCTGTTCTCTAGTCGGTTCAGGCATACTATTCATTTGTGACACGATAATCCCCCCCTATTTATACTCAATCCGTGGATCAAAGACCGCATATAATATGTCTGCTATCATATTACCAATAATAACTAAAACGGCAGATAAAACAGTTAATGCCATAATAACTGGATAGTCTCTTTTAAAAGCTGATTCAAAAAATAAACGACCAAGACCAGGCCAAGCAAAAACTTGTTCAACTATAACTGATCCACCGATAAATGTCGGCAGCATAACTCCAAAAATAGTAATAACTGGTGTTAAGCCGTTCCGTAAACCGTGTTTATATATAACCGTACCTCTCTTTAACCCTTTTGCCCGTGCAGTTCTCATATAGTCTTGTTTCGTTACATCAATCATACTTGAACGTGTATACCTTGTTAAACTAGCCATATCTGCTGAAGCTAACACGAATGCAGGTAATATTAAATGATGAATGCGGTCCCATAAACCTGACGGACCTGTGAGATTCGCAACACCACCGGTAGGAAACCAGCCAAGTTTTACCGAAAAAAACATAATCAAAATAAGTCCTAACCAGAAATTTGGAGTAGCAAGTCCTAAAAAAGAAGTTACAGTAATTCCATAATCTAATTTTGAATAAGGCCTCGTAGCTGAGTAAACACCTAATGGGATTGATATTAAAAACGCTAACACTGTAGCTACAAGCATTAACAATAGAGTATTAGGTAGTCTGTTCATGATCATTTCAGATACTGGAGTTCCTTTTTTTAGTAAAGATGTTCCGAAGTCTCCTTGTAACATATTTCCAACCCACTTTAAATATTGGACATGAATAGGGTCGTTCAAACCGTAATTTTCTATCATTTTTGCTTTATCAGCCGGGCTAATACTTGGGTCTATTAACAAGGCAGTAGGGTCTCCAGGAGCCATTTGGATAATGACAAAAGAAATAATTGTTATACCTAACAACAAGGGAATAGTCATGAAGAGTCTACGGACGATATATGCTAACAAGTTGCACCTCCCTCTCCTTTTCATACATAATCGCTATATCTATCATTAAAGTATTATTAAATTTTACAATTTGTATAATACTTTGCCTTCAATAATAATAAAGGGGAGGGAAGCCCACCCCTCTTTTAATAGAAATAATTATTTATTCCTGTTTTAACCACCATTTATATGGATGATATACATCAAGCCTTGAGTGGAAGGTATAATCTTGTAAGTTTGAAGGAATGGCTTGATATCTTGTAGGATAATACAAGAATGTGTAAGGTTGGTCTTCCGCAACAATTTTGTAAATTTCAGCATATGCATCCTTATATTCATCTCTATCAGTTAGTGATTTTGCTTCTTCTAATAAAATATCCAATTCAGGGTTTGAATACCAAACAAAGTTCATCCCTTGTTCTCTTTGACTTGAGTGGTAAATTTCATTTAGATCTGGGAATGTGTTTAGAAGCCAACCTAATATTAGCGCATCATAATCCCAGTTAGGAGCGGTAATGGATGTAACAAAAGCACTGAATTCCATAATATTTGGTGTTACTTCAATACCAATCTCTTCTAATTGTTGTTTTAAAATAACTGTTATATCTTCTCTAATTTTATTACCTTGGTTCGTTTTAACTTCAAATGCAAACTTTTTACCATCTTTATCTAAGAATCCATCACCATCAGTATCCTCCCATCCAGCTTCTGCTAATAATTGCTTCGCTTTTTCAGGGTCATACTCAAATACTGGAACATCATCACTATATGCCCATGATAATGGGCTTTCTGGTACGTGTGCTATTTGTCCGCCACCATTCAACACTGCTGCAATAATACCTTCACGGTCTACAGCATGCGTAAGTGCTTGACGAACTCTTTTGTCTTGAAACATCTCATTTTGTTGGTTATAAGCAATAAAGTTATACTGTAATCCAAGACCATCTTCAATGACAACGCCAGCACTATCAGCCCATCCCTTTACCGTGTCAATTTCACTTTCTGGAACAGAAGGGTAATAGTCCACATCTCCCGCTTGAAGTTGTGCTAGTAACGCATTTTGATCAGGAACAATTTTGTAAATGATCTCTTCAAGATAAGGCGCGCCTAAAAAGTAATTATCGTTCCGCACAACTTTCACGTACTCTCCGTCTCTCCACTCATCAAAAATAAAAGGTCCTGAACCAATGGGATTTTTCGTATTGAACTCATGTGAGCCTAATTCTGCAATCGGTACATCTTTTAATATATGTTCAGGTAAAACCTGGTAGTTTAATGTTGTTGGAATAAACCCTACATTTACTTCATTTAATTTAAATTCAACAGTATATTCATCGATTTTTGTAATGCTTTCTATTGATTCAAAATCTCCACCTCGCGGACCAATATATTCATCACTTATAGGAATACTGTATGTGAATACTAAGTCATCTGCGGTAAGTGGCTCACCATCATGAAACTTTACATCATCTCTAAGTGTTACAGTAACTGTTAAGCCATCTTCAGAGCTTTGAATATCTGTTGCTAAATCATATTCCACTTCAAGGTTAGGGTTAGCAATAACTGGTGAAGAGAAAATAAGATTTTGAATATCTCCACTTGAAGCATCTTGAGAGTAGATGGAATTAAATAAAGTTGGACCGCCTATAGAGCCCATAATTAACGTCCCACCAGATTGTGGTTCATTAGTTGTTGCTGGTTCTTCAGTTTCTTCTACTTCCTCTTCCTCTTCGCCTTCACCATCACTTGTTGTTACTGGATCTTTTTGCGCAGTAGATGGCTCATCTGCTTCATTTCCACACGCTGCTAAAAATAGTGCAAATACTAACATTAGACTTAATAAAAGCCAATTTGATTTACTCAATTTCACGTTTTTACTCCCCCCTAAGAATTAATTAAAGTCATGACTTGAATTATTTATTAAATCTTATCTCCCCCCTTCTAAGAATTTGTGTCCCTAAACTTATTTATATAAGTGGCATGCAACAAAATGATCTTTTTTCACTTCATTTATTTGAGGTACAATCTTGCTGCATTCATCTTTTGCTGCCGGACACCTCGTATGAAATACACAACCTGCCGGTGGATTAGCCGGGCTTGGCAAATCCCCTTGTAGAACGATTCTTTCCCTTGGAACAGCTCCCTTATTCTTTGTTACGGGTACAGCAGAAAGTAAGGCTTGTGTATATGGATGAAGTGGTTCTGAATATAAGTTGTTTTTTGGTGCTAGCTCCATTAAGTTCCCTAAGTACATTACTCCAACTCTATCGCTTATATGTCTAACAACACTTAGATCATGTGAAATAAAGATATAAGTTAAGCCAAATTCTTCTTGCAAATCCTCTAATAAGTTGATGATTTGGGCTTGTACAGATACATCTAATGCCGAAACAGCTTCATCAGCGATTATTAAATCTGGATGTAATGCAATGGCTCTGGCAATCCCAATACGTTGACGCTGTCCACCTGAAAATTCATGCGGATAACGATTGATATAGGAAGAATTTAAACCCACCTTTTCTAATAATTGACCAATATATTCATCACGTTCTTTTCCACTATACAAGTTGTGGATTTTCAAAGGTTCTCTTAATATTGAACGAAGTGTTTTTCTTGGATTTAATGAAGCATATGGGTCTTGGAATATCATTTGGATATCTTTCCGAACACTTTGCCTTAATTCATTTTCACGCATATGTGAAATATCTTGACCTTTAAATATGATTTTTCCATCTGTAGGTTCATACAGTCTAATTACTGTACGACCAATTGTAGACTTTCCACAACCAGATTCGCCGACTATGCCTATTGTTTCTCCCTTGTTAATGGAAAAACTTATCCCATCAACTGCTTTTAAGTGACCTGCTGTTCTTTGTAAAATGCCACTCTTTATAGGAAAGTGTTTTTTTAAGTTGTGTAACTGAAGTATTGGTGATGTTTGTTCGTTTTGAACCGCTTCGCTTTTTTCAACTGATGTTACACTCATACTCCTTCCTCCTCTTCTTCATGTAAAAAACAGCGTACAGATCTGGAAACTTTTTTCGTTAATAAGGGTATCTCGTTAAAGCATTGGTCAAATGCCTTTGAACAACGTGGTGCAAAACGACAGCCTTTCGGTAAGTGCTCTGGGGAGGGAACAGTCCCTTCAATTGATTGTAAGCGTGTTATTTCCCCATCTATGGAAGGTACAGAATTAATTAGACCTTCAGTATATGGGTGAAGTGGATTATCAAATAATTCCTCTACATTTGCTTCCTCAACAACTTGGCCGCAATACATCACTACAACTCTATCTGCTATATCTGAAACAACACCTAAATCATGTGTAATTAATAGAATTGAAGTGTTAAATTTTTTGCTTAAATTTCTCATTAAATCCAATATTTGCGCTTGAATAGTAACATCTAATGCAGTTGTAGGTTCGTCCGCTATTAATAACTTAGGATTACAGCTCATAGCCATTGCAATCATTACTCTTTGTCTCATCCCTCCTGATAATCTATGAGGGTATTCATCTATGATTTCAGCTGCTCGAGAAAAACCAACCATATCTAATAATTCGATTGCCTTAATTCTTGCTTCAGTCTTTGACATTTTTTGATGGTAGATTAAAACTTCTGTTATTTGTTCACCAATCTTCAACACAGGATTTAATGATGTCATCGGCTCTTGGAAAATCATTGAAATGTCATTTCCTCGCACTTTCAGCATCTCTTTTTCTGGTATTTCCACCAGATCTTTTCCATCATAAAGAATTTCACCATCCACTATTTTTCCGCCAGGACTCGGAACTAGTCTCATAATCGATAGCGATGTTATACTCTTACCTGAACCAGATTCGCCAACTAAGGCTACTGTTTCTCCTTTATTAATTTTTATATCAACCCCATCAACTGCTGGAATAGCTTTCTTTTTACGAAAGAAGTATGTCTTTAAATTTTTCACTTCCAATAACGTTGACATTTAATAGTTTCACCTTCCTACTCTAGGTAACTACAATTGCTACTTTTATACTATTCTGAGTTTTTATTTGTTATTACAATTACGTCTCTATTACAAATATTTTCTTTATTTTATTACTATAAGAGAATTCTCAATTAATTATTGACTATCGTAAGAGAACTCTTTTTTTATGCTGAAATTTCTGTTTATTGACTGATTAAAGGTTGAAATTCTATACTAAAGAATATGTACAAAAATTATTGGATTTAGACTGATTTTTAAAGAAGGCTCTTCTCGATTATTTGGTGATTGCTTTTTCTCATCACTTTGTGGAAGAAAAGTAGTATACGTATTTTAACAACCATCAAAGCGAAAACAGCCTTGAAGAAAGAGGGGTACATACATGGACAGGATCTATACGATAACCGAGTGGATTACACGGTTCTTACTACTTAATCTTTATTGGATTTTATTTTCATTAGTTGGTTTAGTTTTTTTGGGTGTATTCCCTGCGACAACCGCGATGTTCTCTATTTCCAGAAAGTGGATTAAAGGCGATATAGACATCCCTATTTTCAAGACTTTTTGGAGTTATTTTCGAAGTGATTTCTTGAAGGCAAATATGTTAGGTTTTTTACTAATTATCTTAGGATTTGGGTTATACGTAGACTTTGTATACGTGAAGTCGCTTAATAGTGCTTTAGGTATAATCTTACTTGGAAGTACATTGTTACTTACTGCATTGTTTATCATTACGATTCTAAATCTATTTCCAATATATGCTCATTATGAATTAAATATATTCCAATATATTCAACGTGCATTTTCTATAGGCATCCTACATCCGATTAGAACGATTATGATGGCACTTGGAGTAATTGGCATATACTTCATTTCAAGTGCCTTTCCAGGGTTCATCATTTTTTTCAGCGGTAGTTTATTAAGCTACTTGATCACCTGGATTGCTTCTAGAAATTTTTCAGATGTTATAGAAGGTAACTAACTTAGTACATTTAAGTTAGTTACCTATATCAATACTTGCTATTAAACTAAGAAGGTATAATCTACGATAATTAAGTAGTTATACCTTTCCATTAGCATTTCAAGAGCTGTAGCACTATTTATGCCTCTATTTTTTCTTAAACCTCGTAGTTATTTTCACATTGGGAGTAAGTATTTATAATCTCTTTATTGGCTGTTTTCGCATTGTACTACGAAAAAAATACAGATAAAAAAGCGTTCATTTAAAATGAGGTCAATTTCATAATATTATTTTTGATGTATATAGTAATCTCAATAACAACAAAAAAGGCTTCTTAAAATAATAATAGGCTTTGTCAGATACTATTTAATCTCAGGATCACCTTTCATCCTTTTTTGCTAATGAGCCTCTTTGTCTTTGACATAATCATTATGGACGTTCCTCACCGTTTTCTCATTCACTCCTATTGCTCTAGCGACGTCTATAAATTTATTCTTCAAAGTCTCCCTTTCTATAAATTTCACAAGCCTTGTCGTCATCAGTCTTTTTTGATCAACACTTTCTAAAGGTTCCCAAAAGCTTGTAAAGCATTCTTTACACTTATATCTTTTCCTGTTAATCTCTAAAATTACTTGTTTTGAACGAATAGGGATATCGACAATCATGTGTTTTCTAGTTCCATATTTATATAAGTTAGCTAAGGACAGACAATACGGACAATGTGAAGGAAGGTTCTTTTTGGTTACCTGAATAATAATATGATGTTCATTTTCGTGACCTTCTATTATATTAAACTCGCTTAATACCTTTGAATAACTCATCCGTTCTCCCTCTTATTCATGTGTATTAACCTCTTTAGAATGAGTATTTGAAAGTTTGTATAAAGGAATTAAGTATATAATGAAGAGAATACTTAACATTGCATAGGCGATCGTAAGTCCAAAGGATGCAGTCAATAGGCTTGCTATTAATGGACCAACAATCATACCAAACGAATATGCAGTATTGAAGACTGCGAATATGATACCTTGTGAAGTAACTCCGGCTTGTTCTGATATATCAGCCAATTTAGGAAGAGCTGGTGTGAGTACGATTCCAAGGCTACCACCTAACAAGGCAAGTGTGACAGCTTGATACCCGATGGATTGAGGCAGAGCATTTAACGGTAATACAACTGCAACTAGTACAATACCTAACATGACCGATTTCACATGTCCTATTTTAGTAGACAAAATCCCAATAATAGGTGCTATTATTCCATAAGCTAGTGGTGGGATAACGAAGAGTAATCCAATCATTCCTGGCGAGGCATGTAAGTTATTTGTTATGTGTATCGGTAAAGTTGGCTCAATACTCGCAAAAACTGCTGCACCTATTGCTGCGATTCCTGCGATGATAAGAATTTGTCTTTGACGAAGTATGCCAAAAGATGAGACGAACCGCTCAGATTTTGTCTCTGTTATACTCCGAAGACAAAAAAAGCTAAGAAGTGCAGTCAATAAGCTAATCCCACCTGCCACAAAAAAAGGCAACTTATATCCACCTAATTCAAAAAGCCAGCCTCCAAATAGAGGGCCAAATAATACACCAGCTGATTGGCCTGATATGGCAATTCCCATCGCTTTCCCCCGTTCTTCACTTGGGAAAACATCCGCAACAAACGCAAGCCCTGCAGACCAAGGAATTGAGGCTGCAACTCCTTGCAAAGCACGTGCAATAACAAGGAGCCACAATGATGTAGACATAGCAAATACTATTGTAGTTACCCCTAAGCCTAGTAACCCTATCGTAATCATTTTTTTCCTTCCAATTCGATCTGCCAAGGCTCCAGAAAATGGGGTAGCTATAAATAAAGCAATAGCATAACTAGCAAACAATATACCTACGAAGGATTGAGATGCTCCTAGATCAGTAGCATAAATCGGCAGAAATGGTACAACTAAACCATACATTAACATATCTGTAAATATCGCAATTGACACGATGAATAGCACTGTTTTATTTGATGTTTTTTGCTTGTTCTTTATCACTCTTTTCTCCTCCCCTCGCAAACTCGATCATGTCATTAATACATTTCAGTTGCAATTCACATTGGCTATACATATTGTCAAATATTATTTTCACTTGATGTGGTACAGACCCAAACATTTTTTCTTTCTCTGCATAGCCTGACTTCATCGTTTCATAAATATAAATGACTTCGTTTTTCTGTTTTTCTAATGATAATAATATTTCATCATTTGATATATTGTCTATAAACGTTAACGATGTATATAAAGCTGTCGGAAATACTACCGAAGATGTTGCCAATGACTCAATGAGTAAACGATTTAATTCAGCTTCTCCTTTCGTTGTAATTCTAAAAATAGACTTCGTTCTTAAGCCTGTTTGTTCAACTTTCTCTAATTCAATCTTTGCTTCTTTTTGTAGTTTTTTCAATGCATGGTAAATGGAAGCAGGTTTCACGTTTGCCCACATTTCTGTATTCGATGATTCCATCATTCGTTGAATTTCGTAACCTGACATTGGTCCATTAGATTTAAGAAGCCCAAGTACCATTGTTCGTGTCATTTAATCACTCCTTCATCTAACTAAACATTTAATACTAAATGTTTAGTATTTGTTAAACATTATAAATACACGCTATGCAAAAATAAAGATATATCTTCATTTCTACTAGATAATCCGATATATCTTTTATAAGAACAATGATCATGCTCTTATTTTTCTAGCATTTCATTCACAAAAACTTGTTCAGCCATAGAAAATGAATGATTGGTTTGATGAATAAATGATAGCGTTCTTGTGAAATGTGCTTTATTTATTGAAATCGCTACGAGTTCACCACGTTCTAATTCTTTTTCCACTATAATATGTGACAGAATGGCAATGCCAAGATTATTCAAAACCGCTTCCTTAATCCCTTGACTTGAATTAAATATGTAAGAGCGCATAATAGATAAATTCCATTCCTTGATTAAATAATCACTATATGCTCGAGTTCCAGAGCCAATCTCTCGCAATATCCAAGTTTGATTATTAAGCTGAGCTGGTAAAATATTATCTTTTGAAGCGATTGGTGATGAAGGAGATGTAACAAGAACCATTTCATCCTCTAAAAAGGGCTTTACAACAAGATCATTGTTTTCGATCTTACCTTCTATCAGCCCAATATCCAAACGAGCTTGTCTTATTAATTCTGTTATTTCTTCTGTATTTTTAATCACAACTTCAATATCAACCTCTGGGTGCGCAGATGTAAACTGCGCTAAATACTTTGGTAATAAATATTCACCAATTGTATAACTTGCTCCAATCTTTATGCTCCCACTTACAATATTACTTAAATGGTTAATTTCATCTTTCGTATTGCTATACAATGTTAAAATTTTGTTTGCGTTTCTATACAACACTTTACCAGCCTTTGTTAATTCAACATATTTTGGAGAACGATAAAGAAGCTGTTCGTTAAATTCTTCTTCTAAATTGCGTATATGTAAACTAATAGTCGGTTGTGAAAAGTTTAAATGTTCAGCAGCTCGAGAAAAGTTTTTGTACTTTGCTACTGTAACAAAAATTTTTAACGCATCAATATTCATCTCTTATCCTCACTTTCCTTTTGAACTGCTAACTTAACATGCTAGAAAATTGTAACAGCGTTTAACTTATTACAACTATACAAGATTTTGTAAAAATAAGCAGTTAAAATAAATTATGTAACTTCAGCTTTTATCATATGAAGTTAAATCGATGTACACACTTGTAGAAGAAGACTAGGCTGTTATTAGAATTTCCTATGATTATCATAATAATATCTCATTTCCCCTTTTCTTATTATCAACGTAAGATGGGGTTAAGAAATGAGGTGGTCATTTTGACATTACTGCAAGAAAATCAGCCACAAATTCACAGAAAATCGCGTATAAAGGAAAATAATAGAGCATTTATTATTGGAGTTTTTTTAACGTTTTTACTTGCAACCGTTGCTAAATTCCTATCGACTCTACCATATTTAGAAATAGTTGGTGCATTAGTCATAGCACTAATTTTAGGGATCGTGTGGCGCTTAGTTTTAGGCGTTGAACAAAATTATTCTGCTGGAATTGAATTTTCTAGCAAAAAACTACTTCGGTTAGGTATTATTATTCTTGGAATTCGTCTTAACATAAAATCAATTATTGAGATTGGGACAAATGTTCTAAGTGGCATAATAATCATTGTTATTATAACGATTATTGTAATAGTAATACTAAGTAAAAGAATGAATGTAAACAACAATATTGGGTTATTAACTGCATGTGGGACTGGGATTTGCGGGGCAGCCGCAATTGTTGCAATTGCTCCACAGATGAGAGCAAAAAATGACCAAATTACCATTAGTATTGCTATAATTGCATTATTAGGAACTTTATTTACACTTATATTTGTACTTTTTTCAGCTAAGTTGCCTTTATCAGATATACAATATGGAATATTGTCCGGTTTATCACTTCATGAGTTAGCACATGTAGTTGCTGCCGCAGATGTTCGTGGTAAATCCGCCACGGATATCGCGGTCATCATTAAGCTTACTCGTGTACTGTTATTGGTTCCTATTGCAATTATCATAGGTCACATGTATCGTATGAATAATAATAATTCAGCAGGAAACAAGCTACCATTTCCTTGGTTTATCATAGGATTTTTATCTATGAGTATGTTAAATACGTTTATTAGTATTCCTGTTCATATAAGTGATTTTCTAGTAATGATTGCGTATATTCTTATAGGAACAGCAATGGCTGCCCTCGGTCTTATGATTGATACACAGTCATTCCGTTTGTATGGGATAAAAGCTTTTATTGCAGGTTTGATTGGGACTATTTTTATGGTTGCGATCGCGTATGTCTTTGTCACAATATCAACTATGTAAGTGAGCAGGAATATTATAAAATTAACTAAATACTCCTGAAATGTCTATCAAAGAAGCCTACCTTTCACCAACTTGGTTTGAATGGAAATGACTCTCTAAAAAACATAGCCAACTAAAAAAGCAGAAACATATTGTTAAATCCAATACGTTCCTGCTTTTTATCATTAATATGATGTTAAGTTATTTTAATACCGGTTGTACGATGGCATTTTCTTTCATAACATTTGTAAACCATTTAGCACTTTCCTTCGGAATACGCTGTTGTGTTTTATAATCAACATATACCATACCAAAGCGTTTTTCATAACCAAATGCCCACTCAAAATTGTCCATAAATGACCATAAATAGTATCCCTTTAAATTCCCACCTTCTTCAATGAAGCGGTGGCATGCTTCAAGATGTGATTGAACATAGGCAATACGGTCCTTATCATCAACTACTCCTGCCACTAACTCATCTTTCATTGCAGCACCATTTTCAGCGATGTAGATTGGTAGCTCAGTATATTCAGATTGCAGACGTTTAAGTAATACATATAATGATTCAGGGTGTACTTCCCATCCCATATCTGTATGCTCACCCTCTTGTGGGATGTGATTTAGCTTTAATAGTTGGTTTTCTTCTCCAGCTGCAACAACTGATCGACTATAAAAATTGACCGCAAGAAAGTCACCTGGGTTATTTATTGTAGCTAAGTCATTTTCTTTAATAAAGTCATATTCACCAACTTCATTTTTAAACCATTCAAGCATATCAGTAGGGTACTTACCGTAAAAAATTGGATCCAAGAACCAGCGATTACTATAGCCGTCTTGTCTTTTTGTTGCTGCAATATCCTCTTCAGAATTAGTTGCAGGGTAAGCAGGCTGAAGATTTAGTACAATCCCTATTTCGCCAGGTAGGTTCATTTCTTTATATTTCTGTACTGCTAAGCCATGTGATAAAAAGATATGGTGCGAAGCAATAATCGCTTCTCTCCAATTTTGATGTCCAGGTGCATGGACACCTTCACCATATCCTAAAAATGCTGCACACCAAGGTTCATTATGTGTGAACCACATTGGTACTTCATTACCAAACTCATTGAATAGAGTAGTAGCATACTCCATATAATAATCAACTATGTTTCTATTAACCCAGCCACCTTCATCTTGAATCCATTGAGGCAAATCCCAATGATAAATAGTTAATGCAGGTTTAATATCGTATTTTTTCAACTCTGCTAATAAGCGCTTATAAAAATCTAAACCAGCTTGATTTACAACTGATTTTTGCGGGAATATTCTAGGCCATGCAACTGAAAATCGGTAATGTTTGATGCCTAAATCTGCAAGTAATTTTACATCTTCTTCAATTTTATGGTAATGATCACATGCGATATCACCGTTATCTCCATTTACAACTTTGCCAGGTACTCTACAAAAGGTATCCCAAATCGATTCTGAACGTCCGTCTTTTTCAATGGCTCCCTCAATTTGATATGAAGAAGTAGCCGTACCCCACACAAAGCCTTTAGGGAATGATTTTTGTGCTAACATAATATTCATCTCCTCTTTCATTAAACGACCTATTGTTGACATAGAAATACAAATATTTTTGTTTAGCAAAAGGTCATCTTATTGTCTATTCACCATCTTATGCAGTTTTCAGTATTCGAAAAAGAGTCTCAACATAATTTATTATAATTACAGTATTCGTTACAATTATCTTAACCCTTTACCAAAGCAACGAAACCGCTTTCGGTTTATAGTATAATTATCGACGGTTTTTATAATAATGTAAAGGTGTTTTTTAAAAAAAACACTGATATTTCAGCTTTTTTAACATGACTAAATTCACGAATTTTTTTCGTAACATCCTAAAATAGATGCGTAACAATAATTATCCTCTTATCAAAACAAACTTACCTATTTTGGTTATGTGTTAATTAGAGTTGTAACATTATTGGAAGACTAGAGTATCGTTGCTCACTTAAGTCGAAGAACTAGCGCGGACAACACAATCATTATTTTCATTTACGTAGGATGACAAACGATATTAAAACCTGCTTTTATTAAGGCTCTTTACTTTAGCTTTCTAGCTATTATTACCAAATTTGAAAGCTGGTCTCACCGTTATAATTAGAAAAGATGCCACGAACTCTATTTGAGCATCTGTTTAGAATTCTAATATAAAAAACAACAATCAATGGGAAAATAGCCTTTACTAAACAAAAAGGTAGGATGCGCTCCTACCTCACGTTATGATTTTACAGCTCCAGACATCGTACCTTCAATAATATATTTTTGAAGGAAGATATATAAGATTAATAGTGGAGCTGCCACGATTAAAATACCACATGATAGCAATGGCCAGTTATTACCATATTGTCCTTGGAAATTTAATAAACCTGCTGAAATCGACCAAAGTTTACTATCTGATAAGTAGAGGATTGGTCCTAGCAAATCGTTCCATGTTCCAATGGCAGTTAATACGATTCCTGTAGCAATAATCGGCTTCATTAATGGCATGATGACGGAAAACATGTATCGACCGTAGCCACAGCCATCAATACTTGCTGCTTCATCTAATTCCTTACTAATCGATTTAATATAACCAACAAACAAAATGAAAACGACACCAAATCCTGTTGAACGAATTAAGATGTAACCAAGTTGAGTATTATATAGCCCTGTCTCAACCATCATTCTAAATTGAGGAACAATTGGGTTTGGTAGAAACATCGACATTGTAAAAAAGATATAAAGCAATCCACTCCATTTTACATAACCTCTAGCAATTGGGAATGCAGCAAATATCGAAAAGATGATAACGATAACAGTTGAGACACCAGTATACAGTAAGGTATTCCATACGTATGTCGAGAAAGCTCCTTGTTCCCATGCATCTAAAAAGTTTTTAAAATTAAAGTTTTCTGCAATTGAGTTTGGACTAATAATAAACTCTGCATTTGTCTTAAAAGCTGTATTTACAACTAAGAGAAGTGGCACAAGATATAGTACTAGCATGATAAACACGGAGAAATAGCTTAAAAATTTTATTGATTTGGATGTTTTCATGTCTTATCCCACCTCTCTCTTTCGTAAATAATGCTGTGACACAACGACAAAAATGAGAACGATTAAAAATTGGATCATCGATAAAGCTGCTGGTAATCCTAAATCAATCGTATTACTTCTAAATGTTTCGCTGTAAACATCGAATCCTATCGTACTCGTATTAAAGTTCCCTCGTGTTAAGACGATAATGATGTCATAAGTTTGAAGTGCTCCAATAATTGATAGCAAAATATTTACTGTAAAAGCAGGAGCAATCATCGGGAAAGTAATATTTTTAAATGACTGCCAACTATTTGCACCATCAATGTAGGCTGCTTCGTATAAATCTTTTGGTACAGTCTGTAAACCAGCAAGGAAAATGAGCATTGAATAACCCATATACATCCATATTTGTACAAACATAATATACTCAAAAGCATGTTCAAAATTTCCAAAGAATGTGTCCGAATAACCAAATAAACCGTATATTTTTTGAACAGGTCCATTAATAGGGTTAAACATTAGCTGCCAAATTAGACCAACAACTGTTACCCCTAACAATACAGGAATAAAAAATACTGATCTAAAAAACTTATCACCTTTTAATTTTTGATTTAATACTAAGGCCATAAGTAAACCAACAGAGTTTTGAATAACTGTTACAACAATTGCGAAATATATAGTTCTCTGAATTGCTGCATATCTTTCTGGGGTATTCGAAGAGAAAAATATTTCTTTATAATTATCTAAACCTACAAAAGAAAACCCCTGCCCAGGTACACTAGTAACATCAGTAAATGAAAAGATTACTGTGAAAACTGAGGGACCAAATAAAAATGCAACATATAAACTTAAAGGGAGTAACAAAAAGAGATATGGATACAGTCTAGATCTCCCTTTTCCAAAAGGATACATAAGTCTCACCTCACGAGCTTCAAAAGCTAGTAGTTTTTGGGATAAATTAAGGGCCTGATTTCAGGCCCTTAATTAGCAGTAATATTTTTAATAGAAGGGCTTAGTTGCCTTCAGCGTCTTCCCATTCTTGTTGTTGAATTTCCGCTAATTCTTGAGCTGTTTCGATCGGTCCACCTGGTGCAATATATTCAGCATGAACACCTGCATTCGCAATGTGCTCACCAGCGTTTGGTCTATTGATGAATAATTGCTCATAACCAAGCTTGAACTCTTGTAAATATGGAGAGATCTCATTTACAAATTCACTGTCAGCTACTACATTTGGTTGAACTGGCAGCATTCCTGATGCATTAACAAACTCTGTGTAATTTTCTGGTTGAGAGAAGAACTCTAACCATTTAATTGCATATTCTTTATTTGGAGCATTTTCTGCTACTAAATATGTCATATCATACTTACCAGCTAAGCTTTTATTATCCTCAGCGTTGTCACTACCAGGGATTGGGAAGTATCCAAAATTCAAATCAGGAAAGTCTTTTGTTAATTCTGGTGCTTTCCATGCACCATCACCCATCATTGCTACTTGACCTGATGTAAATAATGAAGGTAATGTTGCATAATCAATTCCCATAAATCCATTGATTGCGTATCCCATCATTTGTTGAGCTTTTGTTAATACTTCTAGAGGTTTTTCATCAGTAAATTTGCTTTCACCAGTCCATAAGCCTCTGATAAACTCTAATTGATCACCTAAAATTGAAGCTTGTAAGCCTTGAACAGTGATTGCTAATGGCCACGTATCTTTACCTGCAAAAGCAAGTGGAGTAACTTCATTATCTTGTAATGTGTCTAACACGTTTATGAACTCATCCCAAGTTGTCGGAACTTCTAAACCATGATCTGCAAAAATGTCTTTGTTATAGTATAAGCCTGTAAATGCAGTTGTACCAACTGGCACACCATACACTTTACCGTCAAACATTCCACCATTTTCGATGTCAGAAGCGTTATAGTTATCTAAGAAAGATTCACCAGTTAAATCAGCGATTTGTCCAGCTTCAATCCATTGTTGCCAGTTTGGCTTTTCAGCTCCCGGCGACCACTCTTGTGGTGATAAGATAAAACCAGATAAGTTAGGGAATAGGTCAACATCTTCAGCAGCTAATCTAGATTGCATTAATTGCTTATACACGTCGTCTGATGCAGTGACTGTGTATTCAACCTCTACCTCAGGGTATTCCTCCATGAATGCTTCGTTAAGTTCTGTAATATAATCATTTACCGCTTTATTTGTCCAACCTAACATTTTTAATGTAACTTTATCTTTTTGCTCTTCTTGGTTGCTATCATTAGTAGCTGTTTCATTACTTGTACCTTCACTAGAGCCATTTGAAGCGCCATCATTACCAGAACAAGCAGCAACACTAAAAATAAGTGCAATAGCTAATGTAAACATTGCAAATTTCGAAAACACTTTCTTACTCATGTTTCTCCCCCTCAAATATAATTTGTGTATAAAATACTATGTTTTCTGCCTTCATCACTGAAAGCGGTTTCGTTACAATTTCATTATTACTCAAAAATGCCTACTTGTAAAGTGATTTTTTTAAAAAAATTATAGTAAAATTACCTACTATCTAAAAAAGAACTCTATTTATATATTAAAATAAAGAAAAAAGTCGAAAACGGTTTAGAAATCTCCAAAAGTACATTTATAGGCTCAACAGTTTAATTAAACTCAGTAACCACTATGTAAACTTTCATCAACTTGTCTATACTCTCCATCCAATTGATACACTCGTACGTAATCAATTAGGAATTGTTGAGGAAACAAAGTTGTTTCATCTGGACTACCTGGCCAATTCCCACCAACAGCTAAATTAAGCTGTATATAAAAATCACGATTAAACGGTGCCGGATAGTTAAATTTGTCATTTGCATCTGACAGTTTTGAAAACCACTTTTGTTGTTTTAAGTATAAAATACCATCAACATACCAACGTATTTCACCTGGTTCCCATACAATGGAGAAAACATGGAAATCATCTGAAAATTTCTCCTCATTTGGCAATGTAAAAAAGCCTCCTGTATGCGTCCAAGGTACACCGTAATGGATTGTTCCGTGCACAGTTCCTGGTTTATGGCCCAACAGCTCCATAATATCAATTTCTCCGGATGAAGGCCATTTCCCATACATTTCATAATCGCTTGGCATCATCCAAATGGCAGGCCAAATCCCTTGTCCTTCTGGCAATTTAGCACGAATTTCAAATTTGCCATATGTCCAGTCACCTTTACCTTCGGTTGTTAATTTGGCGGAAGTATACTCCCTTTGTTCATAGTTTTCCATATGTGCTTCAATAATTAAGTTGCCCTTCCCATCCAAACGTGCATTTTTTTGTCTTGAAGTATAAAACTGAAGTTCGTTATTACCAAAGCCATTTCCAGCTTCAATATAGTTCCATTTACTGATATCTATGTCTTCCCCATCAAACTCATCAGCCCATACTAAATCCCACTTTTCAGGAGTGATTTGGTGCTTATTTAGCTGAACTAATGCGGCTTTCACAACTTGATTCCTGTTATTTGCTTCATATACAGCTATGTATTTATTAATGCTGGCATCCACACCTGAAATATCGTCACCCGATTGATATGGATTTATGGCCATTTTCCCGGTCGGAACGAACTCCCCTTCACTTCGTTCTAAAACTTTGTCCTGTGAAATGAGTACAACCAAATGGTTACCTTTCTCAGCATTAGCAATCACTTTCGTTGAGCCATGTGTAGAGCCAGCTTCAACAGCTATCTCTAAGTTATTTATATTCATGCCTTTAGCATATCCATTGTCCAAGATCCTTAACTCCCCTCCACCGCTCAATAAATCTTTTATATAAACGAAACTTATAATGATAAACATAATAATTGCAATGAATGATATTTTTTTCATAAAAGTCCTTCTCTCGTTCATATAGCTTTTTTAAGTGGCTAAATAGAGCTTATATTACTGTGAATTCACATGAAACTGACCAAGGAAAAGCAGAACATCAATTAATGTTCTGCCAAATGAGAGCCACAAGATTTTCGAATGACAAGTTCTGGTTCGACCATTAAGTTAGTTGATTGGACATGATCTTCTATTAAATCTACTAGCATATAGGCAGCTAATTTACCTATTTTACTCTTGTCTTGCTTAATAGATGTTAATGGAGGTTCAGTGTATTTACATGCATCGATATCATCGCACCCAACAATCGCAATATCTTCTGGCACGCGCAATCCTCTTTCTTTAACAGCTCTTAGTGCTCCAAATGCCATCAAATCAGAGGCTGCAAATATTGCTCTAGGTAATGTTTTCGCTTGTAATATCTTCAGCATACATTGGTAGCCACTTTCCTCAAAATAATCTCCGTAGGTAACCCAGTCTTCATTTTCAACTAACCCAAAGTCAGCCATTTTTTTCTTAAACCCTTCCAAACGATAAGCTGTGACAGGTGAATTTTTCATTCCACCTATGAAACCTATATCTCTGTACCCCGATAAATAAAAGTGCTCTACTACCTTTTTTCCTACTTTCACATTGTTGCTCATAATATAAGAAGAACGTTTGCCATCTAATTGCAAATCAACACCAATACACGGTATCTCACTTTTAACTAAATCAAATATGGAGGATTGGATTTCTTCTCCACTAATCACAATGCAACCATCTACTTGGTAGTGACGACATCTTTCTAGATAGTTTTCGTTACCACCATTAAATTTTTCATTGGAAAAAAATAGTAAATCATATCCTAATGATCCAATAGACTTTTTAAAGGAATTCATGACCTCAATAAAAAATGGATGATTAAAATCAGCATTAACGTTACCTGCATAAATGACTCCGATAATGTTAGACGTTTGCATAGCAAGAGATCTAGCCGAATAAGATGGACGATATCCCGTCTGTTCCATAATATCGAGCACTTTTTGTCGTGTCTCTTCACCTACATCCTTATAATTATTAATAATTTTCGATACTGTTGCCGGTGAGACACCCGCCATTTTTGCAATATCTTTAATAGTTACTTTCATAGCCAGTTCCCTTTTCTAATAAGATTGTCAGTAGTACTGACATAAATAAAATCTTGAAGAAAACGTAAAAATGTTAATAAAAAGTCTAGTCTAATAAAGAAGGCTCTTTTCGTAAAATTTGTTGCTATAGTTCCCAAATGGATAGTAAAAAGATGTCGTTTTACTCATCAGTCATCGTTTTATAGAAGAGAGATGCCACGAAATCTAGTTGTATATGTGTTTATTTTTTCGTATGAAAACAACAGTCTATACGAGAACAGTCAATAAGAAAAAGCAGCATATTTGATATTAGACCAGGTTTAACATTTATTTATTTTTTCAGTTATCCTTCACCTCCGAATAGTTTCGTAAATTATATAATATTCATAAATAAATTAAGCGTTTCCATAGTTTAAGGTTAACAGTTTTTTTTATTTTGTAAAGGCTTTTTCGTTACTAATTTAGGCTTTTTCCTCTATTATTCATCCTAACTTTACGAAACAAAATTCACGAATTTTTTTCGTTTAATTTTTGTTACTTTGTAGCTATTCCAAAACTTGAATAACAATCTATTATCGTTTTTTCAGTAGCTTTATTCTATTTGATGAAAATGACTTTTAAGCATGTCCCACTGTCATAATCAATTATCAGCAAAATATAATGTAGCGTAGGCTTATCTCTTCTTATTTGACTATAAAATTTAGGAATGGAGGATTACCGTGACAAACAAACATGAGTTAGGTGCAATCATTTTACGGATCGTTTTAGGTGTTACTTTTTTTATTCATGGACTCGACAAGTTTCAAACAGGAATTGATCAGGTTTCAACTTGGTTTGACGGTATGGGTATCGCTGGTTTCTTTGCTTATGTTGTAGCTTTAGTTGAAGTAATCGGAGGTGCTGCACTCATATTAGGCTTAGGAACAAGAATTACAGGCAGTCTCCTATGCATTATTATGATTGTAGCAATATTTAAAGTAAAACTCGATGTTGGTTTTACGGGTAATGGTACTATGGCTGGCTATGAATTAGATCTTGCATTACTAGCTATGGCATTATATTTAGCGATTAATGGAAGTAAGCAATGGTCACTAGATGGTTGGTTTAGTTCATTAAAAGAGTCAAAAGTAAATAAACCATCGTAGTAAATATTATTTGAACTCAAAGTTTATTTTCAAAAATTATAGACGGATAACAGTTATGTTATGCCGTCTCTTTATTTTTGGCTATTTCCCTACTATCTGTTAGCCACATATATAATAGTACAAATTTCATAAACCTGTCATCTAACTATTCCAATGAGATTATATATACAAGAGGCTATTTATTAATCTTTGTTGTTATCGTTCCTAAACCAGAAGATAAAGAAGTCCTTTTCTCAACAGTCATCGATTTATAAAAGAATTTACACGGCGAAACTTAGTTGTGTTCGTGTTTATTTAAAAAAACGCAAAACAACTATCTATTTAATAACAGCATAATTAAAAGACTGGAGGTTTGACAATTGAAAAAGTATATCACTCTTTTATTTTGCGCTTTTTTAGTTGGAATAACGATCAATTTTCATCAATCATTCGCTTCAAGTCATTATCCAAACGATTTTAAATTGTTACAACATAATGTTTTTCTTATGCCTACTTATGCTTCCAGCTGGGGGCAAAAAGATCGAGCAACTTTTATTAGTGAGGCAGACTACATAAAAGGTCAGGATGCAATCATATTTAATGAGCTATATGATAATAACTCTTCGAAAATATTACTTAATAACATAGCGGAAGAGTACCCGTTTCAAACGCCTGTTTTAGGAAGAAGTAAAGATGGCTGGGATGAAACGCTAGGTCATTACTCAAATATAGTGCCAGAAGATGGGGGTGTTGCAATTATTTCTAAATGGCCAATTCTTGAGCAAATTCAATATGTATTTGAAGAGGGCTGTGGTGTAGATTATTTCGCTAACAAAGGATTTGTTTATGTAAAGGTTGAAAAGGAAGATGATTATTATCATATTATAGGTACTCATGCCCAAGCTGATGATACCGGCTGTGGCACTGATGAGGCAAATAGAATTCGAAAAACACAATTCCAAGAAATAGCAGAATTTATAACAGACAAGGACGTTCCCTTAGATGAGGTACTGTTTATTGGCGGTGATTTTAATGTAAACAGGTATAATGTTGATGAGTATCAGTCTTTGATTGATACTTTAAATGTCAACGAACCTACACAATTTACTGGACATAGCTCAACATTTGATCCGGAAACAAATGAAATTGTTGCCTATAAATTTCCTGATGGATATCCAAGGTATTTAGATTATATATTCTTAGAAAAAAATCATAAACAACCTGATTTTTGGACAAATGAAGTGCTTAATGTTAAATCACCAACATGGACAGCAATTATAAATAAGTACAATGAATTTTCTGATCACTACCCCGTATATGGATATTCTAATATTGAAGATAACTCTCAACAATAGTTAACATGTATATCGTTAGCATATTTAAAGCCTTCATTGTATACTTACTAAGACATTATATGTAAAAAATTATAAATGAAGGTGAAAAAATGACTGTAAAGATGAAAGTATATTCAGATTTTGTTTGTCCGTTTTGTTTCTTAGCAAAGAAACCACTTCTAGAAGCAACGAGTGGAAAAGATGTTGAAATCGAATGGATGCCATATGAACTCCGTCCAGGAAATAGCGAACCACTTAGACCAGAAAGCAATTATATTCAAACAGGATGGCAACATTCAGTAAAACCTCTTTCTGAGCGTATTGGTGTAGAAATGGTCTTACCCGAAATGTCTCCACACCCTCGAACTCATTTAACACATGAAGGGTTGCAGTTTGCAAAAGAGAGAGGTAAAGGAAATGAGTATGCTGACGCAGTCTTCCGTGCTTTTTGGCAACTTGAACAAGATATAGGTGATGTTGAGATATTAACTTCAATTGCTGAAAATGTTGGTCTTAATGCAAATGAATTCAAAGAATCACTCGTTTCAAGAAAATATGAGCAAGTTCATCAAAAGCAACTTCAACACGCTTATACAGAAGCGAATATTCGTGCAGTACCAACAATCCAAATAGGAAATCAACAGCTATCAGGTGTGCAATCATCAGACTCAATTGAACGTGCTATTAATAAACAATTAGAAACTGCTAAAACTCCTTCAACTGGGATGAATTGTAGTATAGATGGATGTGAATAGACAGTCATCTACAGTAGCTTATATAGAGCCGTACCCAATAATATCTACTTAAGATATTATTGGGTACGGCTGTTTTTACGTTGAACAGTGTTTAGCTACAAAAAAATTAACGCATGTACATGTAGTGTCTTTTCTGTTGTTTAGCACTAACGTTAAATCAAATATGCACCATAAATGAAAGGTTAGGATCAATATTAGGTTATCATCCTTCTGCTGCCCAATGTTATGTTGATAAAAATAACTCCGGTTTCTATATAATTACTTATTATGGATTGGTGATTTCTACATTACTAGAAATGGTTGCTGGAAATATCGTTTGGTTAAATAACAGATACGAATTAATTGAAGATAAACAGGAAGATTTTTAGAAAATGAAGATGATAGTGAGTGGTTGGAAAACAAAATAATGATTTCGATGTGCTTTTAAATTTGAATGACTTGTAATTCCAACCCGCTTCAGTTAACAAACTAAGCTAAAGTTTCTCATTTCTCTAAAGGAAGATCTAGGTAGAAGCTGAATAATTTTGTAATTTTTTTCAATTCGTCAAATAGTCTATCCTTTGCTAGAATAATAGTAATTTGACAAGTAGCCGATTGGATTCTTGGAATTTAGAAAGGATGTTCATAAGTGAGTTTTTCATTTATTGTCGCTGTAAGTAAAAACGGAGTAATTGGTGTAGATAACAAACTCCCTTGGAATCTATCAAATGACTTAAAATATTTTAAGAGCAAAACTACAGGCAAAAACGTGATTATGGGTAGGAAAACATTTGATTCGATTGGGAAACCTCTTCCAAACAGGGAGAATTATATTTTAACAAGAGAGAGAAATTATCAACAAGAAGGATGTCATGTCTATCATTCTATTGATGAGATCATAAAGTATTTACCCGTTGATAAAGAAAATATGGTTATCGGCGGTGGTGAAGTATATAAATTATTTAGCCCTTATGTTGATAAAATTTATTTAACTAAAGTGGATGTAATTATAGAAGGCGATACATTTTTTGAAGTCCCTAAAGGGTTCATAGTAACCGAAGAAGAAAAACATTATGATGAAAACCAGGGAATCCATTATTCCTTTGTAACAATGGAAAAAGTATAAGGATTGCTTTGTTAAATCATAATGACTCGAATACTTAAATTTCGTAAGAAAGTGGAGGAACCACAAAACAAACAGTACATTGGGGTGTACTGTAGCTTGTGGTTTTTTATTTCCATTAAACTGTATTTTGTGAAAGGTGTTGTTGGATAATGCTTTATTCCAAGAGATTTAAATTAAGCGATGCTCATGATTGGGTGGTTTTTATTCATGGTGCGGGAGGAAGTTCAACAGTATGGTATAAACAGTTAAAAGCATTTAAGGAGCACTTTAATGTACTACTGATAGATTTAAGGGGACACGGAAAGTCAAAAGATAGAGGGATCTTAAAGAGAAATTACTCTTTTTCCGATGTAAGTTTAGATATTATTGAGGTATTAAATGACTTAAACATTAAAAATGCACATTTTGTGGGAATATCATTAGGAACGATATTAATTAGAAATATTGCAGAAATTGAGCCCAATAGAGTTAAAACTATGATTTTGGGTGGTGCTGTTATACGGTTAAACACCCGTGTAAAAACCTTAATGTTCTTGGGGAATGTAGGGAAAAAAGTTGTTCCGTATATGTGGTTATATAAATTATTTGCTTGGTGTTTAATGCCTAAAAAAAGACATAAGGAATCTCGGTTGCTTTTTGTTAATCAAGCAAAGAAGCTATGTCAAAAAGAATTTGTTAAGTGGTTTAAGTTAACGAAGGATGTCGTTCCATTGTTGGTGCAGTTTGAAGAAAATGAATTGGATATTCCTACCTTGTATGTCATGGGGCAAGAAGATTATATGTTCTTACTTCCAGTAGAGGAAGTAGTGAAGAGAAGCAATCATGCGCAGCTTGAAATTATCGAGGATAGTGGTCATGTTGTGAACGTTGATCAACCAGATAAATTTAATGTAATGTCAATTAGATTCTTGAATACTCTAAAAGGTGATAATAGATATGTCGCAAGTAGATAAATAAAATATGAAGTTAATAAAGATTAGATTAGAAGCACGGGTTATAAAGCGATAGGACAACCGGGAGCAACAGAAACAAGATGGGTATTTAACTAAATCATTAATAACCTTACTCTTAGATATGAGTAAGGTTATTTACTATACATAAATTATCCTAAATAATCATATAGTACATTTCCTTTTGACACATGCTTTGAAAATTGTTAAAGAACAAATTTGTATTCTCCTATAATCAGTAATTTGCACAATCATCATGTCGCAAAAACTGAACATAAGAATTAAAGAAAACAGAATTAGATTTCTAACATTGTAGATAGAACTTTTACTTGAAGGGTGATATCGAGCTTCTCTGTTTAAATAATAATAGTCATTTTTAATTTTTTTATTCTTTTCCAAGTGGATGTAGAAATCAATACCTTATTTAAGCAAATTAAGTAAACTGCACGTAATTTACTGATAATCTTACTTTATAGTAAAACATCTGATTTATATAATCAGTTACAACTTGTGGGAACAAGTAACTCAATATAAAAAAAGAGTAACACCTCATCACAAAGTAAATGAAGGCGTTACTCTTGTTATTATTGATATTTTTGTAGAATTGACTGTAGTTTTAACGCAAGAGATAAATCTCCCTTGATTTTTAGTTGTCCCATCATGAAAGCTGATGTTGCATTCAATTTACCGTGTATCAGCTTTACTAGATTTTCACCAGATAACTGAATTGTACAAGATGGATCTTCAGCTTCACCTTCATTGTATGCTAGCTCTCCATTTGAAAATGCTACTTGATATGCCCCTTCATCTTCCCCAGATACTTGAAATTGATAAACATAATCAAGTCCTTCAATGTGTTCAGGATTTTCATTAATTTTGTCAGAAAGATTTTTCAACTCTTCTTTTACAGCCATATATTCCACCCCTTTATTAAAATACCAATATAAATACTGGTAATTTTATTGTAAATGAATACTCATTCATTTACAATAAAATTTGATTATTTCGAATTATTTTCCTAATAAAATTTTATTGTTTAATTTTGCACACTCATTATCATCTTGAAAAAATCCTGTAATCATCATAATATAGCAATATATCACGTACTATATACACACTCTTGTAATTTTATAATAAGGAGTAGACGATGGTTATTATTAGAGATGCACACCAAGACGATCTTTTGAGTATATTAAACATTTACAATCAAGCAATTGTAAATACAACTGCAACTTTTGATTTAACAGAGGAGACGCTCGAACAAAGACAACAATGGTTTTCTAAATATGGAAGTGATTATCCTCTAATTGTAGCTACGATTGAAAATAAGGTTGTAGGTTATTGTTGCCTATCAGCATTTAGAGAAAAAGCAGCTTACGCTAAAACTGTTGAATTATCAGTATATGTAGATGAAAATACGCGAGGACATGGAGTGGCCACAAAGTTAGTAAATGAAATTTTACTAAGAGCTAAACAAATAGGTTTTCATGTTATCATTTCTGGTATCACAAAAGGAAATGATAGTAGCATTAAACTTCATGAGAAATTCGGTTTTGAATTTATTGGCTCCTTTAAAGAAGTTGGTTACAAGTTTGACAGCTGGCAAGATGTATTATTTTATCAATTAATAATGGACTGAACTCCTCACGCTATTAGACTTTGGCTCATTAGAGTGGATGTCTGTTAAGTTAATTTGAGCAACATTAAAAACCGCCATTAAAACACAATGGCGGTTTCTTCATCACTTAATTTTCAGAGCTTTGACGTGCTTCCTTCAGTAATTCTTTGATTTCCTCAACTGTTTTACCTTCTGTATCAATTCCTAATTCTTCTGCTCGTTGAATTAGTCTTTGCTGGCGTTGATCTTTTAGTAACTCTTGAATTTCTTCTAGTGATTTTCCTTCTACGTCAATTCCTAGCTGCTCAGCTTTTTCTAATAACTTTGCCTCTTTCTCTTCATCACTAAGCTCATTCCATTTTTCTTGAAACTTTTCTTTGTTCATTCTTTTCCCTTTATGGGATGGAGCTTGTTCCTTCATTAATTCTATTACTTCATCCACAGTTTTTCCTTCTGTATCAATACCTAATTCTTCTGCTCGTTCGAACAGCTTTTGCTCACGTTGTTCCTTCAATAAGTCTTGGATTTCTTCTAATGATTTGCCTTCTACGTCAATTCCTAGCTGATCTGCTCGCTCTGTTAGCTTTGTCATTTTTTCTTCATCACTAAGCTCATTCCATTTTTCTTGGAACTTTTCTTTATTTATTCTTTTTCCTTTATGGTGTGGAGCTTGTTCCTTCACTAACTCTATTACTTCATCCACAGTTTTGCCTTCTGTATCAATACCTAATTCTTCTGCTCGTTCCAGCAGCTTTTGTTCACGTTGTTCCTTCAACAAGTCTTGGATTTCTTCTAATGTTTTGCCTTCTACGTCAATTCCTAGCTGCTCTGCTCGCTCTGTTAGCTTTGCCATTTTTTCTTCATCACTAAGCTCATTCCATTTTTCTTGAAACTTTTCTTTATTCATTCTTTTTCCTTTATGGTGTGGAGCTTGTTCCTTCACTAACTCTATTACTTCATCCACAGTTTTGCCTTCTGTATCAATACCTAATTCTTCTGCTCGTTCCAGCAGCTTTTGTTCACGTTGTTCCTTCAACAAGTCTTGGATTTCTTCTAATGTTTTGCCTTCTACGTCAATTCCTAGCTGCTCTGCTCGCTCTGTTAGCTTTGCCATTTTTTCTTCATCACTAAGCTCATTCCATTTTTCTTGAAAATGATCTTTATTAAAGTATTTTACGTTACTATCATATTTTGCAAAAGCACTAGTAGCACTCACTCCTCCCAATGTTATTGCTCCAGCTAAGGCTAACAAACCAATTTTCTTCATTATTAATTCTCCTCCTTCAATTGTTGGACAATTTATTTGTCACATGTTTACTATAAGCTGTCTTTGTGTCAATCATATGTCAAGGCAAATTAAACATCATTTTCTTATGCTGGTCATTGTTTGGTCATAAAAACCGTGCTAGTATATTCATAATTATTATTCGTTAATTACCAAATTTTTATTATTGAGGAGAAGAACAATGATTCGTAAATTGAAGTCTAATGACCATAAACAAGTATTTTCTTTCCTAGAAGAAGAAGCTTCATTTAACTTATTTCTTATCGGTGATATTGAAGCATTCGGATACGAACAAGACTTCCAAGATATTTGGGGAGAATTCGATGAAAACAATCAGCTAATCGCTGTTTTACTTCGTTATTACCAATACTATATTCCTTATGCCAAACATGGTTTTGATGTAGAAGGTTTTGTTCAAATTATTAAGAAACATGATAATGTACAATCTCTTTCCGGTAAGTCTGAAATCGCATGTCAGTTTGAAAATATTGAGGGCTTAAAGCTAGGAAAAAAACAAAACATGTTCTTTTGTGAATGTGTAACAGATGATCAGTTAGGAGAACTACATTTTCAATCAGAAATATCTCTAGCAACAATTGAAGATGTCGATGGGATTATTGCATTAAGAAGTGATATTGAGGAATTTGTAACACCATCAAATGCAAAAGAAATGCTTATAAACACAATGAAATCTGGTACAGGTCGCACATATGTTATGAAAAAGAATGGACAAATTATTGCCTCTGCATCAACTACGGCAGAAAATTCGATATCAGCAATGATCGTTGGTGTCTGTACTCATCAAGACTATAGAAATAGAGGCTATGCCACTGAAGTGATGAAAATGTTATGTAAAGACTTATTAAAAGAAGGAAAAACACTTTGTCTTTTTTACGATAACCCAGGCGCAGGTAGGATTTATAAAAAGCTTGGTTTTGTTGACATTGGAAAATGGGTAATGTACAGATAATCATTAGGTATTTTTCCAAAACATACATGAAAGGGTTCTCCCACAAATTGATGGGTAGAACCCTTTTTTTAGTGCTCTTCTGACCAAAATTCAGGTTTTACTGTCTGAATCTCACGTTTTACTATCTAAACTACTTCGTTTACTGCCCAAACTACTTTGTTTACTATCCAAACTACTTCTTTTACTATCCAAACTGCTTGGGTTACTATCCAAACTACTTCTTTTACTATCCAAACTGCTTCGGTTACTATCCAAACTGCTTCTTTTACTATCCAAACTACTTCTTTTACTATCCAAACTACTTCTTTTACTATCCAAACTGCTTCTTTTACTATCCAAACTGCTTCGGTTACTATCCAAACTGCTTCTTTTACTATCTAAACTGCTTCTTTTACTATCCAAACTACTTCATTTACTATCCAAACTGCTTCTTTTACTATCCAAACTACTTCGTTTACTATCCAAACTACATTGTTTACTATCCAAACTGCTTCTTTTACTATCCAAACTACTTCATTTACTATCCAAACTTAACTATTTTGTTGTAAAATAGCTTCAATTTCAGTTAATTCTTCTTCACTAAATGAAAGATGGTTAAGTGCTTTAACATTATCTTCGATTTGGGCTACGCGACTGGCACCAATCAGTGCGGAAGTCACTCGCTCATCACGTAAAGCCCAAGAAATTGCAAGTTGCGCTAAACTTTGCCCACGATTTTTGGCAATATTATTAAGTTGGACCACCATATTAACTCTTTTATCATTAATATCTTGTTCATTTAAAAATACACTTTCACTAGCAGCACGAGAATCACTAGGAATACCTTGCAAATACCTGTCAGTTAAGACACCCTGTGCCAATGGTTGGAAGATGATCGTTCCAATACCAGCTCTTTCATTAACATCTAACAACCCATGTTCAACCCAACGATTCAACATTGAATATGCTGGTTGATGAAGAACAATTGGTGTTTTTAAGTCCTTCAGTACCTCAAGTGCTTGAGATGTTTGGAGGGCATCATAATTGGATAACCCTACATACAATGCTTTTCCTTGTCGAACAATTGAATCAAGAGCCATCATCGTCTCTTCAATAGAAGTTTCAGGATCTGGACGATGTGAATAAAAGACATCTACGTAGTCTACCCCTAGTCTTTTTAAGCTTTGATCCAGGCTAGCAATTAAATATTTTCTTGATCCAAAATCACCATAAGGGCCTGGCCACATTCCGTAACCTGCCTTAGTTGAAATAATTAATTCATCTCTATAATCCTTTAATTCCGTCTGCAAAATTTTACCTAGTGTTTCTTCAGCACTCCCTGCTGGGGGACCGTAGTTGTTAGCAAGATCAAAGTGAGTAATTCCTAAATCAAATGCTCGTGTAACCATCGCTTTAGCATTATCATAATCATCAACTCCACCAAAATTATGCCATAACCCTAGCGAAACAGCAGGTAACTTCAAACCGGTCTTGCCACACCTGCGATAAATCATCGTATCGTATCTGTTTTCATTTGCTATATAATTCATCTTATCCTGCTACACAAAACAAGCTTTTCGATTCATGGGTAAGTGCTAAGACAAATGCCATTGATATTAAATGGATGAGTAGCTCATTTAGTTCGTGACACTTAATTCACATGAAATATTGAATGCTTTTATTGTTATAGCAGTCTTTCACCTGCCTTTTTAGTATCATATTTTAAATCTACTTTCAGTGTCATTATTGAAGTTTATGTATAACGAAAACGCTTTCGAATACATTATACGTTCTTTTTTTCACATACGTCAATGAAAGTATTTCCCTACAAAAAACAGGCTGACCTCATACTGGCTAGCCTGTAACAATATATAATGAATATTAGCTAAAATTTTGTTGTACACATTGGTTTTTGATCTGTAGCAAAAATTCTATTAACCGTTTCTACATAAGTTGAATCAGATATGCTCACTAATCCATAGCTAAGTAGTTGCTTAAAAGGAATAGAACCAACAAGCATTGATGTAAATTCTGAAACATGTAATGATATTTCTACGTCATACTCACTTTCTTCCATCACTTTTACTTTCCCGTCTTCAAAATATAAGATAACACTACCTTCATTTTCTTTAAGGAAGTCGTCATTAATAGTTATCTTCAATTTACAATTCGCATTATTAAAATTATGGCTACTTAACTGTTGGAATATAGCCTTCGTATTAATTACTCTATACATTATGCCTACACCTTGGACATTGCTTTCATGATACACATGGGGCATGATATGATTCGTACCGTTCCGAACGTCTTTTAGTAAGTAATGAAAATATTCATCTTGAGTATGAACAATGACTTCATTGACTTGATCCATTTGGCTATTTAGAAAGGTTAAGAGCTCTTGAAGAACTTCTGTGTTTTCATATATAATTTCTTCAATAATTAAATTATTTAGTAGAAAGTTGTTCTTATTTACTTTGTTAAATGTAAAAACAAGATAACCTCTAATTGATCCTTCTTCTTTATATCCAATAATGCTATTTCCTTCTTTTTTAAATATACTAGCTGCGTCATTGTAATTTTTCTGTATCATGCCGTGAGTCATTTTCGCGACTCTATTATAGCAGTCTAGTAACTCGGTAGTTTCAGAGGCATCAACAAATTGGAGATGCTTCTTCGACCTTCCTTTCGGAAAGCTATGGGGTTGAATTCGATATTGATTCGTTTTTGTACCATATCCAAAACCCATTTTTTTATAAAAATCTGGACGAAACGGATATAGAACTGCAAGTGGAAAGCCTTTTTCTCTAAAGTGTTGTAATGAAAAGGATATTAAATCCTTACCTATTTTTTCTTTTTTATGTAATAGATCAACGGCAACTGAGCCAATTCCACCTGCGTTTATTTGAGACGAAAATAGTGTCAGCTTGTAATCATATAATCTCATGCCACCTACAGCTTTTTGATCTTTAAATGCACCATAAAATACTTTTGAAGATTCAATACTCTGCAACTCTATAAATTTTTCTTCTAATTGCTTTATTTTGTTTACAGAAGAATCATAAAACCCCGGATACGCATTAACTGAAATTTTTGCAAAATCTCTAAAATCGACATCTATCATCTTTTTAATTTCAATCACCATACTTCCACCCCTTACAATATATTATTGATACATGTGACTTTCTGAAAATGCTCCTTTTTCACCTGCTTCCTTAATGACTTCTTATCGAACAATTTGTTGCTATTTCTTACAAACAGATGACAAGATGAGGGTTATATATTTCTGTGATTTTTTTTTGAAGAAAAGGTACTACCTTCGCTAGTTGGTCTTCATTTATTTTGTCGTAGAAAACTACAATCAATATGATAATGAACAAATGACAAAATATACCTCGTAAGCTACGAGTTTAGCTCATAGTACGAAAAGTAACAGTTAATTCGAAAGCAGCCTTTTCTTAAATTCTATTAAATAATGGAGTTCTTTATACAATAGTGGGATTATTTAACTATTTTATCATACGTCCCATAATTACTGCATTTAGAAAAGCAATTTCATCGATAGTTATATCTTGTTTCCTCGCTTTTTGATGCCATTTATTACTTGTCAAAATCCCCTTTTTATAGGAAATCTCATACGTTTTTGCGAGTTCCTCGTATTGCCATTTTTGTAGTTTCATTGAGCTTTCCTCCTCTTCTATTTTTTCACTTAAATACGCTAATGGATTGACGGCATTTGTCTTATTAAGATCCCACCTTCCTTTATGCAACTCGAAGTGTAAGTGTTGACCTGTAGATTGACCAGTATTACCCATATAACCTACATGTTCTCCTTGCTTCACGTAATCACCTTGCTTGACTTTTCGAGATCCACTACGCATATGTGCGTAAACAGTTTCCCAGATTTGTCCTTCGATATGATGAACTAAAAAGATAACTTCACCATAGCTCGTTGATATATATGATCGACTAACAGTACCTTCAGCAGCTGCAACAATAGAAACCATTCCAGATTGGGCAAAATCTACACCATAATGATCTGGCCTCTGGCTTGTACGATATGCTGACGACACACGTCCTTCACAAGGATAGATAAACAATATTGTCCCCCCCTTTCTTCATTGTAGTTATATAATCTTTATATAACTAAACTATGTAAAAAGGTCCCTCTTGGAAACTGTCATTTATCTCAGCACAATAGTCCTTTTCATCGCACATCGTAAATAGGCTACTATACTTGACTACTTGTAGATGAAAATATGTAAGAGCAATTTGACTATACGACATGTAAAAAATCTTTAAAATACAGTTGGATTATGTGATATGAACGAGGAGAGCTTAGACCAATACCAAATCTATGTCTAAGGAGAAAAAACTCATTTAATATGGATAGAAGTAGTAATAAGCAACTACACGCCTGATTGTTAAACGTGCTTAAATCATGTATTGTCCTAATATAAAGGAGGTTAAGAAGGATTGTTTTCAAACTATCAACACTGCTAAATGTTATTAGCTTATGAAATAATCGGGAATCAATCATCATTACTTTAAAACTTCTACTACCTAAACTACTTTTTTGTTCGCACAAATATTCTTCATACATCATTTAAGAGTGTAACTTATTTTATTTATAAACGTATGTAAAACCCTCAATGAGTAACAAACTCATTGAGGGTAAATTTCTAGTAAAAGTAGCCTACTATGTCAATATCATATTCGGCATTACTATCAAGTACTGTCCATGTACCGTAGTCTGGAGTCATGGTCAGTAAATATGGATTTAGCTCATCAGCCGTTACATACATTAATCCGCTATGATGAACCGACTCTGGATCCACACCTTTCGCAAATTTTGTTGCAGCAGTCCCTAATTGTACATAATCGTTATTAATAGAGAATTTTAATACACTAGCACCTATATTTTTTGCTGTAACATTAACTAGAAATGCTTTTGGTTGCTCTTTAAAATCATTTCCTTGTAGGATAACTTGCGTAGATTGCTCATCTGTTACTGTTGGAGACGCTACAGAAATTGGTGTAGTATACTGCTCATAGAACCAATCGTTATTAGAGTCATTTTCATCTGCAAAATACCCAAGTACTTTAATTGAGAATTCAGTATTATCGTCAGTATCTTTCCAACTACCTAAAGAAATGTCAACTGTTATATTAGCAGGGTCATTTTCATATGCTGGAACAAATACGATATTGCTATGCTTCGGATTATTCTCAGCACCTGGCTCAAATCCTAATGCATGTGTTGCCGAAGTACCAAGCTCTGAATAAGATGAGCCGTTTATTTTAACTCTGACTTTATTAGACGTCACCCTGTTTGCATCTACTTGTACCAGATAACCTTTTGCATGGTTTATACCCGTACTATATGATTGGGTCCCTGTCGTTGTATATGTTCGCTCATGATTATATGGCGTGAACTTAGATGAGCTTGATAAGCGATCAAAATACCCAACTACTTTTATTGAAGTACCTTCTCCAAAATAATCATTTGTTGTGCTTAATGTCAAATCAGATGCAGGTACAACAACCGTAGTATTGTGAGTTGGTCTCTCATCTGGAATACGTGTAATTAATTTAACCGAAGAAATTTTATCATTAAAATCAACTCTACTTAAATCAGGGATATCCTTAGTAACAGGTAGAAAATCTCCAGCATAGTTCGTATTATCATACGCGATTAATCCTATTTCAGGCAGCGGGTTTAATACTTTTACAGAACTAAACTGATTAGACCAATTACTACCAATATCATCCTCCCCTATGACATAGTCAGCATAATCACCTGTATAGTTTGTTCCCTCATAAAAACGGTATACTGGCCCATAGTAGAAACGAGCTGAGTCAATCGTATTATTAAATCCACGAGAACCTGTTGCGCTTCTACCTTTGTAAATAATATCTTGAAAACTACTTAAATCAGGAATCGACTCATCAATAATTGCGTAAGAGCCTTCAAAATCAGTTTCTTTATAGATGATTACTTTCGCAAGCTTATCTTCATTGTTTTCAAACTTTATTGAAGATAATGAAGATCCCATACCAAAAGGACGTAAGTCAAATATAGGTGTCAATGTGTTATTACCGTGTAGATCATCGTAGTTTTTATTATTGTAAAATTTAACTGTTGGACAATTCTGCTCACACCCTAGTTTGATAGAAGAGACATTATTATTAGTATCATATTTTGTAAGATTTTTTCCTCGTCCAATCGTATCCCACGAATGATACCAGCCACCAGACTCAGAAAAGTCACCATCATTATAAAAGTACGTATCAAGTTGATAGCTCGTATCTTCGCCTGCAAAAACTTTAAATGAAGAAGCTTTATTATTAAAATAACCAGAAATATCTTTTTGCCCGTAAATATCTATAAAATCACCAGCATAATCATTTCCACCGTTAGAAAAATCTTTCTGATCATATAGTCGAACGAACGGCTTTCCTGACTGTCCGACAATGCGGACTGACGATGCTTTATTATCCATATTAGTGCTTGAAAGATCTCGATACCCATTCACTACTGGTAAAACATTATCAACATTGCCATTTTCATATCCGTAGTAGTTATATAGAACAAGCCCTGATCCAGATTCGTCCTGTCTTAACTTAACACCACTAACCTTATTACTTCCACTATCATTACTCATATAATGAAAACCGCTTCGCAAATCTGACATTGAACTAGTTAAATCGTATATACGGTCCCCTTCATAATCCGCGTCCTCATATAACTGGTATGTTGTAGCTGCCCCTCTATATTCAATTGGGTCATCGTTGACACCTAAATAAGTTGCTTGGGCACCAATTTGTACATTATGTTTATTTGAAGTCGTTTCTGTATCTTTCACTTCAAGGACGAATGCTTCAGCAGTCGGATATTGTGACGACAGAGTATTAATATTTGAAACATCTTGGGTTTCTTGTAATGGGACATAACCTAAACCATACAATGATAAATCATACGGTCTTAAAATATACGATTCTGTTTCATTTCCATTTGCTGCAGTAACAGTTATTTTTGCATCTGCATGTGTTAAATCTATTAGCCCTGCTGAACTATCAGATTCCCAAACACCATCAAAGTCACCGTTTTCATCCTCATCTGTTAATATGAGTTCCTGTACGCCATTATTAATCGTTTTAACTGTCGCTTTGACACTCTCAATTGATGATCCATTTTCAAGAACATTTGCAACAACCTGCTTTCCTTCATCAGCATAAAGAGCATATTGTACATACGGTGTACCGTTCGGATCAGGTTTTTCAATAACAATATTCATACCAGGTCGTAATTTCGTATCAAAAATGCTTTCACCTTGTTGAAATGCATCGTAATCAGCAGATGAATCAGATGAAAAATAAACACGCCATGAATCATCAACTTCTTCACCAAAAATTCTTAATTTCTTATTCACAATTTCTGCATCGAGAACTAACACAAGTGCTTCCTCTAACGACGTATCAGGTTTAAATTGAGAATTTGAGTTATTTGGGTCATTCGCATATATTTTATAGTTATGCTCTCCAGTCGTACTACTGATAAAAGTAATATTTGCCGAAACAGCATCAATAGCTCCTTCATATAGACTCCAATTGTACTCTGTAGATGGCAATCCATTTTCTATGCGTTTCACCTTTGCCTCTATTTGGTCTGTAGAAAGAGAAATAGGCAATCCCATTTCAATCATTTTAAGTTGATCTATCGTAAGATAAATAGGTGTGTTATCTACCGACCCTACCTCTTGGTACTGTAAAGCAATAGATCCACTGCTAGGGTATGTTCCATTAGGGACAATCGTTCCAATCGTACTAGCGTTAGCTGTTTTCAATGACAGAATATCCAAATTACCAACTGTTAAAGATAGACTTGGAACGATGTCATATGCTGGCGCAGTACCTACATTTCTATATTTTACATTCCAAATACTTGTAGCAGCTTTATCTTTTTCACTCGTAGTCGCTTGGCTCCAATTTGCTGTATTCGTGCCATTTCTACCACTCGAATTTGATGTAACATCTGTAGTCTCAATATTCGTATTTAATTCCGTATATAGTTTAAGAGACGTTGATTGCTTTACCCCAAGGTCGGTAAGTGATGCTGATACTTCAAATTCTTGCGTGACTTCAGTACCAAACTTAGCTCCAGTACTGATTTTTTTACTCTCAGTCGTATCTGTTTGGGTTTGCCACCCTGTTGACCTAGATGTTCCATCTGATAGTGTAATAGTCTCTCTAGGTGTTATCTGAATATGTTCAAGATCAGCTTTTATATCTGGAAAAGCTGGAACTAATGGATGAGTTGCTGGAGCTAGAATAGCCGCATCAATTTGACCAGTTACTTCTTCCTTATCACTGTATGGATCTTGGTCTGTACTCCAGTCATATGGCGATGTAGTATATTTTAATACACCCATCTCATAATAAGCATCATCCCATTCAACTAATCCAAAGCCAGGAATATGAGTATAACCATTGATTTCCCATAAATCAGTTACTCCATCGTCATCTGTATCGTTTTCTATCACTTCCGCACTTACAACTGATGGGTTAAAAGTAATGAGACCTTTTATTTTCTGATAAGACGATAATAGCCAATCACGAAAGCTTTTTGCAGCTTTTCCTAGCGAATCGGTTAGATTATCTACTGGTTCTTCCCCTGGGTCAGGTGATTCGTCCCCTGGGTCTTCTACTGGATCAGTTGATTCCTCTCCTGCCTCTTCCCCTGGGTCAGATGATTCGTCCCCTGGTTCTTCTACTGGATCAGTTGATTCCTCTCCCGCATCTTCTGCTGGATCAGTTGATTCCTCTCCCGCATCTTCTGCTGGATCAGTTGATTCCTCTCCCGCATCTTCTGCTGGATCAGTTGATTCCTCTCCCGCATCTTCTGCTGGATCAGTTGATTCCTCTCCTGCCTCTTCTGCTGGATCAGTTGATTCCTCTCCCGCATCTTCTGCTAGATCAGTTGATTCCTCTCCTGCCTCTTCTGCTGGATCAGTTGATCCCTCTCCTGCCTCTTCTGCTAGATCAGTTGATTCCTCCCCTGCCTCTTCTGCTAGATCAGTTGATTCCTCTCCTGCCTCTTCTTGGATGGTTGGCTCATCAACTATCAAATCAACAGGGTCTAATGAATCATTACCTTCTTCACTTTGAGTTGGTGGTAATATTTGTTCTTTTGGAATAATCTCTTCTTCTTGATTCTTGCTGCTCCATTTAATTTCAAGTTCAGATAGTGCCACATCTGGATTACTATAACCTATAGTAATCTTATATTGTTGATCTGACGCTAAGTTAATTGCTTGTGGTTCAATATTTTGTCCATTAATAATTAGTACATCATCAATCCATAGTTTAATATGATCATTATCAGATGTAGTAAATGTATATTCCTCAGAGAAGCTAGGTTCGATTATACCTTCCCATTTTATCGAGTGAATATTTTTCATCTTACTTAGGAGTGGCTTAGGTATATTAAGTCTATTAATATCAAATGTTGCATTTGAATCTTCTAGGCGTATTAACAAATGATCAGAAAACTCAGCGTCAGAATAATAGGTTCCCTCCATACCATTCGTAATGATGTTTTCATCATTTACTTCTTCCCTTGAAGAAGTCTCGGATTGGGACTCGACAGTTTTAGCATAAGTTACTGGATGAGAAAATGATACTACTTGAGTCGTTAGAGCTAATGTTGTAATAATTGAGAGAAAACGTTTTTTTGATTTATTATTTCCCATTTAAAAATGCTCCTTTCTCATTTGGACTTTTGATTTGATATAATTACTTCATCCCAACCACTTAAAGAGTTACGAACAACATTTCACATTTGAAATGCACCTCCTTTAAAATAGTTTGAAAATACTACAAGTTACGTAAGTAGAATATTATAAATACACAGTCGGTTTTTATCCGACTAAGTTGATCTCTCTTGCAACTGTCACAAAAGAATCACGAGTAATGAGTTATAGCTTTGAACACATTGAGCTGGTATTTTATCTGGATCTGTTAAATAAATGACTCGTATCACTTATATAGATGCTACGATATTACTTATCTAAGTGAAAAACCGCAAAATAGAGGATAAAACAACATTTATCGCTAAAAACATGTATACTTCGTCATTTATCGACAGTTTTTAAAAAATAGCATCAATATATTTATATTATTACTATTAAAATCACTATTACTATTCTTCCATAATAAAGTCGTTAATCTAGCAAGAACTAAGGTGACACGTTCAAAACTTGAACATCAGTAAACCTGTGGAACCCTATCCTTTCCCCCCCTTATTGTAAGAAAAAAATTTAAAAGTTTTATTTCGTTCAATAAATTTACAATACTTAATCATCAGACTATACGATAAAAAAAACCTATCAACGCGATAGGCTTTTTTAGAACTTTTATCCCTTATATTTTTACTAATGACTAGGTCGATTATCTATAAAAATAATCTCTTTCAGAAAACAATAAATACACATACTTACTTTTTTTAGAAGTTTAAAACCCGCTACTCAATCCATTGCACTTTTGTTATGAAAGTTTGTGATTGTAAAAAGACACTATTTAAAATGATAGTTTGAACTAACAAATTTAGTCTTACATTTGTTAATCAATAGCAATACCCATTAAGACCTTCTTGTTCACTTTAAAATATATTATTTCACAATATGACTACTAAAGATAAAAAGATCAATCATACTCTTCTTAAACAAACTGATTATAGATTTTTGAAAGTTACAATCACTTGTTTATAAGTTTCTCAATTGTGCCCTTAAGTATAAGGAATCAAACAAAAGTTAGCAGAAGAATGGGGTATATCTATAAAAATTGACAAAAATATTATATGATTGTAAATGCTAGTTTTAATTGGGGCAAATAACCTTTTTGTAAAAATCATCACACATAGGAAGGAAACATCAGCGAAATGAAACCAATTTATTCTTTTTTATTGACATTAGTAGTGTTAGTTACTCTCGTTCAGCTAGAAGTACCAAATATATACCTATATCTGGCTATCTTCATTATTTTTATATTAGCTATTTTCTCTAATTTGTATCCCCTCTATTTGTCAAACAACGTACTGACAGTAGAGAAGAGCATTTTGAATAAAAAAAGAAATGCTTTATTTCACTTTTATTATGTTTATGCAAATCAAATTGATGATGAAATCGAAGAAGCTACCGAGCGAGTACTAAAAAAATATCAGATGCCTCATATGTATGCACTAATTAATGTCATATATGCTCTGTACAATAAAGATATCATAGCTGCTAAAAAATATGTAGATCATATTAAACCATTAAACTATCAAAATTACTATAAAGGGTTGATTTCTGTTGAGGATAATCATGTAGATTTAGCAAATGAACTTGCTAATGAAATTAAAATTGAATGGATGAAATATGCACTTCTCGCAGCAATTGAAAGGAAACATGGAAATGAAGAAGAAGCAATCAAATATGCAAAACTTTCCTATTCTTCAGCCAGAGGTTTGAATAAATATATGATTTATAAGTATGGTATAAAAGAAGGATTGTTACATGCAGACAACGCTGCATAAGATAGAGTGTTAGACCTACTTGGGGTCTAACACTCTATTTTTTAACTCTATGTATTTTAAAAGAGTTTCGCCACGAAGCTTTTAAATCGCTTAATTACATCTTGCTATAGACTCTTATAAAACAATACTCTGTCATTACCTTGACCGTCATAATTACGTTTCACATAGATGCCTTTCGTCAAAGTATCTGTTTCTTCAATTTGAAAACCCATTTTTTGATGGAATGCTATGGATGTTGTATTCACTGGTGATGTAATGCACCTAACAATTTTACATCCATGCTGTTTTACAGTAGTAAAAAACTGTTCATATAGTTTTTTGGCAAGTCCCAGTTCTCGATATTGAGGATGTACACCTACAAAGTGTATGTAGGCTTCATTTTGTTGAGATTGAGAAAGAAATCCAATTAAGAATCCAACAATCTCATTCTGCTCTTCAATAACAAAACTAGTATTTTGGAAGTGCGTAAAGAATAGCTTTGGCAACATATGATCCATTTTGCGACCATTCCACCAATCGTTCACTACAGGTATAATGGTTTGATAATCTGCTTCCTTCACGTGTCTAATCATAGTTCACACTCCTCTCATAGCAAGTTTTAATTTCATTACGTTGAACATTGATTAAACAAAAGTAAGCTAATGATGGCGATGACAATCGTTACAACAATTTGAAAACAACCACCTCTCACCAGTTCTGAAGGAGAGCCAACTTGACTACGGTTGATTCCATCATTTAGCATTCCAGTTGGGTGATTTTTCCGTTCCTTATTATATAGATCGTCCCTTTTCTGCTCACTCATTTAACCATCTGCTATCCACTTTTCTAAAGACACCTGGTAATAAAGTTTGACACTTTGTTGTATTAAACGAAGTATCTAGTGAGATTGCTCTATGTGTGGCTTCTTCTTCCGATATTTCATAAGGAATCATCATATCTTTTTGTTGATTTGTCAAGGTTTTAAAAAAAGAATAGTAACTTTCTTTTTGGTTCTAGTCCTACATGAAGAATCCCACGATATTCCTTCATCATAAGCTTTGTGATAGCTACTGCTAAATCTTCAACATGTACAAATGTTTTATAAATGTTTGACGCTCTTGTTATTTGATTTCCATTACTAATCTCATTTAATACGTATGCTACTCGATGATCCAATCGGCCTTGTGCATTTGTTCCATAGATTGGACCAGAGCGCAAAATGAGGTGGTTTTCATGTGTTCGCCTAATGATTTGTTCTCCATCAATTTTTGCATTCGTATAATGTGATAATGGGTTTCTTCCATCTAAATAAACTGCTTGATCAGCCTCTGTATAATTACCTTTACCACTTGAAAATAGCCCATCAGTAGATATATATATAAATAGTGCATCTTTATTAATAGATGTAAGAACATTGTTCAACCCTGTATGTATAAGGTCTTTTTCATTGTTTCTACTCATTAAAGGCCAAATAATTACATCTGGATGAATACGACTATACAATCTTTGTACACTTGCTTTATCATTTACATCTAATTGAATGAAATTATCTCGCCTAGTAGTTGAAGTACCGAATAAAGCTGAAGCAATGTTATTTTTCTTCAATTGTACAAATATTTCTGAGCCTAAATAACCACTTGCACCTAACACTATAATTCTCATATTTTATTCTCCCAGTTCACATTCGACTTATAGTATGTTGTCTTTTGTTGGTTAATGCTGTTATATTTTTTAGAGTTGTTATTTCAACTACACACTATCAATCTTGGTATCTTTTTCTCTTTGTCTACAACACAACTTACTTGACTGTTCATATTTAGTGAATGAATAGAGCTTTTCTTAGAGAATAATGTAGTTTCCAAGATTACTAATATATTTATAAATATTAACAATTCTTGTATTGATTGCTTCAGATATTTATTTAATAATATCGATTTGAAATGAAAGCATTGCTAATGACTGTTTTAATGATCAAAGCGTTTTAGCATCAATCGCACCTTGGAACCATCCTAAGAGATTTATCAGCAATTAAAAAACGCTTAAATATACAGGGAAAGAAGAATTCAAATTTGACATAATTAACACAACAACTCTGCTATATAGTTTCTTTTTTATTTAATTCTTGCAAATCCACCTTTGTTAACTCTAGTGCACTCCTGTTAAATGTTACTTTTGAATTTGGTAATTAATTTTGGCACAAAATATGCGACTATAGCTGATAGCATAGCAATAATATATAATGAAATGCTTGAAAAACTGCCGAATTCTACCTCTTCTGGTACATTTGTAACGCTATTCAAAGCTTGTGATAAATCCGGTTTAAATGTTGCAGTTAGAAATAGCCCTGACAATAGTTGAATCACCAAAAATAACATGAAGAAGCTTCCTAGAAAAATAATATAATTTTTCATGCGCTATTCCCTCCCGACTATTTGACCATTTTTCATTTCATGACTAAATTATATTTACGAGTTTCCATTAAATAAGTTTCAATAATAAACAATAATTGGATAAAAAAGACTAATTTTATGTAAATAGCCTTTTTCATAATGTTTGTATTTAAAGAAATAACACCTTTAACAACTAATATTCGTGGCATCTTTTCTTCTTATTAAATTGTCACCGTTGTATAAAAATCTCAGCTTGCTGGTCTAGTTTAATAATATATTAAATCATTATTTTATTTATTCGACTCAATTTGTTAGGTGCATTTTACATATTACAGCTTTGATTGCAAAGTAATCTACCTCTTCTGGTAATGCCTCTTTTAATGGTTTTAACTTCTCTGCACCTAACTCTGTTATTTTGGAGACTATTTGTTCTTCATACTCCGCTGGAATCATTCGCCCCCATTCAATTACGTTGCCTTCAGTTGCACTTCGAATGATATGATTTTGAATGGTTATTGGCGACATTGACCGCTTTTTTGCAATATCTTCAATATCTTCCCCTTCAACAAATAATTGATAGGACAATATATGACTAGGGTTTTCTGTTACTTTGTCTGTAACGTTATCATTAGATGAACCTAATGCTGATTCACTCACTCGTACCTCTGTCGGAATATCCTCTGTTGCTTCAATATCATGTTCAGCTGCATATGCTTTTATTGCTTGCAAAAATTGGGCTCCATATCTTTCAAACTTAACTTTGCCTACTCCTTTTATGCTTAGCATAGCTTGTTCATTTAGAGGTGCTTGCTCACTCATTTCTCTTAATGCACTATCCGCGAAAACGACATAAGGTGGAACACGCTCTTCAGTTGAAATATCTTTCCGAAGTGCACGCAGGCGCTCAAACAGCTCATTATGTGTTGTTAAGCGTTTTGCTTTGTGTTTTTGTTTTTTATATACTTTTTCATTTCCTTTTAATACTTGATACGCTTTATTCCCGATCATTAGCACTGGATATTGACCTTCTGTAGCAACCAAATATTGTTCAGCTACGAAGTAGTCAATCATTTCAACAATTTCTTTTTCGGAATATTTACTCAGAAGACCATATGTCGGTAGCTTATGAAATTGTTGTTCAACGACACGTTTGTTTCTAGAGCCTTTTAAAACTTGGGCTACGATCGTTTTACCAAACCGCTCATTCATGCGTTTAATACAAGAAAAAACCATTTGTGACTCTGTTGTAATATCAATCGTTTCTCTGGCATCAGTACAATTCCCGCATTTTCCACATGTTTGACCATCTGTTTCTCCAAAATATTCGAGTATGTATAGCTGTAAACAACGCTCAGTATGACAATAATCGATCATTTGTTGCAGCTTTTGATATTCATTAGCTTTCCGTTCAGGATTTAACAACGTTTGTTCTATTAAAAACTTTTGCAACTGTATGTCCTGAGGAGAAAATAATACAACACAATCGCTTTCCTCACCATCACGACCAGCACGACCGGCTTCTTGGTAATATGCTTCCATATTTTTTGGTAAATTGTAATGTAACACATAACGTACATTGGATTTATTTATTCCCATGCCAAAGGCATTTGTAGCAACCATGATACTAATATCATCGTAGATAAATTTCTCTTGCATGTCCTTTCGTTCTTGCTCTGACATCCCAGCATGATACTTTCCTATTGAAACACCACTACGTTCAAAATAGGCATAAAGCTGATCAACCTCTTTTCTCGTACCAGCATAAATAATTCCTGAAGATGCTTTATTTGCGTTAATATATTTCGTTATGTAATCACGTTTGTTTTCACCTTTGACGACTGTAAAAGAAAGATTTTCTCTAGCAAACCCTGTAACAAAAGTATTTGAAGAATCAATATGTAGTAAATTACATATATCATCTTTTACTTCTGTCGTTGCTGTCGCTGTTAATGCGATGACGACTGGTAGCTTATCTAAAGCTTGAAGAAACGTAGAAATATGCCGATAGCTAGGGCGAAAATCATGCCCCCATTGTGAAATACAGTGCGCTTCGTCAATTGCTACTAGTGAAATATGTAACCTTTGTAATAATTGTTGGAAATCAGGTGACTCTAATCTCTCAGGCGCTATATAAATGAGTTTGTAAGCCCCTTCTTGTGCTTTCGCTATTCTGTCATTTAATTCTTGTCTTGTTAACGTACTATTTATATATGTTGCTGGTATTCCAATATTAATTAAAGCATCAACTTGATCCTTCATTAAGGAGATTAACGGTGAAATAACAATTGTCACACCATCGAACATCATCGCTGGCACTTGATAACAAATTGATTTTCCTCCACCTGTAGGCATAATAGCAAGCGTATCATTCCCATTTAATACATTTTCTATGATCCCATCTTGCCCTTGCCGAAACGCTTTATAACCAAAATATTGTTTTAATACATGGGTCGCCTTTTCAAACATGACGGTGAGCTCCTTTCCTCAGTGTTATATTCTCAAATGGCTATTCCAGAATTGGTTGTTGCTTTTCACACTAAAATTCAGGCATCTCTTTTCTACTTGTAAAATCTATTAGCCCTCAATAAAACATATCATACTGTCCATCTCTAGTAATAATAGCAGCAAACTTTAAGAAAAGAGCCTTTAATAAAAATCAATATTTACGAAAAGGATCTATCAAATAAATAATAAATATCTATCTTGTATACCGTAGCTAATCCTTCCTTTCATTATAAAACAGTTATCGAAAATCTTAAACATGCTCCCCCCTGAACGAGCCAGTTAAAAAGCTTTCTACATAGGATGTTGGTTTATTTGCTAAGAAATAATTTTGTATACAGCATAGTACCTTTTCTACGTTGAGGGATACACTAAAAACTTATCACAAGGAACAAAAAAAGAACCCTCCCGAATTGGAAGATTCTTAATCACAATTTAGATAAAAGGTTTAGTTGTTCTATAACATAGCTAGCTCGTTGCCGAGATACTTAGCAATCGCACCCATCCCTGAAACATTTGCAACTGCTTCTGCATCAGCATTATAGTTTGTGTTAGTATTTACATCGTAAGTGTATATATTTCCTTTGGCATCGTTAATAAATTCGATTCCTGCAAAATGAATGTCATTGTTAGCGAGAAATTGTTCATATTTTTGAATGATCGGATCGTTAAAATTTTCTTGAATTTTAAACTTTGGTGTAGGATCGGCTGTTGTAGGGCAGAAGGCATCTCCTATTTGGCACGCGTCTGCTGGGCATAGCTCAAAGCCTTCAGACGTATCAACCCGAACAGCATAAAGAAATTTCCCTCCAACGAATTCACAACGAGTAATATACGGTTCTGGTGCCTGTATATATTCCTGCAAAAGTGTGATGCCATCGATCGATTCATCAAACTCATCGCTGTTCACGTATTGCTGTAGAGCTGCAACATTGTCAAAGAGCTGAACCCCTAGCCCTTTGCCAGCACGATTGTGCTTTGTAATAAATGGCTTTGCAAACGTACTTCCAGCTTGTAAAATATGTTCCTTGCCTACTGCAGCAATCGTATGTGGAGTGATGATGTCAAATGCTTGCAACGCGGTATATTGGGCAACTTTACTTACTTCAAGCTGAAGTGCCCGACTTGTATTAAACACTTTTCGTCCATGCTTTTCTAACCAAGACAATACAGCTGCTGTATATTCAGGAGCAAAACGGTGTCCTCTCGTATGAGAAGATGCACTCATTCGGTTATAGAAAATCCCAATCGGTGGTTCCTCGTTAAGGTTAAGTAATCCTTCATTAAGAAACCAATCTTCATAAGATAGTCCTAATTTATCGAGTTCTTTGTGTAAAGGTTCTGTCCATTCATCGTTTTCATGAATAATATATATTTTTGGCTCCATCTTAATTCCCCCATAAAATATGACTGCTGTGATATATACTCTGTTAGTACATCAGTATAACTGTAATTGATAACGATAGATAGTAAAAAGTATTAATCAAACATAAACTAGGGCAAAAGTTCGCTGAAACACATATTTCTTTAATGAGGAAGCCAAGTTCACTATTTTACCTTTATACGGATATCCTTTGTATATTTTCTAGTTGGATAATCACTAATTGTAAACACTAACGGGTTATTATAGTTTTCATTAGGGATTTCGATCACCAAGCTTTCATTAGCTTCACCCATACGGTAGCCGTTCGATAAAGGCTTATATTTTTTTCCATCTCTATCAATAAATTCCCAATCGACGCGTAATTCACCACTATAGATCTCATCTTTATCAAACGAAATAACTAGCTGTTCCACCTCATTTTTGTAGGTGGGTTCCATATAGATACGGTCATCAGGTGCTTTTACGATTTTTCTGTTTTCTACATCCACCTGAAGGTCTAATAAGTTTTTATCCAACGCTCTTATAGCTGTAAATTCGATGTATAGCTCCTTCGGTTTCTTGAAATAATTACTTTCCAGATGAAAACTCTCCCCATATTCGGTAATATTCGAGCCTGTTACTCCATGCGAAATTGAAGTAACCTCATCACCATTTTCATCAACAATTCGTAAATCTTCAAGTTCGAAGATTTTCATCGTATTGTTTTTATCATATGTCACTTGCAGTTTTAGTTGAATTGGATATACCTCGAGTGTCTCAAATGTTATTTTCTGCCCTTCGACTTCTACTGTTTTATTTATTTCGTATAGATCCTTCATATTTTCGAAAAGCGCTGTATTTACTTGAAAAGGAATACTATATTCATGTGGAAGTTCACTCATATTAGATAAGTCACCCCCCGCTTCAACGATTAGTTGGAGAATAAAACCTTCTGTAGGTACAGCTTCGTGAAAATTAAACTCAAATCGTCCGCTTATCGAATTTTCGTTCTGTTTATTTTTCAGGATGCTAGAGGAACTACTAGTAAGATAATCTTTACCTTCACTCGTTAATAAATCTGGTAAAGGGTGCAAATAATGATAGTCTTTTACATTTTCCAGTGTATAAAACATCACCATCTTGCTCTCATCAACAATAACAGCATCGATTGTGAACGTAACTCCATTTTGTTCTTCACTAGCACCAATATGTTGAATAAATTCATTTTCTACCGCTACTTGTAAGCTTTGGTCAAATTGAATGAGTTCAACTATTTTTGCTAAGCCAGGAATTGTACTCATGTAATTAGCAAAGGCAGGTGATACCCGCACTGTTGTAACGAAGGATAAAATTAAGATACAAGCACTAATGAAAGTCAGCCTCTTTCTACGATTTATTCTTCGACTCTTTGTCGCTTTATTCATCCCATTCCTTATTGATTGATCAAGGTCTTCTGGGATCGACAAATGATCATATTTATCTTTTATGTCGTAAAGAGCAGCTTCTTCTTTGTCAAAGTCTTTATTCATCATAACCACTCCTTTGCTAAGCTAACTTTTAATAGTTTTAGAGATTTATACAGCCTTGTTTTCACAGTTCCTTCAGGACATTCAAGAATGTCAGCTATTTGATCGATCGTTAAGTCATGATAGTATTTTAACTTAACAATTGTTTGTAGTTGTGGGTCTAATAATGCAATATGCTGTTCAAGGTCAATTTTCGTTAACGTTGATGACTCACTATCTTCTACACCTTTATCTACTTCCTGCAAAGAAGTCTTTTTCTTTCGACTATACTCTCTCGAACAATAATTAATCATAATGCGAGTAATCCAAGTAGTAAAAAATTGTGGTTGCCTCACCTTTCTGATCTCCTTATAGGCTCGAAAGGTCACTTCTTGCACTGCTTCTGTTGCATCGTGTTCATTTTTAAAATACGAGTATGCTATTTTATACAAGCTTATTTTATGCAAAGTAATTAATTCATAAAATGCCTCATCATCATACTTTTGTGCACGTTTTACTAGTTGTTCAAAATCCAAAGTGTCTCCTCCCCATAAACCTCTCTATAATATTAGAGCACAATAACTCCAAAATAGTTTTCTTTTTTTGACTGTTTTTCAGATTAATTTTGCTTGCCGTACTATGGTAGTAAATATAAACTAAGCGTTCGTTTCATCTTTTCCTAATTAACGATGATGTTAACTGAAGAATTGTTGCTGTCATTTTCAGTGACAATAGCAATGAAGTTTACGAAAAGACCTCTATTTGTACACATAAACACAATTCATATAAAACATGCTAATCTGTAATCACCTTCACAGACAAAGGGTCTTGTAATTTCAACAACAAATGGTTAACAGAGCGTTACAAAAAAAACATAACAAAAAACGTCAATAAGTCCAAATCCTTATCAACGTTCACATTTATGTAGTATGTATTTACTTTTAATGTATTTCAATATACTGTCATTTTGTTCTTCCTTAGAGAAATATATCTTCATGTCAATAAAAAACAGGGACAATCATTATCTAGTATATTTAGCAACAAGATTTGCGAAAGGTTCGTGGCATCTTTTCTTCAATAAAACGATGACTGTTGAGTATAACGACATCTTTACCCTCTAGTTTAGGAACTAATGCAAACAAAGTTTACGAAAAGATAGTAGGCTAAAATGTTATATCAAATTCATCCATTGGCCAGTAACGTAAATTGACCTTTCCAACAATTTGATCTCGTTTAATAAACCCAAAATGCCTCCCATCCCAACTTTTGCGACGGTTATCCCCTATAACAAATACTGAATCTTCTGGAACACTAGCTTCACCGGTAATTTCTTGTAGTGTAAAATCTCCTGTCAGTTTACCTTCAACGAGTCTTTCTTTAAATGGAAGGAGGTATGGCTCTTGAACAGGTTTATCATTAATATATAAAACGTCTTGCTTGTATTCAATTTTATCACCTGGTAAACCGATCACTCGTTTCACATAATCATCTTCACCATCTGAATGAAAGACAACGACATCAAAATGGTCTAGATCTCCTAAACGATAGCCTATTTTATTTACCATTAACATATTACCATCCTGAAGGGTAGGCATCATCGATTCACCTTCTACTACATAATTCGTAAAGAAGAATGTTCTAAAAAATGCAAAAATAATAATTCCAATACCTATAGACTTAAGCCATTCAATTCCTTCTTTTTTAATATTATTTTCTTGTTGAGGCATTGTCTATTAACTCCTTCATAACTTTTTTTAATTTTATTTTATCAGTATCAGTTTCGTGGAACAACAATCAATTTGCTGTTTGTTTAATATTAAACCTTGCTTCTAGCCTTTTCCCTACGACCCATAATATGAAAATAATAATTATAACGATAATTGATCGTACAGGCTGATGAACTAAGGCCGCAATATCATACCCAACCCAACTCATTGTAAAGATCATCACCATTTTCCCACACAATACGGCAAGAATAAATTGAGGTACACGTACGTTTGACAAGCCAGCAACAATGTTAACAGCTGCCGATGGGGTAAATGGAAAGCATAGGAGTAAAAACAATGGACCGAACCCATGTCTATCAACCCAATTCATTAAGCTTTTCACTTTAGGATGACGGCTAACAAAAGAAAAGAAGCGCTGTTGACCAAATTTTCGGACTAGAAAAAATACCGCTATTGAACCCGCACATGCACCAATCCAAGAAAAGATAAAACCGAGCCAAAGTCCAAACGCAGCCGCATTTGCCATCACAAAAACAAATAAAGGAAAAAACGGTAAAAATGCTTCAATTAAGGGCAGAAAAATTCCAGGTAGTGGTCCTAATGAGCGATATTCTTCTAATACAGATAATATATTTTCTAACGTTATAAGTTCTCTTAACGTGTCTAGGTCCATGTCTATTACTCCTCATCGTCAGATACATATTTTTTACCCACTATTTCATATATTGTACACGTATAATGTTAATTTTGGGAAATATAATATCAAACAAATGTCATTTCTACAACTATTGTGAATTATACCCTTTTCACAATTTTAGATACTTGTTTTTTTTCAAAATTTATAATAAGATATAAACCAAACATACGTTCTTTCTCCTGTAATAAACATTTTCACATTCATTATAATTTTTCATAATCACTTTTCTTCTTATTTATATCCATGTGCTAAAACTTCGTTGATTATGCTTATTTAACAGGAAAGTTTACGCAATTTCTTAAGGAAACCACGAGGAAGCATTAACTCTTCACTCGTTATATTCATACTTGAACAAGCTTTCTGAAAGGAGAAATAGTATGACGAGAATTCCAAATGAAGAACGAGCAATGATGGAGTTGGCAATTTATTTGCCTATGTTATTAATTGTTTTAAACAAAGACTTAGCAACCATTCAACAAAGTAATTTCAAACTAAAAAAGCCATACGTAACTATTATTGAGCAATCAATGAAACAAATACAAATAGATTTACGACGCATAAAGAAAGAAATGTACAAAAATGATTTAAAAGTATGTGAAGTAAACCGAGATGAAGCTTTCACAGATTTTCTATTTATTTATAAAGGGTATGAGGAACGACACAATTACTTTAATCCACGTATAAGAAATAAAGTACAGGACCTAATGATCGTATACTTGCAAGATAACAAAATTAATTCGGCCAAGCCTATTGATACGTAAGTAGGAACATTATCAATTTCAATAAATGACATAGTATGATTGCAAGTCGTTATCCACTGTCGATTAGCTTATGACAAGCAAGGTCACCTCAAATTGACATATAATTTTGACATAGCTCAGAAATATTTATCCTTTGTAAACACGCACTTAATTGGGTGTAATTAAATGTGTTACTACTGATATCATGTATGTTGCTCAGCAAATCAAGTGGAAATAAAAATCATATATACAACTTTGTATTACCGTTGTATATATGATTCGAGATTATAGTCGTTACTCCTTTTAATTTCGGTGTTTACGACTTAAGTATTGTTGTTCCTACTAAAAAATAAACACGTATTGAATTAGTGTTCGTAGCATCTTTTCACCAATAATTGCAACAAAGTTTATAAAAAGAGTCTTTCATTTAGTCATGCTTACTTTTATCTTCCATTATGTAACTATGACTAGATTTTTGCCCATTCTTTTTCTCTGGAGTTAACAAAAATGCCATTTTCCGATTATTGTTATCAATGCGGTCTGTTAATTTTGTTTGCAACTGGGCAGTACGATGTAATTGATTTTTAAATGATCTATGAGAAATAGGCAATTCAATGTTTGTTTTATTTACAAAGATTACATCAGTTTTATTTCCAGCGACTGGCTTATGATCCTGAACGTGAGGGTGTGAAATCCAAGCACATAACGATTTTTTTGGTGAGAGTGTAGGGAAGAGGTAAATCATGTTAGATGGCTCAATAGCGATGGGAGCTTTATAAGATATTCCAATAATCTTATAGGTACCCTCACGCCTTCCTCTGAAGCTTGTACCGTAATAAAAACAACTTCTTTCAACAATTTGAAGCGGCTTCATTAATACAATAAACTCCTCAGTTTCTTCTATAACTTTTGAAACTGGCCTTCCTTCATAAATATGTGGCAAGATAGACATTGTGTGCCTGTTTACCTCATAACCTTGCAAGACACCATGTGATCCATCATTCATTTCATCAACTCCTAACTATTAATGTAAACCTAAATATTTCCTTTATATAATAGCACACAAATTTGTGCATTTATTTGAATTCACAAAATATTCATAATATAAGTGATTTCTGGCATAGAAAATCACTTATATAATTTTACGAATTATTTTTTGATTGTCCTATTTCTTTTTGAGCAATATATTCATTAGCTTCTTGCTGTATAACATGCTCATTTGTTGAATCACCAGAATACTGAATTTCTGATTTAAATGGGTTATTTGAATCAAAATTTGCTGTAACCATAACTGAGGGATTAAGTGTCGTTCCCAAAGGTAATTCCGTCTCATCTTCCATCGTCGACTTCACTTTGTTGTGTTTATCCACTATACATTCCTCCATTCTAAGTTCTATACAAATAACATGTTCCATTATTGTAATTTTATTCACAATCATGTAATTTTATCTATTTTCCGAATATTTTAAATTTTTGGTTGATTTTTCACTTAATTATCCATATAATATAAAAAAGACGTAGGAGGGATTTTTAATGAGAGAAAAAAAGTCGTATACTGAAATCATGAAATCCCACGGCAAAGATCAAAAATTGCTACACGATGCTACTATGATTGATGTATACATTCAAATGGTAATAGACTCTGCTATTTATGATAGAAAAAAAGAATTACTTTTACAAAAAATTGATGCTGCTTTAGATTGCAGGAACAATGAGTTATTTATGAATCTTTCACAGGAATATAACAACTTACTAAAGCTTTCCTCATAACGATTTACTTGATCAAAAGCTACGTACTTAAATGCTGAGTACGTAGCTTTTTTTGCTGTAGTTTATAGCATCTCATCTAAAGTTTCATACAGGTCGTCTCTTTCAGTACTTAATAATTCTCTCTTCTGCTGCAATTCTAATAAATTAGTTAGTTCAAATTCTTGTTCCATTAGTTGCTCAATCTTATTAATTTCATCTTCTAATGCTTCAACTTTTATTTCTATATGCTGTACTGTTACAGTTTCTTGTTTATTAACGGATATCATTGTTTTTTTGACATAATGATTCTCACTTTTGGCTTTAGCTGGAGTTAGACTAAGTTCTTTTCTTTTTCCTTTTGCTTCATCGTAACTTCCTTCATATCTTGTTAGTCCATAGTCCTCAATCCAATAAGTGACCTTAAAGCATTTATTTAACAAATAACGGTCGTGTGATACACAAATCAGCGTCCCATCAAAATCTTCAATGGCATCTTCAAGTACCTCACGAGAGTCAATATCAAGGTGGTTTGTTGGTTCATCTAAAATGAGTACATTAAGTTGTTGCTGCATAAGTTGTGCTAAGCGCAATCGCATTCGCTCACCACCACTAAGGCTTGAGACTTTTTTAAAAACATCCTGGCCATAAAACATAAATCTAGCTAGAATGTGCCGAGCATCAGCTTGTGATATCGGTACTTCATTACAAAAGTGCTGAAGGATCGATTCTTCTTTGTTGTCATACTTAAGCTGCTGGGATAGATAACCTATTTTAACTTGATTTCCTACTTTAACAGCCCCTTCGTCTACTTGTTCATTACCTAATATCATTTTTAATAATGTTGTTTTACCGCTTCCATTATGTCCTACAATTGCCACCCTATCTCGAAATCTAACATACATTGAGGCATCGTTAAAAAGTTTTTTCCCTTCAAACTTTTTACATATTTGATCAATGACGATAACGTCCTTTCCACTTCTATCCCCCATATTAAAAGAAAGTGCCATTTTCTTTCTTTCAAGAATCGGACGTTTTAGTTTTTCCATCCTCTCAATTGCACGCTCCATATTTTTTGCTCTTTTATGCAATCCTTCATTTGGTGGATTCGCACGGTTTGCCCATTCTTTCAACCGTTTAATCGTTTCTCTCATCTTTTTAATTTTCTTCTGTTGCTCCTCATACGCTGCAAATTCAGCAAGTAATCTTTCTTCCTTTTCTTTAACAAATGCAGAGTAATTACAGTGGTACGTGGACAGTTCGCCAGCTTCCAAATCATAAATCTTTGTAACAATTTGATCTAAAAAGTATCGATCATGAGATATCACGAAAACTGTGCCTTCATATTGAGTTAAATACTGTTCAAGCCATTCCACAGCGTCTATGTCTAAATGATTGGTCGGTTCATCAAGTAATAACAGACTTGGCTGTTGTAGAATAACTAACCCAAGTCCAACTTTTGTCTTTTCACCACCACTAAGTTCATTAAACCTTTGCTCAAGCATTGCTTCAATTCCTAAACCATTAGCTACCTTCATGATCTCAGCTTCAATTTCATAGCCACCCAGGTTAGTAAATTGTTGTTGGACTGTCCCATACTCTTCTAATAACAACTCAAGTGACTGTTGGTTTTGCTCATTTGCCATAGCTCTTTCTAATTTTTTCATTTTTTGTTCCAGCTTTTTCACATGTGAAAAAGCATGTTGGAGAACATCTAATACGGTTGTACTAGCTTCAAAACTTGGAATTTGTGCAAGGTACCCAACTTTACAACCTTTCTGCAAATGAATTTCTCCACTATCAGGCTGTTCTATACCTGACAACAATTTAAAAATAGTTGTTTTTCCACTTCCATTTTGCCCTACAATTCCAATTCGCTCTCCAGTTTTTATTTCAAAGGAAATATTTTCGAATATCTGATTTCCTCCATACATTTTACTAATTTCATTTGCTGCACATACGATCATTTATAACCACTCCTTAACAAATTTTTAGACTAGCTAATGGGCCTTTATTATTTAAAGGGCTGTTTTCACATTAATTGTTACTTGTGTAATAAAATCTAATCACAATTATTACTAACGTTCGGGGCATCTTTCTTCTATTAAACGATGACTTTTGTGTAAACCAACATCTTTATCTTCTAATTAAGAACAATACCAACAAAGTTTACGAAAAGAGCCATATAAAAACACAAAAAAAGCCATAGGTAAGATTCAACTACCCATGACTTTATGAAACATAAATTTACTTAACAAGAAATCATCAATCGTACACAAATTGGCATAAGAATTTAAACAAAAAAAAGGAGAGCATGACTCTCCCCATAGTAGCCGATCAGATTTCTGTGAGAAATTTATATTAGATGGTGTTCAGATATGTTAGAAAATTAGCCAGATTTTTCGAGGCTACATTCTCCAACTGCTTTGGCATCCTTCTGAACACACACTATTAGGGTTAAGAGACCTTACATTCTGTTCAATATGATGTGTTTTCTAAAAATGGGCATACGTATCCCGTTGAAAACAACACCATGAAAAATCGCACGGCAAATATAAATATATGCTAAAAAACCATTGCGATTAATAACAGAATGTAACATCTCTACACCTCCTTATCATTTTTCAAGATGTTTTTATTGTATCAACTGAATCATAAAAATTCAAACTTTTTCTATAAATAGGACTAACTTATATCTATTACTTAATTAGGTTTCATGTCGTATACTTTATAACTGTTGTTTACTAAATGAGAGAAACCAGATGCGGTAATACGAAACATCATTGTTTATATAACGCTCTTTGCTATTGAAACTAATTGAGGATGCAACAAGTAATTGACCCAATTTTATATGAGAATAGATGCCACGAAATCTAGTTAAAAATACGGGTTAATTTACTACATACATTGTGAATAATTATTTGTAAAATATATAATTTTTAGAAAAGTGTTAAGTGTTAATGAAAAATTGATATAATTATCCTATCTATCAAAAATTTGGTGTAGGAGTTGGTATGTTCATGGATTCTCTTCATAATTTTTATCAAAAGGATTTAAAACAAAAAAACAAATTAATGTTAATAGTTGTCATCATTTCAATTATCTTAGGTACAGTCTCAAATATTTCAATGGAACAGCCCTTGTACATAACGGTAACGATGTTAGTCGGAGGTATTCTATTGATTAGTTATGGCATTGTGACACAACTTAATAGATTGAATGGAGCACATTTTTATATACCTGTTGTCACAATCGTTATAGCTGCTATGTTCTATTTTATTATTACGCAAAAAGTTTTTTTTGTATCTTTAGCATATCCGTTTTATGTGTTAATGATATCTATGATTCATGGGCGGAGAAGAACCCTTTTCCTTGGTTTTTTATTATCGTTAGGTATGATGCCAACGATGTTTATTCTTGATGACTACTTAAATATTAATATTTATGAAATTATAAATATCTCCATTTTACTCATATTAATAACTTGTATTATATTTACAGTTCAAAAAATAAATCGTAACCATATCTCCCAAGTAAAAGATAGTTTACAACAAATACAGCAAGCAGCACAAAAAGAAATGACTCAAAAACTCGAGATTGAAAAAGAGGCTGAAAAAATAAACCAAAAAATGGTTAATCAATATAATCATGCCTCCTCAACAATGACAAATAATATGGAAGTAGCTGCAGCTATACAACAACTATCATCAAGTAGTTTTACACAATCTGAAGCAATTACAACAATTGCTGAACAAATTGAACAAACGACAACTAATATTGAACAGATCTCTACAAATGCAGCTAAATTAAAAGAAAAATCAAGTGCTTCATCAGATCTTGCAGTTAATGGTGAACGAAAAATGGGCAATTTATTAGAAAACACGGTAGAATTAGACGTAGTCATGAAGGATTTAGCTGTTACATTTCGTGAATTGAACGAAAAGATTAACGAAACAAATATTTTGACTGAAGGAATTAAAGAAATAACAACAAAGACAAACCTACTAGCGTTAAATGCATCCATTGAAGCTGCAAGAGCAGGAGATTATGGCAAAGGGTTTGCAATCGTCGCCGATGAAATCCGACAATTAGCACATTTAACTGAACAGTCAACGGAGGAGATTACTAATAATTTACAAGAAGTAAATGGAAAGACAAGTGAAGCTAACCTAAGACTAAATGAGAGCTCAGAGCAGCTTAGTAAAAATGTTGACATAACGAAGGAGACAGAAAATAGCTTTCGATCCTTAAACAAAGTAGTAAATGAGTTAAACAACCAGATGATTCAATTTGAGAAGCTTGCGGATAAAGTAAACGATACATCAATTATCATCAAATCATCTACGGCTGATTTTGCTTCAACATTTGAACAAACGTCAGCAACCTTCCAGCAAATAGCATCATCCGTCGACATTCAAAAAAAGAGTAGTAAAGAGCTTGTTACATATTTAGATGACACGAAGGAAAGTTTAGAAATGATGAGAAATATGTTTAATGATGAGAAGGTTGATTAATAGGGACAAGCTTGTTTTCACATTGATTATAGTTTGTCATACTTAGAAATAAACTCATTCTAATTAGCTTACGTGGCATCTTTCCTTTTATACAATGATGACTGACAGTGTAAAACCGCTTTTTATAGTAAAAATTCAACAATAGCAACAATGTTTACAAATAGAGCCTTATAAAAGCTAAAAGACTGGCTTTGCCTCATCTTGCTGATCAATTTTTTAACAATAACCACGAAGCTTATGTAAAGAGCCTATTATTTCATAATGATCACAGGTGATTAGAAGCTCATCAAGCTGTTCTACTAAACAGAACAGCCTTTTAAAGCTAATAATATTAAGAGAGAAGGTATGAAATGAAAGTACTTGTTGTAGGTGCTAATGGTGGTACAGGACGAATAATATTACAACTACTCGGTCAGAGTGGTGAACATGACGCTGTTGCAATGATTCGTGATGACTCACAACGTGAAGACCTTATTAGTCTTGGGGCAAGCTCAACAGTTTTAGCTGATTTAGAAAAAGAGATGAGCCATGCTATCGAAGGCTGTGATGCCATCATTTTCGCAGCTGGGTCAGGCTCAAAAACTGGAGCAGATAAAACAAAACTCGTTGATGAACAAGGTGCAATTAACTTAATAAAAACAGCGGAAAGGCGTGGAGTTAACCGTTTTATCATGTTAAGTTCTGTAGGGGCTGATCTACCCGACCTTGGCCCTACTGATTCAATGAAAGTATATTTAAAATCAAAAGGGATAGCTGATGAATATTTGAGCAATAGCTCACTCGTATATACGATTGTCCGACCAGGTAGGCTTTCTTACGATGAAGGAACAGGACATATTAGCATATCCAAAAAACTAGCTGACTATTCAGGTGATATATCTAGAGAAGACGTGGCAAAAGTACTGGTAGAATGTTTAAACATTCAGAATACCTATGGGAAAACATTCGAAATTTTGTCTGGACAGACGGATATTATAGAAGCATTGCAAAACATATAATTCATTTAACATACATGTTAATTTATGCCTAAAATATTTTCTAATTCAAACATAGCTCTGAACAACAAAGACGGATGAGCTTTATGACAGTGACAACCGTATATGTTTTTACTATGTAGCTTGTTTTTCCTACTAATAAACACGCATAAAGCTAATTTGGTGGCATCTTTTCTTCTATAATATGATGATAATCACATAAGACTTTTTGTTTATATAACAACAAAGTTAACGCTAATGAAAAACACTGGCCTTTTGTGAGCCAGTGTTAATTCTTTATTTCATTTCCCCCATTTAATTTAATCCTTGACACGCTAGTTAGTTATGCATTGGTAACAAATTGTTCTTCCTCTGTTGAACCTTTTAGAGCTGTTGTTGATGATTTACCTCCTGATACAACTTGAGACACTTGATCAAAATAACCTGTACCTACTTCTCTTTGATGCTTTGTAGCAGTGTAACCATGTTTTTCATTTCCAAATTCCGCTTGCTGCAATTCGGAATATGCAGCCATTCCTCGTTCTTTGTATCCACGAGCTAACTCGAACATACTATGATTTAACGCATGGAAGCCTGCAAGTGTTACGAATTGGAACTTATAACCCATCTTCCCTAACTCTTTTTGGAATTTTGCAATCGTTTCATCATCTAGTTTTGCTTTCCAGTTAAACGAAGGCGAACAGTTGTATGCAAGAAGCTTATTTGGATATTTTTCATGAATTGCATCTGCAAACTGCTTTGCTTGCTCAAGATCAGGTGTTGATGTTTCACACCAAATTAAATCTGCATACGGAGCATATGCTAAACCTCTAGCAATCGCTTGCTCAATGCCAGGCTTCGTACGGAAGAAGCCTTCAGGTGTTCTTTCACCAGTTAAAAACGCTTTATCGTAATCATCAATATCACTAGTAATCATATCAGCTGCATCGGCATCTGTTCTTGCAATTAACAGTGTTGGCACACCCATTACGTCAGCGGCTAAACGAGCAGAGATTAAGTTACGTACAGCAGTTTGTGTTGGAAGTAGAACTTTCCCCCCTAAATGCCCACATTTCTTTTCAGATGACAGCTGATCTTCAAAATGTACTCCTGAAGCTCCAGCTTCAATCATTCCTTTCATAAGTTCGAAGACATTTAATTGACCACCAAAACCAGCTTCAGCATCAGCAACAATTGGTGCAAACCAATCAATCTGGTCATTTTCTTCTAAATGATGAATTTGGTCTGCACGTTGCAATGCCTGATTAATTCGTTTCACAACAGAAGGTACACTATTGGCTGGATATAAGCTTTGATCAGGATACATTTGTCCTGCTAAATTTGCATCAGCAGCTACTTGCCAACCACTTAAATAAATTGCTTTTAATCCTGCTTTCACTTGTTGAACAGCTTGATTACCTGTTAACGCACCTAGTGCATTAACGTAATTCTCTGTATGAATTAAATCCCATAACTTTTCTGAGCCTTTTTTTGCTAATGTATATTCAATATCAATCGAACCTCGAAGCTTAATTACTTCTTCTGCACTATAAGGTCTTTCAACCCCATTCCAACGCTTATCCATACTCCAGCTTTCTTCTAATTTTTGAATTCTTTTATTAGTCATAATCATATTCCTCCTTGTATTTTAAGTACTTTAGCTTTCCTTTTTTAACAATGACATTACAAGCTCATCTTCTTTTATATGAAGCCATTTGATGGTGATTTGTTGTGTCTTCCTTTAATAATTAGGTTTAAACAGTGATTTTTCTTCTATATAAGACGAAATGACATACCAAAACCTTTTACAGCATACCGTTATTCCACATTCTACTTACAAGGTTTTATAACCAGGTAAAGTTAAAAACTCAGTAAATTCATCATTTGAAATTAATTGTTCAAAAAGCTTGTTTGCTTCATGATATCTACCTTTTGAGAATGTCTCTTCTCCAACCTCTTGTTTAATTTTTACAAGCTCTTCTTCTTTCAACTGTTGAACAAGCTCAGAGGTGATTTTTCTTCCATCCTCGAGAATTCCTTGAGGGTGACGTATCCATTGCCAAAGTTGTGCACGAGATATTTCAGCAGTTGCTGCATCTTCCATTAAATTATGAATTGGAGCAGCACCTCTACCAGACAACCATGACTCAATATATTGAATTCCTACATTTATATTAGTCCGTACGCCACTCTCAGTAATTTTTCCATCTGGTACTGCGAGTAGCTCTGTAGCTGTGACGCAAACATCCTCCCGTTTTCTATATATTTGATTCGGTTCAGGCATTTCATTATTAAAGATTTCCATTGCAACAGGAACTAGTGCTGGATGTGCAACCCAGGTCCCATCATGACCGTCTAGCACTTCCCTCTCCTTGTCAGCTTGAACCTTTTTAAAGGCTTCTTCATTTGCTTTTGGATCGTTTTTCACTGGAATTTGTGCAGCCATACCACCAATTGCAGGTGCACTACGTCTATGACATGTCTTAATCGCAAGCAGTGAATAAGCTCTCATAAAAGGAACTGTCATCGTAACGAGAGATCGGTCAGGCAAAATCACATGTTCATAATTTCTTAATTTTTTAATATAACTAAAAATATAGTCCCAACGCCCACAATTTAACCCTGCAGAATGATCGCGTAACTCGTATAATATTTCATCCATTTCAAAAGCTGCTAATATTGTTTCGATTAATACAGTAGCTTTAATTGTCCCTCGCGGAATATTTAGTTCATCTTGAGCAAACACGAATACATCATTCCACAATCTCGCTTCTAAATGACTTTCGAGCTTGGGTAAATAAAAATATGGTCCGCTATTTCGTTCTAAAAGTAGTGTTTTAGCATTATGGAAAAAATACAATCCAAAGTCTATTAAACTAGCGGACATACTCTTGCCGCCGACTGTGACATGTCTTTCTTCTAAATGCCAACCACGGGGACGGACGAGCAACGTAGCAATTTCTTCATTCAACCTATATTTTTTACCATTTGGATTTTCGAATGTAATGGTTTTGTTCACTGCATCTCTTAGATTTATTTGTCCTTCTATACAATTTTGCCAAGTTGGAGAATTAGCATCCTCAAAATCAGCCATGAACACTTTTGCACCAGAATTTAATGCATTAATGACCATCTTTCTTTCTACAGGGCCTGTTATCTCGACTCTTCGATCCTGAAGGTCTTTAGGTATAGGAGCAATAGTCCAATCACCTTGTCGAACACCAGATGTTTCTTCCAAGAAGTCTGGCATTTCCCCAGCATCGATTTTCTGCTGCCGTTCACCTCTTTTTATTAGCAGTTCTTTTCTTCTCTCGCCAAACTGTTTCTCTAACTTTTCAATAAACATTAATGCTTCAGGTGTCAAAATTTCATCATACTGTTCATTTCTCGTACCGTGAACTTGAATACCTGACGTCTGTATCGTCATCCGTAGCTACACACCCTTCCACCTATATTGTTATAATACAGTTTTGTTTTACTAATAGTATTATATAACAGAATAGAGGAATTGCAAGGTGTTTTTTAAAAAATCTGATAATTTTACTCGTAATCTGTTTTATCAGATCAAATTCTTAAGTATTTCTTTCCACTCTTGTTATATAACGCTCGTAGCTTTTATATAGTTTGATATATAGAATTACACTCATAAACGCAAAAAATAGAATTATGCTAAAGATCCCCATAGGTGAAATCCATTCAGCTAGGAATACAGTTAATGGAGCTAAAAATCTACCGATTGTAAACTGTAATCTAGATGCTCCCATATATTTTCCTCTAGCATGCTCTGGAGCATAATCACTAACAAAATTATTTATTACTGGGGCTCTCACTATTTCTCCGAAAGTAAAAATGATTGTTAGTAAAAATAGCATCCAAATATTTGTAGAAAATCCAACTAAAAACAAGCCACCCCCAGCTAAAATTGCTGAAAGAATAAAAACGTTCCTATCATTCCAGCTTTTTAACAATTTTGTTATAGGTAAAACAAAAAACACGAACAGGACACCATTTAACACTAACATCCACGCAAAAATCTCTTTACTGTCCAGTGCTACAGACAAGTTATTCCAAACAAATAGCTTTTGAGAAGGAACATAATTAATAATATATACTGATAAATATAAGTCTAACTGCATAATCGCTATAACAGCAGAAGCTCCTCCCAGAATGTACAACAAGAAGACTTTATCGCTTAAAATCTCCCCATACCCGTTCCATTCTTCTTTAAATCCACTGGAAATTGAATTTGTATTTATTCGTTTTCTTGAGTAATTTGGCATGGTCTCGTCTATCTTTACATAAACAATAATTGAGTAAACTAACATCACAATTGTGCAAGCCCATAACAATTCGCTAAGATAGTTAAAAAAGAAAAACGATCCTAATACAGGCCCTATAACTGCACCAATATTATTAGCTGTCATAAAAGTTGCAAACACTTGTTTCCTCGCTTCTTGTGGTACTAAGTCAGCTACCATTGCATCACTAGCTGGGCCGTATATTGTACCTCCTAAGCCAATTCCAATAAACGCTAAATAATTTAACCAATACAAATCTGATATAGCAAAAATACAAAACATTATTGTTCTAATCGATGTCCCTAATAACATAGCAGCACGTCTACCTAATCTACCAGCTAGATTCCCACCAATGATAATTCCAATGATCCCTATTAAAGGGGGGATCGTCATAAGGATTCCAGCAATATTATTACCTAATGCACTTACGAAGTAATAAGTAATGAACGGGAAATACATCCAATACAGCAAATTAAATAACATTTCACCAATTAACCGAATTTTTAAGCTTGTATTCCATGTACTAATTTTAGTATAATTACTCCTTTCCATACGACCATCACCACTTTTTTAGTTACTTTATAGAAAATATAGCTAAAAATCCCAGAAAATTGTAGACTTATAAAACTGAATAATTTATACTAATAATATGAATATTATGAGGACCGTCATTTTAATTTGAGTGCAGCAAAAAAGGAACATTTATTCGTTCCATAAAAAAAGACTTTGGATAAAAGTTTTAAAATACTTTTATCCAAAGTCTTTTTTGCTATAGGCTGTTGTATTACAAACGAGTACAGCCAAATTTTATTAAACCACCAACAATATGAAAGAATGGTATGAATGAGGGTAATAATGAGTTTTTTTAAGTAAGGGGTCTTTCAAACATTTGGATTTGAAATTATCGATGAACTAGATTTCCTACTCTTCTATGGAAATGGATATGTATGATATGAAATAGAGGCACCCTCATACGCTAATGAGGGTGCCTTTATTCTAATACGTCTCACTATCATTTTTCTTGATGATTACGTTACTTGAAGAGTATCTTTATCATTTTTTTTACTAAAGTTTCTTTTCTTCATCCATTGATACAAATATATCGAAATAATTAGGGTAACTATCCCTAAAGCATGGCCTGCAATAACATCGGTAGGGTAATGCGCTGACAGTATAATGCGACTTAGACCGATTAAAAATATAAGAATACTTCCAAAGATGCCAACGAATAACTTTGCTTTGAATGATGTTACATTCACTACAATTAAATAAGTTGCAAGTCCATATGCTAACAAACCAGTCATTGCATGACCGCTCGGAAAACTGTAGCCTAATGCATCGATCGCAGGATCGATCAAAGGTCGTTCCCTTTGATAAAAATCTTTAAGCACTTTATTAAACTCATTCTGCAAAATAACCATCGTTATGAGTAAAATAATACCTTTGAAATCCCGATATCTCCATATTAACCATACTAACATTATAACTAGCATCGTGATGACACCAGGCTTATTTCCAAGCCAAGTGATATCCTTAAATAATTGGTATACAAATGACTGTGACTCTAGAACAAAGATATCTCTAATCACTGTATCAAAGGCTACTTTGCCAGACTGTTGTATGACCTCAGCAATAATAAGAAAAATGGCGACCGAGATCAAACATAAAGCAATAAATCCAATATGATAAAGGACAGGTCGTTTTGCTGTCTCTGTAGGTTGTCTATTAATCTCCATATTTATTTATCTACTCCTTTTTGACGTAATAAATGAATAGCTTTATTCGGGTAATCCGTCATTATTCCATCAGCACCTTGTTCAAGTAAATATTCTACCATGTCTAAATCATTAATTGTCCAGTATTGGACAGCAATATTTCTTTCATGTGCTGCATCAATTAATTTTTTCGTAGTAAGATCAAAAATACTTGAGTGAGTAGGTAGTTGTAGAGCTTGTTCTTTTAACGGAATAATATTTCCTAAAAATAGCTTTTGGAAAATGACATATTTTTTCGTAGTAGCACTTGCAGTACTTATAGCAACTTCTCCATTAGTAATATCGTAAAAATAATTTGCTATTTCGTCAAAGAAAGATCCTATAATTACTTTATCTTCCATTCCATATTGAAAAATAATATCAGCAAATTCATCTGCTAACTTCTTATCATTTTCTTTAATTTCTATAACCATAGGCAAATGACTATACGATTCGAACACTTCGGTTAGAGTTGGAACCGTAACGCCCTTACCTCTATAAGGAAATGAGCCATCTGGACCTACAAAATGATAGCCAGCGTCAAACGATTTCAATTCTTCAACAGAATATTCAGATACTTTACCCTCTCCATTAGTTGTTCGATCAATTGTTTCATCATGCATTACTACTACTTGTCCATCTTTTGATAGTCTCACATCAAATTCTAACATATCTACTCCGAGTGAATCAGACAGTTTGAATGCCTCTAATGTGTTTTCAGGAGCTATTCCAGCTCCTCCACGGTGAGCGATCACATCTGGCTTTCCACCTACACGCAGAAGAGTGTTACTTTCATTTTTCTTAACAGGAATGATTTGGACAATCAAAAAGAACAAAATAATTAAAGCTAGTACAATTAATAACATATTTCTTACAAACCTTCCTCTCGTTTTCCTCTTCTCAGTTACAATTTCCAAACATATTTCCCCCTTGTTTTTCTATATAAATATAGCTCAATCACAACAACAATAAGAATATTTTACACTGTTAATATTAATTTTATATTATTTAATTATATATTTATATAAAATCATGTTAATTCTTATAAAAAATGTAAGCGCTTAAAGTCATTGACTATTAACGAACTATAAAAAGATGTGGTATCTTTTCTTCTGTTCTGTAAAACGATGACAGCCTCATATAAGTTCATCCTGCTACGCTTCTTTAGCCCAGTTTTTATAGTGTAGAGAAGCGCTCCACAATTTTTCTATAATAAAATATTATATCAGATGAAGTAAGTACTTCACCTGACACTTTTCACCATCTCTGAATAAGAAATCACTTAATTTTGAAACATTTATGCTTTCTAACGTTTCTTAGTTATTTTCGCTCCTCTATATAAGCAATTCTTTCTAGTATAGTTGGATGACCATACCTAAATATTTTCACAATAAATGGAGGATTCACTTGACTAAGTCCCGCACGTGACAATTCTTGAAAAGTTTGAATAGCAGCTTCATTGTCCTTAGTCATATCAATCGCGTATACATCTGCTGTATGCTCCTGATATCTAGAAACAACGTTTTCCAATGGGCTTGCTAAAAATGTAAGCATAGAAAATACAAGTAACAACAAAGGAAGTGAATGTAGCTCGCTTAAATCACGAATATGTAGAATATCCTTCCACCTATGAATACAAAAATGTAAAATTTTACTAGTTAAATATAAGCCAATAAGAGAGAGAATTAAATAACCCGCTATCCCAAAATAAATATGCTTTTTCACATAATGACCCATTTCATGAGCCATGATAAATAAAATCTCTTGTTCGTTAAGCCTATTTAATGTAGTATCCCATAACACAATTCTTGAGTTATTCCCAATTCCAGTAACATAAGCATTCAAGGCATTTGTTTTTTCGGACATATTAACCTCAAATACGTGATCAGCAGGGATATTCGCTTGTTCTGCCATTTGTAAAATTTCTGCTTCAAGCTCTTTATTTTTTAGTTCGTAAAAATCGTTATAAAGCGGATCAATAATCACTGGTTGAACAAACATTAAAAATAAGGAAAATGGAATTGACAAGACCCACGCATAAAACCACCATCGCTTCTTTGCTTTAGTAATGAGAAAAAATAAAGCATAGGCGATCATGACTAAAAATCCAAAATCAAGCCAGAAATCAATTAATCGGTCTTTTAACCACCCTGATGTAGATTGAGTAGAAATATTGTACATTTTAGAAAAGGTGAAGCTAATCCAACTAAGTGGTAGTGTTAAAACCCCAACAAAAATAGATAACCAAAATACATAAATTGGAATTTGTGCAATTTTTCTTTTTGAAGTTATTTGCGCCCAAGTATTGAATTTGTATGATATTCCTAACACTAGTACAAATAAATAGATAATCCATTCGAATGGTAAGGAGAGAAAAAATAACAAATTTCTTATTTGTGAATACTCTTCACTCAACATAAGCTCACGTTCATTTAAGAACGTAGAAGGATCCGCTCCTGAACCCCTATACTGTATCGGAATTGATGTATCAGCCCAATAAAAAATATACATAGCTATAAATAGACCAAATAGCACATACGAAATTAACGTCCAACCTACAATTTTTCTCATGAATGTTAGATTCTCCCCCTTGTACTAAGTATAGCTTGCCTCCTTACTAATTGTAAGAAAAATCAGATAAAATTAGTACAAAAATTAGCGATAATTTTTTTGTCATACAAAATTCATGGATATAGACACATGAATATGCAATGTTCATGTATGATTAGTATGTATAGAATCGACTTAATTTATATTGTCAAATTCGAATGGCGTATTGGAGTGAAATCATGAAGAAGCTTTACATTACATTTGTCACCTTATTAGTACTCGGTATTTCATCAGGAGTATTCTACTTTTCAGTTTATAAACAATCAGGAATGGAATTTCCGGAAGACGTTGCCATGGAAACAGCTTACGGAGAGCCATTTGTATTTACTGAAATGGAACCAAAGGTACGTCTACTAGAATTTATTTACACAAATTGCCCAGATATTTGTCCAGTAACAACTTATAAAATGAAGCAACTGCGTGAAGAGTTTGAACAAGAAGGCGTCTTTGGGAATAAAGTCGAATTCATAACTATTACAATTGATCCCGCTTACGATACAAAAGAAGTGTTGCAGGAATATGGCAAAGCATTTGAATTAAAGCAAGGTGGCCCATGGTACCTTCTTCGTGGAAGTGAGGAAGATACAAAAAAAGTTGCAGAAGCGTTTGAATTCTTATATAGAGATCCTGGTGATGGACAATTTATTCATTCAGCCTATACATATTTGTTAGACGATGAAAATAACATCATTGAGATTTTTGGTATGGGAGAAGGCTTTGACAAAGAGCGTGTATTCAAAAGAATAATGCGAACTATTAATTAAGGCATGCCTTCAGTGCTTGTGGGAGATATCAGAACATCTCTCCTAGTTGTTTCTTTGTACGCATACAACAAACCATGCAAAAACAGACTATATGTAAAACCGGTGGAGAGTTAATTCCCCACCGGTTTTTATGTTAATCAAGTCTGCTATATAACGCTTATTTTACAACAAAACCGATCGATCACTTGTAAACCCTGAACCACGAATGCGCTGAAACTCTTCTAATAATTGCTCTACAGTCAATTTCTTTTTCTCTACTCCGCTAGCTTCAAAAATAATTTGACCTTTATCCATCATAATTAAGCGGTTGCCCAAGTCTAGAGCTTGTTGCATATTATGGGTGACCATCAAAGTCGTTAGCTTATTTTTTTCTACAATTTCTTTAGTTAAATTTGTGATTAATTCTGCCCTAGCAGGATCTAATGCTGCTGTATGTTCGTCTAATAACAATATTTTTGGATCCGTGAATGAAGCCATTAATAAAGACAATGCTTGACGTTCACCACCTGATAATAAGCCTACTTTTGCATTTAAGCGATCTTCTAGCCCCAAGTGAAGTGTCTCAAGCTGTTCTTTAAAAAACACCTTACGCTTTTTTGTTACACCCTTGTGTAAAGTTCTTCTTTTTGTTCTCGAAAAAGCCATTGCCAAATTCTCTTCAATCGTCATCGTCGGCGCAGTACCTGCCATTGGATCTTGAAATACTCTGCCGATATATTGAGCTCGCTTATGTTCTGGTAGATTCGTTACTTGTTGCCCATCAATAATAACCTCACCTATGTCGGGGTAAATCCTACCTGACACAACATTCATAAGCGTTGATTTCCCTGCGCCATTACTTCCTATGACCGTCACGAAATCTCCTTTATTTAATGATAACGTTATGTGATCTAATGCAATTTTTTCATCAAGCGTTCCTTCGTTAAAAACTTTGAAGATATGGTTAAAATCAAGCATCTATATCACCTCTTTATTCGCTAGTTGCTTGTGATCATTTACGAATGCTTGTAATCGCTGCTTTTTGCGTTTTTTGTCTTTACGTGATTCAAATATTTTAGGAATAATTAATGCACAGACAACTATGACTGCAGTAATTAACTTCAAATCACCTGGTTCTAAAAATTCTACACGCAAAGCAATACTTACAACAATGCGGTAAATAATTGCACCACCGATCACGGCAAATGTCGTTCGCATAATCGATTTCGTACCAAATATTGCTTCACCAATAATAACTGAGGCCAAGCCAATAATAATGATACCTATTCCCATTCCGACATCACTAAAGCCATTATATTGTGCAATAACTGCACCAGAAAAAGCGACAAGGGCATTGGATAATCCTAGTCCAACTACTGTTAAAGCATTCGTATTTGCTGAAAAGCTACGAATCATATTTTTATTGTCACCAGTGGCGCGTAGTGCAAGTCCAATCTCCGTTTGAAGAAAGCGATCTAAAATAAGTTTAATGGCAAATGTAATTATAATCATGAAAATAACAATTGCCCAAGTTTTTGGTATATACCCTGAATACCCTATTGCTCTCAACACATTGACTACACCTGTATCAAACCCTAAATTCTTCCAAAAATCTGTTAAAATTGTAACCACTGTTGTTTCATTTAACATTGGTATATTTGATCTTCCCATTATACGAAGATTAATAGAATATAATGCAATCATCATTAAAATCCCTGATAACAGCGGATTTATTTTTCCTTTCGTATGAAGCAAACCAGTGATACAACCAGCAATAAATCCCGCTAGTAAAGAAGCGATTGTAGCTATAAAAGGATTGATACCATTTACTATTAGAATTGCGGCTACGGCTGCTCCAGTTACAAAACTCCCATCAACGGTTAAGTCTGGAAAGTCTAAAATTCGAAATGATAAGTATACACCTAATGCCATAATTGCATAAATAATACCTGACTCAAATGCTCCGAATATTGCTGTAGGCATAGTATTTTCACCCTTCCAGTTAAAAAATATATTTTTTCAATAAGTTGTTATGAAAAGCGCAAGTGCCTGGTCATTCCCGACAAGTACTGAAGCCTGCGTTTTGCATGAAGGCCTTTTTTGCATTTTGATAAAATGCCGAATTGTCCTCGAGGTGATAGGCGCTGGAACTGTTCATCGATCATTATTATACAAAGAATGAGTTCTCTCAAAAATATTATACTTGCTTACCTTTCAAACAGAAAAATATGTTCCTTTCTTCTATATATAAGAAAGGAACACAATAGTAATCTATTCACTACTCTTCATTTAAATATTCAGCGATATCATCCCACTCGCTATTTATATCGATACCCATATTTTCAGCTGCTTTTTTGTTAATCTGTAATTTTAAGTTTTGTGGATACTGTACTGGTAGTTCTGAAGTTGTTTTTTCTCCTGTTAATATTTGTGCTGCCATCTCACCGGCTTCATAGCCAATATCAAAGTAGTCAAAACCGTAAGCAGCAAATCCACCATTTTCAACCGAATCAAGTTCACCAACAAACAATGGAATATCATTTTCTTCTGATACCATGATGACTGATTCTAACGCACTAACAACAGTGTTATCTGTAATAATGTATATCACATCAACATTTCCAATGAGAGATTCAGTCGCTTGCTTTACCTCAGCAGATGTTGACACAGATGCTGAGACAATTTCAAGATCTGTTCCTTTCATTGCTTCTTCCACTAGTTTAACTTGTGCATTGGAATTTTGTTCTCCAGAGTTGTATACCATCCCTACACGTTTACCTTCAAAATATTGGTCGATAAATTCAACTGTATTTGGTACTGCATTTGGATGTGTATCAGTTGTACCCGTTATATTCGTACCAGGCTTATCCATTGCTTCTACTAGCTCAGCACCAACCGGATCAGTCACAGACGTAAATACGATTGGAATTTCACTCGTTTCATTTAACACACCTTGAGCACTTGGAGTTGAGTTAGCAAAAATTAAGTCTACATTGTCTCCTACTAACTTCTCGGCTATTAAATTACTCGTATTAGGGTCACCTTGAGCAATTTGAACGTCATATTCAACCTCTAATCCCTTATCTGCTAATGCTTGCTTAAATCCATCAAACGCAGCATCTAATGAGTCATGCTCTACAATTTGTGTCACACCTATTTTATATGTTTCTCCAGCATCCCCTGTATTGGATCCACCGCTTTCGTCAGTGCCACAGCCACTCAAAATTAATACTGAAGCAAGAGTACTGCCGAGTATACCTTTCAAACTTTTTTTCATCTTTTAAAAACCCCCTTGTAAACTATTATTCTATGTTTTATTTGTTTCTTTTACACTTTTACGCTTTTATGCTTTTATGCTTCGGTGCTTTTATGCATTAAATTATACATGAATAATATAAAACATCAAGATTTTTTTTCATAATACGCAATAACTGTTCCATTTGAACAAAGAACACCGTCTATAAATGTCACACTAAATAATATATGAATATTATTAATTATCAAAAAATATTACTCATTATTTTCCGTGAAATTTAGGAGGTCGCTTCTCGGAAAATGCATGTAGAGCTTCCAATCGATCTTCGGTCGGAATTGTTACTTCATATGCTTTTCTTTCAATTTCCAGACCTGTTTGTATATCAGTATTCATCCCCTGCTTTATAGCAAATTTTGCTTGTTGTAAAGCAACAGGGCCATTTTTTAGCATTTCATTAGCAAATTGTACACTTTCGGCTATTAAATGATCTTTAGGTACAACTTTAGTAACTAAACCATACGTTAAAGCCTGTGCAGAATTTAATCTCTTAGCTGTCAAAATTAATTCTAGAGCTTTTTCTGTTCCTATTATTCGAGGTAGACGTTGTGTACCGCCAGCACCTGGTATAATAGCTAAACTCGTTTCAGTTAAGCCTAATTGTGTACCTTCAACAACGAAACGAAAATCACAAGAAAGAGCTAACTCGAGCCCACCACCAAATGCATAACCATTTATTGCAGCTATTGTCGGCTGAGGGAGTTTATCAATGTTTGTGAATAATTGACCGATTTTAGTTAAATTTCTTTTTACTTCTATGTCAGATAATGTTCTTCTCTCTTTTAAGTCTGCCCCTACTGAAAATGCCTTATCTCCTGTCCCAGTAAAAATAACAACTCTAATATCGCTACTAGCATGTATTTCTTCAATCTTTTTCTCTAGACTACATAGCAAATCGTAATTAAAGCAATTAAGAGCATCAGGACGATTTAATGTAACAGTTGCAATATGATTTTCAACATGCAATTTTACGACACTAATAAGATCACCTACTTCATTTTTTTTCATAGTTATTGTTCTAATTCTAAGTGAAATGAATAAATTCCTTTTTTTAAAGAAAAATCATTCAGAAAATTTTGTTTTTTATAGATTTATGCGCTGTTTGACAAAATATAAACACGTATACATCTAGCATTGGTGGCATCTTTTCTACATTTAAAATGATTAAGTTCTTATACAACTCATCGTAGTGTCCATTATTAGTAATGCTGTTTTCATGTTGTTTTTTCGTATTAAGAAATAAACAAGTAGTCAACTAGCATTCGTGGTACCTTTTCTTTCATACGACGATGCCCAACATATAAAACCACTTGTTATCGTACTAATTTGATAACAATAGCAACAGAGTTTAAGAAAAGAGCTTTGACAAACTATTTATATGTATAAATGTCATGAAATTGTGATACTTTTCACATTGATAGCAAAGAATTTTAGCAGTATAATTATGGTATACCGAACGTTCGATACGTTATCATTCAAATTTTTTCATGACATTATTTTATATTAAAAATTAAATAACGTAGAGGATGAGATGATTATGAATATTACCATTTGGCCACACGTAATTACTATGCCTATTTACTTTATTGTTTTAATATTCATCGTCGCTTTTTTCAGAAAACACTATAAACTAGCAGCTTATTTTTGGATTGCATCTCTATTTACATTCCCATTATGGATTCTAGGTGGAGTTGAAGGATGGTTTCGCTGGGCGAAAATATTAAGTGTCATCTTACCAACCATCATCGTTGGCTTTTCGCGTATAGCCGTTTACGAAAATAAAAAAGGTAAAATATGGAATTTTCTAAAATCAGAGCAATTTCTATGGTTTTTCTACGCCATCTTGTTTTTAAATATTATGGAAGCAACGATAAAAGATGCTACTATGGGTAATTATTTTAATGCAGCAACCGGGTTTCTCTTATGTGTCACCATACCATTCGCTCCAAAGTTTTGGAAGATTACTACTGAAAAACATGGAGATCTTATAGCTTATACGACTGCTTCTTGGAACTTTCTCTATACAACATGGAACGCTTGCTTCGTCTATGCTGAGAGTCCTGTCTATTTTGCGAGTTCATTAACTATTTTACTTGCAGCAGAGCTATACCCATTGATGAAAGGACGTCCAGAATTATATATTACTGCTCGAGTATATACACTAGCTGCACACCTGCTCTTAAGAGCAAGTTTTGATATATTCCCTATGACGATGGATTCCTCTTCTTGGTATAATCCAGAAGTATTAAAAACATGGGGCATGATTAACTTCATCTTAATCGTTCCATATGTCTTTTGGCATATGTGGCAATTACAAACTGGAAAAGCCGAAAAAAGCTTTAGACGTCAGCGTGCGGCGTAATTCCCCATCTCTATTTGAATTTTTTGAAAGCGCTTTACAAATAAAAGGTCAGACCCTAGCTAAACTGGGGCTCTGACCTTCATGCTGTTGATCTATTTGTATATGTTGCAATTAGCCTATATCTTATGTTGCTACAATTATAAGCTTGTTGTTGCTTGCTGTTTTAAAGCACGTCTTAATATTTTTCCTGTTGTGTTTTTTGGTAACTCTTCTATAAACTCTATTGAGGTAGGGATTTTATATTTTGCTAGATGCTCTATACAATAATCAAGGACTTCTTTCTCAGTAAGTTGGTTGTTTGTTGTTACTACAAAGCTTTTTACTGCCTCACCAAAGTTCGGGTCTGGAACACCAATGACCGCAGCCTCGATAATATCTGGATGATTATATAGAACCTCTTCTACTTCTCGTGGATATACATTATATCCACCTACTAGTACCATGTCTTTTTTTCTATCTACAATATAAAAATACCCCTCTTCATCCATACGTGCCAAATCACCAGTGTATAACCAGCCATCCATAATCGTATGAGCAGTTTCTTCAGGCATTTTATAATAGCCTTTCATCACATTTGGCCCACGAACAATAAGCTCACCTACTTGTCCAGGTGGAACTTCCTCACCCATTTCGTCAACTACCTTATTTTCTATATTAAAAATACTTGTACCAATAGAGCCTGGTTTTCTTGGACGATCTAGCGGATTAAAGGCAGTAACTGGCGAAGCTTCGGACAAACCGTAACCCTCTGAAACGATAACATTAAACTTTTGTTCAAAACCTTTTAACAGTGCTACTGGCATTGATGCACCACCAGAAATACAAAGACGTAAAGATGCTAAATCTTCTTTATTTCCCTCTGGATGTTGTAATAAAAAGTTATACATTGTTGGGACACCTGCAAAAACTGTCGCTTCATATGTCTTTGCAACACGAAATACTTCTTCTGGACTAAACTTTGGTAATATTATCAACGTTCCGCCATTCATAAGTGGCGCATTCAGTGCAACAGTTAGGCAAAACACATGAAACATCGGTAATGTTGTAATTACACGGTCAGTATCACTTAATTTTAAATATTGTGCTACATCTATCGCATTACTATACAAATTTTTATGAGTCAGCATTGCCCCTTTTGGTTTCCCAGTTGTTCCTGATGTATAAAGGATAACCGCTACATCATCTTCAGCTAATGTTGGACCTTCATAAGTAAAGCTTCCTAATGAGATTATCTTTGAAAACGATTTCATTTTTTCAGATGTAACAATTGCAGATAAATCAACACCCGCCTCTTTCCCTTGTGGTGTTTCACAATAAATGATATGCTCGACACCTTTCATGATAGGAAGCATAGGTTCTACTTGTGGAAGTAAAACATCAAAGGTAATAATCGCTTTAACATCCCCATTATTAACGATATAACTAATTTCATCGGCAGTATAAATAGGATTAATAGGTATAATAGTTGCTCCTACCTTCAATGCACCGTAAAGCGAAATTACAAAGTAAGGTGAATTACCTAATAAAAGTGCAATGTGATCCCCTTTGCCAATACCTAGTTTGTCTAACCCACTAGCAAACGCATTCACAGCACTATCTAGATCAGCATATGTGCTAGCTTTATCTTGAAAAATATAAGCTGGTTTTGCTGGGTATTTCTGTGCAGATTCTGACAAGCGCGAAGTTAAATTCAAAATACTCCCTCCCTATTATAATGAATGAGTAACCATTCATTTTTTCGGCATATTAATATACACTTCTATTATATTGAAATAATCTAGTTTACTCAAGGAACGAAATAAAAAATTTCTGAAATTTATTTCATTTCATTATTTTTAACTATTTCAACCCCAAACATAGCCAGTCTTTGCAAGAGTTACATTACCTTGATATAGTTTTTCAGCTTCCCTAATTAATTGTTCATGCTCACCAAAGTGGGGAAGATGTGTTAGTAAAAGTTCCTTGACTTTTGCTTTATTTGCGATATAACCAGCTTCTTCACTAGTCATGTGTCCAGCGTTCGTTCCATTTTGATTTGCATATAAATTGCTTTCACAAATAAATAAATCAGCTTGTTGAGCAAATGAAATAAATTTCTTATCAAAACTAGAGTCAGCAGTATAAACTATTGATTGATCACCTGCTTGTATTCTCATTGCATAACACATTACCGGATGAACTGTTTGAATAAAGGTAATGGAAAAAGGTCCAATGTTTATTTTTTTTTCAGGGTTATATGCAATTCCTCTTGAAATATTTTTATATGATAGCCTATCAAACTCTATTTGATCATGTGAATGTCCATAAATCGGTAGTTCCTTCAGTTCTTTCCCCATAAAACGGTGAATTAACAAAGCGTATTGTAGAGGGCCAATGTCTGCAATATGATCATGATGATAGTGAGAAAGTAAAACAGCATCTAGTTGGTCAATTTGAATAAATTTTTGAAGTTGTGATAGAACCGCACTTCCGCAATCAACTAATAATGAAAAACCTTCATGCTCAATTAAGTAACCTGACGTTGCTTCTCCTGCGGCAGGATATCCACCCCAATATCCAATTACTGTCATCTTCATCTTCATTCTTCCTTTCAAAATACTCCTATTTCATTTCATTGTACCCTTTTACACCTAAATATTACACTGGCTTACTTGAACCTGCTAGAACCTAACCGTTCTTCGTTAAATATCGTGGATACACCTAAGAGCCATTTATGATGAATGTATGCGATCAGTTTTGCCTATTTACAAGCTTTGTTACAAAACAGTTATTGACTAAACAAAACTGTTATAATACAATGTATACATAACATAATTCGGAGGGGATACGAAATGATTGAGAAAAGTAGTGACTTCTTCAAAAACTTACCACCAAAAAAATGTACTGATTGTAATAAAGAAATAGATGAACAACATGAATGCTATGGTAACATCTGTAACGATTGTCTTCATGTTAAATAATAAAATTTATAAATAATAGCCTGCTGATAACCAATCAGCAGGCTTTGTTCTATGCTCTAATATTTTTTCTTTATTTCAGGAATCAGTTGAATAGACTCTCCACTTGAAATTCCAAGATTTGTTCATTATGATTGTGCAGCATTTGCTCCATATTTACGCTTAAACTGCATTACAAAATATAATAGCGTTCCTAATGACATCAATACAATGAACATTAAGAGGATTGTTGCATTTTGCCACATAAATCCATAATTACCGCTTGATATTACTGCCTTCAACCCTGAAACTGTATAGGTCATTGGTAATAATGTATTAAACGGTTGTAATACATCTGGAATTACTTCTAACGGGAACGTTCCGGCACTAGTTGTTAATTGCAAAATTAAAATAACTATTGCTAAGAAGCGTCCTGGATCATTAAAGCAAGTCACTAAAAACTGAATCAATGTGATAAAGGTGACACTAGTTAGAATGCTAAACAAGATAAATAATGGGACACTTTTCACTTCAAGACCTAAGCCATATAATAGCACTGCATCGGCTATTAGCGCTTGAATTATACCAACTATAACCAGTACTCCAAATTTACTAATAAACCAACTAAACGGATTTTTTGGGGCTGCGACCGTTTCACGTAAAGGAAATACAATCGACAAGAGCAATGCCCCCACAAACAACCCTAAACTTAAGAAGTATGGCGCAAACCCTGTTCCATAGTTTGGTACTTCATTCATTTTCTTTTCTTCGACTGTAACTGGGTCTGCGAACATATTATACATATCATCGTTACCTGATATTTCCGATGTCTCTGTGGAGGCATCAGTTAATTTCGTAGAAAGTTCATTCGTTCCGTCAGAAAGCTCTCCAAACCCATCAATTAATTCTATAGATCCATCTGCTAATTGACTAGCTCCATCTTCTAGCGCCAAAGAGCCAGTTGCTAATTCATCTATACCAGCTGATAATTTATTACTACCGTCTAGTAAATTGCCAGTACCTACTTGTGCCTCTGTAATCTTTTCTCCGAATAATTGAAGCCCTCCTACAAGTTGATCTTGACCATCTAACAGTTTAGTAGCACCATCAACTAGTAGCTGTTGCCCTTCAGCCAACTCGATTATTCCAGTTTGTAACGCAAGTTGTCCTTGATGAAGCTTATTCATTTCTGTTGAAAGTACTGTTGCACCACCATTGATTTCGTCAGCAGCAACCGTTAACTGTTCTAATCCACCATTTACTTCTTTACTTCCATCTATTAAGCTCGCCATTGTTACTTTAAGTTGTTCCTTTTGTTCTTCAGGTAACGAATCCAACATTGGTTGAATAACTTCATTTAGTTGTTCAATACCGTTTGACAACTCGGTTGACCCAGCTGCAGTTTGTTCTGCTGCTTGCTTCCATTGTTCTATTGATCCAATTAACTGTTGGGTCCCTTCATTTAACTGTAAGGATCCATCTGTTAATTGAGGAATAGAAGACTGAGCTGTTTCCACTCCCTGTAGTGATTGTTGCAAACCATTTGACAATTGTTCTGTACCAGTTTGAGCTTCAAAAGCTCCAGCTAACAATTCTTCCTGGCCTGTCTTCATTTCCTCAAATCCATCTTTTAAAGCTGTTACGCCATCAACTAATTCTTTTGAACCATTATTTGATGCTTGTAACCCTTCCTTAAATGTAATTGTATTGCTTGCTAGCCTTGCTAAATTTTCTTGCAACGTAATTGCACCATCGTTTAGCTCGGTAACTCCATCATCAATCTTACTTGCACCATCACTAGCCTCTGTTAAACCATCTGCTAATTCATCAACATTGTCAAATAAGCTTTCTGCGAATGTTGCACTAATTTCATTCGCTAGCTCAGCTTTAATTTTTTCAATTGCAGATTCTCCAATTTGTCCAGCAAGAAAGTTATAACTTTCATTCGGTATATATTTAAGCTCTAGTTTGGTAGGGTTATCTTCTAACAATGTTGTAGCACGCTCAGAAAAATCTGCTGGAATTTCAACCATCATATAATAATCTAGATTGTCTAACCCTTCTTGAGCTACATTTTTATCGACAAAATCCCATCCAAAACCTTCATTATCTTTTAATTGATCTACTAGATCATCTCCTATGTGCAGTTCTTCATCATTATACTCTGTTCCAGTATCTTGATTTACAACTGCTACAGGTAAGCGATCCATTTGATCGTATGGATCCCAGAAAGCCCATAAAAACATCCCACTATATAACAGCGGAATAAACATTAACACAATGATTGGAACAATGAGTTTCTTGTTCGTTACCATCGCTTTTAGTTCTTGAATTAACAATGATATTCCTCTCATAGTATCCCCCTAGTAACATTTGACTGTTTTGTTCATTTAGTCAATAATGGTGAAAAATTTAAGGATCATCTAATTGATAATCCCTCTAAGAAATAGAGCTCGAATAAGTGTAATATTTGTTCCTTACCTAAAGGTTCGTGATTTTTTTCCCAATCAAAAATTAATGCAATATACAATTTCAAAAAAATAAATGCAGTCATTTCTGGATCACAATTTCTCATTTCTTTTTTATCTATTGCAACGATGATTTTCTGTTTAATAAATCCAATAATAGCATCTTCAAGTTTAACCATAGCTTCTTGAACAGCAGGTGTACCAATCTGATTTTCCTCTTCAATTAACTTGATCATCAGTTGATGTCTCTTTCTAAATTCTAATATTTTGTATAAAGCTCTGTGCGCATTCTCGTAGAAACGTAATGTTGGATCAATTGCTTCTTCTGCAGCCTCTTTCATTTCGGCAATTAATGAAGATGTTATTTCGTCAAATAACTCTTCTTTATTTTTAAAGAATGTATATATCGTACCTTTCCCAACGTTAGCGAGCTTTGCGACTTGATCCATTGTTGTTGCTTTATACCCAAACAGAGAAAAAGATTTTGTCGCTGCTTCTATTATTAGTTGTTTTCGATCTTTAGCCACTACTACACCTCATTCCACAACTGACCAAATGGACATTTTAGTCATTTAGTATGAAAATACTATAACACAAGGCCAAAACCTTGATCAATACTTTTGGTATCAATTTTATAAAAACAGTTTTTTCTAAAAACTGCAAACGTATTCACACCTTCAGTCTGTAGATGTATGAAAGTTCCTTTTCGTATCGGCTTAAATTCGTAGCAATCATTCAATATAAATACCGATTTATTCCAATTGTTTATACGTTATGCTTAAGGCAAGGCTCATTTCATTACTATTTAAGGCATTAGGCAAGTTGTTCATTATATCCAGTTCACATTCGCTTTCAAAAAGTCGAGATAGATATAACAAACCATTGTTAACTACATGTAGTATGCTTCGTACGGAAACCACCATTTGTACGAAAACAGTCTAATGTAAATAAAGGAGGAATACAGATGAACATGAATCATTATTTACAAAGAATAGGTATACACTCCCTCACCGGTGAAAAAGAACAAGACTTGAGAAGCTTACAACGACAACACCTATACACAGTTCCATTTGAAAATTTAGATGTCATAAACAGCGTACCCATAAAGCTTAATTTAACTAATATCTATCATAAAATCGTGAATAATGAACGAGGTGGCTTTTGTTATGAATTAAATGGCTTATTTAATTGGCTACTAGAGAAGCTCGACTACAAAGTAACGATGATTTCAGCAACAATATCGACTGGGAAAAATCAGTGGTATAAAGCAAATAGCCATTTAACGAATTTAGTAACTATTAATGAACGCGATTATTTGGTAGATGTGGGCTGCGGGGATACAGTCCGTTCACCAATACTATTAACCGGAGAAATTGTTGAGGATATTAGTGGAAAGTACCGCATACAAGCTGTTGACGATATATTTTTTGATTTACAAAAGCACATGAATAATGAATGGAATACACAATTCCGCTTTAGCAAAACACCAAGAGAATATGACTTCTTTAATGAGATATGTCATTGGAATCAAACTAATCCACAATCTAAATTCACACAGCAGACAATCGTTACAATTGCAACCCCTAATGGCCGAGTAACGGTAACTGATGAGCACATCATTATAACTAATGATGATCAGAAGTCAAAACAAGCTTACTCAACAAGCGAATTTAACACGATCTTAAATTACTATTTTGATATTAATTGATAGGACACCTTTGATCTTTATTATCGACCTTAGGGGGAATTGATTATGAACGATAAACCTGCTGTACCTATTTTAGCTGGAGTAATAGGTGCTGTATTGGGTGGCCTTAGTTTTTTATTTTTAAAAAATGTCGTAAGCATGACTACTCCATTAAATATTTTATCGATAAGATTTACGATTGCTTTTCTAGTAATCGCACTCCTTGTTTTAAGCAAAGCTGTAAAAATTCAATATTACAATAAACCAATACTTCCTCTTATTTTATTTTCAACCATCCATCCAGTACTCGCATTTTTGTTGCAAACGTATGGCATGAAGTATACAACTTCAAGTGAAGCGGGAGTTATAACAGCACTTGTTCCTATTATCGTCATGATATTAGCTTCTGTGTTATTGAAGGAACGAACTAACATTACGCAAAAAACTTCTATTTTGCTATCTGTCGGTGGAGTAACATACATTACTTTAATGAAAGGACTTGAAACTGATGGAAATCTTGTTGGTATCACACTCATCGTTTTATCCGCCCTTTCAATGGCACTATACACAGTATTAATCAGAGAAATTGCTAAACAATTCACAGCTATGGAAATCACCTTTGCGATGATGGGTATTGGTATGGTTATTTTTAATATCCTCCTATTTTTGTCACCTGAAAGGATAGATTACTCCATGTTATTAAATACAAGCTTTTTGTTTTCAATTTTGTATCTAGCTATAATATCTTCTCTACTTGGAGCTATGTTAAAAAACTACGCTTATGCTCGAATGAAAGCCTCTCAAGCAGGTGTATTTATGAATCTAGCTACTATTGTAAGTATTATTGCAGGCGTATTTATTTTGAATGAACCATTTTACAGCTACCACCTGATAGGTTCAATACTGATAATCTTAGGGGTTGTTGGTGTTCATCTACAAAGAGTTAATCTCAAAAGGTTTTTTTAAAATAAAAAAAGACAAAAGAAAAGTGAAAAGCTCAATACCTAATCGGTAATAAGCAACTTGAACATCGGTGAATCGAGTATGTAGCTACTTCGTCTGTTTAGGCTCTTTTCATAAACTTTGTTGCTATTATTTCTAAAATGGACAGTTTGATGAGTTTTAGGAGAATTCAATAATTATAAAAGTAGAAAAGATGCCACGAACGCTAGATATATACGTGCTTAACCTTAGAACGAAAAGCAACAACCAATGCGAAAACAGCCTTTGTTTAACACCTATAGAATCGAGGATGTATATAAAAAAAGAGGCTAACTATAATGATATGCTCCCCTTAAGGTAGACAGATTAAAAAATAAAATCTGATTACCTTAAGGGGGCTTTTTTATGTCCAATAAATTTTTCTCTATTGAATTTAAACATGAAGTGGTGAGGGCATATAACAACGAAAACTTCACTCTAAAAGAGCTAACAACAATGTACCAAATTCCTAAAAATACTATTTATAAATGGGTAGAGCGATTTGAGAAAAGTGGAATTGATGGATTAATTGACTCTAAAACATGGAAAAACTACTCCAAAGAATTAAAGGAAGCTGCAGTTAAAGATTATTTGTCAGGGGAATACTCTCAACGTGAGGTTGTTCGTAAATATGAAATTTCAAGTTGTTCCGTCCTTGAGAAATGGGTTTACAAGTATAATAGTCATAGTGAATTAAAAGATACGAAACAAGGAAGGACAAGGACTATGACTAACAGAAGAGATACGACTTGGGAAGAACGGATACAAATTGTAATGGACTGTTTAGGGAATGGCAAAGATTATCAAACAACAGCTGAGACCTACAAGGTCTCTTATCAACAGGTGTACCAATGGGTTAAGAAGTATGAAAATGGTGGAGATGAAGGACTTAAAGATAAACGTGGAAAAAAGAAAGAAGAAGTAAAGCTAACTCCAGAAGAGAAGATTAAACTCCAGATGAAAAAGCTAGAAAGAGAAAATGAGCGCTTACGTGCGGAAAATTTATTCTTAAAAAAGTTAGAGGAAATCGAAAGGAGGCGAAAGTAAGCTGCATTCGATATGAAGACAAGTATATTGCCATTCAGGAACTTAATGAAAGCAAAGACCTGAGTATTCTATTGCTTTGTGAAGTGGCAGGTATAACAAGAGGTGCTTACTATAAGTGGCTAAAACGGAAGCCTTCGGCACAAGAACTTCAGAACGAAGAGATTATTAAAGAAATGATGGTTCTACATAAGAAGGTCGATGGGATATATGGATATCGTCGAATGACGTTAAATATCAATCGGAAATTTGAAGAGAACTTTAATTACAAACGTATTTATAGACTAATGAAGGTAGCCTGCATACAGTCTGTCATTCGAAGAAAGAAAAATTCTTATAAGAGCTCTACTCCTCAACATGTCGCAGAAAATGTGTTAAATCGCGAATTCACGGCAGAAAAACCGAATGAAAAATGGGTAACGGACGTAACGGAATTTAAATATGGAGTATCAAAGAAAGCTTATTTAAGTGCTATTCTCGATCTATATGATGGCTCAATTATTAGTTATGTTTTAGGGAATTCGAATAATAACCTTCTTGTGTTTAATACTCTTGACCGAGCGATAGACCAACTGAACGGGGATTATCCACTAATACATAGTGACCGAGGATTTCAGTACACATCTAAAGGGTTTAAACGAAAAATAGATGCCGCTAAGATGACACAAAGTATGTCGCGAGTAGGTCGATGCATTGATAATGGACCGATGGAATCTTTTTGGGGAGCACTAAAATGTGAGAAGTATTATTTAAATAAATATGAGAACTTTGAAGAATTATCTCAAGCCATAGAAGACTATATACATTTTTATAATTACGATAGGTACCAAAAACGATTAAATGGCCTTAGCCCTATGGAATATAGAGCTAAAGCCGCTTAAGTGACTTTTTATTATTTCCGCTGTCTACTAGACAGGGGGCAGTTCATAATTAGTTAACCTCTACTAGTTCTTTTGAATGCGTTTGGATATATTCTAAAACTTTCTTAACTGCCTCTTCTCCTTGATCTATACAATCTGGGATACCTAAGCCTTCGAACGAGCTTCCTGCTAAAAATACGCCGGGTAATTCCTTCTCCATTACTTCCTTCACATTCTCCACTCGTTCTTTATGCCCAACAGTGTATTGAGGCATTGATTTTTTCCATCGAGTTATAATAGAAAACTCTGGATCGCTAGTAATATTCATTGTTTTATTTAAGTCTTCCAAAACAACCTTTATGATCTCGTCATCCGTTTGATCAACAATTGCTTCATCTCCAGCTCTACCTACATAGCACCGTAACAGGATTTTTCCTTTTGGTGTTGTATGTGGCCATTTCTTATGTGTCCAAGTACATGCAGTGATGGTATAATCACTATTTCTTGAAACAACAAACCCTGTACCATCTATGTCTTTGTTGATTGCCGACTGCGGAAATGCAAGTGCAACTGTAGCAACTGAAGTTGATGGCATATTCTTAAATTGGTCAAAAAACGAATAATCAGCAAGAATGTTTTGGGTAATTTCATGTGGTGTTGTAAGAACAACCGTATCAGCTATTATTTGCTCACCATTACTTAAATGAACGATATATTCATCATTTACCTTTTCTAACTTGATCACACTTGTGTTCTTTAATACTGAACCAGTATCTAACTTCTCCTCAACTGCTTCAACTAATGATTGTAAACCAGTTGAAACAGTTAAGAACATTCCTTTTGCTTTACCCTTTTCAGCATTTTTCGCTTTTCGCGGTGTCATACTCTTCATTCCGACTATTAAACTACCATGCTTTTGTTCAACTTGATAAAATTGCGGAAAAGTTGATAATAAGCTCAGTTTGTCGATATCACCTGCATATATACCTGACAGTAATGGCTCTATTAAATTTTCTACAACTTCATCACCTAAACGTCTGCGGAAAAACTGTCCTAATGATTGATCACCAACTACTTTTGATTTAGGTAATACAAAATCAGCTGCTGCTCTAATTTTACCGAATGGCGAAAACAGCCCTGTTGTAACAAATGGAGCAATTTGTGTAGGAATTCCCATAATGGAGCCGCCTGGCATCGGGTGTAAGTTCCCTTTTACTTGTACAAAAGATTGTCCGGTAGAATTATTTACTAGTTTATCCCCTAGTCCCACCTCTGTTGCAAGTCTTGATGCACTTCTCTTTCTTTCTAAAAAAGAATCTGGTCCCTTCTCAACAACAAAGCCATCTCGTTCGGCTGTTTGAATCTTTCCTCCCAGATGATTGGAGGATTCTATTAACGTACATGCTAAAGAAATCCCTTTCTCTCTTGCTTCCTTTTGCAAGTAATATGCTGTTGTTACTCCAGTGATACCACCACCAATTACGACAGTCCTTCTCTTCACATTACTCACTTGCACATCGCCTTCTTTATTATAGTTTTTTATTATCTAATTCTTTTAACACAACTGAAGCCATTGCATCTATGAAATCTGAGTTCGTATTTGGCATTTCAGGACGGTAGTATGTTGCATTCAATTCATCAGTAACCATTTTACATTCAATGTCATTATCATATAATACTTCCAAATGATCGGAGACAAACCCAACAGGTATATATACGAATGTCTTATACCCTTGTTCTTTATACAGCTGTCTAGTTAAATCTTGTACGTCTGGTCCTAACCACGGTTCAGGCGTATTACCAGCACTCTGCCAGCCGATTACATAGTCAGAAATCTCCGCATTCGTTGAAATTAAATCAGCTGTTTGCTGTAATTGCTGCAAGTAAGGGTCACCATTAGCAAGGATTTTTTCAGGTAAACTATGAGCTGATACTATAAGTACAGCATTATTCCGTTGCTCATCAGACATTTTATGATAAGTTTCTGTCACCTTTTCCACCCAATAATTGACAAATTTAGGCTCATCATACCAACTTTCAATTGCATGAATGTTTGGTCCACCTAGTTTATCAGCAGCTTCCTTAGCCCTACCATTATAAGATTTAACACTGAAAGTTGAAAAGTGCGGCGCTAAAACAATGCTAACTGCTTCTTCAATTCCGTCGTCTTTCATTTGTTTCACAGCATCTTCAACAAATGGCTCAATATGCTTTAAGCCAAGATAAGGTTTAAATTCTATCTCCTGCTGAATATCATTTAAATGTGAAGCAAGCTTAGCTGCTTGTTCTTGGGTAATTTTAGCGAGTGGAGAAATTCCACCAATTGCTTGATATCGTTCTCTAAGATCCTCAAGCATATCTATAGTTGGTTTTCTTCCACGTCGGATATGAGTATAATATCTTTCTATATCTTCCTCATTGTATGGTGTCCCATAGGCCATAACGAGCAAACCCATTTGTTTCTTCATAATTTTATTGCCCCCTTTTAATCTCTAAGCCAATATACCCCTTCTACATCTTTGTTACTTGTTTAATGAATAATCATGGATAAATGCAGTAAGACGTTTTAAAGTTTCGGGTTGAACTTCCGGAAATACCCCATGACCGAGATTAAAAATATAACCAGGTAACTCCATACCTTGATCTAATATTGCTTTAGTTCGTTCTTCAATGACATCCCACGGTGCGAGTAAAATTGCTGGGTCAAGGTTTCCTTGTACTGGTTTATGAATACCTATAGACCTAGCTTCTTTTATCGGAAGTCGCCAATCTAAACCTACAACATTTAACGGTAAATCATGCCATTCTTTAGCTAAATGGCTTGCACCAACACCAAACATAATTAATGGAACTTGCTCTTCACTTAGTTCTGAAAAAATTCGATTCATTATTGGTTTAATAAAATAACGATAATCTGCAACATTTAATGCTCCAACCCATGAATCAAATATTTGTATCGCACTAGCACCTGCATTAATTTGTGATTTTACATATGTAATAACCATGTCTCCTAACTTGTCCATTAAAGCAAACCAAGCAGTTGGTTCTGCATACATAAAGGCTTTCGTCTTATTGTAATTTTTCGACGGACCTCCCTCAATCATATAGCTAGCAAGTGTAAATGGTGCTCCCGAAAAACTAATTAGTGGTACATTTAATTGTTCTGTAGTCAATAATTTAATTGTATCAAGAACATATGGTACATCAGCTTCCGGATTTATTTTCCCTAGATTTTCAACATCGTTTAATGAACGTATCGGATTCGATATAACTGGTCCAATACCTGATTTAATTTCTACGTCAACCCCCATTGCCGGAAGAGGGGTCATAATATCTTTATATAAAATTGCTGCATCAACATTATATTGCTCAACTGGAAGTCTCGTCACATAAGCACAAAGTTCTGGTTGATGAGTAATGTCAAAAAGCGAGTATTTTTCTTTTATCTTTCTGTATTCTGGTTGTGAGCGCCCTGCTTGACGCATGTACCAAACAGGCACGTAATCTGTCTTTTCACCTCTACATGCCTTCAAAAACGTATCATTTATAATTGTGTTGTTTGCCATAAAGCCCATCCTTTCATTATTCCACCTAAATATCATATAAGAACTCTTATTTCCAATCAAATGATACATATTATTATACAAAACAATACACTGATAGTAGTATGTATATCTTGTGAACGTTTTCTTTTATTCAATATGAAGACTTGGCTGTAGCCAAGTCTATCGTTTTATTTATACAAGCCCTCATCATAAATTTTGTTATCATATTAACTTAAAAAGGACACCTAGGCGTAGTATGAATGTAATTTCTCTCCTTTTTTTAGAAGGAAAGATCCTCAAAATCTTATTGATTGGATTTCTTACTACGCAAAATATAACAAAGAATGCGAAAATATCGTTGTACAAAAACACTATTAACTATAACTGTTTATACTATACTTGTATATATAACATTTGAAAATGTCAATAAATTGACCATAAATAACATGATTACTCATCAAATGTAAAGAATTGTGGCTTAACATTATTAGAGGGACTCCCCTCTTCACCTGTAATCGGATTATAAGGAACGACCTGATAATTAGGTATCGAAAAAATATTGACAGATGAAATAGCAAAGTTTCCTTTTCCTGTAACCGTACCTATAAGTGTTGCTTTATTATTTTTCTTTTCATAAATTCGATACTTGATTCTTTTATCCTCGGCAGGTGTCCATTCTAGATTTACAGAAAAAAAACCATATGGTTTGAAAGAGAGTTGTGCAAATAAATCATTTATCTCTTTTAATCGGATTGGTTGTTCTAGATCCTTTACTTGCTCAGGAATTTGAAAAGCTAAATGTTTACTTTCAGATGTCTCTTCTATAATTTTTTTAAATAATAGGGTTGGCTGACTACTACCTTTTGTTAAATAATGAGATTTATCTGTCTTGTCATACCCCATCCACAATGCGCCAACAACTGTAGGTGTATACCCTACAAACCACGCATCTTTTGTCGCATCTTCAACTGGCTCGTACGATGTCGAACCAGTTTTTCCAGCTAAAGCCCCTGAGTATTTTCCCATTTGTGCTGTTCCTTCGCGAACGACCCCCTCTAGCATGCGAGTCATATACCAAGCTGTTTGCTTAGAAAATACACGTTTTTCTTCTTTATTAAATTTACCAATCACCCGATTATTACGGTCTTCTATTTTTGTTATAAAGTGAGGTTCAATGACTTTACCACCTTCAGCAAATGCGCGGTAAACTTTTGTTAAATCAATAGGAGAAACTCCTTCCTCTAATCCTCCAAGTGCCATTGCAAGACCTTTATCTTTTATAGGAATTCCAGCTTTTTCTAAATATTCTTTTCCATAATCGATACCTAAGTTATTTAACGCCCATACTGCAGGAGCATTTGCAGATTCAATAATAGCATCATACATCGTTATTTTATCTTTATAAACATCGTTGTAATTATGCGGTTCATAATCACCATATTGTAGCAGTTGATCAACTAATAATGAGTAAGGATCAAATTCTTCTTTCTCAAGTGCAGGACCGTATACGACTATGGGCTTAAATGTAGAACCAGGCTGCCTTTTTACGATTGCACGATTCAAGCCCTTTTGTACATAGTTACGACCACCAATACAAGCAATGATCCCCCCTGTTTTATTATCCATTAAGACAAAAGCGCCTTCAACATTTTCATCTGTACCAGCAAAATTACTTGAGTCTTGGAAGAACTCATAAGCCTTTTGTTGTACAGTCGCATCTAAGGGCACAGTAATTTTGTATCCACCCTTTAATAATTCGTTATTCGTCAGTCCATATCTTTCTTCCGCTTCCTTGACTACTAAATCTATATAAGATAATAAATACATATTTTCATTCATTTGATTAATATCTAACGCTAACGTTCTACCTTGATAACGAACTGCATCCTCGGGTGTAATATACCCTTTTCTTTCCATCAAACTTAAAACAAGATTTCTCCGATCAAAGCTTTTCTCTGGCTGTAGTATAGGGGAATAATTAGTTGGAGCTTTTGGTATCGCAGCTAATAACGCTCCTTGTTCTACAGTTAGTTCAGACACATGTTTGTTAAAATATAATTGGGAAGCAGCTTCAATCCCATAAGCACCGTGCCCAAAATATATTTGGTTCAAATACATTTCTAGCAGTTCTTGTTTACTATATTTTTTTTCTAAATTAAGGGCGATAATTACTTCTTTTGTTTTTCGTAGCCACGTTTTTTCATTGGAAAGGAAGATGTTTTTAGCGAGCTGTTGTGTTATCGTACTTCCTCCCTCCACCTTCTTTCCTTCAGTAATATCTCTATATAATGCCCTCATAATGGCTCTTAAATCAACTCCATGATGATTATAGAAACGTTCATCCTCCACTGATATAAATGCCTGCTGTACATGTTTAGGAATGTCTTGGATAGAGACCAATTCTCTGTTCTCTATAAAAAGCTTTGCAATTAACTCATCCTCCTCACTTACTAATGTTGAAGCAGAGTTCATCACAAGCTTTTTTTCATCAACTACATAATCTCCAGCATATATTATAAATAAATATGCAACTAATCCGACAAAAAAAGTAAAAAATATAATTACACTTGCTTTACCAATCACTTTAAGCACGTAACATCACCTCCAAATGACGCATGATAAAACTGACAACTTGATAGCGACCTCGACAGTACAGCTATACTATATTGAATTATTCATTCATGCAACTATTAATTATTATTCATGTAAATGTTTCACAATATGTAAAAAGATTAAGCTCTTTTTGTAAAGTTTGTTGTTATTCTTAAAAGCTCTTTTCGTAAATTTTGTTGTGTTCAAGATGTCGTTTAACAAGAAAAGATACCTGGAAATCTAGTTGTTAAGTATGAAACTTAATACGCAAAACAACAATGAATGGGGAAAGAGCCTAAGAATAAGCGCTTTGTCCTGCATGACACAATTTATACTTACCCACTTGTCCTAGGATATTGTTACTAATATACCTCGATCTCCAAGCCTCTCGAGTTGTTTCGCTTCAATCTATAAAGACAAAAAGTCCTTCATGACTTGATGCTCCAAACTTGTCGAGGGGAGTCACTGATGACGATATTCACCGTTGCTCACAGGGTGTTGGAAGAATTTATATTAAAATTGACTTCGCTTTTCTAAATAAGTTAACAATTTTTTCAATTTTATGGATTGGGACAATGGGAGAAATTGTTATAATGATAGTGAGGTGATGAATGATGAAAATTTATCTGACACATGGTACTTATCATTATTTAAAAACCAAAAAAGATGAGTTTTCTAACGAGCTAATCGTTCTCATGCAAAACGAAGATCAAACTTTATTATTACATGAAACCAACCGAAATTGTGTCTTTTACGAACCTCGAAAATATGAGGTTCTAGATTCAGAAGGTAGCTTCCCACTAAAAGGCTATGTTGTTATGAATCACGTTCCAGTATCAGAGGAAGGAAGACCTGTCTTTGAATATAGATTTAGCAAGCGCCCCGGTCTTATTGACAAAGAACCTGGGTTTATTGCGATGCGTATTTTAAGGCCAATGAACAGCGATACATATATCATTATTACAGTATGGCATAATAAACAAAGCTACCAAAATTGGCAAAAGTCCAACGCATACGAAAAAACTCATGAAAAAAGAGGAACTCTGGAAGGCGTTGATCACTACAAATCGTTTTTCCCTCGACCTTCTTATTTAAAAACCTATTTCATCACTGACGAAGATTTATCATAATCCCTAAGTTTCATTAATTATTTATTCATGTATGCACATAGAAAAATAAAGCTTTTCTCGTAACCATTGTTGCTATTGTTATCTAAATACGTACTATAATAAGTTGTTTTATATTGTTAGTCATTGTTGTACAAAAGAAAAGATGCCACGAACTCTAGTTGTGTACGTGTTTTCTTCTTAATATGAAAAACTACAATCAATGCAAAAACAGCCAAAATAAAAAACCAGATGGTATAGATGCCACCTGGTTTTATCTTTTTTTTACTACTAAATTCAATTAATATTTAGTATACGTAAACGAAATCCGTTCATCGCAGTTTCACCTAGCTGGTTAAGAAGTTGAAAGTTAGCAAAAGCCCCAACGACCGCTCCAACTCCAGGGACAATTTGCATCATTTTTATTAAATCAATATGGTCTCGATATTCTTGCTGAAATTTTCTCCAATCCAATTCAATGAGTTCATTTTTTTTCTCATTCCAGTTCGCAATAATCATAAATGTTTCTTTTCTATGCTTATCACTTGAGAACGCTAATTGAAATAAATATAACAAAAATAAACGCTCTTCATATTTTTTTACATCATACCCATATAATGTAGCAATTTCAAACAATAACTTCATTTTAATAGACAGTAATAAAGGGAAATCAGCAAGACCTAGCAATATCCCTCCCATGCCGGTTCCAGCCCCTTCAACTGCTGCTGTACGTTTATAGGACTTAATTTTTTCTTTAATTAACAAATCTTTTTCTTGTAACGTAAGATGAGACACCTCATGACCTTTCGTTGTAAAATCTGAACCAACAAGCGTTCCTTTGACAAGTTTTTTTATACTTTCTGTAATCATTTCATGAGCTTGCTCAGGGATCATTTGATTCACTTTGTACTGGGCTTTTTTTGTCACCCTAGTGAAAATTGGTGGTCGCTGTAACATTTTTTTACGCCATTGAATTAGCTCATTTAACACTTTACGCTCATATGTGTTCATTCATCATACTCCTCTGAACCTAGACGTATTTATAACTTTTTCAGCCTACTTTTAACATAAATATTTATAAACACATAACTAAAAACTATCCCACAAACGAAAGCTAAAAATGCAATAAATACTTTACCTATAAATAGTATGACGATAGCAAATATACTAGCTTGTATAATTAACAATATATGTAGCAGTTGTAAGAATGCTTTTTCCCTCACCGCTTTTTGAATCGGATACAAGCCAAGCCAAATTTTCATTGAAAAATGTCGCCATAAGGTCATAAGTTGAAAACCGGTAAGATATAAAAATAAAACAACAATGACGAGCATTCCATAGCTTAAAGGCAACATTACAAGTAAAAGAATCCCTATAATAAGTAATCGGATAAATAAACCAAAATAATCACTTGATCGTAAAAAAGCCCTCGCGAATAAGTGAGTAAAAGTAGCATCTTGTGAAAAAGGTAACCTCTTCAATGTCCAATCTAGCCACTTTCGTCTCTTAACTTGTATTTTCAATTGAGGGACGTCTGTGAACAAATTAGCAATGCGGTAAAACGTCATCATCCTTTTCGATTCTAGTTCAATTAAGTGATCCCATTTCAATCGTTTAGAAGATGTTAGCTTTCTAAAATAAAAGTAAAGGCCAAACATAATAACAATGATTAAAACAGGATAAAGGTAGTTGGCTTTAATAATGACAAAATAGACAAAGGAAAAAGAAATGAGAAAACGAATGATAAAATCAACAATGTGAACTTCTTTTTCAACAAAATATTGTACTGCCCACTCTATTAACATATTCCAAACCTTTAATATTAACAATAGCACTAGTAATAGAAGGAGGCTTGTCGCTCCTCTTCCAGACATCGTTAAATATAGAGGTGCAAGACCTGCTACGACCAAAATAACAATGTAGCTTTGTAAGGTAAAGCTGTACAAAAATGACCGATAAAAATATGCTGACATCTTTGTTTCCATTGGTAATAGGAATACAATGTCTGCTTGCTTTAAAAAAGTTTGTATTGGGCTTTTCGTGATTACTACAGCTAATATAATTGACATGACTATCGCATACGGAAAATGGGGTGAGAGTGTCTCAAGCCACTGCTGATAATAATAAGCACCTGCCCCAATGCTAAAAATTAAAACAAATGCTAAATGTTGATTAAATATATAACGGAGGTATCTCCCCGTTTCTTTTCTATGTTGTGCAAATCGCTGATTCCAAATCTTTTTTGCCTCATTCATCTGACTCTGCTTCCTTTGTCAATTGGATATAAAGATCATCAAGTGTAGCATCTGGAGCTTGAAATTCTTTCCGCAGCTCATTCAAGGTCCCTTTCGCTCGTACTTTACCATTATGTAAAATAACAAATGAATCACAGTATCGTTCAGCAGTTGCTAAAATATGGGTTGACATTAAAATACCTGCGCCATTTTCTTTCATCGTATTCATTAACTCTAATAGTGACTGGATGCCCAATGGATCTAATCCGACAAAAGGTTCATCAATAATATAGAGCGACGGCTCAACTAAAAACGCACACATAATCATTACCTTTTGCTTCATTCCTTTTGAAAAATGTGCAGGAAACCACTTCAACTTCTTTTCCATTCTAAATTCTTTTAGCAATGGTACTAGCCTCTCTTCAAAAGTTTCCTTTGTGAGACCATAAGCCATCGCAGTTAATTCTAGATGTTCTCTTAACGTGAGTTCTTCATATAAAATAGGCATTTCGGGAATGAAGCTATATTGCGCCCGATATTCTTCAGAGTCTTCTATCATGGTCTTTCCATTTATTTTAATTGTTCCGTTTCTCACATCCATTAACCCAATGATATGTTTAATCGTAGTACTTTTCCCAGCACCATTTAAACCGATTAACCCAACTATTTCATTACTATTTACCTCAAAAGATACATCATTAATGACAGGTCTTTTCGTATATCCGCCTGTCACACCGTTCAATTCAAGTAATGCCATTGTACATCTCCTTAAGTTTATAAAATTAACTATACTTAAGTATATTTTACCAAACAAAAAGAAAAAGAAACAATAATAAAGCAGAAGTGCCTTGAGCATTCCCGACAAGCACTGGAGTGAAATCACGTGAAGGCGCTATTTGCCTTCAGGGAATTTGACGAAGTGACCTCGAGGGAATAGGCGCTGGAGCTAGAAAATAATAAAAGCGTAAGTGCCTTGATCATTCCCGACAAGCACTGGAGTGAAATCACGTGAAGGCGCTATTTGCCTTCAGGGAATTTGACGAAGTGACCTCGAGGGAATAGGTGCTGGAGCTAGAAAATAATAAAAGCGTAAGTGCCTTGATCATTCCCCACAAGCACTGGAGTGAAGGTGCTGCCTTTGAAAAACATCTTTAAATATATTTCCATCCATTTTTTACTAGTAAATAAAAAATTATTTTTTGTGTATATTGTTTTAAGCATTGGGTATTCTAAATTTTGAAGAGAGGGAAAGGTGTTAGCTAAGAAATTGAACTCCCGCTTTTCTAGTGGTGATTCAATCTAAAGGAATGAGGTGTCTGTGAAAGACAACTTTCTATGTTAGACACTGGACCTATTAGTTGCTTTTAATGACGTTTGTCAAAGAGGGGATGGTCATCTTGAACGAAGTGAGTTAACGACGTTCAAAGACTACATTCATAATGAGGTGTTTACAGAAGGCAATTTAGTCTTTGCATCTAATTAAAGATCCCTTACTTCAATGTAGGGTGTAATCACTTAGAATGCTCATCTTGAACAATCATTCTCACTTTTAAACACATCATTCATAAAACAAATGAGGTGTTTACGAAAGACACATTAGCTTTTTCACAACGTATTCAAAGCAAAACACAATATCCCTCATCTTCAAATCAGGATGCAACCTAAAAGGTTGTATCCTGTTTCTATTTCCAAACAAATATATGGTAAAATATAAAGAAATGTGCAAGCGACTTGACCATCCTCAAATGCATATGAAAGTGCTTTTTACCTTTTATGAAATGGTAAAGTGACCTCTAGGGTGCAGCTAACCCACAAATACGCTTGCTTGTCTCTGATCAACAAAATTAATGGAGGGGTAAGAACATGTCTGATTGCATTTTTTGCAAAATAATTAATGGTGAAATTCCTAGCGCAAAAGTTTTTGAGAATGAACACGTTATAGCAATACTTGATATTAGCCAAGTCACAAAAGGGCATACACTAGTTATTCCGAAAGTACATAAAGAAAATATTTTTGATTTAACACCTGACATTGCTAGAAACATATTTGAAGTAGTCCCAAAGATAGCTAATTCGATTAAAGAACAATTTCAACCTCTCGGATTAAATCTGCTTAACAACAACGGTGAAATTGCAGGACAAACAGTATTTCATTACCACATGCATATTATCCCTCGCTATGGAAAAGGTGACGGCTTTGGGGCAGCATGGAAGCCACATGGAAATGAATATAGTCAAGAGGATTTACAACAAATTGCACGTACCATCGCCTCTAACATACAATGATGTCTGTTAAGTAAGTCAAAAAGGGAAACAACTTTCTAATTAGACAGAGCTAATAACATATGTTGTATTTTCTACAATGGCTGTTTTCACATTGATTGTTGTTTTTCGTACTAAGAAAAATTATTGAGTTCTCATAAAACTCAGCATTCTTACATTATTAGTAACAATAACAACAAAGTTTACGAAAAGAGCCAAACTATAGTTTATCTTCGCATTAGTGTTGCTTTTCGTTTTGAGTTATAAACACGTAAACTGTCACCTTCGTGGCATCTTTTCTACTTTTACAATTATTGAGTTCTCATAAAACTCAGCATTCCGACATTATTAGTAACAATAACAGAGTTTACGAAAAGAGCCTCTACAATTTAACAAGGTAATTAGCTACCATAATCTACCCTATATAGGATATTCTATTTAGGACAGATTATGGTTTTTATTATAAAAAGGCTCATTGTGTAACGCTGTTTTCGCATTGATTGTCTTTATTATTGGAAATAAACACTCATACAACTAGAGTTCGTGGTCTCTTTTGTTCTGAAACATGATAACTAACATCTAGAGCCAGTTCCTATGGTACAAATTTGGTGATAATTGCAACAAAGTTTGCGAAAAGAGTCTTACATAAATATTGCTGCTTTTATCTACAAGATTCCACGATATGCAATTCTATAAATTTGTCATATTGTTCTCAAATTGTATTTAAACCTCATTCATCATGTGAATAACAACAACCGATTCAAAGCAGCCATTATATACACTAGTCGCTAAACTTTCTGATCATTGAACGAACTGGAGTTATTTCTGATATTTTCAACCAATCATCGTGATCAAAGAAATCTTCATACTGAGAAAGAAACTCTTCTACTGTTCTATGAAAAGAATCATTCCACCTTAATAGATGAATAAATTCTTCTCTTGTTCCAGTAAAACCGTATAGATCTTTTATTCGGTTTATCATATCCGCTTGCCACACCGCTGGAATAGTAGAAATGCTTGGAAGATCATTAAAACGATAATATGTTCCATCTAACTTCAGAGCATATGGATAATAATATGCATACACTTTTTCAAACGTTTCTCCTGTTTGAAGTGTTAGTTTGCTATTAAGATGTTCTCTAAGTTCATATCCGGTTTCTGTACTATCCATAAGTTCAAGTTGATCCTTATCCATGAATGTTAGCCAAATTTCCGTTTGTGCCCCACGATTTGGTGCAATTACTGCTGGTAATGCCCCGTAAGGAGCTAAAAATGGGCCAAAAACAATATCTGAATCAAGCATCGTACCTTTCATACAAATGAGTATTTGTTTCGAGTTTTGATTTAAGCCAAATTTGTACACAAGTTGTGCAATACATACGTTTGATCCATAAGCAACAACTGGAAATCTATCATCGATCGCACTTACTCCCTCTGTCTCTAACAATTCCCCAATATTAAGTATCGCTCCATCGCCCGTTAAAAATGAACCTAGTGGGTGACTATTATTTGAAACATGAACTGAAAGTTGTTCAATTTTAGTATTATTTGATTCTTCAATTTTATGTACTCTGCCATTCATAAAAACAAATGAACTAGGTGGTCTTGGTCCTGGATAAATGTCTGGGTGGTCATAAGGGCTAATAGTAAACGGCTTGTTTTCACGGTACAAAAACATTTCTCCCCTTTTGAATTCATGTAATTTTATGTTTGTATTTTGTTAACTAATCTTAGCTAATTTTCGAAAACTTTAAAATAATAGCTTACTTCATTACCGTTTCATGGTACTATATAAACAATTTAAGCAATTAACGTAACAAAACATTTTTGAGGAGGATATTACGTGATGCGTGCATACAACTTTAATGCTGGACCATCTGCACTACCACTAGAAGTTCTACAAATCGCTCAACAAGAGTTAGTAAATTTCCAAGGAACTGGGATGTCTGTGATGGAGCTTAGTCATCGTAGTAAAGAATATGACGCCGTTCATGAGAAAGCGAAAACTCTACTAAAACAATTACTTAACATCTCAGATGAATATGAAGTTTTATTTCTTCAAGGTGGGGCTAGTCTTCAATTTACAATGATTCCAATGAATTTACTTTCCAAAAATACAGTTGCTAACTATGTTTTGACAGGATCTTGGTCTGAGAAAGCCTTAGCTGAAGCTAAAAAAATCGGGCATGTCCATGTATCTGCATCTAGTAAAGAAAATCAATACAAACACATTCCATCAATTAATGATTTAGAAATAAGTGATAATGCTGCTTATTTACATGTTACTTCAAATAATACGATTTATGGTACCCAATGGTCGGAATATCCACAGTTAAATAATGTTGAGCTTATTGCCGATATGTCTAGTGATATTTTAAGCCATGAAATTAATGTGGAGCAATTCTCGATGATTTATGCTGGTGCACAAAAAAATCTAGGACCATCTGGTGTAACGGTTGTCATTCTAAAAAAAGAGCTACTCACTAACAGCACTAATGAATTACCTACGATGCTAAACTATCGTACGCATGCTGACAAAAATTCCTTATATAACACTCCTCCTACATTTGCTATATATACTTTATCACTTGTTCTCGAGTGGTTAGCTAATAGCGGTGGTGTGAAAGGAATAGAGAGAGTTAATAATGAAAAAGCTTCTCTTCTATACAGTTGTATTGACTATAGTAATGGGTTTTATAAGCCTCATGCAAAGATGGATAGTAGGTCAAAAATGAACGTAACATTTACATTACCTTCTGAAGAGTTAACAAAGAAATTTCTCGTCGAGGCAAAAGAAAAAGGCTTTATCGGTTTGAGTGGACACCGCTCTGTAGGAGGGTGTCGCGCATCAATTTATAACGCTGTACCACTAGAAGCTTGTGAAACCTTAGCATATTTCATGAACGCCTTTTATAAGAGGAACCAGCTCTAAACGCTAAAATCTTTTATAAAATGAAATTTATAAAAACCCCGATCTTTGGTCGGGGTTTCATCATCTAAAGTAAATGATTGATAGAGCTAATAGCAAACAAACAAATCCACCTCCACCTAGGACAGCTGCTTTTTGACGAAGTATTTGTTTAGGTGGGTAGGCGACAGCTCTTTGAATTAGTGAGAAATAATTTATCATGCCAACAAAGAATAATAGACTTAAAACGAACAATAACAAGATTAACACTGTCAATGCAGTCCCCCCTTTAATTGATATTATGGTGTTTTAAGAATAACTATGTGTTTTGATTTAAATAAATTTCGTTTATTTTAAAATTTCCGAAATTTAATCCTTTATTAATTTTTATTTTATTGGCATAATAGATTGTAATAAAAAATCCAAAGAAAAGTAGGTGACTAGTTGTGACGAAAGAAAATAATTTTTCTATGAAAGAAGCAATGTTATTTAGCCAAAGAATGGCTCAACTCGGTAAAGCACTATGGAAGACTATCGAAAAGGATTGGCAACACTGGATCAAACCATATGATTTAAATATTAATGAACATCATATACTATGGATTGCTTACCATTTAAATGGTGCCTCCATCTCAGAGATTGCAAAATTCGGAGTCATGCACGTTTCAACTGCCTTCAACTTTTCTAAGAAATTGGAAGAACGAAATTTATTGCAATTTTCCAAAAAAGAGAATGATAAAAGAAATACCTATGTAAAAATTACTAGTCAAGGAGAAGAAATATTATTAGAGTTAATGGAGAGTTATGATCCAACAAGACATTCTACCTTTCAAGGTGCACTTCCAATAAAAGATTTATACGGGAAATTCCCTGAACTTACTGATGTAATGTGTATCATTCGTAGTATATACGGAGACGATTTCATGAGGATATTTGAAAAATCTTTTGAGAATATTGAAAAAGAATTTGTTGAAGTAGATGGAAAAATTAGAAAGCACAATCAGCTACAAGAAGTTATTGAAGATAACTAAAGTCTATTTTAATAATTTCATAAATTCTTCCATCAACGGAGTGTACATTTGTTGTTTTAACATAGCAGTTACTGTATCTTTTACATTCATTTTAAATTGGATTGTTTTGGAAAATTCGATAAGAAGCGGGGTAAATACTAATAGGCCTTCCGCTTTTTGTTCTTCAAGTTTTATGCTCAATTTTTCACAAATTGATAGAATTTCATCTACATCTTCTTTTGATAATTGTTCCTTGATGACCATTTGATAAAATGGCATATGATCTTCTTCAACCATTTTTAGTAACAGTGTTTGATAATACTCTATCTTTTCTATTCGACCAATAAATTCGTCCATACTACTATTCCCTTCCATAGCATTTACTTTTAATTTTTCCATATTTCTAATACAATAATATCTAAAAAGATACATGAGTACCAACATCTTTTCATAAGTTCTCTATAACAACTATTTTTCATAAAATTTGTTCGTAACCTTGTAGCTATGGTTCCTAAATTAGAAGATTACGTAATAGTCATCGTTTAAACAAGAATAGAAGACATGAAATCTATTTTATACATGCTTTTTAGTACTAAAACCTTAGACTAAGCATAAATATTGATAGTTTTGTAACAGCTATTGATTTTTTCAACAAATGAGCGTAAAGTATGTTTGTAAGTTCGTAGATTATAGATTATAGATTTTATATTATAACTCATTTAGGACTGCAATCTTATAGTTCGGAAGGTGATTATATGAATTGTTGGAAAACAATCAATTTTTCTCGAGATGTTGGATTCCATCGAATCATACTCATTTCACTATTAACCATGTTAAGTACATTTATATTATTTTATTTACCATTAAATTTATATTACTCTTCAACTAAGTTGCATGGGGATAGATTTATTTATTTTATCATAGCATTACTTATGACCATAGTATTTCATAAATGCTTGCATGCTATACCTCTTATACTTATGAGAAAGAAAGTAAAAATTGAATTAAAATGGGTTACAATCATTCCCATTTTCACGGTGCGATTTTGCAATATGATATCTAAACCAATGTCTATAATGGTGTTTTTAACACCGTTTGTCATGTTTACATCCATATGCTTGCTTCTAGCTGTGATGTTCCCAAGCTATATCCACTATTTTTCAATTATCGCAGCAGCTAACTTAGGTTTGTGTGTACCAGACTTTATATGCTTAAAGCAATTTATAAGTGCTCCTAAACGCTCAGTTATTGAAGAAATTGAAGACGGATATGATATTTTAGTAAAAAGTAATTAACTCTACAGGTACTTACTACAATAGCTTTCTTAAGGGCATCCAACAAAAATGGGTGCTCTTCACTATTTTTCAGAGTTCACTTACAGAGTAGTTCACTCATTTTCAGTAAGTAAAGCGTGTTATCGTTAATTATAGCTTTTCTTACATGGCTGTTTTCGCATTGATTGTTGTTTTTCTTTATAAAATATAATCACGTATACATCTAGCGTTTGGCATCTTTTCTATTTTTACAATTATTGAGCTTTTACGAAAAGATCCTCTTACTAAGACATAAACGCGAATAAAATTAGTGTTTACGCCATCTTTTCTTCTTAAACTTAATGCAATCGTATAAACCAATATTTAGCTTTATAAAATATATAAAATACCAACAAATTTTACGAAAAAAGCTAAATAATGACGTGTGTATAAGACCGTTGATCAAAAGCTTTAATACAATAACAAAGCATAAGGGTATCTTTTTTGCTAAATTTTTGATATTGTTATAAACATATACAAAATGTAGCATCATCAATTAAATTCCAGGGAGGGAATCTCAAATTGCTAATATATTTTATTCCTTTCGCTTTATTTGTCCTATATTATATTAATAAATTAACAAACAGTTTATGTATTCAAAAAGAGATTCCTGAAGAGCGCCAGCCAAAAGTATTTCGAACAATCAATGTCCTTATAACCATCCTGCTACTTTCATCATACGTTGAGGTCATGTACACTTGATAACTCATTACCCTAACTAAACGATCAAGTTGACTTTTAAATTTTTATAGTTTTCACTTCAAAGCTGACAAATTATTTTGTCAGCTTTTGCTGTTTTTTACTAAGTCCCTTTTCATAGACTTTTTTCACTTGTATTTGATTAACTATTGTGTACTTTATGATTTTTATAGTCTTTAGAGGAAAAAAGATAACACCAACGTTAGTTATATTCTTTTTGAGTTCTAATTACGACAAGGAACAATTAATGCGCAGCCAACTTTTACTAAAGCTCTTAGCATTAGTTTTGTTGTTTACTTCAATGTGAGTAACTAATGTATACTATTTAATTTCTTTAGTCTTTAGAGAAGAAAAGAACCCCGACCGTTAAGCTCTTATTACGATCAGCAGCAATTCATTCGATAACCGCCTTACATAGAGCTATTAACGAAAATTATGTGCCAATCGTCATGAAGACATGATATCCAGTTTTTATATCTAAGCACGAAAAACAATATTTATTAGCTAAGCTCTTTTCGTAAACTTTGTTGCTATTTTTATCAATTTAGTATAAAAAAGTGGTTTTAAATTATTAGTCATCGTAATACAGAAGAAAAGGTGTCACGAACTCTAATTGCGTACGGTTTATTTCTTAATACGAAAAAAACAATCATTGCGAAAACAGCCATTAGATAAGGTCCTTACAAATACAAACACTATATTTGGAGTAGATCTCCTTATCATTTCCGATGTTTATAATGTCACTGGAACTATGAGTTTGAATTCTAAATACAGTAACGACTAATGATGAAACTACGATACAAGATCTTCTATTTCTGTAAGGACTAAAAAATAAAATAATTTCTTTCTCATTTCAAAATATGTTATAGTAGTTGTTGTGGCTTAGATATCATTTAATTTACCGATATAGGAGTGTTTTTAATGAAGAAAATGTTTATCGCATTCACAGCAGCAGCAAGTATATTTGCGCTTTCTGCATGTAATAATGCTGGAGATAGTGAAGTGATCGTAGAAACAAGTGCAGGAAATATTACTAAAGATGAATTTTATGATGTAATGAAGGATCGCGTTGGTGAAGATGTTTTAAGAGAAATCGTATTTACTAAGGTCTTAGAGGACAAATACGAAGTTACAGATGAGGAAATTAACGAGCAACTTCAAACAATAAAAGATCAGTACGGTGAACAATTTGAAATGCTTCTTCAGCAATATGGTTATCAAGATGAAGAGCAACTTAAAGAAACGATTAAGTTAGGACTACTATCAGAAAAAGCTGCAACAGAGCGTGAAGATGAAATCGAAGTTACTGACGATGAAATTAAACAGTTACATGACAGCATGGAAGGGCAAATTAAAGCTAGTCATATATTAGTTACTGATGAAGAAACAGCAAAAGAAGTGAAGGACAAGCTTGATCAAGGTGAATCATTTGAAGACTTAGCGAAAGAGTACTCTACTGATACTTCTGCTGCAAACGGTGGAGACTTAGGTTGGTTCGGAAAAGGACAAATGGTACCTGAATTTGAAGAAGCTGCATTTGCGTTAAAAGAAGGCGAAATAAGCGATATTGTACAAACTGAACACGGATTTCATATTATCATGTTAACAGAAACTGTTAAACCACTTGATGAAATGAAAGATGAGCTTACTCAGCAGATTCGCGAATCTAAAATGCGTCAACCAGATTTTGTTGATAAGATAATGTTAGAAGACGTAGAGGCTGCTAAAGTAAAAGTGAAAGACGATGATTTAAAAGATATATTTAAAACGAATGAGTAATAAACAAAATGTACTATATAACAAAGCAAAACGCTCGTAATTAATTACGAGCGTTTTGCTTCTTCTTCATTAATGATCTCATGATTCATGTTTCGCTTCTCACGCTCTTTTTTCATTCTCTCCATGTACACATTTCCTTCTCTCTCAATATAGGATTGTTCTATTTTCCTCTCCTTCATCGTAATATGAAAGGACATATACCCAGAAAACAAAATCCCTAAGATGACCAAAAATACCCACCAAGGAATGATAAACATGCTTTATCCCCTGCCTTTAACTCAAGATTCAATGACTGTTGTCGAATGAATCGTTACTTAGATACAAATCATTAGTAACGATTGGACTTCAATAAAGAGACTACAAATTTAAAGTAGACGCTCGTACACGCTCTAGCTGTACTTCCAACTCTTTATTGATTATATGCATAGGGACAAGCATTTATCACTGTTGCAATAGACAAGATATAGTGTTTATTGCAATTGAAGGTGGGTATAGTGAACAGCTAGTTTTGAGCTAAGCTGTTAGGTGTTAAGCTCTACTTGTGAAAAGTAGGCTTATAAAATGATCTATTGTCAAGCGCAAAAACCCTTTCGCTAAACTCTCCTGGCTTCACACGTTCTAGTGCACGGTCCAGCATATTCATTTTGGCATCTATATTGTCAATATAATGCAATATTTCAGCTTCCTTTATCATTGGTGGCTTTGGACTCCCCCATTCGGCTTTGCCATGATGGCTCAAAGTCAAATGCTGGAGTACCATTACTTCTTCACCATCAATACCGAGCTCATCAGCAGCTTTACCTATTTCATTTACCATGATTGTAATATGACCTAGTAAATTACCTTCTACAGTATAAACTGTTGAGATAGGTCCAGATAATTCAATTACCTTTCCTAAATCATGTAAAATCACACCTGCATATAACAAGTCTTTATCTAGAGAAGGATATTGGTTAGCAATTGCTTTGGCTAAATCGAGCATGGAAACGACATGATATGCAAGTCCAGAGACAAACTCATGATGATTTTTTGTAGCAGCTGGATACTCTAAAAAAGATTGTTGATATTTTTTTAATAGATGCCGAGTAATCCGCTGGATATTTGGATTTTTCATTTCAAATATAAATTGGGTTATACTGTCTATCATTGACTCTTTAGACAGAGGGGCTATCTCGATAAAATCAGACATTTTAACTCCATCACTTTGATTCGCAGGACGAATGTTACGAAGCTTTAATTGATTTCTTCCTCTGTAATTATGTATATCTCCAACAACTTTAACAATATTTTCACCTGCATATACGTCCTCATCTTCAGTGGAAGCATCCCACAGCTTTGCTTCAATATCACCACTTTTATCTTGTAAGATTAACGTTAAAAATGGCTTTCCATTACTAGCTATACCTTTTGTTGCAGATTTTATTAATAGAAACACATCAACCTGCTCACCAACATCAAAATGTAAAATTCCTTTCGACGACATGTGTTCACTCCCCCTCATTCACTTATATATAAGTTCATTTCATTATATCATGATTCATTAATCCTCGACGTGAATAGTAACTTTCCGCTGTTTATTATATAACCAAACTTTCATTGAAATCATCCCAATTACCATGATCAATGCTCCAAAGAAATATGGTAAATGTATATTTGCCTCGAACAAATTACCTGCAATTAACGGACCTGCAACATTTCCTAAGCTTAGAAACGAATTATTTAACCCCATGACCATACCTTGTTTATTACCAGCAAGCTTAGAAATAAGAGAGTTTAGTGCTGGACGCAAAATTGAATTCCCAAGGAAGAAAATACTAGTTGTCAAAATAACCATGCTGTAACTCTTGGCAAATGTCATGATTACGAAGCCAATCGCACTAAGCAACAACGACCCTGTTACTACTCTTTCATCTCCAAAGCGATTTACTAACTTCCCTACTATAACTCCTTGTGCAATTGTACCAATTAACCCTACAATGAGTATAATCGTTCCTACTTCACTTGGACTGTATTGATACCGTTCCATCGAATAATACCCAAAGATTGACTGAAAATTTGCTAAACCAAAACTCATGATAAAAACGAGCACTAATAGGAAACCTACAGGACTGACAAGCGCTTTAGCTAATAGCTCAAAGTGGTTAGAAGATTTTTCTTGTGTTTGAGTTTGAGCTCGCATATCCTTCGTATACGATTCTGGTAAGATAAGCATTGATACAACCCCTGCTATAGTCGCTGCTATGCCAGCAAATAAAAATGGATAAGATAAATCAAATTCTGCTAACCATCCCCCAATACCAGGACCAACTACAATACCTAAGCCCATTGCGGCTCCGAGAATACCCATTCCTTGACCACGTTTGTCTTCACTTGTTACATCTGATACATATGCCATTGCGGTTGGCATAAGAGCAGAACCAAATGTTCCAGCAAGAATTCTAGACAAGAATAGCATCCACAAGCCTGTTGCGTAAGCAAATATAAATTCAGCTACAGCAAAACCAAAGAGGCCGATTGTAATAAGAGGCTTTCTGCCAATTTTATCAGAGAGGCGCCCCCAAAGAGGTGCAAATAAAAATTGCATAAACGCAAAAACAGCAACAAGCATCCCTAATACTCTAGCATTAGCATTGAATGCTTCTACGTAGAAAGGTAATATTGGAATGACTAAGCCAATCCCTACCATAATAATAAATAAATTAATACTTAACAACAAAAGTGGACCACGTTTAAATGTGGATTCGTGTGTTGAATTCATATACCTATCCTTTCAGTCTTATTTTCCAATAAGATAATTTCGTTTTCATGAAAATAGTCAAGTATATATTCATGACATGTAAAAAATAAAACCTGATGCTTTTTAGCTATATCTCTAATTAGCTCGACTGACTTCGCTAACCGATCTCGATCAAAATTTACGAAGCTATCGTCAATAATAATCGGGAACTTTTCTCCTTTCCCTACTTGCTCTGCAAGTGCTAGACGTAGTGCTACATACATTTGTTCGGTAGTTGCTTGACTTACTTCATTAGGTTGGAAAAAAAGGCCATCCTTACGTTTTAATAAAAAGCTATTGTTTTCATTTGGAGGCAACACTTCGATATACTCTCCATTCGTTAATAATTTCATATATGCTGTCGTGTTTTTTAGTACATTGGGTAGACGTACATGACGATAATGATCGATCGTATTCGTAAGAATTTTTTTTGCTATTGCATAGCTCGCCCATTTTTTCGCTTCCTCATGAAGCTGTGACTTTTCACTCTCAAATTTATGTAGTAATTCAGCATATGTTCCTCCTTCTTCAAGTTGAGAAAGAAGGACCTTTAATTCTGAGAGTTCTTCAATAAAACTTTGTTCTTTCATAATTATGCTTTTAAGCTCGTTATCATACTTCTCAACCTGCTCTGGTAAAGGTGCTACATCTCTAGGGAGTTGATTAGTTAACTCATCTCCACGTTGAGTTAAAATTTGAGCCTCAACGATAGCTAGTCTCTCTAAGATTTGTTGACTATCTTTAAAGGCCTTTTCTTTCAAACGAAATTGCTCTTCATCTTGGACTTCAGCAAGTTGGAATAAATGTACAATATCATTGTGCAAATGATTTTTTTTAGCGGTAATCTCATGCAGTTCATCGTCTAATGAATTTATGCTATTTGCTTTTTCTCGCAACAGCCTTTTTTTATCCTTTTCTTTCGTTAACCGCTTATCAATGTTGTATAGCGTTACACTCATATCTTTATCATTCTTTTTGATTTGGAATAAATCTGCTAACTCAGCCACTTTACCATCAAATTCATTCATATCATGTTCTAACAATTGTTTTTTTTCAGCTATCAATTGCTTTCCTATTATCAGTTCTTTTATTTTCTCTATAATAAGTAATATTTCATATAATTGCTTTGCTGAAACATCCTCTTTAATAGGAAATCCTAAATCTAAATTATGCAACTTCTTAGAAAATGCAAACTTGTCCTGTTCCCAATCTGTATATTTCTTAACGATCTTTTCATATGTTCTACCACGTTGTTCAACTGCTAATTTTTCGATCTCAAGTAATTGACTATAATGGTCATCTTTCACTAACATTCGTTCTAAGTCTGAAAGGTGATCATTAGACAAATTTAAAAGTTGTTGCTTATTTTCATCAATAGCACTTATTATCTCAGCTTTTTCTTTCTCAAGCTCATTTAACAATATTTTTTCGGAGGGCGAATTGAATCTAAGTAACAGTGGGATAAATAGGATAATAATTCCACCTAATAACATGATCCATTTACCAGTAAAGATCGCTCCTCCAACAAGCCCAACAAGCAACATGATACTCAAAAAACTGACCAAATTTATCTGTTGTTTTTTCTTCTTTTCAACAAATTTAATCGTATCAACTTTACGAGTTAAGCGAGTATAACTCTTTGCTAAATGTTCCTGTTCATGCTGTAACACTTGCAGTGAACTATGCTGTGCAATTTGTTTCTCATACTTGTCACGCTGTTCATCCTGTAAGGTTTGTTGTTCAAATTCAATGAGCCTTTGTTCGCTTTCTTCTAAATCTTCCTTTGCACGATTAAACCGCTCATCTAACACTCGTTTGTCATGAGCCAGTTCTTCTTCAATTGTTATAAGGGTAGAAAGTTGATCTTTTTTTAGTAAACCAGCATCGATTTGAAGAATATGTGTTTCGTCAAGATCAAAGGGTAACTTTGCAAACTCAAAATGTAACTCTTTTTGCTGCTGATCAATTTGAACAGATAACTCATTTTGTCTTTCCAACATCGCTTGAAATAAGCTGTAATTCGACTTGACCTCTTGAACTTTTTCTTCAGCTATTAACATGCTTTCAACTACCGCTTCATTTTGCTGCTCTTCAATAAGGTCTCTTCTTTTTGTTATTAAAGTATCATATTGTGCTTCATAAGCTCTTTTTTCAGCATATAGTTGTTCAAAGCGGACTAGTCCATCAGCAGGAAAAGGATGATATGTCGGTAGCTTGTCTAATTGTGTACGATATAATGCTCTCTTTTCAAACAATGGCTGTAGCTCAGTTAGTTTTTTTACGATTACTGTTTCTTGTTCAATCCTTTTTTTATTTACCTTTATTGTTTGTAATTCTTCCTTTATAACTGTCGTTCGATTCATTAAATTTTTGTATTGATTACTTTTTTCCTGCCATTGTAGAAGCTGTTTATTCTGTTCAGCTAGTTGAGGTAGCATCTCGTTAATTAGCGGTTTTCTACCATTTGGCTTAAAATATTCATCTATCTTTTTTGAAAGCTTTTGCTCAGCTGATAGAATGGCATCCGATCCTACAGCGCCAGAGGAAAATAAATAACGACCCAAATCCTCAGTTTTCATTGTATGGATATTTTGTAAGCCATGAATATTAAATGAAAATATCGACTGATAGTTTGATTTATCCATACCTTGAACAATCATTTGCAGTGCTTCTTCTCCAGCCTTTGTACCATCAGAAAACGTCACTGTAACAGCTCTTTCACCTTTTCTTAATAACCTTTCAACAGTTACAACACCATACTTCTCTGTTTCAAGCACCAGGCGACCACCATAATTGCTCCCTAATCTTGGCTTGTATCGATTTTCACTCTGTTGCTTAGTAGGAAAACCAAATAACATACTATGAATAAATGAATGAAGTGTAGATTTTCCTGCCTCATTTTTCCCATGAAAAACTTGAATATCACCAAGTGGCTGTAAGTCTATATGATCAAGCTTTCCATATCCATAAATGTATATACCGATAATTTTCATGTTCAATCACCCGCTTATTTCAATGATTAATATAATTCTCTGAATAATAACTTCTGAGCCTCGTTATGAATTTCACGAATATCTTCTTCAGAAAACTCTGTAAGGTATTTACGTGCTTGAGAGTGAGAAAATAGCGGTTTGAGAACTTCCTCATATTCTTCGAACTCGCTTATCATAGTAACTAAATCTTTGAGAAAAGGAGATTGCGCAATGTTCTTATCCTCAATACCTTCACTAGTATTAACGATCGTTTTGTCAACCCATATAAAATCTTGCCTTTCCTCTTCACCATCAACTATGATTGATAAGAAATCCTCTAACTGTGCTTCATTTTGCAATACTTTATGAAGCGGTCCTGATCCAATAAACTCAATAGATAGTAGAGTGCCATTATTCCTTGATCGAATCTCTTCGAATTTTGTATAGCTTACGTTTAACAATTCCTCAAATGTTTCAAGTTGCGCTATGTTAATTTCTAATTGATCCCAAATGAGATTTGTAGTTGGATGAAAAGAATAAGATACGTCTGTTGTAGCTAGGTTCACTAAATAACAACCTTTTTCACCATGCTCCTTTCGATGCCTACCTTGAGTATTCCCCGGATATATAATTGGAGGGTTATCACACAGAACTTGACGTTGATGGATATGGCCTAATGCCCAATAATCAAAGTCTTTTTCAATGAGTTGTCTAACTGTAAACGGGGCGTAATTATTATGTTCTGTTTGTCCTTCAGAACTGCCGTGTAGGATTCCAATATGAAATTTTACTTCACCTTGCTTGTTATACAGGTCAGTCATATTGTTACGTACAGATCTGTTTCGATAACTAAACCCATATAAATTGACAAGCTCTTTTCCTTCTTTTTTATAAGTCTTACATTCAACTGTTTCATCAGAAAAAATATGTACATTTTCAGGCCACGTTATATCTATCCATGATCCATTAGTATAATCATGATTCCCGTGCACAATATATACTTCTATTTGTGCTTTTTTTAATCTTTCCATTTCTTTCCTCAATCGAGCTTGGGCTCTTATGCTTCGATCCTCTTGGTCATAAATATCACCTGCTAGAATAACAAAATCTACTTGTTCTTTTATTGCTATATCAACAAGATTTGTTAAAGCAATAAATGTACTATCCATTACTCGTTGAAATATTTGTGTGGGAAGCTTTTTTAATCCAACAAAAGGACTATCCAAATGCAAATCTGCTGCATGTAGAAATTTGATTTGCTCCATATAAACTTGCTCCTTTTAAACAACTAGTTACTATTATTATAATTCTATTTATTTTACCATATGTTGCTGTTAAACCCCTCTTTTTCGTAAATCACGAAAGTATACCGTTATCTTAGCTCTATACAGGCTTATATAGCATTTCTTGATTGATCATATAACAAAGAAATGCAATCACTTGAAGGTTTATTTTCTAAGTAAAAGTAATTTCATAGTTATTGTTACGAGTATTTGTTGTTGATGCTCAATGTAATCGAGCCTCCTTTTTGTCACTATACCTCTTCTCAAACAATTTTCAGCCCTAATACAATATCATCACGTGCTAAGTACGAACTACTACAGATGCATAAGCTTTCCTTTGCAAATCTATATAAATGTCTATTGAAAAGCATTTTCAAAGTAGTAGTTACATACATTGTGTATATGTAGATCATCATGTTTTATCATTCTACTAAGTCTAAATTCAAGCCAAATGATATAACGATTAGATGTTATTCTACTTCGTTCACATAGGCTGTTTTCGTAGACTCTGTTGCTATTGTTATTGAATTAGTACCATAGTCACGTTTCACATCAGAAAAGATGTCACGAACGCTAGTTGACTACGTATTTATTTCTTAATACGAAAAAACACAACAATGTGGAAGCAGCCTTCAAATGTCATTCTATATTTTACTTCTTATTCTATCCAATTAGCGTAACATTCTATTCAATTCATGCAGGTTTTTATCTAACTGATGAGGGATGCTATTTTCCATTAGTATTACATATTTTTATTAAAGGGGGAGCTTATTTGCAATTTTATTATGGGCAGCAAATGCCTTTACGAATACTTGATGAAGCTGAATTTTGGAAGCACCAGGAGGAGGAACATACTGTTGTCATTAGAGAGCTTGTTAAAGATCTAGAATCTGAATATGTAGATCAGTTAAAGGTATGGGAAGAAACACTTAAAGAAACACATCAACATATCGTTAGGTTTATTGAAACTGTCATACGCTCAGGTAATCAAATATCTGCTAAGCTCCATCAAGACATTATGAAACTAGTACAATTTTGCTTACAGCAGAGTGAAGAGTTTATTAAACTGTGCAGGTTCCTCCAAAGACATAGCAAGCCCATCCAAGAAAACCAAACTGCAATTGTAGTAATAGATCATATTATTCGTGAATCTGAGTACTTTATCGGTATTTCAAAAGCTTTATTATACAAATAGACCACTGAGAGTGTCTCAGTGGCCTTATTATTGTTTATAAGCTTTATGCTTAACGAACATGAATAATAACAGATTGATTTCCGTTATTTTTTTGTTAATTGTAACGCCTTTTTAATATCTTTAAACGAGCTTGATTTTCCGTACATTAATACACCACCGCGATATACTTTCGCTCCGAATAATGCTAACGCTACAATTGTTCCTACTAGCAGTGTGATACTTAAGGTAATTTCCCACCAAGGAAGATTTAACATGCCTACACGTAGAAACATAATCATCGGAGTAAAAAATGGTATATAAGATGTGACTGTAATAAAGGGAGCTTCAGGTACTCCTAATCCAAACATTGCGATCATAAAAGCTGCAACGATTAACAGCGTCATTGGCATAATCATTTGCTGTACATCTTCAATCCTGCTCACTAACGAACCTAGAACTGCAGCAAGTGTTGAATATAACAAATAACCAAGTATAAAAAATACAAAACCATATATAATCGTAGATGCTGGTATATTAGCAAACCCAAAGAATTCTAAAACCCCGCCACTGTTTTGAATATTATCTACATTGCTTGATAATGAAAAGTATCCTATTGCTAGTATAGCTGCAAGCTGCGTTAAGCTAAGAAGAGCAATACCTAAAATCTTCCCAAACATTTGTGTTACAGGCGAAACACTCGAAATAATTATTTCCATTACCCGTGAAGTTTTTTCTGTAGCAACTTCAGTAGCTATCATGCTCGCATACATGATGACTGAGATATAAATAAAGAATAATAACACATAAACAATGCCTCGTGCTTGCATTAATTCTTCCTCTGTTTTTGCATCCTCCGCAAGCGCTATTTTTTCGAAAAATACTGGTTCATATAATTTCTCCACCTGTGATGGTTCAAGTCCTATTTGACTCGTTGCAATCGTTGTTTTCAATTGCTGTAAAGCTTGTTCTAGCTTCGTATTTACATCATTATCAGTTATACTCATCGCCTTAAAGGTTCCTTGAGGTAAATTTGCTTCATTATAAGAAAGAATGATAAATCCAGTATAATCTTCCTCTTCAACCTTCAATGCGGCTTCTTCTTCTGTCCCACTATATTTCTCAACGGTTAACTCTTCACTAAAAACATCTAACTGGGCTTTAAAAGGCTCAAATAACTCCTCAGTTTCGTCAATTACAGCAATCGTTGTTGCCTTATCTTGTTTATCAAAAAAGTCTATAATATTTTGCATATTTCCTAAAGCAAATACTATTAAGCCTATGATAAGAGTTGATATAATAAACGATTTTGTTTTTAACTTGGTCATGTAGGTATTTGACACAATAATCCAAAATTTATTCATGATAAGAAGCACCTACCTTTTCTATAAAAATATCATTTAACGAAGGTTCTTCTAGCATAAATTTTCTTATAAAACCCTTATTGCTAATTTGCGCAAGAATCTTTTGTGAAACATTCTCATTTTCTACTTGCAGCTCCACCCCTAGTGCCGTATCCTTAACTTTGACTACACCAGGTAACGTTTTAATGTCAGATAAATCAAAGTCAGCGTCGATCATTACATTCTTTTTACCAAATGATCTTTTAATATCTTTTAGGCTACCATGAACGACAGGTTTACCGTGATGCATAATACATAAATGCTCACATAATTCCTCTACATGTTCCATTCTATGGCTTGAGAAAACGATTGAAGTACCTTCATTCTTCAAGTCGATGACAGCTTCTTTTAGTTGTTCAACATTAACTGGGTCTAAGCCACTAAATGGTTCATCCAAAATAAGTAATTTAGGTTTATGTATAACAGCTGAAATAAATTGAATTTTTTGCTGGTTACCTTTAGATAACTCTTCAACTTTTTTATTCTTGTATTCTGGAACCTTGAATCGTTCAAGCCAGTAATCTAGTTCTTTTACCACCTTTGCTTTGTCCATCCCTCGTAGCCTACCAAAGTAAACAATCTGCTCGACAACCTTCAATTTTGGGTAGAGTCCTCGTTCTTCTGGCAAATAACCAACTAAATGGCTTGATGAATAATTAATTGGTTTTCCTTCCCAAGTAATGTTTCCTTCAGTAGCATCTAACAATCCTAAAATCATTCGAAAGGTTGTCGTTTTTCCAGCCCCATTCGCCCCTAAGAAGCCAAACATTTCTTTCTCTGGAATATCAATTGTTAACTTATCAACAGCTGAAAAACTGCCGAAACGTTTTGTTACATTCTCTAGCTTTAACCCCATAGTCTACCTCCTCCTATTTTTCGATACTATAATTACGATTAAAAAAACTAATAAGTTTCATATTTTTTGCAGAATTTCGATTATTATGTAAGAATAATAGTAAATATTTAATAAGGAGTTGTTGAATTGTGTACACTTTAACAGTATATGATGCAAGCGGTGAGAAATTACTAGAAAAGACATTTGAAGCAAGCGGTGACAAAGAAGCAAAATTGAAAGGAGAACAATTGTTAGTTGAAGCAAACTACCAAGATAAAACGCACCGCTGTACGTCTTCACAAGGAAAACTAATTTTGTTTCACCGCTAATAGCATTTACCACAGATAAGTCCGGTGTTGATGTTGTGATATGTAAAAGGAACGCATATCGTTCACAATCAATGTTAATCGACCACACGTACTGATTTACAGGTCAATCAAGCAATTTTAACGGTCAATTTTGCTGTCTTTCAGGTCAATTACGCTACTTTAACGGTCAATTTTGCTGTCTTTCAGGTCAAATCAACTATTTTATCAATTTCAGAGTTTTATTCAAAACCAAAGCGCAAGCTCACTATCGATATGTAATGTGAAACTCGCGCTTTTTTACTTACTAGAAAGTAAATAATTTATGAAATCGTTTTCAATTATATGATTATTTTCCTGTAAATTGAGGTTTTCTCTTCTCAATAAATGAGATAATACCTTCTTGATGATCAGCCGTTTGGCGCATTTTAAATTGGGCCTGCTTTTCTAACTCAAGAATATTCTTTAATGTAGGTAAATGCATTTGTTTAAAAATACTTTTAGTCTCTAACATTGTTTTGGTAGGTTTGTTTAACCACTCAGTAACTTTAGCTTGAACTGCTTCCTCGAAGTTACCTTCAACAACTTGATCGATCAGGCCTAGCTCAAGTGCCTTAGCTACAGGAAGTTTTTCGCCTTCCCAAATAATTTTTTTCGCCTTTTGTTCACCTACTCGTCTTTCGATAAAGAAATGTCCCCCACCGTCAGGAACTAAGGCGATCCCGATAAAGTTCATCGCAACAATCGAATGAGCTTCAGCCATTACGAAATCACTCGCTAAAGCAAAGCTTAACCCTAATCCAGCTGCAGGACCATGGATTGCACTAATCGTTAATAGTGGCAACTTATAAAGCGTTTCCATCATTTCGTTTATTTTGTTCATCATTTTTTCGAAGTCTTCTGGTCCAGCTGATGCGGCAGTTGCTAGCATTGATTTAATGTCACCGCCTGAACAAAAACCTTTCCCGCTTCCTTTAATAACAAGTATGTCTGCCTCACTGTCAGCAACTTCATGAAGCTTTTCTACTATACTAAAAATCATTTCTACGTCCATTGCATTTAAAACTTTCGGACGATTTAATTCTAGTGTTGCCACTCTTCCTTCGACTGTTAATAGAACTACTTCAGTAGAGCTTTGAGTTGTCATAATTATCCCCCTTTTATTTATTCTTTATAATTGTACCAAAACTATACAATAAAATAAATATTCTGAAATTATTTTTTGTTTATCGTTTTTGAAGATGCTCCTTTAACTGTTCTCTCAATGCTCTTTTTAAAAATTTTCCAACGGATGTCTTTGGTATTTCTTTCATGAATACGATATCATCTGGAAGCCACCATTTGACGAACTGAGGGCGCAAATACTCGTAAAGTTCTTCCTTCGTTACAGCATTTCTTCCATCTTTCATTACAACACAAGCAATTGGTCGCTCTTGCCATCTTTCATGAGGAACTGCAATGACAGCAGCCTCAAAAACTTCCTCATGAGCCATTAAAGCATTTTCTAAATCTACAGATGAAATCCATTCACCACCACTTTTAATAAGATCCTTTGTTCGATCTACGATTTTAATTACTCCTTCTTGGTCCACTGTTACTACATCACCTGTATGGAGCCAGCCATCACGAAATGCATCTTTACTTCTATCATCACGATAATATTCTTCTGCTACCCACGGACCTCGTAAACAGAGCTCACCCATTTCTGTTCCGTTCCATGTTACTTCGCCATCTTTACCGATCACTTTCATTTCAACACCCGGCACAAGGTAACCTTGCTTAGACCGAATTTCTAAACGCTCTTCCTCTGATAAGTTAGTTTGATAGCTTTTTAATCTAGACAAAACAACAAGTGGGCTCGTTTCAGTCATTCCATATGCATGAATAAATGGGATGCCATATTTTGATTCAAATGCTTTTATCATTCCTTTTGGTGCAGCAGAACCACCACATAAAATTCTAGTTACACTCTTTAAATTGTAGTCTCCTTGTTCAAGAACCTGTAATAACCCTAACCAAATCGTAGGAACACCAGCTGCTATTGTCACTTTTTCTGACTCCATTAATTGTGCTAATATCTTTGGTGTAAAAGAAGGTCCTGGCATAACCATGGTTGTTCCAAACCATACCCCCGCAAAAGGTAATCCCCAAGCATTAGCATGAAACATCGGTACAACTGCTAATGATACATCACTCTCAGAAATTGCTGCACTGTCGGCCAATCCTAATGCAAAACTGTGTAGAACAATTGCCCTATGAGAATAAACAACACCTTTTGGGTTCCCTGTTGTTGCTGATGTATAACATATACCTGCTGGGTCATTTTCATCCATATTATTGTCAAATGGAAAAGTTGGGTCAGCATCAGCAAGCATTTTTTCATAGTGGAAAACCGGTTCAAGTATTGTTTCAGGAATGTCTTCTTTATCTGTCATAATGATATAAGCTCGAACAGTTGGAAGCTCATCTTTAATTTTTTCAATAAGCGGAAGCAAATCCTCATCTATTAATAAAACTTTGTCCTCCGCATGATTAATAATATAGACAATATGTTCAGTAGCTAGGCGAATATTAATTGTATGAAGAACAGCTCCAATCCCAGGTATGCCAAAATACGCTTCAAGATGGCGATGGTGGTTCCACGCAAACGTTCCAACACGTTCCCCTTTGTTGATCCCCAGTTTTTGCAATGCACTTGATAAACGTCTAGTTCTCTCACCAATTTGCTTATACGTATGCGTTGTTTTTCCTAGTGCCATTCGAGAGATAACCTTCTTGTTCGGAAAATATGTTTCAGCGTGCTCCATCATCATTGGCAAAAGTAACGGTGAATTCATCATGATACCAGCCTCCTATTTGTTGGTTTTAGGAAGGAACGAGCCCCCATTTACACCTTTAGTCTCCACTTTTCCATAACAAACTCTGCAATCATCTCAGCTTCATTTCCTATTGATCTATTTAACACGTTAACTACTATAGTTCATGGCAGCTTTTCCTCTTTAGCATTATGACTAACAATATTAAACCACTTTTTATTTTTCTAATTTGATAACAAAAGCTTTCAAAGTTTACGAAAAGAGCCTTCAAAGAAGGTATTTATACTTGAGTGTTAGTCAATTGCTCTCGAAGTAAAAACTTTTGGATTTTTCCACTCGCATTGCGAGGTAGCGCATCTATAAAAACATATTTTCTAGGTCGTTTATAATTTGCAAGCTGATCGCTATTTTTCAAGTAGTCTTCTAACATCTCTGCCGTTAGCTGTGGATTTTTTTTAACTATTATTGCTATGACTTTTTCTCCCCATACCTCATCTGGCTCGCCAAGTACTGCAACATCTAGCACTCCGTCATATGCATGGAGTACGTCCTCTACTTCTCTCGGATATACGTTCTCTCCCCCACTTATAATCATGTCATCAACTCTATCTGCTACATATAAATATCCTCCTTGATCAAGATAGCCTAGATCTCCTGAATGATACCATCCTTTATACATCGCTTTATCCGATGCTTCAGTACGATTAAAATATCCTTCCATCATGCAAGGACCCCTAACAATTATTTCCCCTACTTCTCCTGGAGACAGAACATTCTCCGGATCTGCAGGTCCATCATCATTCGGCCGTACTATACGTATTTCGTGGTTTATGCATGCTCTGCCAGCAGACCCTGCTTTGAGTAATTGTTCATCTTCCATAAGAAACGAAACCGCAGGACCCATCTCCGTCATACCATATGCTTGTATTAAATCAATTCCCATTATCTCTTTTATTGACTTTACTAATACAGGAGCCATTGGCGCTGCACCATACAGCCCTAAGCGTAATGAAGTGAGTGATTTAGATTCAATTTGTTCCTGCAACAGCATATTCCACATCGTAGGTGCTGCAAACAAAACTGAGATTTTTTCTCCTTCAATTGTTTTTAACACGCTTTGTGGATCAAAATGGTGAAGTATGACATTAGTTGCTCCGACATGTATCCTCGGTATGAAGCAACAATGTAATTCAGCACAGTGAAACATCGGCGCTGTGACAAGACCTCGATCTTTATCCGTTATTTTCAGAGCGGTAAGGCAAATAATACTTTGTTCAACCATATCACGGTGACGGTGAAGGACACCTTTAGGCCTTCCTGTCGTACCACTCGTATACATAATTGCGTAGAGATCATCTTCGTTAATTTTCACTTGAGGTTGTACTCGAGAAGCTAGTTTTAATCTTTCATCATAACTTACTGCATAAGAAGGAGTATCTTCGTTTATATACCAGAAGGAGGTGTTTGTAAATTCTTCATGAATTGCAAATATATGAGGTTCTAAGGCTTTCTCAAATAAAAGTACTTTTGGTTCTGCATCACTTAAAATGTAAGCTACCTCTTTTGGTTGCAACCTAAAATTTATTGGATTAAATATAACACCAATTTTAGCACAAGCTACAAGGACCGTTGCTAGTTCACTCGTGTTAAACAGATAGGTTGATACTCTATCACCCTTTTGCACCCCTGAGGAAAGTAACGCATTTGCTAACTTATTTACCTCGATGTCCCATTGTTCATAAGTTAACCTATAACCTTTAGCAACATCGACCAACGCTTCCTTCTCAGGAAATTTAGCGACCGTTTGTTCAAATAATCTGGCAATAGTCATGTACAAAAAAATTCCTCCTTTTCACTATTATTTAAGTAATTCATTCCAATATATATTTCATCAAAAAAAAGTAAAACACCTTTATTTTTGTGAATATTCTAAAAATATAATTCACTAAAAAAAGTTGCCAGGAAAGTTAAAATTTCAAGGGCAACTTTTTTAGTGCAATAATGCAATTTTTCAATCAGAAAATATATTTGAAAGGATAGAAATTTTATCATGTGTATACTTTTCGTAACCGTCATTAAACGTTTTCGGGTCTTTAGGATTTGCAAACCTAGTTATTTTTCCGGTTTGTGGGTGCACAAGTTTACTCGACGCCCCGCAGCCTAATCCAATAATTGTTTGCTGTTCTTCCATAATCATAATATTATAGATGCTTTCTTGGTTAGGAAGAGCATATCCAACGTTTTCTAAATTTCCTAGGATATTTTTTTGTCGATACAAATAATAAGGTCTATATCCTTTTTCAGTGGTCCATACAGTAGCCATATCCATCATTTCAGCTATTTCTTGTCTATCTGCTACTGGATATTTAGCTTTGTTTTTTGTCATTTCTGAAGCACGTTTAAATGATAAAGTATGCACCGTTAATGATTCAGGCATTAATTTTTCTGTTTCTGATAATGTATGGTGAAATTGTTCTTTACCTTCTCCAGGTAATCCAATGATAAGGTCCATATTAATGTTATTCATCCCCATTTGCCTAGCAAGATGAAATTTATCAATCGTTTCTTGAACCGTATGATGGCGTCCAATTGCTTTTAATGTTTCTTGAATATACGATTGTGGATTGATGCTTATACGATCAATTTTCCATTTGTTCAACACAGTGAGCTTCTCAGGTGTAATTGTATCAGGACGACCAGCCTCTACCGTAATTTCTCGCACATTTTCAACATTTGGAAAGGACTCATACATTTCCTCGTAAAGCATATCCATTTCTTCTGCTGAAATACTTGTAGGTGTTCCACCACCAAAATATATAGTCGTAATGTTAATACCATTTTCTTTTAACCAAGCTCCAACTTTACGCATTTCATAATGGAGTCCCCCCAGAAATGAATTTACTGAGCCCTGCCTACCATTTATCGCATAAGCAGGAAAGGTACAATATGCGCATTTCGTTGGACAAAATGGAATTCCGATATAAATGCTTACTTCGTTCTTTAATTGATATAGATCTGGCACAACTGAAAGCTGTTGATCCACAATTTGCTGCATCAGTTGTATTTTTTCATCTGAAATCATATAGTTATCACGAAGCTCGTTATGAGCCTGTTTTTTAGCTATACCTAACTGAAGTTTTTTATGAAGTAATTTCGTTGGGCGAATCCCAGTTAATAATCCCCATGGTTGTCTCACTTTTGTATGCTGCTGTAACAATGATAAATACACATATAAAACGATATTTTTTATTTGGGTAAAGCGTTCCTTTTCACTTTCAAAAGAAGCAAGCGATTTTTCCATCTTTGCTTCATATATATGATTTGTCGCAAGTACATGCAATTTAGCAGTAGCTGAAGCGTTAATACTCTCGTCTAAATCAACCGTAACAATTAATGTTGGATCATCAATATTATTAAACGATAGTTCGCTTTGTTCAAAAAATAAATCTGTAATTAGTTCCATTGGACGTTGATATCGCGGATCATCCAAACCATTTATTACTATTCTCATATACATCACCTTCTTATTGTCCGATCCAAACTTATCTAAGTGTACAGAACATATGTAAATTGGTCAATCATGAGATGGGAGAATAGATTTTTCACCCCAAAAAAGATCATCTCTACTTAATATTCCTTTCCTGCTTGGAAGTAAGGATATCATTAAAAAAAAGTTATCATGATTAAACCATTTATCAATATCTACGCTGCCTTGCACAGATAATATACGGTATAAATAACGATAAGGTAATCTACTTTATATAATGATAGAAATACAAAAAATAGCTGTTGCAGGTGGCACCCTTATTATCAATTATGTTGTTGAACGAATATCAGGAGAGGATACTACAACTTTATGTAGTTACAATGTGTTTGAACAAATATCCAACCCCTACTCATAAACTCCTAATAATATAGTCTGTGATGAACCAGAATTAGGTTGTCATATGTATCAACTCTCCTTTATAGATGTCGGATCAAGCCCTACCTTAGAATTAGAAAGTAATTGCCGATGTATAACTTTTCAAAAAGATTAGTAAACACAAAAACTGCCCTACTTTAATCAAATAGTAGGACAGTTTCCATGTCATCATACCAATAATACATAATATGTTTTCCTTATTTGTTGGTGCATCCAATAAGAACAATAGTTATTCAACACAATTTTTATTATGTTTCACAAAAACATCTTCTTTCACTTCATTTGAGAGAGCTTGTGCTGAAGTGATATTAAAGATAAATTCCCTATGTTCAACATTAGTTTGACTGCCTACAATGTATATCGCTTTCGTTTTCTATATATTCTTTTCTATTGTCATTTTATTAATTTTCAACACTATCTTCTGGGGTATCAGTCAATATAATATGGATTCTATCATAGAGGAAATCACCATGATGAAATGAGTAATTTAACGTACTTGCATGAACAATATGTCTTCTGATATCTCCACTTATTCTTTCTATTTTTCACACACTGGATAAATTCAAAGTAAATTTTATTAAGGTAAGAAGAATATCTGACATATAAAGTTTCTTCAAGCAATTCATCTTTAATAGCTCCAACGTTTTCCTTTTCAACAGGATTATAATCATTTACATAATTACGTATAGTACTTGTACACCGCAATGGTCGCCATTGTACTTATGATCTTAATAGTTTTAAAAAATGGTTCAAAATATCCAACAAGACATTTTTTACAGCTTTATGTGAGATGACATTCAGATAGAGAACTTGTTAGGTGGATTCACCCTAACAAACGGATAATAAAAAATGGCTCCAATGTTGCAATATATACTGTCATCAGGAACTATGATTAGATTATATGAATTTAAGCCCCAATTAAGTAAGTCCATATATCCCATACTCATAAATTCGAAGTTCCTACTGAAATTTCTTTCAACAACGTTAGGTACCTTCTACACGCCAAGAAGAGCGATAGTTATACTTAATTAAAACAATCTTGCAACCTCTTTTGCATTGTTAGCTGCTTCAAGGTATATCTCTTCAGCTTTTGAATGATCTAAATTTACACCCTCACACAAAACAACTTTAAAGTTTTTAACCCCTAAAAAATTCATGACAGTTTCTAAATAGCTTTTTGTATGCTCGGAGCTTGCTCCTGAACCTTCTGAATAAATCCCCCCACGTGCCTCAAGTAAAACAACAGCTTTATCTCCTGCTAAGCCCACCGGTCCATTCTCTGTGTACTTAAAAGTTATGCCTGCAATGGATATGGCATCAATATATGCCTTTACCATAGGTGGAAAACCAAAATTCCACATAGGTGCAGAGAAAATGATTTTATCTGACTCTAAAAATAAGTCGGCTAGTCGGTTTATTTTATTTATTTTCTCTAACTCTATTTCATTAAGCTCTTGTTTTAACACGACCTTCCCTCTAGCAGATAACACATCACCATCAATAAAAGGAATCTCTTCCTTGTACAAATCTAACTCTATAATTTGATCATTTGGGTTCTGCGTTTGGTATTCATCAATAAACGTTTTTGCTAAACGCAGTGAATAAGATTTTTTCTCTTGTTGTGGATTTGCTTTCACTAATAGTACTTTTTTCATTTTACTTCTCTCCCTATATTACTGAGTTTACTTAGCTACTTATTTGCTGAAAATATTGGTAAACTTTTTCTAGTTTTTTTGTATGTTTTCCTTTCGGGTTCTCCATATTACCGAATTCAAAAAACTTTACATCTTTAATTCCTACAAAATTGAATACTAACTTTTCCATTGAACGCTTATGGGAATTTCTCAATATAAGTAACGGATAAAGAATTTCCGGTCCTTTCATTGTTGAGATACAAACAACGGATTTTCCCTTCAATAGCCCTTCTGGCATGATTTTTCCAACATTTTTATATGCAAAATTTGTTGAGAATATTTGATCTATAAAGCCTAAAAGCATTGCTGGTGGTCTTCCCCACCAAATTGGATAAATAAAAACAATTTTATCTGCCCGAATAATTTGATCTCTATACTTTTTTAAATCAGGATCCTTATGCATGTTCCTTCTTCTTTTATCCTTATTAAATACTAGCGCAGGATTAAATCCTTCCTCATATAAATCGAGTACTTTTATTTCCTTAATATTGGAATTCTCTCTCATTCCCTTTAAAGTTTTTTGCAAAAATGAATAACATAAACTGGAATGATTCGGATGTGTATAAATAATGAGTGTATTCATATTTTCACCTCATATTTTTTTGTATTTAAATTTGTTCTATTTTTCAGAACTAATCCAAGTGAAAGGATAAGACCTATGATTGAAAAACACAGTAATAATAAAAAAAAGAATGTATTACCTATTAAAATAGCAACTACCAAGGATGCCATTATTCCACCCAAATATCTAAAAGTAGAGTAAATGCCAGAAGCAATTCCCACTTTCTCTCTTGGTACAGATTTCAAACTATTGATCTGCATAGAGGCAATTCCAATTCCTGAAGAAAAACCACCAAAAATTAATGCAAATACAACAAACGGATAAGAAGATTCATTACTAAACGTGAAATAAAGTAGTGCTGTGATGCAACATAAGAAAAAGGATATAGAAATGACTTTTTCCTTGCCAATCATATTGGCCAATGTCCCTCCTATCCATGAAGATAATGACATAGATAGGGCAAAATAGAATAACATCATACCAATTGTGCTGATACTAAACTGATTCAGTGAAATAGGAATAAAAAGAACCGTACTGTACATGAAAAAGTTATTAATCATAATAAATAAGTTTGCAGTAGTAAAATGGATATTTTTAAACATACTAAATTCAATTAAAGGAGCTTTGCTTACTAGCTCTTGATAACTAAATAAGGCAACTAAGATAAATAAAACAAGAGTCGTCCAACCAGTTATTAATTCTTTTTTGGTTGCAAATAATGTAATAAATGTCAATATTGCACCAAGGTATAAAGTACCTGCTATATCCAAGGTTTTGTTATTAGGTGGGGCATCGTTCACATTAGGTACAATAAGCCAAGTGGCAATCACACCAATGACCAGAAAAGGAATATTAACCCAAAATATAGCTTCCCAACTGAATGAACGGATTAAAAACGAACCCAGTAGGGGGCCTATTGCTGCACCTAAACCCATCGTAAGGCCAAAAATACCAAAAGCATGACTCAATTTTTTTGTTGGAATGGCGAAACGAATAATCGCGGTAGCATTTGGGGTTAATAATGCACCGCCTAGTGCTTGTAAAGAACGGAATAGAATAAGAGAAAACAAATTAAAAGAAAAAGCACAAGCGATCGATGAGATAAGAAACACAATAAACCCGATCTGCATTACTTGTTTATTCCCATATAAATCCCCTAATTTACCCGCAATGGGCTGCACGACTGCCATAACAATTAAATAAATAGTAACCACCCATGATATATCAGTAATTGAAACATTCAAATAGGATGCAATACTAGGAAGCCCAACAGCGATCATTGTTGAATTAACAGGGACTAAAAACGTCCCTATTAATATAGACAACAAAATCAGATTTGTTTTATTCAAGAATGGTAACTTCACCTTTAGCACCATCCACTTTAACCACATCTCCGTCTTTTAGTGTAGAGGTTGCAATTTTCGTTCCAGTTACACAAGGAACTCCATATTCTCTTGCAACAGTAGCAGCATGTGATAGAATTCCACCTACATCTGTAACAATGGCACCTGCTAAGTTAAACAATACTGTCCATGGTGGTGTAGTCGTTTTACAGACAAGGATATCTCCTTTTTTCACCTTATCAAATTCACTTTGATCACTAACAACCTTTACTGTTCCAGTGTGTACTCCTGCGCTACTAGAATAACCCGTAAATGTTTTCTCCTCTTCATTTAAGTCAGCCATTCTTGTACCAAACATTCTTTCTGTGATTGGATCTGACGAACGCCCCTCCGGTCGATTACCATAGAAAGGAACAGGAGTAATTACTTCATTGTTCTTATGTTCCTCTTTTCTTTCTTTGATCAAGTCAAATACTGACTTAGGCTGTCTTAATAATTCAACTAATTCGTCTAAATAAAGGTAAGAAATATCTTCTTTCTTTTCGATGACAGAATGGTTAACTAATAAACCTCCAACATTTAATAAAAATAGACGTGCTTTTGCCGGTAACATCGCATCAATATAAAAATGATGGTCTTCATTAATTCCCCACATTCTTAGTGCCATACCATAAAGCGAAATAAATGTTTCTTTTAACTCCCCATCAGGCATTCTAGCTAATACTTCATTCACTTTTTGTTCTCTCTTATTGATCCCTTCTTGCAGCTCAGCTTCGAAATCAAAATCTTTTTCAATATAGTTTTTAACCAATGTTAAAGCATGATTCGGATTTTCCACCCATGTTTCTTCATTAAATTCATGATTGCTCGCACGGTAACCATATGTTTCCAAGAAAGTTTTGACAGTAGTTAAAAACTGACGGCCTTCATCCACATTATTAAGTGATTCACTTAAATGATTAACATCTGAATTATTAAATATTTCAGATAAATTTTCTGAGTCTTTTACAATTAAAGAAAGCCTCCACAGTTCTCGGTCTGTTTCAATTGATTTATTCATGGTTCCTAATAACAAATCATATACTCCTGTTGTGTCTTTGGTATTTAACAACTTCCCGTATATCTCCTCAAGAGCTAGCCCCATTGACATTTTTGGCATCACTACTTCAAAGTGTATGGACCAAATTTTCAAATACATCTGATAAAGTTCTAACACTCTTTCTTCTGCTTCTTCTAAGGTTAACTTCTGTTTTTTTGCTTCATCCAGTATGCTGTAGTATGGAAGTAGAGTATTTTCTACATATTCAAAAAGAATTTCTGATGCTCTTGGAAAAACTGTTGTCATCACTTCTTTATTTTCCGCTACTCTCGTCTCAGGGTTATCATGTACTTTAACTGTTTGGTAATGGTAGCCATTCGAAATTTTAAATTGAAATTGTTTTAATGGGAGTTTCAATTTTTCAAAAGCTTCCAAGGTCCCACTAGAAACTGAAGGGCCCATGAATGAAGCAAATAAGGGAGTAAGTGGCTTCGAGAAATGTGCATCATTGTATTCCCAAAACCATTTCTTCTCTTCCTCCGATATTATTAAATTTTGTTTAAGATCCTTTAAATCTACATGATATACATTGGATGTCATTATACATTTTCTCCTTTTAAAGTCGTAATAGGTCTTGATTGCAAAATATAAATGATGTTATTTTTTATAGCAAATTCTATATCTACTGGATTTTCAAAGTAATGTTCTATTTTCATTGTTATATCAACTAGTTCTAGAATTTCTTCGTCACCCAAGCAAAATATTTTTTGTAGATCCGTAGAAACCACTACAGATTCATTTCCCTCTTCCTTAGCAATTATTTGGATCTCTTTATCACCTAATTCCTTTACAATGTGTTTGTTTTCTTTGTTAATTACATACATATCTGGAGTTACACTACCATCCACAATTGCTTCTCCTAATCCATAACTTGCATTTACTAGTATTTCGTTTTGGTTATTCGTTACTGGATTAGAGCTGAAAATCACGCCCGATACATCTGCGTTAATCATCTGTTGAACAAAAACACCCATCTGGACATCCGAGAGAGATATATTATTGGTTTTAGCATAGTCTAGTATGTGTGCTGAAAAATATGAAGCCCAGCAACGCTTAATACTATCCAATAATTGATCCAAATTTTTCACATTCAAAATTGTTTCATATTGCCCTGCGAAGGATGCGTTATTTAGGTCTTCCATTGCTGAGGAAGAACGAACGGCTAGTATTACATCAGGACTGGTTTTTATAGCGTTGAAAAATTTTGATATGGATAATTCCAGTTCCCTTGGATATTCAGCAGTTAAAACTTCTTCTTGAATGTGTCGGTTATTCTTGGACCTGATATTGTTATGTGTAAGAAATTTTTTAAAAGAATCTGAAGTTAATACAAATCCATCTGGTATTGAAGGTATTGTTGATTTTATTTTAGATAGGTTCATCGCTTTTGAACCTACCAACACTTTCTCTAGTTTTATACAATCTGTTAAACTTACAACATTCATTTTTTTGATTCTCCTTCCAAGGGCACAATTTAATAAGTGTATATTACCCAACAACATGTTGATTATTTTATAACCTGTTGTTTATACTGTTATTATATTTGAAATTTACGATGACACAATAATCAATGTTTCTTCATTTGTTTTATACACGACATCGTAAAATGAATTGTTGTTTAAAATAATAAAAAAAACGATTGGATGGGTACATTATGGCAAATAAAGAAGATTTACGAATCACTCGTACGAGAAAACTAATTGGAGAAGCCTTCTTAAAATTACTCCAACAAAAAGGTTTTGATAGCATTACAATCCAAAACATTGCAGATGAAGCGATGATAAACCGCGCGACATTTTATTTACATTATCAAGACAAGTATGATTTATTAGAGCAAATGATGGATGTAGTATTAAAAGAACTCATCACATCTTATGGTGATTCTAATAATCATATCGAAGAGCAACAGTTTAAAATAACAAACCATCAAATGACCATTCAGAGAGTTTATGAAAGTGTTGAAAAACATCGTTTCTTTTACCAAGTAATGTTCGGAAAACATGGAGTTTATGAATTTAGAAAAAACTTAGAGGAAGTCATGATTGGTAAATTCGAAGAAAATTTTAATAATCTAGGAATGACAGATGCTGATTTTAAAATTCCAAAAGAAGTACTTCTTCATTTTTCTAGCTCAGCTTTTGTCGGAATAATAGATTGGTGGTTAAGAGAGGAAAATCATAAATCTCCAGAAGAAATGTCCGTTATGATATCTCAAATTATTTTGAGAGGACACACGAATGCAGCGGGAGTTGAGATTAGATAGAAATGTTATTCTATAAGTAAATTCTAAAAGAGACTGGAATCTACAATTAATAAATTTGTTTACTTCTCAGCCTTCAAATTCATTTAACCCCGTCCTAATTTTTTTGAGACGGGGTTAGAAAAGATCTTTTGTAATCTAATTGGTTGTTTCATCAGAACTAATAAAGAGTGGAATAAATATAAATTGTAAAAAAACATTGGGAAACGTGTGTGCTAAAATTGCATATTCAAAACCTTTCTTTCAAAATAAGTATCCGAATATTAGTCCACCAATACCATTTAGTATGAAAGATCTAGTGATTAGATTAGTTGTTAACTCTCCAAACATTACATCAGGTTTATACGTCTATCCTAAAAATATACAATTAATTCTTAATCGACTCAATGGACATACTAAGGACAAAACTAAAGGCCTGAATCCACCTCTAAACCGGAATCAGACCCTGTAGGCAAACTAATGAACTTGTCTAACTTTATAAGGATCATTAGTTTTTTATTTTACTAGATTATAAAACTAAACTTAGTTGAGTATTTGCATAAATTATGTAAAAGTATTATCTTGGAGTATAAAAATTTTGGGTATAATAAATGCTATATTGACTATCTGGGTTATAGTAAACACCTGTACCTAACCTTTCTCCATTACCCAAAATATTAGCACGGTGTCCTGATGAATTCATCCAACCTGCATTAGCATAAATGGCATTATACTGACCAGCTGCTATATTTTCTGCAATTAAAGAAAAGGATAAAATCCCTTCATTTCTCAACCGATCAACTACATTTTTGCCGTCTGGATTTGTATGATCAAAGAAATTTTTCAATGCCATATCTTTACTATGATTAAAAGCAGCCTTTGAAACAGTTTCATCGTAAACAAATGGCTTTAAGTCTCTTTTTACCCTCTCTACATTTGCTAAATCAAATATTTGTTTAGCATATACTTCAGTTAAATTTGTAGATGGGTTGCCATAATAACTACGAAATTGGTCTTCTGTATCCTTATTTATATATAATATCCCAGCTACTTCCTGTTGTTCATATATATCGTAGAAGAATGTTATATAAAGCTCTTCAACTGAATATGTAGCTACTTCATTAGGTGATTCGTTTATCCAAAATCTCGTGTTTCCTTTCAAATAATACTCTAATGGCTCACCATAAATTTCATCTACATTCGTCTTATTATCTCCGTATTTTAAGTGAGATGGCGTGGTCCAATTTGTCGCATTCGTAAATAAGGCAACTACTTTACTATTTTCTACACCAACCATTAAGAAGTTTTCATAGGATTGGTTATAAATATACCATGTAAATCCATATTTACTAACATCTTCACGCTGTGGTGGACCTAAGATTTCAAGAACTTGTGCTAAAGAGTCCCCTACTCCAATTTCTTGTATTTCATATCTATCAGATTGTGGGGGATTTTGATTGTCATCTCCCGCTGAATTTTCTGGTTGTTCATCCGGCTCCTCTTCTACTGACTCAACTTGACCTGTTGTACCAGTGAATACAAACCAATTTAAGTTTCCAATCCCTGGAGCTACTCCTTTGAAAACTAAATACACATCATGTTTGCCAGTGACATTAGAGATAGTAGAAGTATTTGTAACCCAATTTTGCCATCCACCAGTATGTTGAATATCTACTGTGCCCAGCAAAGGTCCATTAACACCATCTAACCTCACTTCAATTGTTCCACCGATGGTTTGACTAGCTACTCTTGCTTCAATTCCTTTCGGGGTTTCTGTGCCAAAATCAACATTTTCAAATGCGATGTAGTCGCCATTATCTGTCCAACCAACGTTTTGTCCACTACCTACGTCAGTAGTAACTTCCGTGTCAATTCCTCTCATAAAATCGTAATTTTCTGCTTCGATTTTCTCAAACGGATTAATTGTATTGAGATTCGATGGTTCTGGCTCTGGTACTGGTTCAGGTGTCGGTTCTGTTGGTTCTGGTTCTGGAACTGGTTCAGGTGTCGGTTCTGTTGGTTCTGGTTCTGGAGCTGGCTCAGGTGTCGGTTCTGTTGGCTCAGGTTCTGGAACTGGCTCAAGTGTCGGTTCTGTTGGCTCAGGTTCTGTCATAACTCCAGTAGATAATGTAAGGACCATTTCATCGATACGAACAATTTTACCAGTACCTATGCCTTCGTAACGTAAAAATATTGTATTCTTTAATTCCGCCTGAAAATCAGCTAATGGTATTGAGATTGTTTGGTAATTGCTTGTTACATTGCCGTAGTCAGATAATTTTAGCGAGTGATTTGTTCCATCATTTAAAACGATGTTTATGGAATTTTCCTCAACAACATTTGGACTTTTTAAAGTAAGCTCCAATGTATCATAAGCAGAAATATCTCGATTTATGTATTGATCAAATGACTCAGCTCTCGATCCACCGTTAAAGAAAAAATACAGATTTCTATTACCTTCAAGGTTGTAAACCCCTCCGTTACGTATAATAGATTCGTTTAAGTCGTTTTTATTTGAGTTCCATTGTTCCCATCTGTTAAAATCGTCAATCACAAGTCGCTCGACATCTGTATTAGACTCAGGTACAGGTGTTGGTTCTGGCTCAGGTACAGGTGTTGGTTCTGGTTCTGGCATCGCTTCCAATCCATGCGGACTTTCATACCAAGGTGTGTTATATGCTGGAGTACCATTGTTATAAGTAAAACTGTAATTAATAATGTCACCAGCTTCTAGCCCACCTAATTCATGTGTAAAAGTCGATCCTTCCTTATTCATTCTTACATTTTGCTGGACACCTGTATTAACTTTGTAATGAACATCTACCCAGCTCGTATTTACGTTTGAAGTAAATGAAATTTGAGATTTAGTTTCAGTTAAATTGCTAACTGCGTGCTGGTAGTTAATAGCTGCTGCAATATTACCACTTAACATTGGTGATAATAATGTTAGCATTATCATTACCAAGAATGTCTTTTTCAACATTTCGTCCCCCCGTACAGATAGTTTAAAATTTTTAGAAATTATTATTTTGAAATCTACTCCGCCTCCTTCCACATATATATTTCGTTCACCTTGTCTCTTAAAGGGGGGCTTAAAAAAACAAATCATTTAATAACCTAGTAATACTTCAAGAGTTTAAGCTTGAAAGTTTACTGTTCTTTATTTCTACCTTAAAATATCCCTTTATTATGTACGGTTGTGGTTGCATATCTAAACCTACTATATTAATTGGGTTCTTAGTATCAGCTTCTGAGAATGCATTTTTAGAACAAAATCAAACTTATGGTTATATTATGATTTACTGTAATTGTATTTCTAGTAGATTATGTTAAGCAATGGCTAGTTTCTACAAAGGTTCAAAACACGATTGAAAAAGTAACTTGGCTTGGCGTAAAATTACTTTTTACTAATGCTAAACATTAGGAACCATTTTGGTGTTCGTGTTTTATCGCAGTTTAAAGTCTGCTACGTAATATAAGAATTTTCCTAAACAATTTGACCCTAAAATAAACAAGGTGCAAATCTTTATTTCAGATTTGCACCAGATTGTAAAACAAGGTTAACCAGTTTATAAAATGTCCCCCCTTGTACAGGACAAAACTAAAAGATCATGTCACATGGAGAAGATAATTTCTGTATTGAACAGGAGTCATCTTCTTTAAGTTCCATTGATATCTAAAATTGTTGTAGTACATCATATTACTTCTTACTTCTCTTTTCAGTCCTTCCAAAGTGCTACACGGTCTTATATAGAATTCACCTTTAAAGTACCCAAAGAAGGACTCTATTGGAGTGTTATCCTAACAGATTCCTCACCTTGACATTCATTGTTTAAATCCCAGTTTTTTCACATATTACTGAAAGGTTGGGCTAGTATAGTGTACTTCTTGATTAAAGTGAAGAAAGGTACCTTCTGCAAACTTTAATTGCTTTATGTTGTATCACAGCACTACTTTATTTCATGTTTAGTAATAAATCTAATGGAACAGCTTTATGTCAATTAACAGCTATTTATTCAGATATTATTTTCTTTCCACTATAAAAACACCCCTTTAGATACCATATCCAAAGGGGAATACCAACGCATTTTTTTGTGAACATCGTGACTTTATCCAACACATCTCATCTTTCTTTCAAATCTATATCAAAATGTGTTTTGACCATAATAGGTGTTTTCTAAAAAACTATTACTTTTTTAACTTAAAGCTTTTCAATAAATATTTGATATAAAAAGTCTCGTGATTAAATTAAAATCATTTATCGGATAGGTTGTTAAATTAATTTGTAAAGTGAGGTTTACCCGATGAGACTCTCAACCGCAACTATTAACGTGACGGACAAGATTCTATTTAGTTATCACCTGAACGACTTACTTCACGGAGAAATTCTTTTCGTTGTTGCTTACGAAAATGTTCTTTAATCATATATGTTACACCTTGTTGATTACTCGTACGTGTAATCCAATCTGCTGCCTTTTTCACCTCATTAGGTGAATCCCACATCGCTACACCTAAGCCTACTTTTTTAACTATAGGTAAATCATCTATCGCATAACCAATTGCAACCATTTCATTCAAATGAATACCAATATGCTCACCTAATCTCTTCAATCCGTTAAGCTTTGACACCCCTTCTGGAATAATTTCAATTTTATTTTCAATATGTGCAAGTATAGAGAGCGTTGGGAAAGCTTTGCTAATCGTTTCCTCTACTTTTTCCTTCTCATCTTTATTGGAAAAATACACTTCTATTTTTAGAGCTGAGACTGGATTATCGCGTAAATGGTCACCTAATGAATCAACAAATTGCAATGGATAAAACAAAGGATCACCACTATTTAAAACTGCTTTTGCAACTATATTTTCTGTTGCTCTTTTTCTATTGCCTAAAGAGAATTTTTCATGAATTAATCTTATATTGCAATCATAATTTTCTAACACTTGCACAATATTAAAAGTTCTCTCCTCTGATAAACCATTTACATAGATTGGACGATCAATAGAATTAGCAATAAAAGCCCCATTAAGAGTTACAAGTACGGAATCTATTTTTAAAGCCTTCGCTACTTTTTGAGCTGACAAAAAGTTTCTGCCTGTAATTAGTGTTACATACACATCTTTATTTTGAACAAACTGAATTGCTTCCTTTACACCTTTTTGTAACCGACCATTTGACCGTAGTAGAGTTCCATCAATATTGATAGCGAGTAAGCGGTAATACATTACTACCTCTCCCTTCTAGCTGTAACTATGTTTATCTATAATACTTATGTATTAATAAAAAGAAATAGAACCATAAAAATACATTGACAAATATTTAATTATATGTTATAATTAAACATTTATTTCTATTTCTGCCATTTCTGTGTTAGAATATGATTAGCGCTGATTGAACTAGTAGTTAACTACTTAAATATGTTAAGGAGATGTTTAAGTGAATAACACAGCAAGTCTAACCGCAATTGTTAGTGCCTTTGCTAGATCCTATCATTCACAACACCATTACCCCATCATCTTTGATGATTTCCTTGCACAAGAGCTAATATCAGACGAAGAAAGTGCCATGATTGGACATAATTGGGCTAAGGCCATATCATTTTTCAATCCACAAAACGCATCAAAATATAGCAATAAAACAGACGCATTAAATTGGGTTATGAGTACCCAATGTATTCCTCAAACTGTGAGCCGTGCAAAATATGTGGAGGATTGTTTAGAAAATGCTATTACTAGAGGGGTTGAACAATATATTATATTAGGAGCAGGCTTTGACACGTGTGCGTATCGCAGAACCGAATTAATAAACCATTTACAAGTTTTTGAACTTGATCATCCTGCAACTCAGACTCTCAAAATAAAGCGAATGGCTGAACTCAAGTGGAAAATACCTAACAACGTGCAATTTATCCCTATAGACTTCACAGAAGAAAACATTACTAATGTGCTTATTAAATCTTCATTCTCACCTAAGAAATTGACGTTTATCAGCTGGTTAGGTGTAACGTATTATTTAACGATAGACACGATATTTGAAACATTACAAGCATTAAAAAGAATTATACCAACTGGAAGTTCAATTGTATTTGACTATTTAGATGATACTGCATTTGACCCAGACAGAGCATCAAAACGTATATTACAAATGCAAGAAATAGCTAAACAAGCGCAAGAACCTCTAAAAACTGGCTTAGACCCAAATACGATGGAATTATCACTTCAGCAAATAGATATGCTACTTTACGAACACCTTTCTCCTGAGGATATTGACAAGCGATATTTCAACAACAGACACGATCTATTAAGCGCTTTTGAGCATTTCAACTTTGCTCACGCTACATTTTAACAACTTGTAAAACTAAGATAATAATATAGCATGCTTTTATTAGAACATAAGGAGGGCTATTTGAAATTGATCTTTTCAAATAGCCTCATTTTTTCTATAACAACTAAACAATGTTAAATTGGTTTAAAGTTTGTCAACTTGAATGAAAACAGCGCTGCTATAATCGTTACAATCGCACCAATCAGAAAAATAATTATAGATCCAAACATTGTCCAAACTACTGCCCCTAGAATTGGGATACAAACTGCGACAACGTGCGCTATTGTACTACCCATTGCTAACGTCGCACTTAATTCATCTCTGGGAACAAGACGTCCTACGAAAGATGAAATACCGATATCGTCAAAACCAACTAACACATCATCAATGATAAAAAGAAAATAAATAAGATAGACATAATCGAACAAAGCATACCCTACGAATACAAACGTAACTAGGATATAATTAACCGCAAGTGCTCTTCCTTCACCCCATCGCTGTATTGCCTTTCCAACTAATGGACGCGTAATAACGGCGCATATACTGTGAGCAGCCATAAGTAGTGCCATTAATTGTACAGAAGTATTAAATGTTTCAACCAAGAGTAATGTCCCAAAAGTAATAAAAAACATTTCCCTTGTCGCAGACAAGATAGTCAACAAATAATAAGAAGTATACGCCCTTTTAAAAACTAATTTCACTGTGGGAGAAGAGTAACTTTTTGCTTGCACGATCTTCAGCCCAGCAATTGTGCTAACCGATGCGAAAATACTGCTTATAATAAAAATTGTTTCAAATGAAGATACCGTACTAATTCCCCACACTAAACCCATTCCTAATAAACTTGCTACTGCATTATAACTTGCAATTAGTCCAAATTTATAGGAACGATCCCGTTCTGTAGAAAAATCAGTTACTAAATAATCTCCTTGTATCCCCCTTAAATGTGTCCCAGTACTATAAATTAAAGTGAAAATAATAATGAATAACATATTGTCAGAGACAGCATATAAAACTAACCCTGCTGCAATCACAATTAGAGAGCAAATCCACACAGCTTTTGGGGTAAACCGTGATGCAATAAGGACAATTCCAACTGCAAATAATCCAGGCAGCTCCTTCATTCCATCAACCCAACCATATTGAGTCGGAGAAAAGGACAAATGATCTAATAAGTAATTTTTATAAACTCCCTGATACATAGCGACCGCTACACTTGATAAAACAAATGAATATAATAGGGTGCGGAAATTCTTTTCTTTCATTTCAGTTAACACTCCTTCAACTTTTTTGCAAACTTATACGTTCGTCAAGCAAAAATTGAAGGAGCTCTTGGGTAACAACCAATTAATAAGTTACGAGCAGATGTTCAAACTCATTTAATTCATATAAAAATAAATTCATACCCCATTGACGTCATCCTTTCTTTATAGCTTTAAACACTTCCCGATGCTAACATATATTATAGAAGATTAAAATTTAGCATTCGATATATTCATAATAATATGATTTTTATAACAAATAAATCATATATATCTAACTTATTGACTCTTCTCGTAAATTTTGTTGCTATTATCCCATAATTGAAGATTAAAAAGTCGTTTTACTCAACAGTCATCGTTTTATAGAAGAAAAGATGCCCCTAAACCTAGTAGTATACGTGTTTATTTTTTCGTACGAAAAATTCAACTATACGCATACAGCTAACTTATTTTACAGCTATAATACGAATCCTTTTATAATCCGCAACCCAAGATCCTTGATGAAACAATTGAGGTTTTATTTTCTCATTAACTAATCTGTATAAATGAAGCTGCTGTTCTTCACTAAACCCAACAAAAAATTCACTAGCAAAACTATCTAACCAATGATTCAACCCTTCTTCTTGGTCGGCCAGTAATGTCGGTCGATCGAAATATTGAGCGTAATGAACTGTAAAACCGTGCTCTTTAAGTAAAGTAGTGTATTCTCCTACACTTGGAAAATACCAAGGGTTTCTTACTGAAGCATCTATCCCAAACTCACTATATAGTACACTTGATATAGCTTTGATAATTGTTTCTACATTGTATTTCCCACCAAACTCAGCTACAAACCTTCCACCCGGCTTTAACGCATGTGAAATATTTTCAACAACTTTTGACGTCTGCTTCATCCAGTGAATAGCCGCATTGGAAAATACAGCATCATATTTATCGTGAGTTAGAAAGGTTTCACCATCTTGGATAAAAAATGAAATGGACGGATACTTGCTTCGTGCTTGTTGAATCATTTCTTCAGACGAGTCAATTCCAACTATCACTGATCCAAATTGAAATATCTCATTTGCAAGGTCACCTGTTCCACAACCTAAGTCAAGAATTTTCTCTCCTTCTTGTGGATTAAGCAGTTCTATTAGTTCTTTGCCAAAATTTGAAACAAAATGTTGCTTGTCATCGTACAAGTTTGCATTCCAGCTATTCAATGGCTTACCCCTCCTCTAGCATTAATTAAAGGTAGTTTCATCATAGCCAATGGAAAAGTATTCGTCTAAGATATATAATCTATTATATTAATAGCTTTTAGCTATGGAGGTTATATTGTTGGAAATAAGATTATTAGAATACGCACTCGCTATATCCAAGAGCCGAAATTTTACTAAAGCAGCAGAGAGCCTTCACATTGCACAACCATCATTAAGTAAGCAAATTTCTAAATTAGAGAATGAATTAGGGGTACAATTATTTATTCGTAAGCATGGCAACATTACTCCAACTCCTGCTGGAGTGAGATTCTTAAAAAAAGCGGAAAAGATTGTCCTTATGCGGAATGACTTAATTCGTGAAATGAAAGAAGTTAATCAAGGAACAAGCGGGGAGTTAATCATCGGTTCAACAGCAGTCACAGGTGGTCATGTATTACCTCCACTTCTTCAAGAATACAAACAAAGATACCCCAATGTTCAAATTAAGCTAGTTGAAGAATCAACAAAACAGCTTACTTCCTTAACTGCTAAAGGGGAAATCGACATTGCTATAGTAGCTCTCCCAATAGAAAATACATACTTAACTACAAAAACGATGTTTACCGAGCCACTTCACATCGTTCTACCGACAAAAATAACCTCTTGGATGCCGAGCCATATTCAAAGTCTCTTAACACCATCACAGATACAGCACGCCCGTACTCTTTCATTAGAAAGCTTGTCCCAATGTCCATTTATCCTGCTAAAGCAAGGTTTTGGGTTTCGAAATTCGGTATTAGAGTTATGTGCAAAGAGTGGGTTTCAACCTCAGATAGAGTTTGAAACAAGTAGTATTGAAACAGCGCAGTCACTAGTAAAAAATGGCCTCGGCGTGACGGTTGTACCGAATATGGTCGTACATCAAAATGCTAATAAACAACTTACTTACTTTAAAATAGATTCAAATCCAACAAGGACACTTGTCTTTGCTTATCATCACGAGCGTTACTTAAGCTCACCTTCTAGAGCACTCATGAATGTTTTTGCTGAATTAAATAATTAAAATTAATATGTTTACCTTTAGTAGACTTTGATCTAATTTTATAGGTGGGGTTCTACTCCACCTATAAAACCAAAAACCCCACTAAATGTAAAAGTGGGGGTTAAAATCGACTAGATTAAATCCGAATTTTTATTCACGTATGTATCTTTTGCCTAGAAAAAAATTTGTTAGAATTAAATGATATGTTTGCTAATTTTATCAGGTACCATTACAACTTCTGTAGCTATTGGTGTTTGTTCCTCTTGATCAATACATTCTTCCCAATACTCCATATGCTTCTTAATTATTTCATTCTTATTGTTTATTTCATCTTCCGTAAGTTCTACATTCATTTCATTATCACCTTGTATTGCATACCAATAAAGAAATTCACCATCAGCATTTTTTTCACGAAACATTGTTTCTACATACAAATTTTCATTTTTCAATATAATAAGTACCTTATCCATGTTTTGATTTAACATGTCCATCCATTCATCCACACGTTTCGTTTTACCTTCTTTAATACGATATTTACTTAATCGAACTTTCATTTAGCTTTACCTCCTACATTAACTTCCATCCTAATTAATATATCATACCTTTTCAAATAAGTTTGTGTTTTACTATTAAAAACCAGCTCCCTTAAAGGAAGCTGGTTTATGGGTAATTAATAACCTTATTCCTCAATGAATACAAACTCAGTTGGACATCCTCGAATACCCTTACTTATAAGCTTAATCGTCTTAGAAGTGTTCTCGATAAACTGAAGATGAAAACGATTAAACCTAGTAATAAGTTCTTTATTATTAGCTAAGTCTTCTCGTGTAATATGATAATCTTCTAAACTACTAGGGTATTGATGTTGTAGCAAAACGCTTTCGATCTCTTCAAGTAACTTGAACATATCGATATCCTGAAAGTGATGAACACTAGCTTTTATTGATGACCAATTTTTCGGTTGGGCATAAAAATATGAACTCCACCAATACAACTCTACTACGGATTTTCTTGCATGATCATAAAACATATGAAATACGAATAAAGCTTGTTGCCCAGTAGTTAGCTGTTCATAAAATTGCTCTTTAAACGCGGACATGCTTTGTAAAGTTTGCTCAGCCATACTATTTTTATAGGCTATGATCAAAGGTTCAAAGCATACTTTACAAAGCTCCTCATGAGCTAACGTGTCAAATTCCTTTCTTGTCATCTTAACTATCAACATTTATCACTCCTCCAACTCATTATACATTAATTGGAAGAAATAAAACTGTTTGTATTTACTTATCAAGCTATTAAATTCATTATAGTCTTTAAATATATTATTGGAACCCAATGAAATTTTAATAAAATATTTTAGTCGAAGCTTATCCCGATCATTTATACTGCCCTTAAGATGTAGATGATAAATTTAGTACTCTAATTTTCTCATAAATGCAACAAATTTTAATTCATTAACCTACTCCAAAATTGATGTCAATTTTGTCTTTGACTTAGAACCTTAGCTACAAAACTATTTTTTTCTTCGGAATAGGCAGATACATTATTGGGATATTTAATAGCTAGGGTCTTTTTAAGTGCTTCATATTCTTTAGCCATTTGAGGGTTATTATTTAAATAATCTCTGAAAAACGTGTGTTGTTGCCACCAATCACCCTTATATTCAACGATATGAAGAATATGAGATTTAGTCATGGTATTTAAATTGGAAAATTTCGCAAACACTTCTTTACCTTCTATTTCAACTTTAGATAAATGATAATAGCCTTCTTCTTTCAGAACGTTTGTATCAAACTGTTGTATATCACTTAAAGATTCAACACCAACTAATATGTCAAGTATGGGCTTTGCCAATATACTCCGAATAGCTGTACTACCTATATGTTGAATATCTTTTACATAGTTACCAATTAATAAATCCAAAGTCTCTTTCTCTTCTAAAAACAGGCTATTCCATTCTGAATATTTATTTTCTACTAGCTTAACTTCACCTTTGTTCAAACCTAACATTTCCCTCCCCCTTCTGAAATCACTGGATATAACGCAAACTATATAGAAATAATTTCAAATTACTAAAATAGTCTTTATCAGATAAACTTAAAAATTCAAAGTTTAACTATATTGATAATCATTTCACCATATAGTAAAATATGGATAATCATTACCTGCTTGAGGTGCAATAATGAAATAATCTTTTTTTATTGTTTTGGTATAAACAGCAATACTCATTTACTTTACTCCATATGGTAGATTAGGTTTACTTATTTTTCAAGTGACATTAATAATTAAAAACAGAATGAAATCACAACAAAAGCGTTAATAAGAAAATCCCAAGCGCTAAGCAAAAAAAAAGGTAAATAATTAAATTTTCTAAATATACTGAAAAGGGCGCGAACACTTTATTAGCTCTTAAGTTATCTCAGTATTACGCAAAATCGTTTTAAAAAAGCAAAAAACACATTCCATATTCACAAGAATTGTTGATGGATTTATAAGAAAAATATTAAAAAAAGAAGGTAAAATATGAGATTATTTCGGAAAACTTTATCATTATTCATCTATACTTTATTCACTTTTCTATATTTATCAGGATGTGAAATCCAAACATCACATAATAGTGAAAAAGTTATCTCACTGAAAGCAGATCATATCGATCAAATAAGTAGTTCTAACAAAGCTAACTTCGATTTTAAAAGCATAGATTTGAAAGGTAATGACTTTAGTGACTTAATGTTTCTGAAAGATATATTAGCAGATAAAAGAATTGTCATGCTCGGTGAAAGCTCTCATGGGGTTGCAGAATATAATCAAATGAAAGGCAGGCTCATTAAATTTTTACATGAAGAGTTAGATTACAATGTAGTAGCTTTCGAAAGCGGCATGACAGAGGTTAATCTGACAAATGAACTGTTGCTTGAGCTAGATTCAATTACTGGCATGAAGAAATCTCTTTATAATATTTGGCATACGAACAATAATACATATTTATTTAAATATATACGAGAACAGAAATCTACAAGTCAACCTATCAACCTTGTTGGATTTGATATGAATTCAACGGGTACAAGGGAGGGATTGCTATACGATTTTTTTGAGGATATAAATTTAGAGTATGCAAAAGCTATTGAAATAGCAGAAAAAGAGTTTTATTCTTTAACACAACTAGGCAATCCTATTCCAGATGAAAGAAATAAAAAGTTAATCGATCAATATAAGAATTTATTAAGTAGTTTGAACGAAGAAAATTCTAATCTAGCTCGATCTTTAAACGAGAATATCCAACAATTGTTTGATAAAATATTCAAACAAAGATTATATTTACTTTCTAACATATACAACAGTAGTGAAGAAATAAATTATATGAACTTAAGAGATAAAATCATGTCAGAAAATTTAGTATGGTTGCTTAATGAATTATATCCTGATGAAAAATTCGCTGTATGGGGACATAACGGTCACATTATGAAAAACAATTCAACCACTAGCAATGGTTGGTACGTTAGTATGGTAGAATATTTACCAGAGTCTATAAAAAATGAAGCATATGTTATCGGATTATATATGTATAGTGGTAAACATAAATCCCTTGACATTAAAGAAATTGTGGATGTTAATACGAACCACAAAACTAACTCAATAGAACATCGGCTTAATCAATCTGGATATCCAGTGACCTTTTTAAATATCAATATAAAAGATGATAAAACAAATAGTTATTGGTGGAATTCGGAAGCAATAGGAAAACACGATGGTAGAAGTGATATTCTATTTATACCGAGTGAGCAATACGATGGCCTTATATTGATAGATAAAGTAAGTCCACCATCATATACATTGCAATAGCGAATTGGCGTACCATCATCTAGATAGATTCATCGATAAATGAATCTATCTAGATTTTTCACTGTTAGTTGTAAAAATAATTTTCGTACGTTTTCTTCATTCATTTTACTAACTTTAGACAGTTAACCTTTTCTCGCTGAATTCTTGAGGATACATGCAATTGTTCGTATGTTGGTTGAGCTCACTAATGGAAAAAGCATCACATGCCTGCTCTCTTCCTAATTCTACAAATTTACCTAAGGATTTTTTCTGAAATCCACCTACACCTTGTAAATCAATTTCTATAATTACATCTGCATATTTTTCTACAAGCTGGTTTGTATGATATTTACTTGCTACGCCTATGTATCTTGAAAGCTGATGTACTATATTTTTTGGCTGTTGATCTTTTGATCCTCGTAGGCAAACAGCAGTAATATGCTTAGCACCCATTTCTTTTACGATATCGACAGGATTATTATTTAATATATATCCATCAACTAATAGCTGATTGCCATAATTAACAGGTGCAAATATGCCAGGAATGGCTACACTTGCATGAATAGCTTTGGCCACTTCACCTGAACGAATGACAACTAGTTTGCCAGATAACAGATCTAAACTAACTATTGCAAGTGGGATCTCTAGATCAGTAAAATACTTGCCGTCTGTGAGCTGTAGTAGCTTGTCATAAATTCTTTTCCCTTTAACAAATCCTTTTTTACCCAATCTTATATCTATTAATTTTCTTAATGAAAGTTCATCTAATTCCTTTTTCATTGTTTCTGGTTTCATACCACAAGCGTATAAGCCGGCAATGACAGCTCCTGCGCTCGTTCCAGCAATATGTGTAATTTCCATATTTTGTTTATTCAATTCGTTAAGTACGCCAATATGAGCAGCACCTCTTATGGAGCCACCACTCAACGATAAGCCTGTTCTGATCATTCCACTTACCTCCCAGCCCAATATTTTGATTAGAGGTTGGTAACAGCTTTCAGAGTTAACACATGATGATGTCGTTATACTGTAGTTCACTTGTTCAAAGCTACACTATCTTGTTGTTGTTTGCTGTTCTCGATTTCCTCCTTCATATAAGTTCCAGCATTATTTTTTAACTTTATCCACAATAAAATGAGATAACTAATGAGAATTAATGCGCCTAAGAGATAAATATATACATCATATTCCTGAATCAAATGCTTTACTTTCGTTCCATTTCCAAGTTTGCCAATCATGAGAACGGCAACTGACCATGGCAGGATTCCCAAAAAAGTATGAACAAGATAAATACGTAACTTTACCTTACTTATACCAGCTACATAAGAAATATAATTTCCTATACCGAATGGTCTTGATAAAGAGATACTCCAAACTCCATACTTTCTAAACCAACATCTAGCTTTCTCCATACTTATCCAAAATCTCTTTGGGAATAAGAAGGTCATTTTTGCACCTAGTACATAAGGAATGAGGCTCGCTACCGTATACATACTTGCCATACCAAGCGAGGTGAGTACAATCTCCATATGACTAGGATTTAGCAACAGACCGTACGATAAAACGACCACAATTCCCGGGAATGGTATAGATGAGCCTTCTAAAAACATGGATATAAATAAACCAATCGTACCTAGATTTTGTATAAGTTCTAGTATATTCATCTATCTTTCACCCTTTTTCCTATATAAGATGCTGGTTTAGAGACTTCAATAATCACAGATTATCCTATTAATCTGTTAACCATTTCTCCTTTGACATAAACTACCCAACCTTATCTACCTTTTTGTTGTTAATAGCTTTTATGACTGTTAATAATTTCTCAGATGCAAACTGGCACGTCTGCACATAACCCTCAATTCTTTGTTGGTGCTCATTCCATTCCTGCTTATTCGTTAGTTTCTCAATGATCTGTGATGAGATAGACATATTCAAATCAAGTTTATACACTAAGCTTTCACTTTGAAGATAAGATAAATTAATTTCTTCCTGTCCTGGTAAACCAGCTATTGCAAAGATTGGTAACTTTTTATGCAAAGCCTCACTAACAGTTACACCGCCAGGCTTCGTCACAATAGCATCAACATTTTCATACAAATCATTCATTTCATCTCGCGAAGAAAGATACTGCAACGGCGTAATATATGGTTTTTTCCAGTTTGTTAACTCTTCATACATCTTCACGTTATTTCCACACAATACAGAAAAATGAAAATACTTTGATGATTGATCTATTTGCCTTAGAAGGTCTACCATATTTCCTAAGCCACAACTTCCACCAGCTAACAAAATATGATGGATTTGTTTTTGTTCGAACTGTCGGCTTACCCGATTAAACTTGTCATTGATAGGAATACCTGTCACAACTATCTTTTCTGCAGTTACCCCGCTATCCTCTATTAAGGAAGTACGTATGTGCTCACTTGGTACAAAATGATAATCAACACCATCTCTTCCCCAGACATTGTTAATAAAAAAATCTGTATAAACATTAATTAACGGAACATCAATCATTCTCTTTTGCTTTAAGCGGCTAACTAAAAACGATGGAAAGCCATGTGTTGCTACGATAACATCAGGTTGTTCACGTTGAATAAGTTGCTCCATGTTTTTTAAAAATAACCTTTCATACCATTGTAATGAGTAGGTTGTTGATTTTGAATAACCGAAATTATTATATGCCCACTTATACGTTTTAGGTGATACTTTTATCCATTTGAGATAAAATGCTGTAATTAATTTTTCTAAAGCTGGATGAGAGTAACTAAGTAGGTCAACCTTATTCGTTGTTATTCCATTGGTAGTCCTATTAATTGAATGAATTAAAGCCTCTGCTACTTGATGATGTCCGGAAGGCATACTTAACAATGGCAAAAATAATATCTTTTTCATTCCTTCTCTCTCCCTTTCATATGATTAAGATTCCAGTTAAGGCTCTCCTCTTAAATATTGTTACAATTCTCACTAAAATCACAACAGAAGAAATTACAATGAAAAAGTAGTAGAGGGCGTGTATCATTTCTTAATTTGGATTCAGAGCAATCGATGCAAAAAAAGCTAAGATAAAAAAAGAGGACACTTCTCTCATATGATAAATGTGCCTATCATTCTACGAAGAAGTGTCCTTATTATTATAAATGATCCCCTGACATAAATGTAAATTTATTCTAATTTTAACTCTAATATGTTGGTATTTTAACAATTACTTTAAATAGATCGCCATCTAGATCTATTTGTAATGTACCGCCATGTAAATCAACGATCGATTGAGCAATCGCAAGCCCTAAGCCAGATCCCTCTGTAGCTCGTGATGTATCTGCTCGTTTAAATCTTTCAAGTAGTTCGTTAATATTCTCACCAAGCTCATATTTAGTAATGTTCTTAACAACAAATTCTGCTTGGTTATTTTCATGCTTTAGACTAACATATACTCTTGTACCTGTAAGTGAATACTTCAGTGCATTAACGATTAAATTGTCTAACACACGCCACCATCTTTGTCCGTCTACGTAGCTCATCACTGAGGTATCTGGAATTGTTACCCGAAAATCAAGACCGGATTTTTCAATATCCTCTTGGTGTTCACCAAGTACTTGATGTATTAATTGTGTTAAATCTACCTGTTGCTTATGAAGCTCTAAATTCCCGCTCGCCATTTTTGATACTTCAAACAAGTCCTCAATGAGTATTTTTAAGCGATTGGATTTTCTTTCTAATATATTTACATACTCATTTCTCTCTTCCTCTGTCAGCTGCTGATTTTTTAACAAATCGGTATATGTGATGATTGAGGTCAGAGGTGTTCTTAAATCATGACTTACATTTGTTATAAGTTCGGTTTTTAATCGTTCACTTTTTGCTTGCTCTGTTAGTGACGTCTTAATTCCAGCTCTTAGTTTATTAAGATGTTTCGCATGCTTAGCTATAACCGACTTTCCTTTTTCAGGAACTGGTTCAAGTAAGGTGCCACTTGCCATTTGCTCGGTTGCTCTAAATACACGATTTAAATAACGAATCCTTTTCATCAGAAACAAAATTGACGGTATACCGATGAAGAAGACACAAATAAGATAAAACATGATTAAACCATCATTGTAAGAATTAGCAAAGGCAATTGCAGTTCCAATCCCCCAAAAAAAGATAACGATTAATATCGCCAACATTTGCTTCCCGATAGCGGTTTTTAAAAAAGCATCCCTTACTAACTTTATATTTTTAACAACAATACCGTTTTTAAGTGTTTCGATAAAGCCCAATCCTTGCTTTAGCTCATCATACGTCCATACAACTTGGTATATGCCAAACCATATTGCAAATAAATGAATGAAATGATTAAATAATAGCCCTTCAACACTCTGATAATTGTAATAAGAAAATAATGAATAATAATCTTGCTTAAGCATGAAAGTAAATATCATGACAATCCAGCCATTGATCAAAATTAGGACAAGCCTTATGTCTAATGGCCAATTTTCATATTGTCGTCTTACAGAACTATCTACGTACCAAGATTTACGAAATTTAAATATTAATAATATAATTAATAAAGCAACAACAGCTATTGCCAGCATGATTAATGACAGATTTTTTTGATAAATGAAATATTGTGCCCTTTCTACTTGATTCATGTTTGCAACGGGTATAGTTATTTTTCCTTCAAATGTTGATGGAGAAGCTTTTAATAATGTGGTTATTTTATTATTGACATCGATTCCAGTTTCTTCGTTGTACTCTCCACCGATATAATATGATGCACTATCTAAATATTGTGATGCCTTTAAATATCCATTCTTTTTACTGAACTCCATAGTAAACGCAGCTTTTTCTGATACATCTCCAGATGAGAAGGTTTCGCCTGTCTCAATATTTTTCAACTCATATGAGAAATATGTGAAATCGGACACGAAGTCTTGTTTTTTCGCGTTTAGTTCCGCTATATACGAATCAATATTTGTGTTAATAACTGCTTTTATCTTTTTTTCGACATATTCATCATCTTCAAAGTTTTTTTGTACGTCAGCTATTTTGGCGTCTCGTTCTTTCGTAAGGGCATCTTTCACAGAGGTATTACCTGAAGCCTCCGCTTCTAAAATACGTGATTGATATTGCCCTTGTATATTTTGAATTTGCGAAGTTAAGTCACCGTAGTAAAACCTATACTGATCTATTTCTTGTTGAGAAACAGAAACTGTTTCCTTCAACTGCTCCTTATCAGGATTATTCAACACAATTGAACTTAATTCCCTTATATAGTTATGGTATTCTGATTGAAATTCATCGGTTTGAAAATAATCTTGATTACCGATAAATCGATGAGCATTTTCTAGAGTTGAAGTTACGGCAATTAGAATTATGCTAACTAATAAACTCCAACCAATTGTTTTATAGAAATTCTTCTTCATTTTACAAACCCCCTTCTTACACTCACTAAGCTATAAAAAATCCATTAAAACGTTGTTTATCTATATGTTTGCGAACTTTCTTTAAAGAAGGTTACTTCTCAATCTTATAACCAATCCCCCAAACAACCTTAACATAACGAGGATTTTTTGGATTTTCTTCTATTTTTTCTCGTATTTTTCGAATATGCACTGCTACGATATTCTCGGCGTTATATGCTGGCTCATTCCATACTCGTTCATAAATTTCATTAATGGAAAACACACGCCCTGCATTCAGTAATAATAGCTCTGTGATCTTATACTCAATCGGTGTAAGCTTAATTGAGTTGCCGTCTAGCTTCACTTCCTTTGCTTCCTGATCAAGAACTAAGCCATTTACTTCAGTGATTGTTTGTTGCTCATGATATGTGCCTAGCTGTACATACCTGCGCATTTGTGATTTTACACGCGCAATGAGCTCCATCGGATGAAATGGCTTCGTAATATAGTCGTCAGCTCCTACTGAGAGTCCATGAATTTTATCTGTATCCTCAGCTTTTGCACTGAGCATAATGATAGGAATATTGTACTTATCTCGTATTTTAAATGTTGCCGCAATTCCATCCATCTGTGGCATCATGATGTCCATTATAATTAAATGCACTTCATTATTTTCAAGCTGTTGGAGTGTTTCAATTCCATTTGCTGCTTTTATGACCTTATATCCCTCATTACTAAGATAAATCTCAATGCCATCTCTTATCTCTTTGTCGTCATCGGTAACTAGAATTGTATATTCGTTCATCATTGCACCTCATCTCCTACTCATTTGCTCATTATTATACTTGTCATTTCTTAACATTTGGATTAGAAAAATATGAAGAATTTCTTAAGGAAAGTATACAATCACCTTAAGCTTTGTAAATGTTCTTTCATAAGCTTTGTTCTATAACTTCTATAGGAATACACCATAATATTCTGCAATGCTTACTAAATTTGTGTTTAACTTTTTAACATAGCACTGTTTTCGCAGTCATTGTTGTTTATCGTAATATCAGCTAAACATGAAAACAACTATAGTTGAGGACATCTTTTCTTTTTTAATGACTGTAAAAATCATTTATATATACACATCAATAACTCAAATAAAAATATAAAAGCAACAAAGAAATTGCTAACGGTGTTTGTAATATAAGAAAATATAATGTTATAAAATGGTATTTCATATTAATTATATCAATATATTATTTGTAGTGTTATATGTTTTATTACCTTTTTTAGCTTAGTTCAGAATAAGTAACCTTAAACATTGACTAATGATGTCAAGATAATAACACATAAGTAAAAGCTGTTTACGTGTTTATCGTTCTAAGAATAAACACGTAAACAGCTAGTATTCTTGGCATCTCTTCATTTAAAAACAACAACATCTAGATAAAAATACTAATTTAAGGAAGGATTGCACAAAGCTCGAAAAAACGTAAGCAAATGAAGATCAGTCGCAACGGTAGTTTTTATGTTAATATCAACTAGATGAGTACCTCAGGCTAAAGTAGTAGACCATGTTCATCCTATTCATTGATGTACGATAAGCTCCCTTTAAGTATGCTATACATAAGAGATAGCAACAAGGAGGAATGAAAGATGAAACAATATAATCTATTACCTATAGTGGCAGGTATATTAAGTGCTGGCATAGTCGGTTTCAGCTTTTTATTTTTAAAAAATATTGTAAGTGAAACTTCACCTTTAGCTATATTATCCTACCGTTTTACTATTGCATTTATTGTCATGACAGCATTTATTTTATTAAAAGTAATACGCGTAGATTTTCGACATAAACCTGTACTCCCGCTTATATTATTCTCAATCGTTCAACCTGTACTTTCTTTTTCATTTCAAACTTATGGAATGAAATATGCTTCTTCCAGTGAAGCTGGTATTATTACAGCCTTAGTCCCCATTTTTGTCATGTTATTCGCGGCTATCTTGTTAAAAGAGAGCACGACAACAATACAGAAAGCTTCTATTCTGCTTTCCGTGGGAGGTGTAAGTTACATTACTGTTATGAAAGGCGTTGACGGTGAAGCAAATATGCTTGGTATTATACTCATCTTTTTATCTGTTGTATCAATGGCTTTTTATACTGTATTGGCAAAAAAGTTTTCTAAACAATTTTCACCAATTGAATTAACGTATGCAATGATGGGCATGGGCATGATCATGTTTAATTTAGTACTTTTTGTCTCACCTGAAAAAGCTGATTTTACAGTCTTATTAAAAACCAATTTTATTTTACCGATGTTATACTTAGCGATTTTATCTTCTGTAGTTACATCTTTCTTAAGCAATTACATGGTATCTAGAATGAAAGCTTCACAATCTGTTGTATTTATGAACCTTTCAACAATTGTAAGTATACTTGCAGGTGTTTTCATTCTGCATGAAACATTTTACACTTATCACTTGATTGGCACTATTATGATTATCATAGGTGTTGTCGGAGCAAATATAAAGGGCATAAATATACCTAAACAAATGACGCAGAAATCAACTGTCATTCATGACTAAACACCCATATATCTTTCAGTTAAAAAGAGTAGCTTTAGCATAGGTATTAACAACAAGTCTCTTAATGAATAACAAAATGGAATTTAGTGCTAATGTTATTGTTTTTCGAAGAAAAGATACTTTAGTTTACGGAGTCTTACTAAGATATCTATACGTATACAACTAAATCTGGTCACCTTTTTTGCTATAATCCTTTTGTGGTAAGGATCAAACCTCATCATAGCAACTTTTACAAAAAGCGGCTAATAATAAATAAGTCATGCTTGTAGCTTTTAGCTAATGTGCATGACTTATTTATATTTTAGTTCTTTGTGCTACTTACTTGGTGTCATATTGAAGCTTTGATCAAATACCTAAACTTTTCTAGAAGCTTCATCATTGACCAGTTAAAGCTTCATTATATGATGTCCCATCATAGAACCTTAATAAGTCTCCATAAACGATGTTATCTGAGTATTCTAGCTCATGTTTTACTTTTTCTTCATATGGTTCACAGCTAGAACTAGTCGTTTTTGCTCCAGTACGTTTGTCAAAACATATAGATTTTGTATATATATAATCCTCCGTTATAAAGCTTCCATCTCTCAAGACAGTAAGGTCACTCTTTTTTGTCGAGAAGATATCAGCACCAAAATGAACGTCATTTTTTGTTTCAATCCCCAATAAGTGCAAAAGTGTCGGCTTCACATCTATTTGTCCTGATACTTTCGAAACTACAAGTGGATTTTCATCTGTAATTCCCGGTATATGAATTATTAAAGGGACTTTTTGTAAATTCACTACATCAAATGGTGTCATTTCTTTTCCTAAAAACTCTCCCATAGCTTTTTTATGATTTTCGGAAATTCCATAGTGATCGCCATAGAATACGAGAATCGAATTTTCATATATGCCTTCTTGCTTTAGTAATTCAACGAAATCTTTAAGAGCCTCATCCATATATCGCACAGTTGGAAAATATCGATTAACTGTCCGGCTATTAGACGTAAACTCATCTACCATCTTATCCTCTTCTTCAAGTACAAACGGAAAATGATTTGTTAACGTAATAAACTTTGTATAAAACGGCTGCGGTAGTGTCTTTAATATATCTACAGATTGGGAAAAGAACTCTGCATCCTTTAACCCCCAACCAATTGAATTGTTCTCATTAACATCAAAATCAATTAATGAGAAATAACGATCATAGCCTAGGTTAGGGTACATTACATCTCTATTCCAAAAGCTTTTTTTATTCGCATGGAATACCGCTGAATAATAATTTTCTTCTTTCAAGATTTCTGGTGTCGCACGATATTCATTTTCTGAATGAGTAAAAAATACTGCCCCCCTACCTAAAGGGTATAATGAATTCTCAACTAAAAACTCACTATCAGAAGTTTTTCCCTGACCCGTTTGATGATAAAAATTATCAAAATAATAGCTTTCTTTCACAAATTCATTTAAAAAAGGCGTAATTTCTTCCCCATTAATTGTTTCATTTATCACAAAATTTTGCAAAGATTCCATTGAAACGATAATCACATTACGACCTTTTGCGATATCAAAAAAGTCTTGATTTGGTTCTTTGTAATTTGCTTTTATATAATTTTCTATTTCAACAAACTCACTACTATCTGCAAATGCTCTTTGTGCTTTTGTTTTAGATGTTAACAAAAGGTCGTAAATGTGGTAATTGTATGACCCGATGTTCTTCACTATTATTTCTCTGTCAAATGTACGCGTTAACAGCTGCGGTCTTTCCGTTTCCGCAAGTACTAAATTAACTAAAGCAATGCTTGTAACTAATATGAAATAGGCTCGTTTATCTTTCTTCGTATAAATGATTTCATTAGATCCCTTATTCCTGTGACGCATAATGCAATATAACACAAGCACATCGACAAACATAAAAATATCAGTCACATGCAATAGCTCAAAAATACTATTATGTAGATCCTTTATATTGCTAGTTTGGAAAAGTAATGGCAATGTAATAAAATCTGAAAATTCCCTATAATACAACACATTTGCATACAACACGAATGAAACTATGAAGCTTGTAACAATTAAATAACGATTACGTTTCTTGATATTAATAAACAGTGCAATTCCAAAAATAATAAGTAAAAAGCTTAGCGGATTTATAAATAGAATAAATTCTTGCTTCCAAGATTCAATCTTTAAATCAAAGCTAGTTTTATAGACAATATATGTCTTCAGCCATAATAAAGTTGTGGCGGCGAATACGAATGACATCTTTAACAATGATGATTTATTCATCCCTAAATTCCTCCCATATTCATGGCACCTACAAAGGGAATTTTTGTATTTTTAATTATGATTTTAGCATTGTTATTTATTGTTTTCTACCCATAATTTACTAAAATAATATCTTTTTAGAATGGAAATATCCTACTTCGTGTATGTACTATGAAATATTAGACGTCTACAACTAATAATCGTTACACCTTTTCTTATTTTTACGATACGAAATGGCATAACACTCCTATTAGTTGAAGGTGTTTTCGCATTTATTGTTGCTTAGTAAAACATCATCATGGGGATTGTCAATTAAGTAAATAGCAGCAACGTATATGCAAAAAAATTAGATAAAATCTAGAATTTGTATATCTACGAGATCAACATCCCCAATATTATCCTTATAATTCCATAGCATAATTTCTGAAGTTTCATCGTTATCTCTGAAAGGTTGCAATTTATCTACTGTTGAGTAATAGACAGGATTATACTTTACTTCACCACTATGTTTATTTTTCACCTTAAGTAAACCTTTAAATGATAAATCATTTACTTCTTGTCCTGTTTCCTCAAACAACTCTCTTATAGCACACTGCTTCGAGGTTTCACCTTCTTCTCTTCTACCTGCTGGTATCTCCCATTGATTTCTCCATACGTTATAGCATAAAAGAATACGCTCTCCACATATGATTACCGCAAAAGAACCGCTAAGCGGTTCATATTTCTTCATCTGTGCTTCGTTGCATTTAATAAAATCAAGAAACTGTAAACCGTTTTTATTTTCAATGATTTTCAATTTAGTTCCTCCTATTCTGAAGACTCTAGTTCAAGCTGTATTTCTATAGTAACCAGCTTTTACTAGCTTAGCTTTCACCATCAAACACTATTAGGTTACTAATGAAAAATTCTCTTATTTGTTCAACTCCATGATCCTTCTTCCAAGAAGCTGAAATGATCATTTCATCAAAAGCTTTTGTAATATCATTCTCTGTTAAGCCCTTCGCATAAAAGACAAAATCATATTTATAGGTTGCGTTAGTTTGAGAACTACCTTTACCGTACCAATACCTCTGCTCGTCAATAGCATTAATTGCATTTTTCCATTCTCCATATTCTGGGGTATCAATATTTAAGTCTATAACGTTATGCTTAGAGTCTATTTCAAAGTGAAATGTCAATTTTCTAAAGTCATTTATTGTTGGATTGACTAAATCTCCTGTTCCTACATATTGATATTCTTCTTCAGTTAAATTTGCTACGTTCACTCTAATATGAAAGCTTGGCTCTTTGAATTGGTTACAAGCAACTAGTAAAAAACAGCATAAAAAAAGTACTAGCTTTTTAATTGTGTATACCCCCTTTACTAAACAACAGGAATATTCTGTAATTTATATAAATAAGTTTATCATAACAAAATAACTTTCTCTTTATTTATAATTTTGTAAATAATTAGTTTTTTTATGATATGTTGATGTTAAAATCAAAAGTAAAGCCTTGTTCAACTTGGCACACATGCGAAAACAATCATAAAAGATGGAGGTTATTCGATGGACAAAGAAATTTTATTTAATCACTTTTCAAAAGTGATAGAACTGTTAGAGCAGCATTACGTTGTTGCATCTAAAAAAGAAAAATTACTAAGTGGCTTACGGGAAAAGAATTCTGACGATTTTAAAAATATTAAATCCCTAAGCGAATTTGCTACATTTGTAACAGAGATGTTGATGCAGCTTAGTGGAGACAAGCATTTATACATTGAATTATTCACTGATCAAGAAGATGGTAACTTTCTAGAGGAGAATTGGCTAAAAAAAGAACTGGAATCAGAAAGAACAAACAACTTTGGGTTTACCGAAGTAAAGGTTATGCCAAATAATATCGGTTACATGAAAATAACACAGTTTATGAATCCTGATAGAGGTATAGATACAGCCATTGCAGCGATGAAAATGTTAGAAAATACGGATGCAACAATTATTGATTTACGTCACAATCGTGGGGGATATGGAGAGCTAGGAGAATACATACTTAGCTACTTTTTTGATGATGAACCTATACTACTATCTACTACTCATGATATGAATATAAAAGATTTCCAAACTTTCACCCATCCTTTTGTTGTTGGCAAACGCAAACTAAATCATCCACTTTACATATTAATTAACTGTAAAACTGGATCAGCAGCTGAGTACTTTACTTATGTACTCCAAGCTCATGAGAAAGCAATTATTGTAGGTGAACCTTCAGCAGGAGCTGCAAATAGAAATACGTATTATCCATTAACTGATGGAATAAGACTATCTATTTCAACTGGGGAACCTATTGTTGAAATAACCGGTTCTAACTGGGAGGGCGAAGGTGTCATTCCAAATATCAAATGTGCTCCTGAAGATGCCTTAGACAAAGCTATAGCACATTTACAACAAAGTGAATGAAGATTAATAGCTATCTAACTTTTTTATAACTAACCTATATGTCGTTAAGTATAAGGACATTCTATCCTTTTAATGAATTGCAGTATTCTTTAAAAGGATGAATGGAGTTAGTATAGTTTTATGGACACAAAAACGTTAAGTACTTAAAATGTACTTAGAAAGGTT
>NZ_JAXBMC010000004.1:0-343342 GCF_033963865.1 Cytobacillus sp. IB215316 | reverse complement strand
ATTGGCTAAGACTGTGATTTGTTGTGTTTCTCCTTGTGCCAACGTCACTGTCGATGGATCTAACGTGATGCCTTGCACTGTTGCTGGGACAGTTACTGTTGTTGTACTTGTATGACCTTCATAGCTTCCTGTAATGACTACTGTTCCACCTGTAGCGTCTGCTGGAATTGTGATTAATCCAGTCACATCTACTGCTGCTTGGCTTGCGTCATCACTGCTATATGCTACTTCGCTTGTTACATCTTTTGTTGTTCCATCTGACATATTGGCTACGACTGAGATTTGTTGGGTTTCTCCTTGTGCCAACGTCACTGTCGATGGATCTAATGTAATTCCTTGGACAGCTGCTGGGACGGTCACTGTTACAGTCCCACTAATTCCTTCATAGCTTCCTGTAATGACCACCGTGCCACCTGGTGCATCTTGAGGAATGGTAATCAATCCACTCGTATCTATTGTTACTAGACTTTCATCAGCACTGCTATATGTTGTGCTACCCGTTACATCAATTTGCGTATTGTCAGACAAATTTGCTAATATTTGTAGCTGACTTGTCTCTCCTTGCGCAAGCGTTAATTCATCTGGCGTAAAGATTAAACTCTCTGCAGTAACATCGAGTACTTCGATTGTCGCTACTGCTGTTTTTCCGTTATGATATGCTCTAATATATGCGATCCCGCTTTGAGCGTTATCCGGGATTGTTACTAGTCCATTTTCATCGACCATTGCTATACTTGTATCATCGCTACTATATGTTGTACCTGTCTCTCCTAATGTCACATCTACAACGGAATCATCATCTTTTGTAGCTGTTACAGTTAACTGGTGTGTCGTTCCTCTTAATAAAGTGATGTTTTCAGGTTCAATTTGTACATTTTTAATCACTTCATAAGGCGGTATCGTAATCGTTCTCGCTACAAACTTCTCATCATTATCTGACAATAAATTGACTACATACTCAAGTTCTCTTATGTCAGCACTTGGTTCAATTTCTACATCCCAGGAAACCTGTGTTTCCTCACCAGGATTTAAAGAACCTATACTTACTTCTTGTTGTTGATTTTCAGCAAGCTTTAAACCTGCTGGTAAAGCAATGTTTAATCTAGCATTTGTCTCTGTGAAATCTTCAATGTTAGTAATATAAGCAGTAACTGTAAACGGATTTGGGCTGTAGCCATTCTCGGTTGCCTCTACAATACTCGCACCAGTTACACTTAATGCTAAAGGTGGTGTTAAATCTTGTGAAAGTTCACTTAAACCATAAAAGGTCTTAAATTCCTTCACTTCGCCAGGAGCTAATGTTGTTGGATTCCAGTACATCGCAACTGCACTATCCCCGTTACTAGAGTTCTTTATAGTATAATTCCATAATACGTCGTTAATATTTTCCCAACCGACAAATTGAACTTTATCTGGTTTTGTCATGGTACCGTTAAAGAAGGTACCATGGGATACAACTGATGGATCCTCTACCTTATCAAATGCCTGCCAATATTCTGGGATACCATCCCCAGTGTATTCAGTTTCCCTGGTAACAATACCACTTCCTGGTATTCTAAAAGGAGCATCATCGTTTTCTCCGAGCATCGTGTCCAACATAATACGCAACCCAACATCATGACTTTGATTGCCATTGTTAGTAACTAGATACTTTATTTCAACAGTATCATCATTATTTGTGTTTTGATTTTTCACAATAGATAATACTTGTTGGATAGAAATATCGCCTCTCGTTTGTACTGTCGAATGAGATAAATTTGCGTAATCATACGTACCTGGGCTATTAGCTTCAAACCAGAAAGGTACGCCATCTATATTTAACGATGTCTTAGAAGACCACGGACCTTGATCTTCATGACCATATAGCATTTTTTTATTATTATCTCTATCATTTGCTGGGTTACCCCCAGTTGTACCAATTGTAAATCTCCCTGCTTTAACCCTATCTCCATGAGTATTAGGTGCTACATCAAATTCAATGAAATCATTGCCAATTTCACTTTCTGCAATAGCATTAGAATGATTCACAAAAAACGCAAAGAAAAATACTAAAAATAATGCAAAATACTTTATGTTTATCCATTTCTTTGAAAACACTTTCATAATAAACTCCTCTCTGTTACAAGATAAAAAAGCTTTTCATATAATGAAGAAAAGCTGTAAGCGCCTTAGCCTTAATAAGCACTAAGTAGCTTTAATTCAACAATAATTAAAGATTTAGAACTTATATATCATAAAACTAAGCACTTGAATGTTGATTAACAATCTAAATTTTACTATGACGTATAGTTATAAAAGAACAAAATGCAATTACCTATTTGTTTCTAAAAAAAGAGACCTTAGATGATCTAAGATCTCTCCTTCTTGTATGTTAGCTTCAGTTATTAACGTAATAATTGAAGTACACCTTGTGGTTGTTGGTTAGCTTGAGCCAACATTGATTGAGCTGCTTGAGAAAGAATGTTATTCTTCGTGAATTCCATCATTTCTTTCGCCATGTCAACGTCACGGATACGAGACTCGGCAGCTGTTAAGTTTTCTGCAGATGTTCCTAAGTTATTAATTGTATGCTCTAAACGATTTTGGAATGCACCAAGCTGTGAGCGTTGAGAAGATACATCTTCAATTGCATGATTAATCGCTGAAATAGCTGCTTCTGCACCACCAGCGGATGTTACATCAACATTTTCAATATTTAATGCACTTGAGCTCATATCACCCACACCGACACTCATAGTTTGTGATGAATTTGCTCCAATATGGAAACTTAATCTAGAATCTACTGTTTGAGTAACAGCTGCACGTCCAGTTATGGTAAACTCTTTACCTAGATCGTCATCTGTTAGTGTAGAGATAGTTACATCGTAACTACCATCGATATCAAATGTTTCACCGGCAGCATTAGACAAAGTGCTATCTATAGTTAATGTACCACCATTGGCATAACTAAAATCCGTCAGTTTATTTCCGTTTGAATCTGAAAGTTCAAGCACAATACCGTTTGCTGCACTATTTTCAACCACTTTCACATGAATGGTTTCATTAGCAGCATCTCCAGTATTTGTAGCTGTTACTGCTGTAAACACCGACGTATCACTATTTCCATCGAAAACAACAGATTCATCACTCTTCACAATGCCTTGTTTACTTCCATCTAATAAAGTCATCGTATTGAATTCTGTAGTAGTAGAAATACGATCGATTTCCCCAACTAATTGGTTCATTTCCTCTTGTAACTCGTTACGATCTGCATCAGTATTTGAATCACTTGCTGCTTGAACTGCTAGCTCACGCATACGTTGAAGGATTGAATGTGTTTCGTTTAGGGCACCTTCAGCTGTTTGGATTAAAGAAATACCATCTTGAGCGTTTTTTGAAGCCATATCTAAGCCGCGGATTTGCCCACGCATTTTTTCAGAGATTGCTAAGCCTGCTGCGTCATCTCCAGCACGGTTAATACGAAGACCTGAAGATAATTTCTCCATTGATTTTGATGCTGCGTTGTTACCTGCTGTTAATTGACGGTAAGTGTTAAGAGCTGCGATATTATGATTAATTCTCATTGTTAAATTCCTCCTTGAATTTTGTATTCCACATCCATATGGAATAGGTATAAAGTATGGTAATTACATACAATAGTCGGCCGCCTATGCATCTAATCTACCAGTTATACTATATATATCGACACGCTTGTTAATTGTTTAATAGATTTTTTAATATTTTCTTGTAAAATTTTCAGGATATATGTAATGAGCATGAAAAATAAAAAGCCCTAACCATCATGATAGTTGGTTAGAACTATTTTTTAATGTTTTATTTAGTTGCTGTAGGATATCTTTCGAGTTGAGGGCAGACTCAATATTTTCTTGTTGAATAGACAAGTAAATTTCTTTACGATGTATTTCTGTTTTTTTCGGTGCTTTAATACCTAGCTTAATTTGCTCACGATCAATGGCTAATACTGTCACTTCGATGTCTTCACCAATTTGAATGGCCTCATCTACTTTTCTCGTTAACACTAGCACATCTGCTCCCCCCTTACTTCATTAATTTTTGCTTCTTCGTAAATAAATAATGCTTTGTATGATAGGACGTATTTGCTAAAATGACTTGTTTTCCTACCCTTTTTTCTGCATTTATAACAATTGGCGCTTGAAGATTAACAGTCGTGTTTGTAAACGGCTCATGAACTGTAATGATATTGTAAATTGCGACATTTTCCTCTGATATAATATTTAATTGATCGAGCGTACGGCTATCTAGCTCGAAAGCATAATCTTGAAAATAGGAGAATGGTTCTATGAGCGTAAATGCGACATCTTTACTACATACAGACTGCAAAATTTGAAATGGTGTCCCTTGTGAAAACGGGATAACGACAAATTCCTTTTCATCTAAGAAGCCTGGAATACCACTCGCAAAAGTAATCATATCGTCATTATTTATATTGACCGTACCATGATATTTCGTATTAATTTCCATAGTTCACAACCCCGTAACTAAATTTCAATCTCAAAATTATTACCGACAAATTTCAAGTTTTCAAAATCAATTTCTAATGAGTTAGAGCGCATTACAGCAGTATAAACATCACCAGGCTGATAACGGATAATCGGTCTATGTACTTCCACTTCAATTATTGGTCTATGAACTTGCACGTCGATATGAACCTGTGCAGGCTCATAATCGGTTTTCACACTAAAATGTGAAGGAATAAAACCGATGTTCTTCTCATATATCGGTCGTTCACTATTTTCCTTCGCTTGCTTGGCGATTGGATTTCCTCTGTTTTCAATGCGCATCAGCTCATCACCTTGTTGTGATCGACGCTCTAGTCCGTCAAGCCAATCCTTATAGCCAAGTTCAGCTGCTTCTTCAATTCTTCGGAAAATATGTTTTAAATCCATATCCTCCCAAGCCTGTGTCTGATCTATCGTTAGCTTTCCTGGCGTAGTTTCTATTGATACATCCGGTTTAGGCTGTTCAATCGAAACTTCGGCTGGTGGTTGTTCAATTTCTACAGTTGCGGGTGTCGTCAGCATTTCCATTTGGATAAGGCTTGATTGTTGACGAATTTGTGGTAATTGCATAGCGCTTTCACCCCTTATTTCATGAAAAAGCTATCTCCAATAGAAGATAGCTATATTTTTTATCACTGATTATCGTAAAAAGTCCATTAACGTCGGCTGCATAATACTTGCGCCAACACTTAAAGCAGCACGATGAACACTTTCCTGTACAGTTAAATCAATAATGACCCGCTCTAAATCTACATCTTCATTGTCAGATAAAATTTTAGTAGCGATGAGCTCCTGTTGGGCTAGGCGATCCTCTACTAGCTCAACGCGATTATAGCGCGCACCTAGCTCAGATCGCTCGGCAGAAAGGCTAGATAAATGCCCATCCACCTCGTCTAATAGTGTATCAAAATCGCCTGACCCTGATGCCAGCCCGTTAAGACTGTCTTCAATATCCTGAATAGTATCAAAAAGCGCTTGACTAAACACGTTGTCTGCATTTATATTCGCCTTCATTTCAACTCCGTTGGAAACTGAAATATTAAATTCATCCGTATTAATATTTGCAACTATAGGAGGTCCTGCATTGACAGGAGCTTCATCTATCGCTGTCCCATTATAAATGTATTTCCCAGCTACCTTCGTATTTGCTACAGATATTAAATCTTCCTTAATTTGAGACAACTCATCCGCTATTGCCTGTTGATCCTCAGGCGAAAGCGAGCCGTTTTTTCCTCTTAATACTAGATCACGAACTTGGGCAAGTGCTGAGTTTGCATGGTCTAGCCCATCCTCAGAGTTTTCAATCCATGAGTATAATTCTGAAAGGTTTCGTTGATATTGCTCTACCTCTGTCAAGTTCGTTCGATAAGCTATGCCCTTCATCGCTACTACTGGATCGTCTGAAGGTCTAGTAATTTTCTTCCCTGTAGATAACTGGTCTTGTAATTCGCCGAGTCGAGAGTAGCCTTGACTAATATTACGAAGTGAGCGATCAGCAATCATCGTTTGAGTAACTCGCATATTTTATTCCTCCTATCTACCTACTATTCCCATTCCATTAATTACTCTATCTAACATTTCATCAATCGTTGTAATATTTCTTGCCGATGCGTTGTATGCATGCTGGAATTTAATCATATTCGTAAACTCTTCATCTAAAGATACACTGCTCACGGATAAACGATTTTCTTCTGCTGTACTAAGTAATAAACCGACATTATTTGTGAAAACAATCGATTCTTTGGAAATAACAGCCATTTCACCAATAACACCTTCATAATAATCTTGTAAATTTGTCGTTTTCCCATCAATTGTTAATGCGTTATTTTTCACTTCTGCTAATGCGACAGCGTTACCACCATCCCCAAGCTGACCGGTTGCAGACGCCGCAATATTATCCGTTGATGCTTCAATTTCAGCTGATAGCTGAAGAAGAGCTGCAGCCCCTTCAGGATTCGTCAGTGCTTCAAAGAAGTTAACTGGGGTTTGCGTACCTGCATCAATATCATTTATATTCCAACCTGATTGATGCACATTGTTAAATTCCGTTGCAAAGGCATATGCCATTTCATCGATCTTTTTGATCATGCCAGGATAAACGCCTTCTTTTGATGTCCCATCGGTATAGCCGTATGAATCTATTAAACTTCTAATGCTACCTGTTGAAGCAAAGCCACCATCAACACCAATCGTATTACCGTCAAAATCAATCGATTCAGCCAAACCATTTGTTGCATTGTAATTAATCGTTAATGCGTTCACATTACCGGATGTATCTACGAGTGTGCCAAGTGAGTTCCCAGAATCATCAACGAGAGTGACAGTTGCAATCCCGTCTGCTGTTGGAGGGGCATGTCCCCCACTTGAAGTGTACGATACTTCAATGTTAGCAAGATTAGATATTTGGTCTAAAAGTCGGTCACGCTCATCATACAAATCATTTGGTATTAAGCCGTGTGGTTCTACTTCAGCAATTTGCTGATTAACATTATTCAACAATGTCGCTAGTGTATTAATTTCATCAATGCTATGATCTAGCTTGTCTTTAAAATCCTGTTGTGTAGCTTGTAATGAGCTCGCTATGTAATTAAATGCTTGTGCAACTGAACGACCGTTTTCTCGAACAACTGAACGTGCTCCTGAGTTTGATGGATCAACAGCTAAATCCTCTAAAGATTTCCAAAAAGCATCGATTGTACTTGATAAGCCTGAATCAGAAGGCTCATTCATGATGTCCTCCATTCGAGAAAGTGCTTCTGCACGAGATTCCCAATAACCGAGCTTACTGTTTTCACTTCTATATTGAATGTCTAGAAAACGATCCCTTATACGTTGTATTTCTCCCGCTTCAACACCTGTACCCATTTGCCCAGGGATTTCTGGTCTATTTATTGACGCAGGTGGGTAAGGTTCTGTTTGTACGAAATCCACCCGTTGTCTTGTGTAACCAGGTGTGTTTGCATTTGCGATATTATGCCCTAGGACGTTTAGCGCAGTTTGCTGTGTCGTCATGCCTCGACGGGCTGTTTCTAATCCGTGAAATGTAGAGCGCATGTATACTTTCCTCCGTTTCTTTACGCTTTTGAGTCAAACATGCTGCGATTAACTATTTGTTCATGTGATGTAGTTGACGTTGGTTTTTCATAATTGAATGAAGTAGGCTGTGGGATGAGTAAATCTAGAGACAAGTTAACATATTGGAGTGATTGATATATAAGCGCTTGATTAAGTTCATTTTGTTGTTTTAGCTTGTCTATCACTTTAATTAACTCGTTTTGTATGTCAGTTAATTGTTGTTTTGTCTGACCAGAAACGATGTTGATACAATCTGTCATCGTTGGCTCATTCCCTGAAATCGGATGACCACTAACTAGCTCGTAAACCATTGCTTTTCGTTCTTCATCCAGCTTATTAATGATGGCAATATGCTTTTGTTCCTCTATGAGAATCTTGTCCAAAGACTCAATATTACTACTTTTTATGACATCTACCTTTTTTATACTTAGATCATACAGGCTTTCGTGTTGTTTAAATAAGCTTTCTAAAGTTTGTAATAATTTTTGAGAAGACAATCGTACTCCCCCTATTTATCTGTCATATCTATGTTGTATTATTGTTTAGTGTAAAAATGATACAATCCTTTAGCAACCTGTTCGCGATTAATTGTATAAGTACCATTTTGAACTTGCTGCTTTAGCGATTCGACCTTTTGCTGACGATCACTTTCAACTTGTGAGGTCTCCTGTAATTCCTTTGCAGCTGAAGAAATTTCTATTCGATCAGATTTCGTATGCTTATCTATGTTATTTTTATATTGGTTCGTTTGCTGCTTATAGGCATATAAGCCATTTGGTTTAAACTGATTAATTTTCATGTGTATCCCTCACCTTCATTAATGAGTGAACTCCCCTCTTGTTACTATTATCGGTTGTTAACAATAAATTTTAATAAACAATAGTAAATTATTCATCTTTGTAAAGAGAATAATAAGTAATAGACTTGCGTTCACGCTTCCTCATATGTTCCTGTCTATTTTCTTCCCTTTCAAATGTAGCTAATTCATTTTTTAATTGAGCCACACATTTTTTGCATAGTTCACCCTCTTGAATCATATCGTTACACCGTTTACACGGATATCCTATGTTCGGAAATTGCTTAAGGCTTAACCGCCCTTTTTTAATAAATTTGATAATATATTCTTCAGCTACCTCTGTATCCTCAACAATTTGTGCAATTGTAGCACTGCGGTTTTTTTTGATTCGTAGGTACGTATAAATCTTGTTAAACGCTTCTTCCTCTTCTTTATAGCATTGATCACAAACTTCTCTCATATTATGCTTTACAAATAATCTCTCACACCGTGGGCAATTCATTAATTCATTCATCATAATCCTCCCGTACTATGTGTATTCATATTTTTAGTCTACTATAGCATTCTATGTTCTAATTGATAATGGCTCTTTTCGTAAACATTGTTGCTTTTGTTAACAAATTGGTACTACAAAAAGTGATTTTATATGTTAGTCATTTTCGTACAGAAGAAAAGATGCCACGATCGATAGTTGACTACGTGTTTATTTCTTAATACGAAAAATAACAATCAATGCGAAAACAGCATTGATAATAAAGAAATTACATATTTATCCTCGCACTAAAGTGAGCGAAGAAGCTGATTTTGCCCCAGCTTGTAATAGGGCTTTCGCAGCATGACGGACGGTTGTTCCAGTCGTATATACATCATCAATAAGTAAGATTTGTTGGTGTTTCACAAGAACAGTTTCATTAAATATAAACATATTGTCCGAATGGATACGTGCATATCTTGATTTTTTTGATTGTTTTTTTACATGTTTACGTGATAGAGGATGAGACAATGATAAATCTAGCAAATGAGCTATTGCATCTGCTTGATTAAAGCCTCTTTCATATAAACGTTGCTTACTTAAAGGAATGGGAACTATCATATAGTTATCTTGAAAATGTTCTTTAAAGCATTGTTGAAATAATGACTTAAAGGTATGCACAACTGCATAATCACCACGGAATTTAAAAAGATTAAGTGTTTCTTTCATATAGTCATTATACATATAAACAGATCGGTTACGCTGAAGTACATCTCGCCACTCTCGTTGATTTTCCCACCTAACACAGTCGTAACATAATGTTGTTGTTGACGATACACCCTGTAAAGGACGACCACATATACTACATAGCTTTCCTTCAATTATTGTAAGCCTTCTATGACATTCGTGGCAAATCTTTTGTTGTTCAGGCGACAAAGTCAATATAGCACGCCAGCTTACTTCCATTTGATATGGTTTGTGACATAGAAGACATGTCTTCATAGTAATCACTCCCTTATAAAACATCAAACTATTTATTATTAATGTAGCCCTGCCTTTGTCCTTTTTTATTCATGTATTGAATATGTCTTTTGGCTCTGACCATCGCTTTTGTTTTTCCGAAATGAAAGAAAATGATTTCTCCAGTTGGATATGCAGCATGCCTTCCTACTCTCCCTGAAATTTGAACGAGTGCACTTTCAGTAAAAATACGATCCTCAGCACCTAGTACTGCCACATCAATGTTTGGTATCGTCACACCTCTTTCAAGTACCGTTGTCGTCACAAGAATTTGAATGTCACCTTTACGGAAAGCCGCAACTTTTTCTTTACGCTTTGGATCTTTGGATGAAACACTGTCAATTCGTTGATCAAATTTCTTTATAATCATTGTGATTGTGTGCAAAACATCAATTGAAGGAACAAAAAGCAAAGCTTGCTTTTTGCATTGGAGATGCATAGATAGCCATGAGGTGACGATTGTAGGAAGATGATGCTTCAACAGGCACTTCTGCCAATTTCCACACCAGCGAAACGAGGGCAAAGGCAGTGGATAACCGTGATATCTAGCGGGAATGACAATCGCATTCCTTTGTTGTCTTTTTACTTCCCTCTGCCATTGACTATGAGGGGTAGCTGTCAAATAAATTGTTGATGCCGTTAGTTTTTTAGCGTTATTAACAGCATATCGTAGCATAGGTTCTACAGTATATGGAAATGCATCAACCTCATCAATGATCACAACGTCAAAAGCACGATAATAACGTAAAAGTTGATGTGTAGTCGAAAGCGTCAATGGTTCAAGTTTATTTTTCAAGTCAGCGCTCCCGCCGTACAATGCATTAATATTAATAGAAGGAAAAACTTCTCGTAAGCGCGGTGCAAGCTCTAACACAACATCTGTTCTTGGCGTTGCAATGCATATATATTTATTCGTTTGCAATGCTCTTTCTATTCCACTGAATAACACCTCTGTTTTCCCAGATCCACACACAGCCCACACGAGAAGGGTACTATGTTGATCTATTGTTTCTTTAATTGTTGTCGATGCTAGCTTTTGACTTTTTGACAATGTACCATCCCATTGTAATGAACCATCATTCCTCGGAGAATCTGGGCTTGGACCAATCCAATGTATGACAGGTGTGCATTCACTTATTCTCCCTAGCATAATACATTTTCTACAATAGGTACATTTTTCATGACATCGAGCACATAAGAAGCTGGAAAAGAGCCGCTTGTTTCGATTACCACACCGTTCACAATAATAATTTCCTTGTTGATAAGTAATTCCTTGTTGATAAGTAAGGTAGCCATTTACATAATGCTCATGGATAAGGTCTAGAGGATAGGGGATATCGTGTAACAACAGTTGCTTTCCAAATAAGTATTGCTGTAGTTGCTTACTGTAGACATAAGAAGAATTACAAGTTGGAGGTGACATGAATGAACACTGTCCGAGTGGTTTTTTTTGGAGATGATGCTTTTTAAGCTCAGAAGTAGCAAGAGACTCAGGTATTAACCGCTCTCGATACTCGTAAAACCGCATATTCGAGCTCCTTTCATAATTTATGAATAGTCATATTTAGTTTAATAGTAGTTGACATAAATTGTTATTCAATGAGTTTTCGTAGCGTTGTATCTTATAACATGACCAGCTTATTAAGTGATCCTACAGTAGGGGTTCGCTTATGCCCCCCCTGCTGTGAATGAGATATAAATAAATTAAGGTGTTTTTGAATGATTGATGTTTTTTGTACTACATGTACACATCCAGATCATCTTTACTTCGATAAAACGATGACAACCGTAAAAAACTCTTTTCTTACGATGCTCATTTTATAACAATAGCCATAAATTATTTTCTATACCAGCCCATACCTATTGCACCTTCTCCAAGATGTGTGCCGATAACTGCTCCGAAATAGCTTAATGTAAATTCGACATGTGGATACTGCTTTTCAAGTTCACTCTTTATTTGCTCAGCTTGTTGTTCACGATTTGCATGAATGATGACTGCTCGCATTGGTAATTGATTTGAAGCCTCTTCTCCAAACATGTCTATCATTTTCTGAAGTGCTTTTTTGCGTGTACGAATCTTTTCATACGGCACAATCACTTTATTAACAAAATGCAGAACTGGCTTCACTTGTAAAAGACTGCCGATTAATGCTTGAGCACTGTTTAAGCGTCCCCCACGCTGAAGGTGTGATAAATCATCAACCATAAAATAAGCTTGGACTGACTTTTTCATTTCTTGAAGCCTCAAGATTATTTCTTCAGGAGTTTTACCTTCCTTTGCCATTTCAGCTGCCTCTATTACATAGAAGCCTTGGAGCATACAGCTCGTCTCAGAATCGAATGGGTAGACGTTTATGTTTTCGACCATTTCTCCAGCTGAAACTGCACCAGCATAAGTTCCACTAATACCGCTGGAGAGGTGAATACAAATGACTGCGTCAAAATCATTAGCTAATTGTTTAAATTTCTCAACAAACAAGCCAATTGACGGCTGTGAGGTTGTTGGTAGCTCTCCATTACCACGAACCTTGTCATAAAAATCGTCTGCTGATATTTCAATTTCTTCTTTATATGATTCGTTCTCGAAATTAACCATTAATGGAATCATTTCTATATGAAGCTTTTTACGAATTTCCAATGGAATATACGCCGTACTATCAGTTAAAATTGCCGTCCTCATTCCTACAATCCTTCCTTATGCCGTATGTTTGAGCTTAATAACATCTTTATACCATCATTTATTTTACATGATATTGTTTATAAATTGTATAGAAAATACACAAGCTATTTCAATTATTAAACGACGAATATGATCATAAACCCTAACCTTCTCATTCACACAATCATAAGGTGAGGTGTTACCTCATTTATCGTACTTCCACCCAGCCATTTTTAATGGCAACTACAACTGCTTGAGTACGATCATTAACACTCATCTTTTGCAAAATATTACTTACATGGTTTTTAACTGTTTTTTCACTAATATATAATGCTTCACCGACTCCACGGTTGCTCTTTCCGTCTGCTAATAGCTGTAACACTTCACATTCACGCCTAGTAAGGATATGAAGCGGTCTTCTTATTTCAGTTTTTTCAATGGCATTTCCCATATTCGTTTGTCCACCATCAGCTAAGCGTCGGAATTCATTTACAAGATTATGCGTAACCTTTGGATGTAAATATGAGCCTCCATTTGCTACAACTTTTATCGCTTCAACTAATGCATCCGCATCCATTTCTTTCAACAAATAACCTCTAGCACCAGTCTTCAAAGCATGCATAACATAGTTTTCATCATCGTGAATCGAAAGAATGATGACCTTAGCTTCACTATTTTCTTCTATTAGTAATCTTGTCGCTTCAACACCATTTACAATTGGCATATTTATATCCATTAATATAACATCAGGATTAAATGTTTTTTCAAGTTGTAAAGCTTCGTTTCCGTCACTACCTTCCGCAACTACTTCAAAGCTCTCCTCAAAATCTAAAATCCTTTTTACACCTTCTCGAAATAATTGATGATCATCAATAATAACTATTTTAGTATTCAATGTAATCCTCCCCATACTTTTCAAGGCTACTAAGAACTACGTTACTATATTTATTAATAGCTTAATCCTCTACCGGTAAGAAATAATAGTATTTTTACTGCATTTACATGCGTATTACTCTATGTCTTTTCCTTTTATTACATTCGATTATTTTAAATTACCCTACCACACCTGCCACTACGTCTTGAATGATCATTAAACAGGAATTGGGATTCTTATCATAATTACCGTACCTACACCCACTTTGGAATCTACTGTCATTTCACCTTCTAATAAGTCTACTCGCTCATTCATTCCTATAAGTCCAAAAGCATTTTCTTTTTTTTCATGGATGTTGAATCCTTTACCATCATCTTTAATGACCAGTATAACATTATTCACTCCAATTTCAATTTTCACCTGAATTTTACTTGATTCAGCATGCTTAATGGCATTTTGTACTGATTCCTGCGCTAGGCGGAAAAGCGCTACCTCTAATCTAGCAGGTAATCTTTTTTCCTTTCCAATACTAAGAAATAGAATGACTACTTGATTATATTCTTCAACTGTTGACAAATATTTTTTTAAGGTCGGGATTAGCCCTAAGTCATCTAGAGCCATCGGACGTAGATCATAAATAATTCTTCTTACTTCAGAGAGAGTGGAGCGTACCATCGTCCGTAAATCACGTATCTCTTTAAATGCTTCCTCTGCTCCACGTTCACGGTACAATCGGTCTATTAACTCTGATCTCATCATAACATTTGCGAGCATTTGAGCAGGTCCATCATGAATTTCACGTGATAGCCTTTTCCGCTCTTCCTCTTGCCCCTCAATAATTCTCAAACCAAAATCTTGTTTTTGAATGGCATCTTCAAGCAATTCTCCAACTTGTCGAAAATCACTGTTTAAATAATTGAGAACGACTGAAATTTGTCCCATTAAATGGTCTGCACGCTCAATCGTTTCCGATAATGCTAATATCCTTCTCTCAAGGTCATCACGACGATCTCTAAGCTGTTTCTCGCGTTCTCGAACCATTGATAAATTCATTTGTAGCGCGTGTGCTTGCTCGTAAGCACCGCGAACTTGGCTCTCACTATATTGATCAAAATGTCTACTCACCTCTACAAGTCGTTGCCTTGCAAACTTTTCATGAGTATCTAACTTGTCACCTTCATCAATCACGTCATTTACTAGAATTTTTGTCTTTAAAAGTTCTTCATTTAATTTTTCGTATTCCGTACGCGATTGCTCACTTATTAGGAAAATTTCACCTTTGCTGCTATCGACAGTTTCTATCATTTTTTTTAGGATATTATCTAATGCTAATGTATTAAATTTCTTTGTCATTTTTCCTCCTTTATATATTGTTGGGCTTTATATTAGCAATCGATCTAGACAAATTTTTCATGATTATTGCAATATATGTATAAATTTCAATCTACAGTGATTTAAGAAGGTTCTTGCTTTTAATTATATCATGGAGCAAACAAGTATATTTTCCCATTTAAGCGTCGACAAAATTCGCTATTTTTGTCGATATTTTTTAAAAAATTCATACAAATTGGAAGCAATATAGTTAATAGTACCTATTTCATATCGACAACCTAAAAAGCGAAATGAATTTACAAAAATAAAGAATAAGTACAGTATTTATTTGCAAAACAGACTTTGCTCCATTAAAGTAAATATTGCGGAAAACTATTTGCTGTAAAATTTTTGTCGTTTTATAATATATATGGAGAATTATAACGAAAAAGAACGACATTTAAAAGAATGGCGAAAGTTTGATCGAGAAGTATATTCAGGAGGGTTATCAGTTTGTTACAAAAGTATTATACCGTAAAGGGAAATGGAGAACATGAAATTACGATTCAAAAATCCCGCTTCATCTGTCACGTAAAGCGAGTAACGACTGATGCAGAAGCACAACAATATATACTTGATATTAAGAAGCAATATTGGAATGCTTCTCATAATTGTTCTGCATACTTAATTGGTGAAAGAGACCAAATTCAAAAAGCAAATGATGACGGCGAGCCTAGTGGCACGGCAGGTGTACCGATGCTAGAAGTGCTAAAGAAGAAAGGCCTAAAAGATACCGTCGTCGTTGTCACTCGTTATTTTGGTGGAATTAAGCTAGGTGCAGGGGGGCTTGTTAGAGCTTATGGGAAGGCTGTATCTGAGGGGCTTCAAGCAACGGGTATTGTCGAAAGAACGCTGATGCGTGTGATGCACACGAAAATTGATTATAATTGGCTCGGGAAGCTCGAAAATGAGCTGCGTTCTTCAATATACAAGCTAAAAGAAATTCACTATTTAGAAGATGTCGATATTGAGGTATATGTAGAAGCAGAGCATAAACAACAATTTATTGAATGGATGACAGATTTAACGAACGGTAAAGCCGTCATCTCTGAAGGCATAAACACATATTTAGAGGAGACCGTTACAATATAAGGAATTACACGAAACGAAGAAGGGTGAGGGAATGAAAGACAATCAGGACAATAAATCAGGAAAGGTTATATCAAAACGACGCAAGAGGCTTATTATCTTCATCATTCCAGTGCTCATTATCATCATAGCTGCCACTGCATATGGTGCAAATTTATATATAAAAGCTCAAAATGCATTTGAAAATTCACGAGAGGTTCCGACTAATGAGGATACATCTAGTCCACCAGTACAAGAAGCGATTATAAAGAAAAAAGATAACTTTTCGTTGTTAATTATGGGCATAGAAAATAGTGAAACGAGGGTTGATGCAAATAATGTAGATGCATTACTTCTTGCTACATTTAATGAAGAAAAAAAATCTGTGAAGCTTTTACACATCCCACGTGATTCCTATGTATATATTCCTTATAAGGATAGTAAAGACAAAATCACACATTCAAATAATGGCGGAACTCAAGCAACCATTGAAACTGTTTCACAGCTTCTTGATCTACCGATTGACCGCTATATTAAATTAGATTTTAATGCATTTGTTGCCATTGTTGATGCACTTGGTGGTATTGAAGTTGATGTACCAATCACATTTTCTGAACAAGATAGTCAGGATCGACTTAATAGCATTTATATAGAAAAAGGCCTGCAAACATTAACTGGTGAGGAAGCACTTGCGTTAGCACGAGTAAGGAAGCTTGATAATGATTTTGAACGTGGTAAACGTCAACAGCTTATTATTGAGGCGATTATTGATAAAGCCGCTTCACTCGGTTCGATTACGAAGTATGGCACGATGATTGAAGCACTTGGAGACAACTTAAAACATAATTTTGCTACTTTCTCTGAAATCACTTCATTATACAAGTATGCCACGCCTGATCTCACAATTGAGACGCTACAGCTACAAGGGTATGATTCAACAGCTGGAGCAGCATATATTTTCGAATTAGATGAAACTTATTTAGAAGAAGTTAAAAAAGAACTGCAAGATCACCTAGAAGACGTTGAGCCTCCTAACAATGAAAGCTCTAATAACGAACAATAAAGCATTTATTTCTACAGTTCAACAACTTCCTAATTATTGGATATTAGCACCAGCCACTAACATGTTATACTAGTTATAGTGGCTTATGTTTTGTTCAACCAGATGGAACAACATTAAGCCACTAACAGCACCTAGAAGTAAGGCATTTTAGTTCGTTATGAATAATATCAGCTTTCATTTTACTAAATTTCCCCATTTACGAGACTTATAAAAAAAGGTACAATGGAAGCTGTTATACTTTTTTTGAGTTCAACAGTAGCCACCATCATTTTAAATAGTGGCTCTTTTACTAAACTTTGTTTGTGCCTATTCGAACAATCTTTATAACTTAAAGGAGTAGAATGCTATGAATAATGATAGACGCTATCTTAAGTTAAAGCATCGTAAAAAGAAGCGAAGAAGAATAATTTATTTATTTACGATCCCACTATTAGCCATTATATTAGGCGTGTCAACATACGGTTCCATTTTATTAAACCAGGCACAATCAGCTGCCAATGAGGCAAATGAGGAATTAGTCAGAGGCGAAAAATCAGAAAAACGCGAAGAAGTCGTACACCCAAAAGCAGATAATATTTCAATTCTATTTATGGGTGTAGATGATAGTGAAGCAAGAGGTAGTGGTAATAGTAGAACAGATGCTTTATTACTAGCTACATTTAATGAGGAAGAAAAGTCTGTAAAACTATTAAGTATGCCGAGAGATTCATATGTTTATATCCCTTCAGTAGGGTATAATGACAAAATAAATCACGCCCATGCTTTCGGTGGAACTGACGGTGCAGTTGAGACAGTTGAAAACTTACTTGATATTCCAGTTGATTACTTTGTTAAATTGAATTTCAACGCATTCGTTGATTTAGTCGACGCACTTGATGGAATTGAAGTCGATGTTCCAATTACGTTTTCTGAGCAGGACAGTCAAGATCGTAAAGGAGCCATTTATCTTGAACAAGGGCTACAAACACTTGACGGTGAAGAAGCACTTGCTTTAGCCAGAACGAGAAAAATAGATTCTGACTTAATGCGTGGTGAACGCCAGCAGCTCGTGATGAAAGCAATTGCTGAAAAAGCAGCTTCATTAGGTTCTGTTACTAAATATAGTGCAATCATCGAAGCACTTGGTAACAACATTAAAACAAACCTTACCTTTGACGAGATGATTTCTTTCTATGATTATGCGACATCAAGCTTTACAATTGATAATCTCCAATTGCAAGGTAGTAATGCAATGATTGACGGCATTTATTATTACGATCTAGATGAACAACAATTAGAAAATATTAAGCAAGAATTAAAAACACATTTAAATGTGAATGCAGATCATACGGCAAATGATTCGGTTGTAAACAACGAGCAACAAACATCCGAGCATAATTAAGAAACACAGCTCTATTCGTCTATATTTGACGAGTAGAGCTGTTTTATTTTTGAGCTAGAGTCTCTTGGTTTAAAACTCTCCTTTAGTTCAAAATATATGCTTTGCTGCATTAATAGTGTTGGGAAAGATACAGGAGTTGATGAGACCGTTTGTCATTCGTCCACTTCACTCCCATTCAATGCTATAGTTGCACATATTCATTCATGTTAAGAGAAGTGGGATGTACAAACATCTCACATCTAACACAAACTGAAGGTCAGTCCTTGAAGTCTTGCTCACCCTTAAAATAAAGTTAATCATTGTCCATAGTGCTAAAAAAGGAGGATGACTATGATCCTGCCCAACAAATTCATTGGGTTAGATCATTTGTCATCCTCCATTAATTATTTTTTTACATTTGGTGCATATAAAATGCCGCGTATGAAATTAATTAGTGGACGATAATTTTCACCAATTAAGCCGATCTTTTCAACAAATAGCTCAACGACAAGTAATAACACTGAAATAATGACGAGTGCATACCATATCGTTACTTGTGAGAAAATAACAGCAGCAACTCCAAACATGGCACTTATACCGTAAATAACAAGAACGGTTTGTCGGTGACTATACCCTAGTCGTAACAAGCAGTGATGCAAGTGTGATTTATCAGGTGCAGATAACGGCTTTTTATTTACAATTCGACGAATGATCGCAAAGAACGTATCTGAAATCGGTACACCTAACACAATGATTGGCACAATCAAGGAGATAAATGTAACGTTTTTAAATCCTAGTAGTGATAGAACAGCTATCATGTAACCAAGGAATAACGCTCCTGTATCACCCATAAATATTTTAGCCGGATGGAAATTATAGAATAGAAAGCCAATAATGCTTCCAAGCATAATTAACCCAATACTGACAACAAATATATCACCTTTAATCATCGCCATTCCAGTAATTGTAATCAATGCGATAGCAGATACTCCTGCTGCTAGGCCATCAAGGCCATCGATTAAATTAATGGCATTGGTGATGCCGACTATCCAAAGTATTGTTAACGGTATACTGAACCAGCCAAATTGCAATTCACCACCGAATGGCAAGTTGATAAATTCAACTTGTACACCACCTAATACAACCACACCGGCAGCTAATAGCTGTCCACCTAATTTTATCTTCGCAGATAATTCAAATACATCATCTAATACACCTGTGAGGATAATAATGGCACTACCGATAAGTATAGCTAATTGAAATTCATCTTGAGGTCGTAAAATCAACACACCGATTAGAAAACTTATATATATCGCTAAGCCACCTAAACGCGGCATGATTTTTTGATGTACTTTGCGCTGATTCGGACGATCTGTTGCTCCAATTTTATACGCAAATTTCTTTACAAGCGGCGTAATCAATATGGAGATTATTAAACAAATCAATGAGGTCAAATAAATCATGTAGACCCTCCTTAGTAATATATGTTGCCCAATTTCATTCAAAACTATCTTCTTTTTTACATAAAAATTTACAATTAATTCTAAATTTAAGTATATTTGCTATCTTCTTTTCTAGTTATACAAATTGCATTATATCATAACTACTTTATAAGATAAATAGAATACTAGGCAACTATTTTTAACAGTTTCCTGCTACTTCTATCGTATTCTCTAAAATAGCGAAACGCAGGCCACCATTTCTTTGTTATAATAATATTCGTGCAAATCTTTCATTTTTTGACCATTATCTACAAGGAGGAAACAAAAAAATGAAATTCTCTAAGAAATCGATTCTAACAATTTGTGTAACTAGTATGCTTGCACTATCAATATTTACAGTTAAAACTGCCGCCAATACAGAGCCTGTCATTGCAAGTGTAGAATGGGTTTTGTCAAAAATTAATCCACTGAGTGATAAGGTAGAGAATTTAGAACAAAGAGTGACAGAGCTTGAAGATCAAGTTGATCAATTAAAAAACAAGCTTGAAAATAACTCATAACGATAGGGTGGTGTACATACGATGAAAAAATTAGCCATCTCTATCATGTCAATCATTTTTATAGCTCTACTCCCAACAATCTCTGCTGGATCTGGGACAGCAGGTATATCACCTCCACTCTATGAGACGAGTATTAAGGTGAAATTGTTACCAGAAAAAACATTTTCAGCAAAAATATTTGGGTCATATCATTTTGTGAACCTAGATGATCAATCGGTAATTCCTTATACTACAGACATTATATTTGAGCAACAGAATGGTATAGTCATTGCTACAACCAATGGTGACTCCTACGAATCGAGTTCTGGATATGGACTCTATGAAGTAGAGCAAAATGACCAAAATGCTGTAGAAATATCTAACATCCAGACGAGCTCTGGACCGATGCCTGTACAGTATCGAGGTTCGTTTTCAATTACACCTCAACTAACAGAAGAAGCACCTAACTTAGTTAACACGTTACATATTGAAGATTACATCAAAGGTGTTGTACCGAGTGAGATGCCATCTTATTGGCCATATGAAGCACTTAAAGCGCAAGCTGTAGCAGCACGGAGTTATGCGTTCTCTCAAATGCAAACATCACAATATTTAAACATGACTGTTGCAAGTCAGGTTTATCGTGGTAAAACGAACGAAGCAGCAACGACTAATCAAGCAATCGCTGAAACAAATGGCGTATTTGCAACATATAACAACGAACCTATTCAGGCATTTTTCCATGCTAGTAGTGGTGGTTATACTGAAAATAGTGAAGATGTATGGTCAAATCCTATTCCTTATATTAGAGCTGTAGAGGATTCATTTGATCAACATCCAGATAACACTCATTATGGTTGGAGCATGAGCATCCCTGCTACAACGATAACTAACAGCCTATTTGGTAATGCACAAAACACCTTACTCTCTTTAAAAGTAACCGAAAGAAGTATAGCTGGTGCAGTACAACAAATGGAAGCCATTGTATATGACAATGAAAGGAATACTAGATCCTCCATTTCATTAAAGCCTACATTTACAAGCTCTTCTGATGGATTTCGCACCATCTTCGGAGAGTACTTAAAGAGCTCCAAATTTACCGTTACTGGTGATGCAGCTGCAAAAATCATCCTTGCAGACGGCTCAACAACTCGTGTAGATAACCTTTACGGCTATGAGCTACAAACAGCAGACAATGCGACAGAGACAATCGTCGACGACAACATTACATTAAAAACTAAAACGTCAACAGCTCTTTATCCAACATTTACTCAAGCGTATCAATTTTCAGGCGACGGTTGGGGCCACGGTCTAGGCATGAGTCAGTGGGGTGCACGAAGCATGGCTTCAGCTGGCTATACATACGACCAAATATTAAAGCATTATTACATAGGTATAGAAGTCAGATGATCACCAAAAAAGCTTAATACCCATCTATAGACACAAACAAGGAGACTTACGATAATAAGTCTCCTTTATGTTGCCCTATTTTGTTAGATGGTATTTACTACTTAATCTCTTTCCAATGCTCGTACAAGAAAAGCAGAAAACTGAGAGCGTTTCGTTGGCTCACTTGGGTTAAAATAACCATTGCTTCCTGTCGCAATGCCGTGCTGGGTAACAATCTTTATAGCCTCATATATGTCACCATCACTGTTATCATTTGTTACATCCACATACTCTGTAAAAGAATCGTCTAGTGGCTGTAATTGAAAGCCTTTTTGTAATGCAACAGCCATATGTTTTCTTTGCATTGGTTCATTTGGCATAAACGAACCGTTGTTACCGTCAATCAACCCATGTTCAAAAGCAGTCATAATCAACTGTTCGGCCCAATTACCTGGCTCTACATCATTGAATACGGACGGTGTTTTAGATAGTGGGAGGTCAAGTGCTATGACAATCATCTTTGCTGCCTGTGCCCTTGTAATGGTATTTTCAGGTTTGAAGAGCTGTTCAGCTGGGTAGCCTGAAATAATTCCTTGCTTGTACAATTTCATAACTTCTCCAAAAGCCCAATAATCAGCTTGCACATCATTAAAGACCGGCTGTTCAGTTGACTGTTCTGAACTAATTAAAAGTTCTTCTACTTCTTTCTCAAGTAAAGTAACTTTATCTTCTACGCTTTGTGTACTTGCAGCTACTTCACCTAGCTCTTGCTCCGTCCACTCTGCTGTTGCTACCTCGTTATTTTTACCTGCATATGTTTTTTGCTCCTGTGAACAAGCAGACGTGATTAATAAGCCGGTAATAGTACATAATAAAAACCCTTTTTTATAAAGCATCCTTTAACCCTCCCCCGTCACAATTATTCAACAACTTGCTTATTTCTCTTACTTCTTAAGTAACGCATAAATATTTCAAGCTCAGGAAATTTTAATAATTTCATAAGAAGTGCACCTACGATTACAAATATCACTAACCCGATTGCTACGTTGATAAAGGAAGAAGCAAATGAGAGCCAAATGGAAGAGAAGTATGTAATGGTGCCTAAGATCAAAATAAAGATCCACGTTTTCCAAATTTGCATTATCTCTTTCCCATACACTTTTAAGCGTAGGATGAAGCGTCCAAACATCACGAGTAAAATGTAATTCGAAATAGCACTTATTGTCGTTCCCCAAGCAATGGCATTAGTGCCTTCATAGTCTATAAGAATATTTGTTGCGAGAACTGTTACACCAAATACGGAAATAACGTTAATCAAAACAGGTAAGAATGTGTTTTCCATCGCATAGAAAAATCTCGTTACGTATGCGCTTGATGCGAGAGCATACATAGAAATGGCTAATATTTGCACGAGTGGAGTGGTCAATATTGTGTCGTCTGCTGTTAATTTTCCATATTCAAAAACGATCGTGACAATATCTTGTGCGTAAAAATAGACAAACACCGTGATCGGTAATAGCATCAGCCTAAGTACTCGTAAACCCCTTTGATATAAGCTTTCAATTTGATCCATCTCATTCGCTGCTACCTTTTTAGACAGCAACGGATAAATAACAGTCGTAACAGCTGTCATTAATACTGCTTGAGGGAACTGTGTAAGCTTGGAAGCATTATTTAACAGTGTCGTTAACCCATCAAATTCAGGGAACCGTGCAGCATAAATACGTTGAATAAAAATGTAAAATTGTAACGCTGCCCCTCCTAAAATAAGTGGAACTGTCATATTGACTAATCGCTTCATTTCATTTGTATATGCAAACTGAAAGCGAAATTGGATCTTTTCTTTTTTGATTCCGTATATGAGCACAACAAGCATAAAGACTGCACCGAGTAACGCACCAAACCCGTATGAATAAAAGCTGAGTATCGGCATAAGGGCGACTCCAAATATTAAAAACACTAAATTATATAGTAACGTTGAAAATGTCGATAAACTAAATCGATTATGAACATTTAATACTCCACTTAACCATATTGATAGTACTAATAAAACGGTAGATGGAGTCATCCATAAGTAAAGATTTTTTGTAATTTCAAAGCTTTCACTAGAAAGCTGCCTAAAGGATAATTTAAGGATTGGATCGACAAATATCATTAACAATATGGTTAAAGCAATAAAAATAACCGTCATATAAGAAAATACGATATTTAGAAATTTTGTTTTTTCTTCTTTCGTCGGTAATTTGCTATAAATTGAAATAAATGCTGTGGTTATTGCACCACCAACAACTAGGTAAATGAGGTTTGGAATCGTATAGGCAAAAAATATAGCATCTGCTTCTGTTTTACTAAATAACATACCTACTACTGCGTCTTTAGCAAAACCAATAAGCCTAGCAACTATATTAATAATCGTAACGATTCCAATCGCTTTAAAAAGTTGATTCTTCATGTCTTTCATCCTTTATGATAAATGCTTATTAGCTTATCGATAAGAGTATCTTCGTCATTTTCTTCTGCGCGTTTCTCGCCATTGTTAATTAATTGCTGTTTAAGTTGGTCATCACTTAAAACTGCATTGATTCCTTCATAAAGCGCATCTGTATTCTGTGGCTGCACTAATATCCCATGTTGATTTGCTAGCAAATACGATAAACCTCCAACATCACTTCCTACTACAGGCGTGTGACAAGACATCGCTTCAACTGCTACAAGACCGAACCCTTCCATATGAGATGGTAAGACAAAAACCTCTCCAGCTGACATCCACTTAGCAAGTTCCTGCTGTGTTAATGCACCAACAAATTTTATATCAGCTGTCTGTAGTTCACTAGCCTTCTGTTGTAACTCATTCATAAAGTTTTCGTTACGACTTGGACCGATTACATACAAGACTGCATCCTTATGTTCTTTTTTCAATAAAGCAAATGCTTCAATCAGTTCGATAAGTCCTTTTTCACGAATGATATTACCGACAAAAATAAGGGGACGTTCATGCTCTTTCAAACCAAGCTGTTGACGGACAGCTCGTTTCTCGTATGGGACAAAGACTTTTCTGTTGACACCCATGTTAACGATCGACAGTTTGTCCTTCTCAACGCCATATTGCTCGTGTATCTCATCATACAGTCCTTGTCCAACCGCAATGACATGATTAGCACGTTGTAATATTTTTTGTGTCCACCTTCGAATCCGTGGATTCTTCTTAGCCATGCGATCTATATCACCGCCATGAGCAGTAACAATTAATGGCGTACGGTGAATTTGTTGAAATAGCAAGCCTATAATCCCTGTTGGAAAAACATAATGTGCATGAACCACATCATATGATCTTCCTTTTATTAGTAAAGTCCACAATGCTTGCAGCAACCACTTACAATATTTTATTATTACGTTCACTTTGCGATTACTTGGGTCATCAATTGCAATGACATCTACATTTAATCCTTGCTTCCTCAGAGCTTCCACCTGATTCTTCACAAAGATACCGAAAGTTATGCCGTCATCATTAGGGTACATATTACTTAGTACAAGTACTTTTTTCTTCATGTCACTTACCCTCTTTTCTCGGCAACATATGAAATTGCTTTAACCCTTGTGCTGCTTTCTCCTTTAATTGAACAGATATTTTCTTAACAAGTGTTTCTGTTTGTTTCCAATTCTGTTCCATTTCATTTACCGATGACAAAAATATCGTATCGTTCGATGATAAGTTATCTATTGGAATACAAGCCTTTTCTTGATCAATCATCTTCATAAAATGCTCAACCTTATGATGGTACGCTACACCAATGGACGGTGTTTCTACAAGATATGAGAAGATGATAGAATGAAGTCTCGTTCCGATGACAACATCCTGTTCTGCACATACATTAATCAGTTGATGCGGTTGCAAATGATCATCAATGACAGTAGCATGATCTTTATATTTCATCCGGTCATAAATTTCCTGTGTCATCCATACATCCTGTGGATATTTTGTTGAAAAGAACGTAATATCCACACCTTTTTCTTCAATAAGCGCATCTAGGTTTTGAGCCATTCCATTTACATACATTTCATATTTTTCATCATTAGCTTCAGGCCAATATTTTAAGTTATAATACGGTAGGCTTGTTACACCAATTTTTTTTATCTTCTCGCTACTTTTGTGTGTTTTTTCGGGAGTGATGGAAAAAGCAGGGTCACCAATCACATCGATGTCCTTTTTAACACCAATTTTCCTAAGTAGCTCCTTCGACTGAGGATCACGTACCGATACACTATCAGCAACTCTCGTCAGAAGTCTAATAAATAATCTACCAATGGACGTATTCAATGGGCCTACTCCACATCCGTAAACAATCACTTTAGCTCCATAAAAACGTCCTAATAAGCCGTACGTTCCAAACAAAGGTGCCTCACGCTTGTATAAGTCCATCAAAATGCCACCACCACCAATGATGACAACATCTAACTCTTTCATTACTTTCCGATTATGTTTCACGGTATGTAATAATGTTTTAACAGCCGACCCTTTTTTATAATAAAGTGAGGCTGCTTCCGTTCCATATTTTTGCTTCGTAAAATCTGGGTTATCACTAAAGACCGTAATATCTTTTCTATTTACATCAAAATGTGTCGTTAATTGTTGAATAATACCTAACAGGATCGCTTCATCCCCGTTATTGTTATTCCCATAATTACCCACAATCCCAATTTTCATGTCTATTCGTCCTTTTCTTATTAAAAATACCACGAATATTATACCATACATATGTCATAATAAAACTGTTGCTCACTTGAATTAAGGTGATATCAACTAGTAATTCTTACAAGAGTAGCTATATCAAATCCTATGTGCATGGGGATTTCTCTTCGTTAAAATGAACGTGCAATTGTTGTCGATTAAATGCACTAATTGTTATTTTTCATACTATCAACACGTATAGCGATGTTCGTGGCACCCTTCACATTTTGGCTGTTCTCGTATGGATTGTTGTTTTTTGCACGAAAAATCTTACTTATACATAGTCATTTATTCTTCTAAAAACGATGACTATAGCGTAAAACGGCGTCTTTCGACTAGTTTAGGAACTATAACAACAGAGTTTACGAAAAGAGCCTAAAGAAAACAACGAGCTAAACAGCTCGTTGCTATGTTGGTGTTAAAATAATTGATAATATAACTGAATTCCTGAAACAATTCCATCTGCATACTTCACTAATACATTATCATCAAGTAGCAATTCAGCATCCACTTCGTTTGAGAGAAAACCCAGCTCAACGAGGACGCTTGGAATATCATTATGCTTAACTACATACAATTCATTGTCCTTAATGCCACGATCAGCCGATCCAACTATTTTCACAATTTCAGATTGTATAGCACTAGCTAATAGCTTGCTTTCCGCTCCATTTTCATTCGTAGAAGTATTATAGTAAGTTTCAGTACCATTCGCATCATTATTGGACGCCGAATTCGTGTGAATACTAACAAATATATCTGCATAATTTTCTTTCGCTATATCAACGCGATCCTGAAGCTCTAGCTTCGTATCATCATCTCTCGTCATAACGACGTGAGCTCCTAATTCGGTAAGTCTTTGCTCAACTAATTTAGCAACTTTAAGATTTATATTTTTTTCTTGTTCATCATAGCCAGACGTTCCTGGATCTTTCCCACCATGTCCAGCATCAATGACGATAATGCGATCTTTGATCATGTTACCTTTATCTGTTGATAACAGCTTCAAATATGTTTTGTGTACATATCCAGTTTCATTGTTAAATTGAATATGTGCCCAATTGCCATTTAAGTCCATTACATCAACAATTTCTCCATTCAACAGCTTGCCAACCACTTCACTTTCTGTTGATGGCGACTGACGAACATTTAATGTGGTCTCAACAGTAACGACACCTTTTAACTCTCCAGTTTCACTATCAGGCTCTGGAGCTGGCTCTGGCTCTGGTTTTGGGACTGTCATTCGAAAGTTTTCATTTAATGTTCTAGATAAGAACACCGAAAACTCAGCTCTTGACACAGCTTTCTCCGGTTTAAATTGATTATTACTTCCGTTTGAAATCCCTTGATAATACAATGCCGAAATGTAATTAGATGCCCAATAATTAGCGTCTACGTCCGTAAATACTGCATCGTTTTGTTGCTGCGCTTGTGTTTGCTGTAGAGAAAAAGCCTCTGTAATAATCTTACTCATCTGTGACCTTTTCAACGTGTCATTCGGTTGATATTTATCACCGTATCCTGAAATAACACCAAGCTGCACAGCCTTTTCGATATACCCTGATGCCCAATGATTCGTTGGTACATCAGTAAAAGTTGCATCTGCTACCTCAAGCTGGCTTTCTCCTAACGCTTCAATAATCATTTTAGCTGCCTGTGCCCGGGTTACGTTGTTTTCTGGCAAAAATTGCTTGTCATCGTTTTCTAAAGTATAGCCTGAGATGATCTCTAATGATACTAAGTAATGAATGTTTGGCATAGCCCAATAGTCATTATTAATATCGATAAACACTCGCTCTTGATCAATGAAATCTTCAAAAGTTGGCTGATCAGTGTCATCAGACTGATCATTGTTTTCTTCATCAGAAGGTTCTCCTTCATTTTCTGGATCGTCCGTTTGATCATCTTCAGTGTCTACTTCATCTGCATCCTCATCATCACTATTTCCTTCCGGTTCTTCCTCATTACTTTGCTCTTCCTCATCAGAACCTTCTGGATTTTCTTCATCATTTGCTGCTGTTTCCTCGTCAGATTCTTCATTATTCTCTGCGTCCTCATCGGATTCTTCATCCTTTTCTTGCTCTTCCTCATCAACAGGATCGTCCGTTTCTTCTCCCCCTTCGTCCTCTGGTGGATCTTCAGGATCAACCTGTGTCATAGGCTCTGTGTTTTGAGTCGCACGAAGATCGGACTCTGCATTGACTTGAGCACCGAGGAAAAATGTAGAGAAGCAAAGCATTAAAATCCATAAATATAGTTTTTTCCCCACGAGTTACACCCTTTCTATAGCAAACAGCTATACAAATAAAGCTAGCGTCTGCTATGTTTTTTTATATGGTCATTGTAAATATGTAAAAAAGACGTAGAAGAAAGGTAAACGCTTGTCCTCAATCGTTGTTCCACGCCTTGTTAAATAGTTTAAGAGGGTTCCTCACACGCTCTATCGAATACATCAATGTTCACGCGTTGCTCATAAGAACCCTCTTTGAAAAACCCTTTGCGAGAACTACCTCCCGCGTAAGTAGATTTACTTTGTTAAAATACGGTATAAAAATGCACTGAATTGTGCACGAGTGACATAATTATTTGGCTTGAAAGTTTGATCTTCATACCCTGTCGTCACACCATTTGCTGCTAATGCAGAAATTTCTTTATACGCCCAATGATCAGCAGGGACATCCTTAAAGTCAGCAGCTGCTTGTCCAGCTAAATCATATGCACGCTGTAATATTGCCGCCATTTGGCCACGAGTCAAAGTCCCCTCTGGATCAAACGTGCCATCTTCTTTCCCTTTAACAATCCCTGCATTTGCTACTGCTGCAATCGTTTTATAATATTGATGATCTGTTGATACATCCTTAAAGTTAGGATTAGTTATGTTACTTGTGTCAAGGTTCAGTGCTCTATCTAGCAGCACTGCGGCATGAGCACGAGTTAGGTTGTTATACGGTAAGAAATTTCCATCAGGGTAGCCGTTAATAATCCCTTTACTTGCTAAATATTCGATCTCAGTTTTCGCCCAATTATCTTCTGGAACATCTGAAAATAATTGTTCATTATACGATGCACTGTAAACAGCTTGTAGCTTGTCAAAATAAATTTCACCACTGTCTTGCTTATCTTCCACAGCTTCGGCTAGGTAAACTTTACTCACCTCAATTGGTGCTTGAACGTCTTGTGGAATATCAGCTTCAACGTATTTCCAGCCTGTCCAAGTTAAGCCACCTTCGGTAGTGAAATCAATCGTATGGGTCTTGCCCGCGCTATCAATAATTTTTCCACGTAACCAATGACTCTTTCCATCACCGTAAACCCAAAGACCAAGCTTTAATGGTTTACTTGCTACTTTGATCGGTTGTTTGGCAGTTACATAAGCAGCTGCTACTCCCTCCTCACCAACTGAAAAATCATAGCTTAGTTTTAGAGATGCAGAACCTTCTTGACGCGGTTCTGATTCACTGCTCTTTGCAATTGAGGCAGATGCTCGAGCCGTTTCAGCAGTCCATTTTGAAACATCGTCAAAGCTATCAAGGCTTAACGGCTTATTGTTCACAGTTACTGGTACGGATACTGACGTTTTTCCTAACGTTGCAGTTATCTTTCCAGCTCCTTCAGCCTCTGCTGCAGTAAACAATCCGCTGTTGGAAATCGTACCTATTGCTTCTGTTACAGACCAAGAAACTAAACTGCTATCATAGATGAGCTTGTCATTATTTGAATCCAATGCTTGTAAATTCAATTGTTCAGTTTGACCTGAAGCTACGACTAATGAATCAGGTGAAACTGTTAATTTGTCAATCGTATCTACTACAGTGATAGGAAGTTCTTTCACAGCACCTTCATACGTAGCGATAATTTTTCCTGTACCACTGTTCTCTGCTATAAACTTCATGCCTTCAAACTTTCCGAGATTATTAGTTACCTCCAATGAAAGTTTAGAAGAATCAAAGGATAGTGGATTATAATATTTGTCCATTACAAAGTCATAAACTACTTCGACTGATGCACCTTCAACAATTTTCCCTTGCTCCTTCATATGGAGTTCTAAAAATTTCGGTGTGTCATTCGGTGCTGAGCTTACAACGTGAAGAGAAGTTGAAACCGCCCGTTCTCTGCCATCCGAAGGTTTATTTGCTACTGATGCATATTGATCACCATGCTCACGGACGACCATCGTCGTTGATCCACCACCATCAAGGTTGATGGCACGATCTGCACCAAGACTCGCAACATACTCTGCGAATTCTTTAAGATTCATTCCTGTACTATAGCCAGATTGTCTACCATCAACAGTAACAAAAAACACTCGGTTTTTACTACTATCAATGGCAACAGCTGAACGAGGTGCCTTTTCTTTTGCACGGGAGCTGTTTTCATCAATTGTTAAGTACGGTTTGCCGTCCTTCACTAGCATAGGTCCAGACGTTAACATATATTTTGAGTCCTGCCACTTAGAATCAATATTTAAAGAGACTTGAAGCTGGTCCCCTACTTTTACATGTTTAAGTTGTTCATTCCACTTCCCTGTCATAGAAAGAACAAAGCCATTTTTCGGAATAGGAGTATTTGCATTATCCCCATAGTTACGGATGGATTGAACTGTACCATTGTAAATATCACCAAAGCTTGGTAACCCTTCTAATGCTTGGTCTGTAGTAACAATGAATTCCGTTCCATATTCATTCGTATCTGTGTATCCATTAGAATGACTTGGCGTATAGATAATCATCTCATCATAGCCACGACCACGATTGATGCCGTCTGCTTGATATGTAGTTCCGTTATGTTCAAGAGCTATATTTACATTATAATGATCAATTTCTGCTTGCCCATTGCTTAAAATCCCAAATGCAATGGCTTCATTTACATATTGATCTCTACCAGAGGCAATCATGCCACCATTATAAATTTGATTGTCCTTAGCAATCATGTATACAGGTAAACCATTACTAGTATGATAGAACGAACCATTTATCGCCCCGACTACATGATGCTCTGCACTACTATTTGCTTTTGCACTACTTGAAACAGTAGTTAATTTATTTAGAGGGGATGGAATTCCTACTTCAATTGATGTGAATGGGTCATTCAATTGAATATCTAATACATTAGCAACCTGTGTAGTAGATGATGATTGAAGTTTCGTATTTTTATATGTGACACCAGGTGAAACTTGAAACTGGTCTAATAGATCTTGTGAGTAGCTTTCAGCACGTACACTTTCTGTAATCATGCTAAAACTAAGCATTTGTATAATTAATACTAACGACGTAATTAATGAAACTATTTTTTTCATGCTGTCTCCCCTTACACTCCTTCCAAAGCTATTAATCTTGTTCACCACCTTACATATTTTAGCAGATAATGTCGAGATACGCTACCTATCTATTGCACTATTTTCGACAACGTGTAGTCAGTCCTCATAAAATTATAATGAAAGATGCTAGAAAAATAGTAACAAAATAGTTACATTTACCAACAACATCATTCTTATAGCTTAGTAAGATCGTCACAAAATACCATATAAATCGACAAGGACTGTTTTAACTTAATTAAAAATGCATCTCTATTAAACAATTAATTTTACACTAGTTAGTAACCGCCATATATTCTTTTGTGACAAAGTATTACACGAAATTACAACATCTCCTCAACATATATTCGGAGAAGAATAAATCAATATGAGGGTACAAATACGTTTTATGACGTTCTTTTTCGGAATGGCTGTTTGCGCAATGATTGTTGCTTTGCGTTCTAATATATAAGCACGTATAAACCAGCATCTTATATACGTTTACAATGATGAGGTTATATATAAACTGTATATTTCAACAAAGTTTATGAAGAGAGCCGTAGTAATAAATGAGACGATGATACTGTTGACTACATGATCGTACGTTCATTATGAGCACCTCTCGTTACAGTCGTTCGTGAGAAAAACGCCTTACACAATATAAAAAACCTATCGCAAAATGCGATAGGTTATCGTTTAAGTATACTGTTTAATCTTGTAGCACTAATTTGTGTTTTGCAGCGTATGCACCTAGAATCATAAAGAAATATAAGGTGTAAATCTTAGTTTCCCAAATATTGTATAGCAACCCACTTGCACATGTTGCCATCCAAAATGCAATCATCACATTCGAAAATAAATCTTCTTTTCTTCTTTTCCAAAAGAGAACTAGCATTCCTAGAAGGAACAAAGCAAACAATATAACGCCCGCAGCTCCTGTTTCAGCTATGACCTGAATATATTGATTATCGGTATAAAAATTTTGGAAATAATACTTATTTTCGCTACCTTCACCATATCCGTCCGAGTAAATATTATATTTTTCATATATTGGTGATGAAAACGATAATGTAGCCGAATCACCAAATGTTGCAAAGCCTGATCCCATCATTGGATAGTCCTTGAAAACTTCAAAACCTTTTTCAATAAAATAAATTCTTCCAGTCTCTGCAGTTAGTATTTGTGTCTCATCATCAACTGTATGCTGGATCCTATTAATGAAGCCACCCTTACCATAATCTTGGTCATTAATATATTGTACTAGCGCAACCCCACCGTTCGTAGGAAAGTATACGAGCAGTATACCAAGAATTAGCGTGACAACATAGGGCTTGACTGGTTTCCAATACCTTGTCAAAGCTAAAAATACTATCCAGCCTATAAATACAGAAATGAGCGTTCCTCTAGATAATGTCAGTAGCATCGTTCCGTTAAATAATGTTAACGCTACATATAGGAAACGCTTCGTTTGTCCCTCTGCCTGATGTAACAGATATAAACTTAAGACGATCGCTACGCCAAGATACATACCTAGTGTATTGGGGTTACCAGGCATTCCGTAAATACGAGCAAAGTTAGTTTCTGAAATAATTCTTTCAACCCAAGCTTGCGGCAATAGCCATGTTCTCAACGAAAGCTTCTCAATAATCCCATGTAAACTAATAAGCATAGCGACAAAAACTGTTACCCAAGCAAACTTTGTGATGTCTTGCTTATCAATTTTCATTCTAGATATTATGTAGTAGAGTAAATACATAATTAAAAAAGTGCGAAGCTGAAAAACAATCGCTACGATCGATACGCCTGTCATATAGGCTGAAACGGCACCTACAAGGCAGAATAAAAAGAATGCCCATTCAAAAATTTTAAAGCGAAAAATCGAACGTATATCATGTCGCAACTGATATACTGTTATTAAAAAAAGTAAAATTGTGATGATGTCCCCAATATACTTCAGTCCAGGATTTGCTTCTGCATACAATGGCCTGATTGGAACATATAGCAAGAGTAACAAGAGTGCATTTTTCGGATTTACTATAGTATATACTGCAAATATTGCAGTAATAGAAATTAGAGCTAATTTAGGTGTTAACGTTAATGACAAAGTTAGGATTAAAAAACCTATTAATAGAAATCGGTACGATTTAATGTTCTCCATAAATATAGACCCTCGCTATTTTTAATAGTTCATGTTATAAAATCATTTTAAAATCTATTTTTGGGCTGTACTATTTTGCACCTTCATTTAAGCAAAAATGAATACATAAAAGGAATTTAAAACTCCTAATTGTTAGAGATAATGTATAACGAATTGATGTATACAAATATCAGACAGTTTCTATCATACTACAAATTATAAGATTCGTCATATTAATATTTCCTTTATCCAAATAACTGGTAACATTCTATTTTTGAAGATGCTCATATGTCCTCATAAGCATGGCAACGAATTGTGCCCGCGTAATTTTCTCTTCAGGTCGAAAAATTGGTTGCTCACTAACAATTCCTATACTTGTTAAGTACTGCACTGCATTGTACGCATAATGGTCTTCCTCCAAATCGTTAAATTGATAGTGATTTGGTGAATTCATATGATCATTCTTCTGAAGAGCTCTATGCAAGATCACTGCGATTTGTCCTCTTGTCAATTCTTCTTCAGGGTAGAAGCTTCCATTACTATAACCTTTAATAATCCCTTTGTCTGCAGCAGAATAAATCGCTAAAGACCCAGACAATTCGATAGGAACGTCCTGAAATGTCATCTCTATGGAAGCTGGAAGCTCCCAATTAAACAAGCGCCCCAAAACCATCACACTATGACGGCGAGTAATTTCATTATTTCCCCGAAAAGTACCATCGGCATATCCGTGAACAAAACCCAATTCTTGTGATTCGTATATGTAATCGTACGCCCAGAAATCATCTGCAACGTCAGAAAACTCGTGTTCTTCTTCTTCACTGTTTGACATAAGTACCTTAATTTGGTCTGTCGCATGAACTCGTTGTTCACTCATACCTACGACGGATAAAGTAAGGTCACTTTGGAATGCATCAATATTACTAAAATCTATAACCAGCCTATTGGATTCAGCTTTTTCAGATGAATACAACTGCCCATCAACAAATATATGGATATCAGACCCTATCAATCCGTTAGATAAACCTAGTATGTTCATCTCATCCTCAATTAAGGTCTGTCCATCTTTTAAGGTGAGCCATTCAATCACTTCGGTAGTTTCTTCCTGAACCGCCTTTGTAAGCTGTAACAAGCCAGCTCCGGAATAAATGTCATAACCATCAATGTTTAAGTCCCTCGCAGTTGCTAGCAACTTTGATCTTATTTGTAATACGTCTAACTGATTATTATCAAGCTTCATATAGGCGACTGCTCCAGAGATGTATGGCACAGACATCGATGTACCTGATAAAGTTTTATATGAATTATCTTTATATGTACTTAAGATATCTGAGCCAGGTGCGCTAATGTCTACCTCCCAGCCATAATTTGCAATAGAAATAATCCTATTAAATGGTGTTGTACCAGAAACAGTAATGACTCCAGGATAAGAAGCGGGATAAATTTTGTCAGTTGCTGTTTTCCAATTACCTGCAGCTGCTACGACAACAATGTTCTGTTGAATTGCTTGCTCAATTGCTTCGCGAAGCATTTTAGTTTCTCCTTTTCCTGCAAGGCTAAGGTTAATCAAATCAACATCTAATTGAACGGCATCATCCACCGCTACGCCTAGTTCATAATCACTTCCGTTACCGTACTTGTCTAATACCTTTAACGGTAAGATATCAACAGGTGCATTTGCCAGTATACCTGTAACGCCTACTTCATTATCGGAGCATGCAGCTAAAATCCCTGTAACATGTGTACCGTGCCCGTACTCGTCATCTACATATTCATCGTCACTAGTATAATTCTTTCCTAAGCTATATAATACATTCCCGCAATAATCCTCGTGTTGTGATACACCCGAATCAATTACGGCAATTAACAAATGATTCACACCAATGATGTTGTTAATGACTGGCTTCTTCTTCCAAACCCCTTTTGTTTGGACCATTACCTTTATTGAGTCAAAGGCATCATCTCTTGGTATAAGCACATCTAGCGTTTGCAAATTACCTTCGTTCATTGCAATTCTTTCACCACTACTATTAAACACCTCGAGCTGCCATATATCTTCAACATGTTCAAGCTCAATGGAAAGTCTGGAAATAGCTTCATTACCTAGGACTATCGTAAACTCTGTTTGTTCCAACGATTGATTGTTGTAAGTTATCGTTCCTTCAGGCGTAATGATCTCATTTCCAATCATTAAATTATCTCTTGCTGTAAAGTAATTAGCCATACTATCTTCTGCGTTCACTTTGTCCAATCCCCATTGGTCTACTACAAGTGGATCAGAGAGCCTAAGCTCTAGCGCTGCTGTTTTCGAATAATTTTTTTCTACTAAACTTACAAACCCTTCTTGTTGAATTGTTTGTATTTCATACTCTGTAAACGACCCTTTTACTATTTGTTTTTCAATACTTATAACACCTTGTCCATGACTCTCTAAGAATCTATCTAAATCTGCCTCTTTGTCGAAATATAACAGCCACTCATCAGCTTTTTCCTCGGCACTTGTATTAATAGTAGTAACAAATAAACATACACTTAAAATAAGTAAATGTAACAAAACTTTCATAAAGAACTCCCTAATCTTTTATTTTCTATTATACCAACCTTTGTAGTTATTTGAATGAATAGTTTGTTAATCTACAATCAAAAAACGACATAAAGCACAAAATTATTTCCTAAGCAATTATTTTGATATTAATACCGACATAGTGTGTGGGTAACGTCAAAATAACAAACCGTAATCAATAGAATAGGGGACGTGTGGGGTTAACCGAAATAAAAAAGGAGCTGCTAGTAAACTAGCAACCCCTTAAAATAAATCTATTCATTTTTCATGAAGCGATCATCCATGATCGATGCTGCATCAACTTCTTCTGTCATAGCACGCAAATAATCAGCAAATAATTCGCGTTGGAAGTCAGTTGAGTCAGTCCATGTTACTTCTCCAAACGCAGCATAGCCATCACCTTCACCTGTTGACAAGAAGTTGTTTGTCACAACAGAGAACGTACCTTCTGCAAACTCACCATTAGTATAAACTGGTGTACCGTCCGTTAACGTAATATCAACTATTTGATCACCAAGCTCACGAGCATCATCAATCACTACTTTTAAACCTGAGAATTGTATTTGAAGTAATCTGTCTTCAGGACCTTCAAGAATAGTTTTCAGCTGCTGAGCAGTCATATCAGATGTTACATTATAGTTATCGAATGGAAGTACTTTAAATACTTCACCGTAATTAATCTCTCCAGCATCGATGTTTTCACGAATTCCACCTGAATTTTGGAAAGCAATTTGAGTTCCTGCTTTTTCACGCATTGCATCAGTAATCATATTTCCTAATTGGGTTACCCCAAAATCACCTTCAGAGTAATCACGAGTTAACTCGCCGTTTGTGCTACCAACAATTTCATTTTCTATTTCTTTTACTTTCGTTTGATAGTCTTTTACAATACTATCAGTATCTGCGTCTAAAGCAGTAAGATTAATATTTGTTTCAAGCAAGCCTACTTCTTGTGATACAACTTCTTTACTGTCTTTATCAACGAATAACTTTATATGACCCACTGCTCTCGTATATTTATCAGCTTCGATTACAGGAATGCCATTAACAATACCAGCCACACGTTTATGTGAGTGTCCACCAACGATCGCATCTAAAGACCCAGCTGATGCATCAGCTAAATCTGCTAATTCACCTACGATTTCATTCGTTTCTTCCTCAGCCCATCCTGGCAAGTGAGATGTAACAAAGATAAGGTCTACACCTTGATCTTTTAATTCCTTCGCTAGCTCTTCAGCAATCGGTGCTGGTGTTGGGAATATTAAACCTTCTACATGTGTTGAAAGTGTAGTAGATTTTGTTTCTGGTGTAGCGAAACCAATGACACCAATTTTATAGTCACCTTTTTCTAGAATCACATAAGGCTCAGCCCAATCAACACGTGAATTTGTTTCTTCATCAAACACGTTTGCACCCATAATCGGTAATTGCGCTTGTGCAATACGCTCTTTTAATACATCGACTCCCCAGTCAAATTCATGATTCCCGATTGCAGCAGCATCGTATTCAATTGAATTTAACGTGTCAATTGTAGAAGCACCTTCAAATGAATTTGAGATCAGTGTTCCTTGCATGATGTCCCCACCATCAAGCACGACTGTCCCGTCTGCATTTACTGAACGGAATGCATCAACGATTCCACCAACAACAGCCATACCGCCACGTTGTTTTGCTTCATCAAACTCAATATTCCCATGAATATCATTCGTTGAAAGAATATCAATAACATCAAAAATTACTGGCTTTAATGCATCACTTGCCTCTTCACGAGTAAGGTTGTCCTTCGCGCCAAACGCTTCACCGTTGTTCACATCGAATACTCCTGCAAGTAGTGAATAAGCTACATAAGGACGAGCCCAATCTGAAATATCAGCTACATCTGTAAAATTGTTTAAGACACTCTCATCTACAGTAGGCATATTACCGTCTGTTAATGCTAGAGTAATAATTTTGGCAAACTGCTCTTTATTCACTGTGTCATTCGGACCGAACTCAGCTTCTGAATAGCCTTCTATTAGATTAGCAGCAATTGCTTTTGCTACTACATCTTTATGTTCTTGGGTATAAACATCTTTAAAAGATAACTCAGCTTTTTCCTCCCCAAGTTCACCAGCTCTATCTAACATGATTAAAAGTTGTGCACGAGTAACCAGTTGGTCACCACCAAGGTCACCGTTACTAAAACCTTTTACAATACCTTTTGTTTGCATTAGATTAATATCAGTTAATTTGACTGCATCAAAGTTCGTGTCTGCCTTAGCTAAATCTGTCCCTATCAGACTAAAAGCTAGAGCAGAAGATGCAACAAGCGTTGTCAACTTTTTCTTCATTAAAGTTCACCTCATATGTAGTTTTATTAAACCGTTTTTCTATCGCTCTATTAATATAGCACATAGTTTATAAATGTCAAAAAGCCATTGTTTTGGTATTTTATCCATACTTAAGGTTACTTAGATATTTTTTCTAGAATGAGGTAAATGTTGTTAGTATAAAATTTTTATTGTCGAAAACTATAGAATTTCTTATAATAGAGAGTGTTTGAGAGTTTTAATAGTTAAGTTAACTTTCGATTGGAGGAGAATATATGAAGACATTTGGTAAAGTTGGAAGCGTTTTAGCTGGAGTAGCTCTATCTACATCTTTGTTTGCTAGTACTACTTTTGCGGAAGCCATTGAAGTAAATCATATTGATTGGATGAAAGAAGAAAGTATTTTAAAGGGTAATCAATCTGGAAACTATAAATTGAATCAACACGTTAAGCTAGCAGATACTCTTATCTTTCTTGCTAGAACAAAAGGTGTTGAAGGGCTAGAAGAATCTACAGGCAAGAACTTTGCTGAAGATTATATACAATGGGCAAAATCAAATGATGCAATTTCCGATGACCAAGCGAAATTTCCTCATAAACAGCTTTCTTCTGATGAAGTTAAAGAGATCGCTAGTAAGCTAGGATACGAGCTTGCTCTTGAAGATAGCAAAAAAGTAACAAGAGAAGACTTTTTAACAGCACTTGGAGAAGCTGTTGTTAAACATATTACAATCGGACATACAAATGATATTCACGGTCACATTGAAGAAAATAGCTTTGGTGGAGAATATGGTTATGCAAAAATCTCTACATTAATTAACGAATGGCGTGCTGAAAACGAAAACTTCTTATTACTTGATGGTGGAGATACGTTCCAAGGAACTGTGTTAGCGAATGAATACAAAGGTGAATCACTTCTACCTATCTTAAACTATTTGGATTATGATGTGATGGCTGCTGGAAACCATGAATTTGACTTTGGTTACGAGCAAACATTAAAGCTACGTGATGCATTGAACTACCCAATGATTTCTGCAAACGTATTTAAGCCAGACGGAACGGAATTATTAATTCCAGTTCACTATGAAGAAGTTGCTGGTAAAAAGTTTGCCTTCGTTGGATTTGTTGCTGAAGATACACCTGTATTGACTCACCCAGATAATGTTGCTGGGCTAACATTCAAGAGCCCTGTTGAAGTAGCAAAAGAATTAATTCCTGAAGTGCAGAAGCAAGTTGACAACGTCATTGTCGTTTCACACGTAGGTGTGACAGTTGACCGACAAATCGCTGAAGCTGTTGATGGTATCGATTTAATCGTAGGAGGACATTCACATACACCACTTACTGAACCTGAATTAGTGAATGGTACGTATATTGTTCAAGATTGGGAATACGGTAAATCATTAGGCCGTGCAGACTTATACTATTACAACGATGAGGTCATTGCATTCGATGGCGGGTTAGTAGAATATGATGAAACAGTTGAAGCTGATCCTGAAGTAGCTGCAATGGTTGAAAAAATTGTAACTGAAATTGATGAAAAATTAAATGTTACAATTGCTACTACTGATGTTCATTTAGATGGTGCTCGTGATTTAATTCGCTCTCAAGAAACAAATCTAGGAAACTTAATTACTGACATTATGCTTGAGAAAACATTAACGATTGATGGTTACAATGCTGATGTTGTTCTAACTAATGGTGGCGGTATTCGTGATGAAATTCCAGCTGGTGACATTACGAAGAAAATGCTAAACACTGTCCTTCCATTCCCCAACACATTAGTCGTAATTGATGTAACTGGTGAAGAGTTAAAAGCAGCATTAGAGCATGGTGTTAGTGGTGTTGAAGAAGGTGCAGGACGCTTCGCACAAATCGCTGGTATGTCATTCACTTATGATTCTACTAAACCAGCCGGTGAGCGTGTAGTAGAAGTGAAGGTTGGCGAAGAGTTACTTGATGAATCAAAAACTTACAAACTAGCAACAAATGACTTCGTTGGAGTTGGCGGAGATGGATATGAAATGTTCGCTAACAAAGAAATGTTTAACACAGGGTTCACATTATATTCTGTTGTAGAAGAAGGTTTAATGAGCCGTGAAACGGTAAGCCCAGTTGTTGAAGGAAGAATTGTTGACGTAGCAAGTAATAACTAAATTGTTACAAAAACCCTATACAGTAGTCCTTTTTAACACGACTACTGTATAGGGTTTATTTAATTTAAGCTATGTTGTGTGATGTACTAAGGTATAAACCTATCATTAATTGCTCTAGCCAAGAATACTGCTAACTGGCCTCTTGTTGTTTCCTCTCCAGGACCAAATGTGTTATTTCCTTTACCAGTAGTAATTTTATGAGCTGCTAAACTATTAATATAGTCTTCTGCCCAATGACCAGCTTGTATATCAGTAAATTGCGCATCATAATCAGCTGATAGCTCAAAAGCTAATGAAAGTAATTTTGCCATTTGTGCGCGGGTTAATGTATCCTCTGGCTTAAATGAACCGTTACTTCCTGATATGATGCCGGCTTGTGTAGCCGCGGCAATCTCTTTATAAGCAGGGTGATCAACTGGAACATCTGTATAATTTGGTTCATTCACTCCATTTGTATCTAATTGTAACGCGTTTACAATCCAAACAACTGCATCTGCACGTGTTACTTGTTTATCAGGCATAAATGAAGTTGAATCAGCACCTGTAATAATACTTAAACGCTGTAAGAAATCAATTTCATTTGAAGCCCAATAAGATGGTGAGACATCTGTAAAACGCTCTACTTCCTCAATACCACGATAAATGGTGATTTCTTTTTCAGTTACGTTCCCACTGAGGTCAACAGCCTTTAACACAACTGTATTCTTTCCATCTTCAAGCTGAATTTCTTTTTCAGTATCATATGCAATACTTCTCATTTCAAAAGGCTCTTTTAGAGTATTTTTATACTCTTCATTGCCATTAATATAAAATTTAAGTTCATCGAAATTATCTGCTACGCTTACTTTAAGTAATGCAGTCTCAGTATCAACAAAAGTTGGTACTTCAATATCCAAAACTGGAGCCGTTGTATCAACGATTATTGTTCTTCTAAAAGAGATGTCATTCCCTTCACTATCAACTGCGCTGAAGTAAATGTCGTGAAAACCATCCTCTTCATATCGAACCTCTGTAGCAAATGTGTACTGATTTTTCTCAGCATCCCAAGTAAAATCGACTATGTTTCCATCCACTTTTAGCTCCTGGACTTCTGCATCATCACTTATACTTCCAGTAACAGGAACAATTCTTGACGCTACTGGAGTAAGTGGAGCTGGTGAATCAACTACGACAAATGGGATCACCTCATCTGAAGTTACTACCTTATTGACCATATTTCCTGCATAATCATAGGCAACGACTTTAATCGTATCATCTTCTCCTACATCTTTTAAACGATAGGTTGTAACATCACTAGCTAAAGGTTCCTCTAATACACTACTACCATTTACTTGAACGTCATAATGTGAAACGCCTGATCCATTTTCAATCGACTTTATGGATAACTTACCGTACTCTTCATCATATAAAACGATTAAAGAAGGGCTGTACGTATCAACATAAATTGGAAGTAAAAGAGTCTGCCAATCTGCATTTGGGTGATCAATTTTTGTTTTTATTTCGTAATAGTATAACCCATCCGCAACTTGCTTGTTATTAGCTGTTCCATCCCAAGCTGCATCTTCAAATAAGTGAGCTAATTTATCCCCAGAATTATCGAAGAGATTTTTCTTAACATGTTGAGATGTTGCTAGCTTACGAATCACTTCTTTGTCACTATTTAAAATAGAAAATTCTATTTCCTTAGCATTTCTTAAAAATGTTAAATATGGTATAGCCGCATCATTGAAGCCATCACCATTCGGAGAAATCGCCAAATTATCTCCATGGACGATTCCATCAACTGGACTATATCCTAAATAGTTATATATTGGTGTTTCTACTCCTTCTACTTCTTCAATTTCAATATCATCAGACACGAGACCTGCTACACTATAATAAGACTGCTCTGATCCACTTAACTCATCTAAAACAGGTGCTGCGTCCCAGTCTCCATGGAAACCGACATAAGGTATGCTTAACTCAGGGTTCACATCATTCGTATCGACTAATTTAACAAAACCTTCAACGAAGTAGCCATTTTCGAATACTTCATCCAATGGTAGGTTTGAGACCCAATCAATCGTGTTAGTTAGGTCGACATTCACATTAAATGTCACCGAATTCTTTGCAGGTACTGTTAAAAGCAGTTCCCCAGCTTCTTCTTTAATATGAGTTGAAGAAAATGTGATTGGGAAGTCACCCGTCCAAGGCTGCTCCTCACTTATTGTACCATCAACATATATACCTTGAGATTCAAGCTGATTTACGCCTTCCATCACTAGATCAGTTAATACACTACCTTCTAAACGATACGTTACTTCTTCATTCGAAACATTTTCAGCTTTTAAAGTAAATGTTGTCTTATCTCCAATTTCCCTCAAGGCAACCTTAGCTTCACCTGATTCGACTTCTGTAACAACTACAGGTGTACTCATAGCGCCATGTAGGTTCATCAAGCCTGCTCCTTGACGACGAGGAGAATATCCATTTCCAGTACCATAGCTATTGAAATCACCTTTGTCATCAATGACTACCGCTGTGTTCATTAATAGATTTTTTGCAAGTTGAACGCGTTCTGTACTATCTACAGAAAACTGTTCATTTACACGTTGCAATACTAGCGCTGCTCCGCCAGCAACATGTGGAGATGCCATAGATGTACCAGACATCAAGCCATAATTATCATCTTGAAATGTAGAAAGAATATTTACACCTGGTGCAGTAATTTCAGGTTTAAAATCAAGGCTTGGCGTTACTCCCCATGAGCTTGATTCTGCTAATTCTCCTATTTGTGGGTTTACCGAAGTAATCTTTTCTCCAGTAAAAGTTATTGAAACATCCTCACCTGCATCTAATAGACTATACAATATGTCTCCGTGCTCTTGAAGAATAAACAGTTGTGGAATAGTAATTTCAGGATCAGATACCATCGATACATAACCTGGTGAATGGTTATAGATGATCACGCCAGCTGCACCTGCTAGTTGTGCATTTAACGCTTTTGAAACGAAAAACGTTTCACCACGCTGAATCAATGCAATCTTTCCATTAAGATCTAAACCTACAAAGTCATCAGCCGATGGAGCAACATCCGAATCCCCTGGTTTACGACCTAACCCTGCGTATACCACTTCATATGTTTTCTTAGTTAAATCATCTGGATGAACTGATGACGAGGACATAAATGAGATTTCGCCAGTCTCATCACTAGCTTCATATTTAAATCCATCAAGATCTATATAATCATTGTGAATACTTGCTACTTGAAGAGTTTCTGGAAATAATCCCGGAGACCCTACAACTCCTATATCAGGATTAGCACCAAAAGGCAACGCGCCATATCCATACCCAATCTGTCCTGAGTTTCCAGCTGAAACAGCAACAAGGACACCGCTATTTACAGCTCTTTCTATCGCTTCTTTTTCTGGGTTTTCTGGATCATTAAATTGTGCTGAATCTCCTAAACTCATATTTATGACATCCGCACCTAGTGAGATAGAATCATCAATGGCTTTTATGAAAATATCACTGTATGTCCCAGTTAATCCAGGATCATTACCGAATACTTTCATAGCTAAGATTTGCGCTTCTGGTGCAACTCCTTTAATGCCATCATTTTCTTCATCACCATTTGCACCTACCGTTCCAGAAACGTGCATACCATGGTATGAAGCACCGGGACCTAAATCAAGAATTTCCTGGTTATTGTCCGCATAATTGTATCCGTATGGTACTTTTTTAGTAAAATATTTCCCTGCTAAACTATGTTGAGAAACGAGTTCTGCAACACCTTCTTGCGTTAATGCAGGAGCAGTGCCGTCACTTAACACCATATCTCTATGGCTAGGATCAACACCAGTATCTAATACAGCAACTACCATTCCTTCACCATGGTATCCATAATCTTCCCATGTTTCAGGTGCAGACACCATGTCCTTACTATAAATCATATTTGGTTGTTTGTTCACGTTTACTACAGGTCGTGAATATTCATTAGCAATGTAAACATTTTTAACATTACTTAAGGCTTTAATTTTATCAATAGATTGATATTCTACTTCTCCACTAAAACCATTGAGTATTGTTGTAAAACTCTCTTCATAGTCAAAATCTATTGATTTAGAAGCAATATCTGACTTAACAAATTGTTGCTCCTTCATAACCTTTTCCTTTAATTCTTGTTTTTTATTGTCATTTAAATCACCAAACTTTACTTTTGCTTTGTTGGCATAAGTTATGCTTGGCTCACTTGCTAACTCTACAATAATACGAACCTTTTCATTTGGATCTAACACTTTCTCATCGGTCGCATCTGTTTCAGCTTGATATGGAGATGCTGTCGCTAATGAAACATTGGACATAATGAGGAAAAATGTCGTAATCATGAGAAATAATTTCTTAAACCTCACCGAATAACCCCTTTCTTAATTATAATAGGTAAAAAAAATTCCTTTGTTACTATTATAAGGAATACTATTATTCTATTTCCTTATAAATATTTAGTCAAACCAGAAAATGGAAATAATTCAAATTATTCAGACTTTAATGGGTATAACAGGCCGTAAAATAATTACGGCTTATCACCAATAGCTCCATTATTATTATTTTATAATAGGATAAACATTGTCAAATCAGCATTTTCTCTCCACTTCAAGTCTAGCCACCATAAGTTAAAGCTCACAATAAAAAATATTATTAGGCGACAAAAATTTTCGAAAAAATAATTTTTTCTGCATATTTTCCCACTAAAAAAAACCTTTATTGTGCATATTTATTCAAATTTCATATGATTTGCATTTTCAGCATCTTTCATGAAATTTCTATGTAAAACTTCTTTTGCCTTAATCATGATTAATAAGAAATACTGTCATTTATCAATAGTATTTTTTTCATCCTCTCTTATTTAATAATGATCATGCTTAATTTTATTTACTAACACAATTTCTCCCCTTTTTCTTTGCACGATACAAAGCTTTATCTGCCGCTTTAATGACTTCATCAGTTGCTTTGTTTGTTTCATTTCTTTGAGCGACCCCAATGCTTATTGTTACTTTTAATTTTTGAGTGGTCGATTTACCATTTTTGTATTGTTTCTTGTAAGCATATTCTTGTTTTGAGATTTTTTTTCTTAATTCATCTAAATGCGGAATAACTTCTTTTATATCCTTTCTAGGAAATATGATCGTAAATTCTTCTCCTCCGTATCGATAAGCTTTCCCATTACCGGTTACTTTTTGTAAACAGCTAGCTACTAGTTTTAATACTTCATCACCAACGTCATGACCATATTTATCATTAAATTTTTTGAAGAAGTCGATATCGAGCATAGCTATTGAATACTTACCTCCCAGTTTCATTAAATCTTCTCTTAGCATTCTTCTCGATGGAATACGAGTAAGTTCGTCAATATATGCCATAGAGTATGTTCTATTAATAATAGATAATATTAATAACAGCCCACTAAGTGAAAAGAAGATTTCTAAATTTAATACTCTATCTTGGAAATGAAAGGCTAAAAATAAACAAATAGATATTCCTAATAGGAATGTATTTTCAACAGAATAATTTACTATGTTGATAATGATTAGGGTCGATAAAAGTAATAGAAATAACACAATTGAAAGCTGTGGCATAATCTCGTAATTAAAATTACTAATTGGTAACTCATAATCGAGTATGAAACGGAAGGCCTGTTCACCTCTATTTCGAAATAACCATACGAATATAGCAGCTTCTAATAATAAAATTATACTCATTATACGACCTTGAATAGAAAAAACAGCACCGTCTTTAATAAGTGCCACAATAGCTATATTTAATGGCAGAATGATAGCAAAAATTTCAATTAACAAAGCAGGTGAAGGAGTTGATAAATAGTTTATACATAATAAAGCAATAAAAAGTAAAATACCTACCAAAAATGCTTTCACTTTGTTAAACCAAAAGCTGAAGCATATGAGCACGATAAATATACTATATGTAATATAGTGAAAAGATCCCAATAGTGAATTAGGGATATTGTTGGGATTGCTCGTATAGTATAAACCTAAAGAACATAGAAAAATGATAATTATATAAGGGATAGTATTTTTTAGGATCAATTTCACTTTAACAGTAATCCTTTCTATAATGATGTTAACTTATTTTGTTAGAATGTTTTTTCAATGATAAATCTGAAACCTAGCTAAAATTGATAGTTATAAAAAAATGATGTTCATAAGATTATTAATCGTTTGTATGATAAGTTTCATAGCAATATTATTACATCTATTATCGGTCAGTATTTCAAAAAAATTAATCCACATAATGCAGGTATAAAGCTTAAGAAAGCTTTACTAATAGTGCTCTATTCACCATGTTGTTTTGCGTATTACGAAGTAAACACACACAACTAGATTTAGGTGCCTTTTCTTCTCTGAAGACTAAAATATCATACACAATAGTTACTCAAATGTAAGTGAACAAAAGAAACAAAGGTTACGAAAAGATCCTTTGATAAACAGGAAGCAATGCGATACAGCCTATAAGAAATTCCATTGATATAGAAATGATTTCGTTTTAAAACATATAGTGAACAATAGTCATTACGATTAGTGTACGATATGTTCCCCTTTCAAATGGAATTGTAACCTATATCCATTTCACAAACAACAGTTCGTTTTCAACTTCACACAAATACCTTCAGTATAAAAATTGATTACAATAAAGGATTTATATGAAAAACCTAGAATCCACTTAAGTACATATCATATTTAGGAGGGGACTTCATTGAAAATACCTCAATTGTTAAAGACGATTGAAAAAAATAGAGATATATGTGATATATTGATGGAATATTTTGATTTGGAGATTATCACACCCAATCTCGACGTAAAAAAATTTCATTTTGAAACTAGCGTTGAAACAATGATTATAGCTGAGGATGGATCAGGAGGTATTTTCGCTTTACTCCACAATGAAGGGTTAGAAGACCTACCAGTTTATTACATTAACTCAGAGGGTCAAGCCGGAAAAGTTGGAGAAAATTTCGAGCAATTCTTATCAATGATCATTACTATCCCCTACTGGCTAGACTTATTAAAATTCTCAGGAAATGGTCAATTATCTGAAATGAAAAAAGCTCAACCATTCCTACTAGAGGAGCGGTTAGAAGATTTCCCTAAAATTCAGCGTGTGAAAGATAAAATAACATGTGAACTGTCTATTAATGAAAGCTCGTACCCTGTAGAAAACTTACACAGATCACTCGTTACAAACTCACAAACTCCTATTTACTCTTTGGATGGGGAAAAAATGGAGTCTTTATTTCAATCTTATAAACCATCAGACAACCCTCTATGGAAAGATAGAATTGTATAAGGTTGTTATGGTATATATGGTGTTTCTTCTATCGAGATTCAAGAATCTAAATCGTATTTCCGTATAACATTGCTCTAGTTTAGTTGCCCTGCTTTCTGTACATATCATGAAAAAGGAATAAGGTCTTTCAACCGCGACCCCATTCACTTCATTCATGTAAGGATTTAAAGGTATAGGTCTATTTGTTCAGACCCCCAACTGGTGTGTCGCGAATTCGCGGTACATGTTGTGCGTTTCAAATAGTTCAGCGTGTGTACCTTTACCGGTCATAATGCCTTTATCTATAAAGATAATTTGATCAGCATCAACAACGGTAGATAGCCTGTGTGCAATAATTAATGTCGTTCTACCTTTCATTAAATTTTTCAATGCTTCCTGTACGACAATCTCCGATTTACTGTCTAAACTAGACGTTGCTTCATCAAGCATTAATATTTTCGGATCCCTTAATAGTGCTCTAGCAATTGCAATTCTTTGCCTTTGCCCTCCGGATAACTTAATTCCACGCTCCCCAACTTCCGTCTCATATTTCTGAGGAAGTTCTTCAATAAATTGATCGGCGAATGCCATCTGTGCTGCTCTGCGTAATTCAGCTTCACTTATTTCATTTTCCGTTCCATAAATGATATTTTCCTTAATTGTTCCTGCGATAATCGGACTTTCTTGAGATACGTAACCAATCTGATTACGCCATGATTTTAAAGAAAATTGATGAATCGGCTCTTCCCCTAGTTGTATGAATCCATTTGACGGTTTATAAAACCTTTCAATAAGTGAAAATAATGTCGTTTTTCCACTACCACTCGGTCCGACAATGGCTGTCACTTTTCCTGCTTTTACTGAAAAACTAATATCCCTTAAAATATCCTCCCCATTTTCGTATGAAAAAGTAAGGTTTCTCACATTTATTGATTGATCAACATTTGTAACAGTTGACCCGCTCGTTACGTGCTCCTCATCATGGTTTAAGATATCAATGATCCGTTCTGTTGCACCCATTGCTTTTTGAAGCTGAGTAAAGAATGCTGTAAATTGGCTCATCGGGATAATAATTTGGATTAAATAAAGGATAAATGCTACTAAATCTCCGGCAGATAATGCGCCTGATGCCACTCTCAAACCACCATATCCCATAATAACAACGAGTAAGGCCATTAACACAAACGACATTAAAGGTGCAATTAAAGCCTGTACTTTTGCCTCTTTCAACCCAAACTTGAATAAATTATTGATACCCCTTCTTCCATTCTCAAGCTCAATAGATTCTGCATTAGAGACTTTTACAAGTCGAACTTCAGAGAGTACTTGACTAAGTACAGTTGTAAACTTTGCTGTTTCATCCTGTAAATCCTTTGATATTTTATACATTTGTCTCCCTAATGGTAGTAATATAAATAGGGACACTGGTACAACCAGCAGCATTATCAAGGTCATTTTCCAATCAAGATACAGTAATATGGCAACAGATCCTATAATTGATATAACGCCAGTGACGAAATTGGTTAAGTGATCCGTGATTAGCTCCTTGACTACTGCAGTATCGTTAGTCATTCTACTTATTGTGTCTCCTGTTCGGTTTTGGTCATAATAACGTATAGGAAGCACTAACAGCTTTTTCCATAACCGCTCCCTTATCTTTGCTACGATAGATTGACCTATATAGCTTAGTAGATAAAGAGAAACTCCTCCTGCAATTGCCTGAATGACGAATGCTACAATTAACAAGACGACATGAATTTGATTAAATGACGACAATGAAAATTGATCAACTAAGTTTTTTGTAAAAAGGGGGATCGCCAGTGAAACAATTGTCGAGAAGATACTCATCACCATCGCAATTGAGATTAATAATTTGGATGGCTTTGTCTCCTTAATAAGAGCTGAAAATAATCTCCAATCCCCTAATTCCCTTTTCTTTTCCATCTAAAGCACTCCCTACAATAAAATGTTTATTAAAAAGGTGTTCTTAATATCATCGAATGCGTTTGTTATAAAAGATATGGTTTATGTACAATTACTACGTTTATAAAGAAGGGAATGTTTCAAAAACCGTGTTGTTTTTTCACATTGATGTTGCTTTTCGTTCAAAGATAGAACCATGTAGTCAACTAGCGTTCGTGGCATCTTTTTTACTTATAGAATTATTGAGCTCTCATAATACTCGTCATACTGTCCATTTGTAATAAAAATTGCAACAAAGTTTACGAAAAGAGCCTAAAAAACAACATATCCTCAACTCACGAATGACAAGTAGGTTCGAAGGTTAGTATATTGAGAAAGTCCTTACATTATTAATTCTTTTCCTCTCTTTTAAGAACTTTATCTTTACACTCTCTCATCAGGGGGCTCCCTAGCATAGTAATCTAGTATGTATTATAACCATTTCTAGCAACATTTAATAAAAGTTATGAACACGCAACATGAAAATAATTATTATAACTTTAAGATCCCAAAAATAGTGGCATATTTTTGTTACGTATGAATAGTTTAAGATAGATGGGTTATTGTGTACTTTTATGAGCGAATTAGACGATGTTGTTTGATTATGTGAAGCATTCGGGAGGTTATGAAATGATTATATACACGGTTAAGCAGGGAGATTCTATATATTCCATCGGGCAAAAATTTAGAGCCTCTTATCAAGATATTATGAGAGTGAATGGTTTAGAAAATGGTAATATTGTTCCTGGTCAGTCGCTTCTTATTAGACAAAATGTTTATATTGTACAACAAGGGGATACTTTATATAAAATATCCGAAATGACGAATGTTTCTACGCAAGCATTAATAGATGCAAACCAAATCCAGAACCCGAATATGATCAATCCAGGAATGCAACTGACACTTCCAAATATACCTAGCTATTCAGCTGACAGTGTTGGATATGAATCGATCATTACAGCTGACGAGATGGGCTATGTAACATTAAGAGATCCTATTCCTTTAGAAGAAGAATTAACAACCTTTGCACCGTGGCTTAATTATGTCCCTTTATTCGATTATCAGTTACAAGAAGGCGGTAATCTTAGTGACCTTGATGATGAAAGTGCCATACGAACAGCACGTGAAAATCGAATTGCGCCATTAGCAACGGTCACCGCTTTTAATGCAGACATGATTCATAGAGTATTATCATCCGCAGAAAATACGCAAAGATTAATAGATAATATTTATCAAATCGTATCAAGTAAAAATTATTCTGGGGTAAATATTGATTTTGAAGCTGTAACTGAAAGAGACAGAGACTCATTTTCCGAGTTTTGTAGATTGCTCAACGACCGTATGAAAGTGGATGGGTACCTTACGACGATCGCAGTTTTGGCAAAGGAATCTGAAGCATGGCATAAAGGGCTAGATTATCAGGCAATCGCACCATCAATGGATTTTGTATTTATTATGGCATATGATTGGCATTGGAGATTCAGCCAGCCAGGGCCTATTGCGCCAATTAAACGAGTTCGCACAGTACTTGATTTTGCTATTACACAAATTCCTAGAAACAAAATCGTTTTAGGAACGGCTCTATATGGCTATGATTGGACAGTACCGTTCACACAAGGAATGAGTGCACGTGCCCTATCATCACATGCGGTCACAAAAATTGCAATGCAATATCAAATTCCAATTAGATACGATGTTGAATCAGCGTCCCCATGGATCGAGTTTGTTGATGAAGAAAACAAAAGACGTATCGTCTGGTTTGAGGATGTTAAAAGTATTAATGAAAAGTTCAAGCTAGTTCGTGAATATGGATTAGGTGGAGTAGGCTTCTGGCAAATAAGACTTGAGTTTCCACAGCTGCCAACATTAATGAGTGAGATGTTTACAGTTGAACATATATTGTAAGTATTCGTGAATTAGTATTATTTTCTCATTGATCGTTGTTTTTCGAACAATAATAGATACATGTATAGCTCTAAATTTCGTGACATATTTTCTACTTTAAAATATAAGCGTGTATAATAGCACTTCTTCTGTCTATTGCTAACAACAATAGTAACTTAGTTTTTAAGAAGAGCCTAATGCGCAAAAAAATACCAACCAAAATAGGTTGGTATTTTATATTGGAGATACATTGAAGAAACTTTTTGTCTTGAGGATCGTTGAAGAATATAAGAGGCATTGTGTAGCGAGGATCTATTTGTTGGGGGGTGTCTACTAAATTGCAATTGATTCAGGTTTTTTAACATCCATGAACCGTACTGATTCAGCAATGACTTCAGTTACATACACATTTTTCCGTTCTTGATTTTCGTAGCGTCTCGTTTGAATTCTTCCAGTAATTCCAATGATCGACCCTTTTTTACAATACGTCGCTGTATTTTCAGCAGCTTTTCTCCACACTGTACAATTAACAAAATCAGTGTCGATCTCACCCTGAGCATTTTTATAATTTCTATTTACCGCCAAAATAAAGTTTAATACAGCCGTCCCATCATTCGTATACCGCATATCAGGATCTTTGGTCATGCGTCCAACGAGTATGACCTGATTTATCAATTTATTAGCCCCTTTCTTATTTGATAGTCCCATCATACCTAAGCCGTTGCATGTAAGTAAAATGTCCAATTTTGCATTTTTATCACACAAAACGTGTCGAAAATGCAATTTCTGTAAGTGAAAATGGCTTATTTGCACGTCTAACAAACATAAAAATACAAAATTAGCATAGTTTAAAATTTTTTTTAAAGGTTTTTAAGCTTGTAACAGAAATTAGAAACCACCACCGTAGAGAAGTGAGAAAGTACTAAACACCATAACAAAAGAACTCTTAACAAAAATCGCTAAGAGTTTCTTATAATTGACTGTGTATTAATTGATGCTTTTCGCTCTATGATATAAGTACGTATACATGCTAGCGTTACATTATTTCTACTTTGACCATGATTTATCTCTCATAATACTCATCATACTGCTCATTTTTAGTACGAACAGTAACAAACTTTTACACGGCTACACGTCAATTATGACACTTCGATTATGTTTCCTAAATATGCTTGTGAGCTTTAAAGTTGCTATCAAGTACATACCAATTTTGAGGAAATGGCAAGCCAAGAACCCAGTAGAACAAGCCTCTTAAATGATACTCCTTCACTGTGTCTAGCTTAGCTTGTATACTGCGTGCATCTTCAAACCACACTTCATGATGTGCTCCTTCTTCATCGTAATATCTAAAAAATGGTGATTGATATGTTGGATCATATTCAATGGTAGCACCGTACTTTCCTGCACGTTCTACAGCAGCTTGTGGACTTAATGTCGACGCAGATGTACCTTGAACGAAAGGAATGTTCCAGTCTCGACCATATAAAGGAATTCCCATCAAAATTTTGTCTCTCGGTATGACAGTAACAGCGTAATCTAATACTTTTCTCACCGAATTGAGTGGTGCTATGGCCAACGGTGGTCCACCAGACCATCCCCATTCGTAGGTCATTAAAAAGACCAAGTCAACGATTTCTCCATGAGCCTGATAGTCATGCGCAGCACGAAGTAAATCTGACTCTGTGCCTGTTACTTTCGGAGCTAAAGCTGTTGACACCGATAAGCCTTCAGGATGAAGTCTTGCAACTGTTTTCCGAAGAAAATTATTATAATTCTCACGATCCTCAGGATATACAAATTCAAAATCAACATTCAACCCCGCATAGCCTTTTTCCTTCATCGTTTCTAAAATATTCGTAATCAATGTATCTTGTAATTCTTCGCTCGCAAAGATCGTCGCAGTTAGGTCTGAATCAAAATTTCCTCCAGAAAGGTTCGATATAACCATTAAGGGGCCAATATTATATTTCCCAGCTGCCTCTATAACTTCTTTATCACTTAATGATGAAATCGTACCATCTGCTTTTACCGCATATTCAAATATTGATAAATAGGTTAGTAGATTTCCTACTTCATCAACGAGCTTAACACCTCTTTCCCCCATTCTAGTAATGTACGCATTTACGTCAGCTAACTGCTTTACTCTTTCTGGAATGCGTAACACTTGACCAGGAAAAATGAGATCGGGGTTCGCAAGCTGATTTGCAACAGCTATGTCCTGAACGCTTACCCCGTATCTTTGCGCAATCATCCAAAGCATTTCGCCTGGCTGTACGACATGGTGTAAAGCTACAGGGATGGTTAAATACTGACCTATTTGAATACGATTTGGATCAGCAATCGCGTTCTTATCAATGATTGATTGGACACTGACACCATACATTTGAGCGATTCTCCAAAGATCTTCACCTGGCTGTACGACGTGTTGGCGTGTCGGCGAAGGAATAACTAGTGCTTGACCAACAACTAGCACATTAGGATCTTTGATTCCGTTCGCCTTAATAATTTGGTTTATATCAGCACCATACCGCTGTGCAATACTCCACAAAGCATCCCCACTTTGTACAACATGGATTTGCATATCATATCCTCCTTCACACAATTCTTCTATATACAACTGTTCAAAAAGGGCTAATAACACATTCATTGTTGTTCTTTCTAAAGGCTGTTCTTACATTAATTGTTACTTTTCTTTCTAAGATAAAACTACGTATACATCTAGTGTTCGGAGCATCTTTTCTACGACTTCTTGCTCTTCAGTTGCTGTCCCTTTTTTGAACACTCATTATAATGTATTCGGTGATTATTCCACTTATTATTTAAACTCCAATAATTTTTATATATGCTGATTTTATAAGTTGATAAATTATTATATGGAGCATAACTTGAGGAAATTTAATACTGCTGCAAAAGCAGCTATACTTCTACTAAATAAAGATTATAAGGTGAAAGAATTAGCTGGAGGAATTGCTGCTTGGAAAACGATGAACTTCCCACTTGATGCAGATAATTTAAGCTGTGAATGTTAGTTTTTTGTCCATAAGAATTTAAAACACTTTTATATCTACCCCCACTAGCTAACTATTGTGGGGGTTTTTCAAATATTGATTTGGGATATCCTCCTCCCTCTTGATCGTTGTTTTTTGAGGGAGTAATAAGGTAAAGGTACTTCCGTCATTTGAGCTTTCTTTTAAGAACAAGTCACCGTGTTGAGCATTGGCAAGAAGTTTACTAATTGGTAAGCCAAGACCTAAACCTCTCACTGTATTTTTTTGCGCTTTGCCTTTATAGAAGCGCTCAAAAATTAATGGCTGCTCTTCCAAAGGAATACCACATCCACTGTCAATGATATCAATTGCAATAAACTCTTTATTTGGCTCGTATATTTTCACTTCAATCTCTTTTGAGAATGCATGCTTACTATTATTAAATAAGTTTATGATGATTTGCTGCATACGATATGGATCACCGTATGCAAAAAGAGGTTTTTTAGATGATAAAACTTTGACTTGAATGAGATGATGTTCATCATTAGTCATCTTCCATTGATCAGTCATTTCCTGTATGAACTTATATATATCAAGTTGTTCACAATTTACTTTTATTTCGCCGAGAGTAAATGAATTAAAATCAAGTAAATCCTCCACCATCAGCTGTAGCCTGCGTGCTTCATTTAACGTAATATCCAAAAATTCTTGTTTTTCATCACCAGATACAATTTGATCATTCACAGCCTGCACTAAACCACTAATTGATGCAATGGGGGTTTTCAGTTCATGTGTCACACTTGCAAGTAGCTCTGTTCTCATTACCTCTAATTGTTTAAGGCGGGTAGTCATTTCTTTAAATGATTCAATTAAGTCATAAAGTTCTTCCCCTTGTGTATCAGTATCTAGGTGAACATTATAATTCCCATCTTGAATTTGTTTGGCAGCTTTAGAGACTTGTAGAATAGGGGATATAATCTTGTTTGATAGCAAATAGATAATGATCAAGCCTAATATCGCTAAACTTCCTAGTAAAATAGCTAGTAAACGATATTCTTCATCCATTTGTCTTCCCATTGAGGAAAATTCTTCTTCTGGTACAATGATGGCTACTGCTCCTATGGAACGATCTTCATATTCAATAGGTGACGAAATAACATATGACAACCCTAACAAATCGAATTCCACTTTCTCAACTTCATTCATTTGAAGCAAATTTAATTGACGCTCTTCTGGAGAAATAGTTGATAATCCACGCGGAAAATTCGGATATACGACTTGCCCATCTTCATCTTGAATAATGATCATTGATCTAATATCCAAACGATTTAATCTTTTAGGATCTTGAATGATTTCTTCTATTACGCGGTTAAACAACGGAGAGCTACCTTGTATTCTTTCAATGTTTCCATCTTCAGTTACTAAACGGTCTGCAACATCTGCAACGAGATATTGTGCTAATTCTAGCTTATTTCTAATTGCTTCGTCCTTAATCCAAACAACCGAAGCAATACCGATCACTGTTAGCCCAATGATCAAAGTAACTAAATACCTACTTACTAAATAGTTCAATAAGGGAATGCGCTTATTTTTATTCATAAACACTTAGCTGATACCCCATTCCCCGTAACGTTTTAATTTCACCTACAGATGAATCCCACTCTTTCAGTGATTTTCTTAAGCGCTTAATTGCTAAATCTACCGCCCGGTCACTTCCTTCATAATCAATGCCCCACACTTGCTCTATCAGATGCTCTCGCGTAAATGTTTGATTTGTATGCTCTGCTAAAAATATGAGTAATGCTAGATCTCTAGGTGTTACGTGAACCTCAATTCCATTTAATAGAATTTGATGTGAGCTTGTGTCGATTGCTAAATTTCCGAATTGCTTCACCGTGTGATCTTCAATAGACTTTGACCTTCTTAATACAGCATGCACTCGAGCAACTACTTCTTCAGCAACAAATGGTTTTGAAATGTAATCATCTGCACCGTTGTTCAGCCCTTTTAAACGCTGATTAATATCTCCTAATGCTGTAATCATAATCACAGGGCAAGAACTCGTCTTCCTAATCATCTGTAAGACATGCCAGCCATCCACATCAGGAAGCATAATGTCTAATAGCACAAGTGAAGGCCTATATACCTCAAATGCTTGAAGCGCATCCTTACCTTTCTTCGTATGTTCCACTTGAAAGCCTTCCTTACTCAAGTACGCACGAAGAACTCGTGCAATCGGCACCTCATCTTCAACTAACAAAACTGTATTCATGCTTCACCGCCTTTTCGGGTCAGTCCTCTTATGCTTATATGCATTACGACAACGGGGTACTGTCTCCAATCGCGGTAATGCAGTTATTTATGAATGTATGACTCGTGTTAAAGCTGTTGATTAAGCCATTGTTGTAGGGTACGAGTGGGTCTACACAAAACCTTATATGTTACTTAGAAGGTTTTTGTAATTACTGCATGTTTGCAAAAAAACACATGCCTAAAAATTGACCTCATGACATCATTTCTCTTATAAAACGATAGCGGTTGTGTAAACAACGAGCTTCTCTTCAAATGAAGAACAATCCAAGCATCATTTACGCAAACAACACTCCGTACACGTACGATAAGCTAAACATAAATCTTTTATTGCTACCTGATTTTTTTAGATGTTTACATATATTTTATTTGATAATTATGGAATAAATGTTGTGGAATGATGTGATGTTATGTGATAATAGCAAAAGAGGCTGGGACATAAGTGGAAAACTAACTGGTTTTTATACATTACGCAAAAATAAAACCGCACGAAATCAAGGTTTATAAATTTGATTTCGTGCGGTTTCTTCATTTTAATTGGGTTTTGTCCCAGCCTCTTTTTTACTTTTGCATATTAATTTTTTCTCTTACTAAGAGATAATCCACTTACTTCTACTTATTCTTCGAGCATAATTTTTTTCATATATACTTGTTCTACGCTCTTCTCAAATCCAGCCTCTTCAAGAAATGAGACTACCGGTTGATTTGTAGCTGCTAAATTGACTGTAATCCGCTTAAGTTTTTGATCGAACGGTGCAAATAATTGCGATAATAAATTTGCGGTAATTTGGTGTTGGTCATGTCTATGAGGTGCTGCTTCGCACTGATACAGCGCTGTAGTTACATGCACGCCTTCATCATTAAAAATACGCTTAAATAACGCATAGCCTATACTTTCACCAGTTTGATCATCGACCGCAATGAATGCTTCTCCATCCCTCACGCTCTTAAACTGCGTTTGCCAGCAATACATACTTTTATAAAATGACAGGTTTTGAACTGCTGGTGGAACAGTTTTAATAAAGTTGTATGTAGCTAGGTGTTCTTCAAAAGGATTCGAGTCAAATGACCCTTCATGGGCGATAAATAGCAAATTATCTTCAATCTCATACCCAAGCTTTTTATACAAATGAATCGCTTTTTCATTTTCTTTAATCGCTTCTAATGTTGCGATTTCAACACCCTCTTCTTCATAGATTGCTAAGGTTGCTGCCATCATTTTCTTCCCTACACCTGTACCTCTATATTGTGGTGCAACACCAGTTCCACCGTTCCATGACACCTTTTTACCATTGATGTTTCTTATGCCATTTAAGACAATGCCGATAGGTTCCTTATTATCAAAAGCAATAATTGAATAGTTGGCAGACAAACCTTCCTGTGTAAGTCGATTCAAAAATGAATCAATAGTCATCTGTGCATCGGTAAAATACCCTGTAAACCCCTCATTCCAAGCAGTAACTGCATCCTGTACAGAACACTCAGTTAAACGTTTAATCGTTATCAATGTAGACACCCCTTTTATACCCTTACTCAAAAGCTTGTTTAAATACACATGCATTCAACTAAAGTTCGTGGTCAATGAACTACAACCTTCTTTCACTTCACATAAGGAACAATAGCTACAAAACTTACGAGAAGAGCCTATTAATTTTGTCTATCCCTTTACACTCAATCTATTAACGGTATGCCTTTAGTTTATAAATAATCCCCATATAATAACAAGTATATTTCCTTAGTAGCATAAAAAATTCAGCAATTTTTGATAACACATAAGTTAAGTAGTTCAGTAGTTAGAGGTGAAATAACGCTGCCGTACTAAATATTCGATGCAGCAATAAGCTGTAAAAAAACTAGACGTAATAGCATCGACCTTCTCTTTCTTGGACGAATCGTGACCACAGCAGCAAAGGAAAAAATCAAAAAAAGTGGCTCTACAAAAATTGCTACCAAAGCAAATGTATGTGACGTTAAGATCTATATTTCCATGTGAAAGAAGAGTTGAGTAAGGAGGTAATAAAAATGATGTTTAAACATAGCGTTGCAGAAATCGAAAACACTCTGACTTACTGTTTATCGGAATATTTATGGAGGAATTTCTTACAAAACATTTTTTCCTTCGATACTGACATCTCTCAATATATCGATTGATATAAACCAAATGACTGCACAAAAAAGTAGGATATATTCAGAATGATATCCTACTCCATTATATTGAGATATATGGTAAGGGAATCACAGTAATATCATCTGATCTACCAAACTTATAGCAAAATGAACAAGCATACCAACTCATACTCATAAGATATCATGTTATGGTAGATGATCATACAATCGCTTTTCAACATTTAACAAAAGAAAGTCCACGCAATCAATAAAGCGGGACCTTCCTTATAAGTAACATATTCACTTAAACTATGATGTTATCTTCTTTGCTCGAACGAGTTTGCTAATTGTATTTGTCTAATTTATTCAGCTATATTACTCTCTAGCTGGTCAGTGAATGCAGTGTACTCATCTAGCATTGTTGATAACGTACTAGTAATTGTAGCTTCATCATCATTTGCTACTGCATTGTCTAAAGATGCTTTCAGCTCTTCCATCTGCTGTCTATGCTCTTCGTGTAGCTGTTCATTATCTTCTTTTTGTGCAGACCTGTTTGCTATATATTCCTCACATAACTGCTTAATGGCCTCTTGCCCTTCTTCACGAGCTATTTCACCGTTCTTTATTTGATCTTTTATGAGTTGTTTTTCGTCTTCAAACTCCTGCTTTTGCACTTCAAGATTCTCTTGTAGCTTTTCTTTAGCTTCCTTGCGCGCTTCAATCGCAGCATTCCATGCGTCAAGCTGATCTGGAGTACGAGCTTCTACAATTGCCAGAATTTTTGTTGCCTTATCTTCATCTGAGATTTGGTTAATGCTTTCATTTTCTTGAATAATCGTTGATTGTTCACTTTCTACAGGCTCCTCTGCAAACACAGAAGCCGGGAGCATCATCCCTAGGACTAAGCTACCTGCAAGCAATTTCTTTTTGGTTAACATTACTAACACTCCTCTTTCATTAAAATGATTAAGACTCGATCGAGCAAATGATTTCATAACCTTTCATGCTGTCTGTCCTATACAAAATAAGGTTTCGATTATATTCTAGCAACCAAATATGCGACAATTGTTGTTAAAATATGTGAATTTATGTGATAAGAGAGTGAAAGAATTGGTAAATTTTAATAAGTTGTGTGACAATAAAAGAAAGAGCATAAGGGGGAGTATTCATGAGCAACGGATTAAATTTTGAACATTCGTTAGTCAGTCATCTCGGTATTGAAATAGTAGAAGTGAGTGAAGAGCGCACTGTCGCTACAATGCCTGTGGATGAACGAACGTGTCAGCCTTTTGGAATTTTACACGGTGGTGCTTCTGTAGCTCTAGCAGAAACCGTCGCAAGCTTCGGAGCTTTCAACCTCATTGATCAGGAAAAAGAAGGCTGTGTCGGTCTCGAGATTAATGCAAACCATATACGTGCCAAAAGAGGTGGTGTTGTGACCGCTATCGGTACACCGTTACACCGAGGAAAAAAAACACACGTATGGGAAATTAAAATTGTGGATGAACAGGACAAATTAATTTGTATTTCTAGATGTACGATGGCCATCGTTGAACTAGATAAAGTAAGCTTCTAATAGCGTTTTTTATAAAAAAGTCCCCCTCACATGTGAAAATATGAGGGGGGTGGCTTAGACATGTATGTTCAATATGGTTTACCAACCTATAACTTTATGCCATTTTATGGATAAGTAATAGTTAGTGTGTATGGGCTTGTACTAAATACACCATCATAACCGACGACTGCTACGTATAATTTTTCACCAGCAGATGCCGTATAAGTAAGTGATTCAGCAAGTGTGTTTACATTTTGTGATGCGGTTATTGTTTCTCCGCGACGATTTAATAAATATAGGTCGTAATCATCTGGTACATTTGTTAAATCTACAGTCACTTGACCTCTAGCTCCAGCTGTGAATGTATATACATCTAAATCATCTGCAGAAGAGATATAAGACGTATATATTTCTCCACTTTCTACAGCGTGTGCAGTGCTTAATGTATCATTTGGCTCAAAATTGTCACTAGAAGCTGCTTGTGTATCATCTATTCCTACAGCTGTAAAACCACTTTCTATTGCCTGATATTCAGTCCCATCTGCTCCGTATAAATCTTCGGCTGATTGCAATAAAGCATTTCGTGCATCAATAAATTGAGCTTGTGATGTTAAATGAGTTGTTAAAGCACGGTAATAGATATCGCCAGCTTTTTCAAGACCAATTGCAGATGCAATATTGTAAAATGCTTTATTCGGAATTCCACTATTCGTGTGAACCCCTCCAAAATCCCAATCAAGCGCGTTTTCATCGTTTTTCACGAGGAAATCGTCCATATGATCCGGTTGTCCATATAATGTCGGGTTTGCAACACTTCTTAATGCATCTCCCGCTATAGCAGGTGTATACACATCCTCACCTAACAGCCAGTCAGCTGCTCCGTCTTGTTCTGCTTCGACGAGTACACCGAACACGTCAGAAAATGATTCATTCAGTGCCCCAGATTCATATTCATATATGAGATTAGCGGACGTGTCCGTAACCGCATGTGTAAGCTCATGTGCAACAACGTCTAATGAGCCGGATAATGATGTAAATAGTGACCCATCACCGTCACCATACGCCATTTGTGTTCCAGTCCAAGCAGCATTGTTATAGTTCGTGCCAACGTGTACACTAGAAATAATATTGCCACCTTGATTATCATAGCTGTCACGATTATGGTTATTTAAGAAATAATCATATACAACTCCAGCGTATACGTGAGCATCAACACCTGCACGTTGAGTAGCTGAATCAAAGACGTTATCATCATCCGTTACATATACACCAGGTTGCGGATTAACTCTTAACAACGGGCTAAAAGTATTTTCAGCATCATATGTTGCGATAACACCATTCATAGACTTCGAAGTATCGTATAAATAATACGTCCCGTCTTGTTCAAACGTGTTCACTATTTTCGTATCACCAAGCACGCCTGTTCCAGTCCCTACTTCAGCAGCATGTTCAATTCTATTAAATGATCGTAGTACTTCTCCTTTTTTTGCATCAATATAAAAGAATTCACGACCAATGTATGGTGCATGGAATTGCAATTCAACAATATAAACTGGCATCCATTTATTTTCATGCTTATAAAGATAAAGGTCAGAAGCTGGGTCTTTCGTATACGTGTCTGCTTCTGGTGTAAAAGCTAAGTTGCTTTCAGCGACCTGAATTGCATCCTCTGCGGATAGCTTCACAAAATTACGCCATTTCTTCTGTTCAAGCTTTGGCTCTACTTGACCAATCATGGAAGTGATGATACCATCACCGTCAACTTGAATAAGCATCTCTGAGCCATAAACTGGAATATCATCAACAGTCAGCTGTGTACGATATTGCGTCATACCTAGATCATCTGTAACTGCTTGCTTAATCGTAAAATCTCCAGCTTCTAAATCAAATACCTGTCTATTCTCATCAAGGAATGTTAGCACATCAACATTTTGTTCTGATAGTTGACCTGAAACATAGCGCGGAATACCCTTTTTCTCATCCCAAGAAACCCGGAATTTTCCGTTAGATTTTTCTTTCATTTTCTCTAACTTCTCTAGCTGTTTAATTTTTTTGTCGGTTTTCTTTGTTGATTTTTCTTTATGTGATTTTGCATCAACAGTAGTATCTGTAGTTGGAACCAATATAGTTCCCAATGCTAAAGAAGCTGCTAGAACGGTCGAAACAACTTTTCTCTTTTTCATAGATTTCTCCCTCTCTGTATATATTTCTCTCTATATGCGCTGTAAAATCCTAGAGTATATATGTGATTACTAGGTTATTAGACGATGGCTATTTATGCCTCAATATTTGAAGCAGGAAACAAATCCATATACACTAATTCCCTTTATCACCATACTACTCAATTACACTGAATGAGTTGAAGCTGATTAAATTAGTTCTAGTTAACTAGTAAAATGTGTTACACCTAATACGGAACGTCTACGTGTATACAAACATTCACATTATATAAATAGGCCCCGGGATATATATATTATCACAATAATATACATGACAAAAAATCTGATAATTTGTCATGATTCGTCAAAATATGCACATTTTATAAGGATTTCTCTATTTATCTTACTATTTTGATTATTTATATAAATATATTTATAGTTATATTTATAAATTAATATGGTATTTTTACTCATTAGATAGGCTGACTACGTCACTCTGTATGCGCATTAATTGTTGTTTTTCAAGTTGAGTCTGTAACATCTTTACTTCATTAAAATGATAACTATCAAATAGCTACTACTTTCTATTCAAATATGACATAAATAGCTCCAATGTATACATAAGGCTGTTGTGTCTCATCAAATGTTAATTATCATGCTAAGAATTATTTATTACGCATTACACCTGTATTCATGGCACCTTTTCTTCAATAATAATTACCACCTCATACTTTTATTAGCTTAACAATAGCTACATCCTTTATCAGTGATCGTCGCAGTGGCATTAGAAAATAACCTTTTTAATAGGTTTTACAGTGCTGTATAGGCAGAGAATGATATAAAACTGTACATTAAATGTTTTATTCAATAAACATAGTATCAAAGCTAAAAAAACCCTTTACGTAAAAAACCTACAAGTACGTTACGTACTTGTAGGTCTGAGTAAACGGCTTACCAACCGCCAATTTATTCAAATTGTCATTATCAGCTAGGGTATATGCATATTCTAGCTAACCTTAGTTTCCTCCGTTATCTTCCTCTTCGCTACCTTCTTCGTTGCCACTTTCCTCCCCTTCACTTACTTCTTCTTTTTCCTCACGTTCTGGAGCAACGTAAGCTTCTGGATCAGGCTTATCTGCTTCTTCTATTTCATCATAAAATGCTTCTGTTGCCTCTTGGTCAAAGCCTTGTACGAGTGGTGTATCGCTGAAATAACCAACTTGATCAATTGTATAGCCGTACGCCGTAATACTGAAATCTGTATCTAATGTCGCATTAATTTCATCACCATCAACTACAACCCAAAATGCATCTTGTGCACCATCATACGATGCTACAGTTGCACCACTTCCGTCTGTAATATGAACAAAATCATATCTTGCCTCTGTTTCAAATGCTGAGAAATGGATGGCTACTTGTTCAGCACCCGCTTTTTGATACGTAAATGTATCAGTAAAATTGTTTGAATATGGGTGTGGTGTATCGTAGCTTGCATTCTCATAGAACCATTCACCTTCTGTCGTTGTTTCCCCCGGGAACGATGCCGTTAAGGAATATGGACTTGAACTATTCGCTCCGTTGTAACCAATGACTTTTACATAGAATGTATCTGCACTAGATGCAGAGAAAGTAATTGATTCATCAGACGTTCTGGCATTTTCAGATTTATCCAAAGTCGAGCCATTTTCATCTAGCAAGAATAGGTCATAATCCTGTGGAACATTCGTTAAGTCAACAGTGATTTCTCCTGCTCCCCCAGTTGTGAACGTATAGAAATCTTCGTCATTTGAAGAAGAAATGTAAGAAGTGTATGTGTCACCACTTGTTATACTGTGAGCCTCACTTAATGAATCATTTGGCTCAAACGTATCATTAGTGATGGGACCACCACCGCCGATTCCAACTGCTGAAAAGCCATCAGCAACTGCGTTATATTCTGTACCATCTTCACCGAATAAGTCAGCAGCTGATTGTAACAATGCGTTACGCGCATCGATAAACTGGGATTGTGACGTTAAGTATTGTGTTAATGCACGGTAATAAATATCTCCTGACTTATCAAGCCCTATCGTTGTCCCGATATTATAGAAGGCTTTATTAGGGATACCACTATTAATGTGAACACCGCCCCAGTCACCTTCACGAGTATTTGGTAAAACGACGAAATCATCATAATGATCAGGCTGATTGTATTGAGTAGGATTTGAAACACTTCTTAACGCATCACCACTAATTCTTGGCGTGTATACATCTTCACCTAATAACCAATCTACTGAACCTTCATAACCAGCTTCGACAATAATACCAAACACGTCAGAGAATGATTCATTTAAAGCACCAGGCTCAAACTCGTATACTAAATCAGCTGAAAAATCAGTAACTGCGTGTGTTAACTCATGGGCAACAACATCTAATGACCCTGACAGTGCTGTAAATGTTGTACCGTCTCCATCACCGTAAACCATTTGAGTACCAACCCATGCAGCATTATTCCAAGGTCTATTTAATGCATCAGGGTCACGAACGTGAACGCTTGAAATGACATCACTGCCACGATTGTCATAGCTATTGCGGTTATGCACATCCTTAAAATAATCATAAACGACACCCGCATAATAGTGTGCATCTACTGCTGCTTTATGACGAGAGGAATTGAAGTTGTTATCACTATCGGACACAAGCGTTCCAGTTGCCCATTGATCCCCAGCATCAAACGTTTCAATTTTGCCACTTGCCTTCGTACGATCAGATAAATAGTACGTCCCACCTTGCTCATACGTATTAATCGTTTTCGTATCACCTAATACTCCAGTACCAGTTCCAACCGTTTCTGCATGTTGAAGCTGGTTAAACGACCTCAAAACTTCACCTTTCTTTGCATCAATAAAGAAAAATTCACGTCCAAAATACGGCTCTAGGAATTGCAATTCAACGACATAAACAGGCATCCATTTGTTTTCATGCTTATATACATACAGGTCAGAAGCTGGTTCAGTCGTATACGTATCTGCATCAGGTGTAAAGCTTAAGCTTGCTTCAGCTACCTCAATCGCATCCTTTTGTGAAAGCTTAACAGACTTACTCCATTTTTTCTTCTCAAGCTTTGGTTCTACCTGCCCATTCATAGATGTAACGACGCCATTAGCATCAGTATGAACGAGAAGCTCTGCCCCATATACTGGAATTCCGTCAACAGTAAGCTGTGTACGATAATGAGACATCCCTAACTCATCTGTTTCAACCTTATTAATATTAAACTCTCCACCTTCAATATTAAATAAATCCTTATTCTCTTCAAGGAAAGTGGAAATATTGGTATTTTCATCTGATAGTTTACCAGAAACGTGGCGTGGAACCCCCTTCTTTTCATCCCATGACACTTTAAATTTTCCATTTTTCTTTGTTGTTTTTTCACGTAGTTTATCTAGCTTCTTCTGCTGCTTCGTCTTCTCCTTCTGTTCTTTAGACACTTTTTCTGATTTTACCTCCACTGATGCAGTTCCTGTTGTTGGAACTAATAGTGTACTTAAAGCTAATCCTGTTGCTAGTGCTGATGAAACAATTTTTTGGTTCTTTTTCATTTTTCTCCTCTTTTCTCTTTTTATTAGTGAGCCCCTTCAAAGGATTTTACAAAGTATTCAAATGTGAAAAATAAGAATAACAGCTGCAATAATGTTTGGAATTTCGAAAATGTATAAATACCTACATTATCAGCCCACATGTAAACTTTACAAAATTCAAAATATTTGTTCAATACATTTTGCCATAATTGAATAATTCCTCCTACAAAGACATTTTTCGACAAATTTCTACATTATTTTTATAGTCATTTAGTTTGATACTAGATATATAAATGACATAATAATTACTAATTTTAGTAACATAAACTATGGTGGTTAACCCATTCTACCTTTGTATATCAATGCACATTTCTCTCATTTTTAGCATTGCGGCATTAACACACAAAAGCATGAAAGTAGTTTCACAAAGCAAACAAAAAAAGAGCAATCGCCATAATTGCACTGCCCTCGTCAATGAACGACCTTATTAAAACTTTTTGTCGTTTCATGTAGAATTTCATCTATTTATGTAATATATCTATGGTGGTGGCAAAATGATGTTAACTCGTTTCTTAAATATTCACAAACTATTATTTCAACATAATGGATGTATGATAATAGACTTATGACCAGTGAAAAAGCACTACGCTTTTTTACGGTCTAAGAACATTTTTTTTAAAAAATTTTTAATAATGATACATTCGTTTCTACTCTGCCTTCAAAAATAACAACACTCTCTAATACTTTTGCCATTTCTGTATCAATTTCAATAACAAATGTTCTCGGTGTTGCATCACTCGTACAAGGACCCTACCTTGAGGATAAAGACTCTGTGATCGATTTCTTTGTTCCATACTTTTTATGTTGTATGGACAAGTGCCAGACTCAACAACTCCAATAAAAAAACAGCCTTCTTGTTAAGTCTACAATTGGGATTTCATCTTTATAGTTGAATAAATCCCATGCTTCTTCAAAGGCTGATTCATTCAAGACTTTGCTCACTAAGTAATCACTGTAAGGTGTTTCTTGTCTCTCAAATGCTATTTCATAAAAATTTGTTGGTAAAACCTTTTCACTTGCGATTACGTTCATGCCATCCTCTATATTATTATTGCAGCCAAATAATAATAACATTGTTATGCCAAGTATCAGTAAAGGTTTATAGTTTGTCGTCACATGAATTAGACATCAAGCATAAATAAAGGCTGATTTTGGAACTTAGAAAAAAACATCTATTAATCGTTGCATCTTTTCTTCAGTAGAAGGAAAGACTTCAGCTGCATAAATCCAATTTGCTGTTCGCAAAAAAGCCTACAGACTTTTAAAATGGAACATTTTATATATAAACAAGTAGAGCACACAAAAAAGAGCAGATGCCTATTCACATTGCTCTTAGCTTATCCATTTAGATCATTTTCTTCACGAATTTCTTTATTAGCAGCAAGAACATAACCGAGTAGCTAGTTCTGAACCCCTAATGCTTGCGTAAGGTACATTTTCAAGCCTTTAAATTGCTCAATAATATGTGCTCTTTCGTAGCCAACCATATGTGTATTTAAGTATAAGCCGTCTGTAATATTGCTAAGAAAGAGCACAATAGCCTCTAAAGGTTGTATTGGCTTAAACTCACCTGTGTCGACACCAATTTGTAAAAAGTCTTCTAAGACCTTCATATTTCTATCCACTCTTAACTGTAAAAATGGTCCTCTTTCCTTGTATCTTGAGCTCATAATAAAATACTCTGATTGAACTATGCCGAATTCGCTTTTAAGACTTTTTAAATTGCCCTCGAACTCATCTAAATAATAGCAAAGGGCTTGCCATATCGTTTCGTAGTCACTTGCAAGTTGATTAAAGTAAGCGCTAAATTTTTTATCTCTATCGTCCATAATGGCTTGAAACATTTCATCAGTGCTTGCAAAATATTTATATACTCCGCCGCGACTAAATTCCGTCTCATTAACGATATCAGTCATCGTCGTTGACCCAAATCCTTTTTCACAAAATACCTTTTCTGCTACGTCCAATATTTCACGACGTCGTTTCTCCTTGTAATCGTCCGTGACCTTTGGCAACTCGATCCCTTCTTTCTAAAAATCTTGTTATAATAAATGTCGCGATTCCTACAACTGTTAATAGGCTTCCTGACAGAAGAATTGCACTAACTACACCAAATGCTTCAGCTAACAGCCCACCCATAGCCATACCGATGAGTGCTGCAAACGTCGTCATACTATTAATCGTTCCGAACACTCTACCACTTAATTGTACAGGAGTCGCTTTTTGAGCGCCAACGTTAAATGAAATGATAATGATTCCTGCTGATGTACCCGCAATAAAAAATAAGATTGGAAAGATAATCATAATCATTGATGCCGGTAGATGAATGAGTAACGGAAGCACCGCAAAGCATAAGCCCAGAATAGTCGCACCTACTGCAATCGCAAAATTGATTGGTAACGACTTCTTTTTCCGCGTAAGGATTGCTGATACGATGAACATGCCCGCTCCACTTGCAGCCATACAATAGCCTAGTAGATCAATCGTATTGCCATCTATATCGCGAAATAAAATGACGAGCTGCGAATCTGCAATTTGTAGCACGAATAGTGACAGGCTTAGCACGATTAAGCCAAATAACAAACTCGGAAAACCTTTTAGAAATTGGAAACCTTCCTTCAGTTGACTTAAAAAAGCAACCTTTTGTTCAGCAGGCTTAGCTTCAACCTTCTCGTAAGTACTTCTTTTGATGCCGATAAGTAATAGTGCAGATACAATAAATGTTGCCGCATCAATATAAAATGCCCAGTAGATACCAGCCGTTGACACGAGAACACCACTGATCATCGGTCCAACAATTTTACTCCCATTATCAATCATGCCACTAATCCCCATCGCCTGCTGCATTTGTTCATCATCTACAATTTCCTTCAGCTTGCCGTTTTTCGCTGGTACAAATAAACTACTGAAAGCCCCTTTAATAAATAATAAAACATATACTTGCCAAAGACTTGTTACGAAGACGAAACCAATGACTACGAGACAGCGAACGATATCTGATAGTATCATCATTTTCTTGCGGTCAAAGCGATCTGCGAACACACCAGCTAATGGACCGAATAAGATCATCGGCAGCGCCATACTGAGCATAACACCAGCCATTTGTAATGGTGATACTTCCCACTTCAAACCGACTAATGCCATTAACGCAAGAATGTCTAACCAATCCCCAAAGCTTGATACGAGCTGGGACGCAATCAAATATACGTATTGCTTATTTTTTAACAAACTGTTTTGCTTTGTAGCTTCCATTGTTTAATTCCCCCTAAATATTTATTATAAAGTGACATCATCGTCACTAAGTGACAATCTTGTCATTTATTATAAGTGACACAATCGTCACTTTCAAGTGTTTTTTTCAATTATTTGTTATTTTTCGTACACAGGCAGGTTTTAAAACGCTGAAAATGGCTTTAAACGTTATTTTGATGCATGTTTACGAAAGAAGCGTTTCTATTTTTTTAAAGACTCTTTTTGTAAACTTTGTTAACTTCTTCACTTACATGTAAGTAGCTGATTTGTTTTATATGACTTTCATAGTCTTTAGAATAATAGTTATATTCGTGGTTAGCTTTTATTGCGATATGTAACAATTACTGCGAAAACAGCCTATATAAAGGCTTTATTCGTAAGCTTTGTTGCTATTGTTACTAAATTGGTACTATAAGAAGTGGTTTTTATCGTTTTACAGAAGCAAAGATGCCGTGAAAGCTAGTTTTGTACGTGTATGTTTCTTCATACAACAAACAACAAGCATTGTGAAAAACAACCTTTATTAAAAAGTTCTCTTTTTTCCTAGTTATTTACATTTAGAGTCTTATAGGACGTGTTCTCTCTCATTTTTCCATTTGATAATAGTCTTAAAAAAGGAGCGAAGCACTTGGAAGAACGAGAGAATTTCGGAAAAGCTGTAGGTAAGTATGTGAGATTAAGAAGATTTAGTAAGGAGTTAACGCTAGAGGATCTAGCAGAAATTACAGATCTTGATGATAAAAATCTAGGAAAAATAGAACGTGGAGAAAAAATCCCGACGACGTTTACTCTTTATAAGCTTCATAAAGGCCTAGACATGAGTGTTGACCGCCTCTTTGAACATGTAACAGCTGAACTTAAAGCGTTAAACGATAATAAGTAGAAAAGTCTCTATCTCCGCTTGATTAGACTCGCGTTTCCCCTACCGCTATTACCCTCAATAAAGGAGTGTCATTTCCTATGAAAAAAATATTACAAGAGTATGACATCAATCAAAGCACAATGATGCTATTACCCGCTACTCATTGTGACTATGACACCATTGTTTACGAGCAACAACAGCAATTGGCTATTGCTAAAACACCGTTACAGCTCGTCAAAGCTGCCTGCTTAGAAGGAGGAGCTACCTATGATGGAAGGCGGAAAGCTATGACACATCTAACTGGCTCAAAGCAGAAGGTTCCCATACCGATTCATCCCCAATATGATATCTTCGCTTTTCCTACGCAGTCCCCACATCGCTTTGAAAACAGCTGGATTTTCTATCACCATATAAAATCTATCAAACCTTATGAAGCCCCAACAAATACAAATATACAGTCAATTATTACCTTTACAAATGGCGAGCAGTTGCAAATGAAAGAGTCTCACTATATTGTTGAGAAACAAATACAGCGAACAGCGATGTGTATTATAACGTTAGCTAAGAAACTTCCTATAACCTTATGAATTGCTAAGCAACTATTCATTGCTAACCTCTCATATGTCGAACACAATAAAAAAACCTGTAGAGTTTCTCCACAGGATTCTGAAATAATAGACTATTCAGTTAATTATAAGTATGAGTTATACTTTATTTACCTTCAACTCGTTATGCTTCTAGCTTCTGTGTTTTTGATTTTCTCAAAATACCCATCAAGCCTGCTGGAATTAGAAATAGGGCAGGAACAACGCCGAATAAACTAATAGATATTAAAATTGCAACACCACTAAGTAACATGAGCCAACCGCCTAGTTTGGCTTTAAACTTCACAACGATGGCTCCTATTATTCCAAGTGCACTAAATAAGAAAGCACTTGCACCTAGACTGCTTATTTCACTAGATCCAGAAACTACTTCATCTACTGTTCCAACAAATAAAGCAATAAAGGCACCACCAAATCCTAGTAAACCACCAATAATCCCTAGAATCATTTCAGTTATTCTACTCATAATTAACCTCCTTTCATCCAACATAAGTATAATTTACCATAAATGTATAAATTAAGTGTCGAGTTTTTGTGATTTTTCTAAATTTTTTGTTATTACATGGGGATTTTCTACTAAATTAGTAGCATTTAGTTTCTCTTAATATGCAGAAATAAAATCATTAAACGCTGAATGAACATACCAGGTAGTTAGCTCAAGCATATATATTTGATAAGCGTTATGATAATTAGTTGAATGGTTCTAACTAAATACCTAATACTAAATTCAGAAACATCATTTATTACAATCGTAACAGCTGAGACTTTTATAGATAGATAATTAAAAATAATGCTAACAATTAGCACAAAAAGAGGAATAGCTTCTTGGTTTGAGCTATCCCTCACTTAAATACAACTTGTTTATTAGTTTTTTAAAACTCTCCTAATTTCGTTAGTAGATTATAAAGTAACACGGCAGCTTGAGCTCTTGTTGCGGAATCCTTTGGTGCGAATGTTCCGTCTTCTTTTCCTTTCAGTATTCCTAGTGTTGCAGCAATGGCAACGGAGTCTTTTGCATATGCCTCAATCATATGAGCATCAGTAAAAGTTAGCTCAGTTGATACACCTTCTAATAAAGCAGGTTGCTTATAATTTACTGCGCGAATAATCATTGTAGCCATTTGTTCACGAGTAATATTTTCATTTGGCCCGTATGTTCCATCAGCACGACCTGTAACAATTCCTGCTCGCTGCGCGGCTTCAATTTCAAGCGCACTCCACGTTAAACTTTCAGGAATATCTGAAAAAGTTCCCTTATACTCTTCCGTAGGAATATTTAATGCTCGGACAATTAATACAGCAAATTGAGCTCTTGTAAGATTATCTCCTGGGGCATACTCATTTGTAGATTTTCCTTTAATAATTGCTCTTGAAGCTAATACCTCAATTTGATCTTTCGCCCAATCCCATCCTACAATATCAGCAAACGTTTTATCATTTGTTATCGCAGCATACTTTGAAAGATGCATCGTATAAAATACGACTAAATCATCTTTCACTTTACCACCAACATATTTCCACTCATTATTTTTTTCATTTAAGTAATAACCCGCTACTTTTCTTGTATCTTCGACAAGTGATCGATCAAACTGTATGCTTACCTCAATAGGTTCGTTAAATTCTGTTATTGATATTTGCTTATCATTAACGACAGAATGAATAGTAATATCAAACACATCTGAAACAATGATTTGTCCTTCTACTACCTCTGGTGCTGTAATATTAGCAGCCTGTCCTATTTTGACTGAGAACAGAACATCCTCACCTGCGATTTCGGTAAGCCCTTTAATCGTTTCTGGTGATAACTTTATCGTTGTTTTGCCAGTATTAATGACTAATGATTTGCTATTTTTCACAATTTCGTTCAGTATTGTTTTCTTAATTTCAGCACTTACCGTAGTTGCATTTTCAGCACCTGAAGCTTCAATGTCAATTTCAACGTCTTTTTTCGTCTCATCATTAAGATCATCAATAATATCTGATTCTTCTATGACTACCTTTAGCTCTCCTTCAACCACTTCACTTTCTCCATCATCTTTCGTAGGATCTCCTGGTTTTGGTATCCCGCCACCACTTCCAGATCCCGGTGTTGGTTCAGGGTCACCTTTCTCAACAATAAATGAGGTCGTTTCTTTTATCCCAACTGAAGTGACTTCAACACTATACGTTCCTAAAGTTTGATCAGCTCCTAAAGACCAAGTTGAGCTATATGTTCCTTCATTATTCGTTTTCGCCTGATCAGTATAGATGATCGCCCCTGTTGAATCCATCACTTTAATCGTTACAGTAATTTGTTTCGCAGCACTTCCATCTTTTTTTACTTTTCCAAAAATAGAAACACTACTACCTTGATCATACTTAGTTTTATTTGTTGATACTGTCACTTCTTTTAAAGGAACCTCATCCACTTCTTCTACAACAAAGGTAGCTGTATCAGTTACATCAACCGCAGTAACACTTACTTCATATTCACCTTCTGCAGCATTACCCTGAAGTCTATATGTATCAGTGAAGGTCCCTGTAGCATTTGTTAATTCTTGGCCTAATGATTCTATAACTGTTCCATTCTTCTTAACAGTAATCGTAACAGGTATTTGTACAGCTGGCTCTCCATCTTTTCTAACCGTACCAGAAATCACAACAGCTTCTCCTGGATGGTATGTATGTGAGTCAGTTCCAACTGATACAACGACTACTTCTTCGACAGGTATTTCTTCTTCTATGACTTCAAAGCTTGTTGTTGCTAAAGCTTCTCCTATCTCCACAGTTACTTCATGGTCACCCAATTCCGTAGCATCGAAGCTAAAGGCGAAATGACCATTATCATCTGTTGAAGCCACTTCACTATATACTTCATTGCTGTCTTCAATCGTTATCGTTACTTCTGCTGCTTGAACCGGTACGTCATCCACTGTTACCACACCATATATTTCAACCATATCACCTATGAAATAAGTTGATTCATCTGTTTCAACTGTAATTTCTTGTTCTTCTTCAACAGGCTCTTCTCCTGGTGGTTCTTCTCCTGGCGGCTCTTCTCCTGGTGGCTCTTCTCCTGGTGGTTCTTCTCCTGGTGGTTCTTCTCCTGGTGGTTCTTCTCCTGGCGGTTCTTCTCCTGGCGGCTCATCTCCTGGTGGTTCTTCTCCTGGTGGTTCTTCTCCTGGTGGTTCTTCTCCTGGTGGCTCTTCTTCATTCGTTAGAGAAGGGCCTTTATTTAATAACATTCCACTTATTTCAACATTTTCTTCTTGTGTATAAGCCTTTTTGCCAGCTTCAGCATTTAAGTTGCTCGGACCTTCAGCAAAAGCCGGTAAGACACTCCCGAAAATCATCAATGTAATAACAAATATATTAAGAAGAATCTTCTTCAACATTTTCACTCCTCATTTTGTTGAGTAAAAAGTATGAGAGAAAGGGCAGCAAAAAATCTCCCCTTCTCCCTAACATTCTACAAAAATATTATTCTACAGTGAATGTTGCAATACCTTTACTTGCTTCAGATAGAGCAGATGGACTATTCCAATCATCCCATACAAAGACATCGATTGAATAAGTCCCTTTATCTAAGTTACTAAGCTGTAATTCTGATCCAAATCCATTGCTAGCACCATCGATTAACTGATCGATCGTGAAGAATGAAAGATCAACAACAACATCTTGATCATCCTTCACTTGAATAATCACTAGCGGACTCTCAGCATTAGGGCCTAAGTTTTCAATATTTGCCTTAATTCTCACTTTACCACTTTGTGTAAATGTCGTAGCTGCCTCTCCAGCTTCATTTAGGACATCTACCGATTTAATTTTAATCGGGTAATTATACACTTCAAAGGTATCTGTAATTTCATTGACCTGTTGGTCGTTTATAGAACCTGTAACAACGACTTCGTAAAGTCCGTTAACCGTAAACTCGTCTGGGACAAAGGTAGTTGTATATGTCGTTCCAGCATCTGCAGGAAGCGCTATTTCTGCACCAGTAGGATCAATCAATTTTACATCCCAACTAATTGATTCTGTGGAGCTTGCTGCTATTGTTACAGGACGATGTGTACTTACATTGTTCTTAGGATCAATTGATAATTCTTCGATTTGAGCATCAGGTGGATTTTCACCTTTATAAATTGAAACAGTTTTTGTTGTAACATTTCCAGCAACGTCTACCGCTTCAAAGGCAAATGTATTATGTCCTTCGACTAAATTTAATTCATAATCCTCCACCATAGTTATAGGTTGCATGTAAGTTTCTTCAAACGGGTCATAAAATTCTTCACTTTCATTAAAGTAAAAACGTAGCTGATCAAAATTTTCAGTAACAGAAACTGTCACTACAGGGTCTGCTCCTTCCAAATCTACATATCCATCCTCAGGTAAGCCAGAAACATCAATGATTGGTGCTGAAGTATCAACTAGAACCTCACGTAAAAAGTCAATTTCATTTCCAGCAGTATCTTCACCCGCTATCCGGATTTCATGAATTCCATCTTCCTTAAAGGAGATTGGGGTATTAAAATCATAGTAGCTTTGTTCTTCGTTCCATTGCAATTGAATGGATACTGGTGATCCGACAACAGCATCTCCTGTTAAAGTTAAGTCAAATACTTCAGAAGCATCTGTCACATATCCTGATACAACCATATCTAAGGATGTGTAAAAATTATTATATACGTAAGAACCAGGTGATGTTGCAACAATTCCAGGGACTGTTTCGTCTCCCGCACCAAAGAGCGTCTTAATAGCAGCATTTCCTGCATAATCTATTGCTACTACATCTATAGTTGCTCCTTCTTCTGGAGCTGTGTCAAACACATATTCCATACCGTCCTCAGAATATGGAATGATAATTGCTTCTCCACCGTCTACTATAACACCATAATAGTGAATACCAATTCCACTATCTTCACCTTCTACTACTAGATTCAAAGTTTCCTCATCGTATTCTACACTCGTAATTTCAGGTGAGATTGTATCAACAAAGATAGGTATTTGAGTGAGTTGTTCCTCTTCTCCAGCATAGTCTATCTGAGTTTTTATTTGATAATAGTATAAACCATCTGGAACTCGCTCAAGGTTAGCGTATCCATCCCAGCTAGTTGTGGGATCGAAAATAAAGAATGGTTCGTTTCCATTATTATAGTAGTGCTTTCTAAAATTATTATCTGTCCTTATTGTTCTCAATTTCTCCATTTCAGCATTAAGAACACTAAATTCTATAACACTCGTATTTCTTAAAAGAGATACAACTGGCGTTACAGTATCATGTACACCATCTGAGTTAGGTGAAAAGGCAATTTTTTCCTTCATATACGAATTAGTAGCAAAATCGAACCCAAGGAAATCATCTCCCCCATATAAGCCAGTGATGTCATAAAATGTTTCCTCACCATCATAAATAGTACCATCGACAATCGGAGCTGCATTCCAATCACCATGGAAACCGACATAAGGAACCGTTAATTCAGGATATAATTGATCATCTTCGTTATTAAGATTATTTGTAAATGTAACAAACCCTTCAACAAAGTAGCCATTTTCCATTAGCTCACTCAAGTAAGCGTCAGCCTCGGATACATCAATAGTAACGTGAATGTCCGCGCTATCGTTAGCTGGAATTGTAACGGACTCTTCACTTATGGTAATATGAGCATCATCAATATTTTGTGCCGTTAATACATTATATTGCTGTCCTTCAGCATCACTAAGAACTAAATCAGTTAATGCATTTGCCGTAACTTCATATGTCACGTCACTATCGCTATAGTTAGTAGCCGTTAATGTAAACTTAATCATATCGCCTACTTCTTGCATAGCTACTTTAGCTTCATTACTATTTTTTTCTGTAACAACTACTGGAGTATTCATGGCATTAAGAAGCTGCATTAACCCAGCACCTTGACGACGTGGTGAATAGACCGTAGAGCCCTCAGGATCTTCGACTGGTGTAGCAGTATTCATGAGAATATTTTTTGCCATGTTGACTTTATCAGCGTTTTCTAGATCAAATTCTTCTTCAACACGTTGCAGAACAAGAGCCGATCCTCCAGAAACATGTGGAGCTGCCATTGAGGTACCACTCTTCACACCATACTCGTCAGCATTCAAAGTAGAGTAGATCATGCCACCTGGAGCTGTAATTTCTGGTTTAAAGTCCAAGTTAGGTGTCAAACCCCAAGAAGAAAAGTCTGACATGTAACCAGCTTGTGTATTTGGTACATCTACAAGCTCACCAGTAAAAGTAACTAGCATTGACCCACCAGCATTTAATATTTTCTCTTCCAACATATTTCCATCAGCAATACTTAAAGAAGCCATTGGAATTGTTGGATTTTCAAGTGACATGTTAACATAGTCACCATGAGCTTCCTTACCACGAACAATTACTCCAGCAGCCCCAGCTGCTTCTGCTTGAGCTTGAATTTGTGCATAGAAGAAGTCTCCAGTTCTTACTACAAAAACCACTTTACCAGTAACATCTTTACCTTCATATTTATCTTTTTGTCCATCTTCAACATAAACCGCTTCTATTTCGGAGTTACCAAATGGTGGTGTATCCTGTGCTTGATATCCGATAGATAGCTCTTCATCCCCTACTGTTACAGCAATTTCACCAAGCTTTATATGAGAATTTTCAAGGGATGCAACCTGGAGTGATTCATAAGATAAACCAGGAGATCCTACTACACCGATATCTGGGTTAGAAGCATATGGTGGATAATCCCATCCTACGCCCAAATAAGCTGAGTTTCCTCCTGATATCGACATCATTACACCGTTGTCCACAGCTCGTTTAATTGCTTGTTGTTCAGGCGAAGTTGAATCAACAAATCCAGCTGTAGCACCTAAACTCATATTTAATACATCTGCACCTAAAGCGATAGCATCATCAATAGCTTTAATATAAATATCACCATACGTTGATTCCATCTCTACGTCATTACCAAATACTTTTAATGCTAATAATTGTGCTTCAGGAGCTATTCCTTTAATACCACCATTAGCTTCATCACCATTTGCACCTACTGTACCCGCCACATGCATACCATGCATTGTCGTGCCCGGTCCTAAGTCACGGATTTCATCATTTTTATCAATATAGTTATAACCATAAGGCACTTTTGCTGTGAAGTATTTACCAGGTAATTGCTTCTCACCACTTCTCAGTTCCTCTACTTCTGCTTCAGTGATTTCCCCAGTACTATCATCAGTTAAAATCATGTCTCTGTGCCACGGGTCGATACCAGAATCGATAATACCTACAACCATGCCCTCACCTTTATAACCATGTACAGACTCCCATACTTTTGCAGCTTGTACGATATCACCGCTACTATTCATTTCAGGCTCGGGACGCTCATATTTAGTCGCGATATGTACACTAGCTACGCTAGATAAGCTTTCTAAATCTTCAATATCACCAAATTTCATCTTTCCACTTATCCCATTAACAACAACGGAAAATTGATTCTCAACATCCAGCTCAATTCTTTTCTTTTGTAATTGTGATAAAAGGTCTGTTTGTTCTTCAGCAATGTCCTCATTAAGCTCTACCTTCTTCGTTTGAGTTAGATCCTTATATCTTATACCTTTATTTTGTGCGAATATTATTGCAGGATCTCCCTCTAGTTCAACAATCACTCGAACTTCATCCTCATCTTCAAATCCAGAGTTCGCTTGAATATCAACTTTATTTCCCTTAACTTGTGAAGTAAGATCTAGTAGATTTGAAGATTCAGTTGTAGCAAAAGTTGTTTTCCCGAAACCAGGCTGCGAGATTGCTAGCAATAGAATCAACATGAAAATAACACTTTTCTTTACTTGATTAACACTTTTACGAACCATTCAACTATTACCCCTCTCTCTTAATCTTTTAAAAAAACATTATTCCCTCCCTAATAGAAAAATTTGTTAAAGCGATTTAATTTTAGTGGAAAATTTTATAATAATCAATAAATTCTCTGAAAATTGTCATTATTCAACAATTTATTTTTTTACAATACAAATCCTTCTATATTTATACAATATCGAAAAAAATTATAGAAATTGTCTAAACTTGACCATATCATACGATGATAATGACGACATAAACATAATCACATTCACAAATTCATTCTCAAGAGATTAATAATGCTTTTTTGAAATACTAAATAAAAGGACATGGATTTTATATTCTTAGAAGAAGAAATCACAATTGTAGTAAATAAGAAGGTAGAATCATATAGGTAGGAAAATGACAGCCATTGATTATTTTTGGAGGTAGTTTTGCAGAGGTATTAGGAAGTCAATAGTATAATATTGGTAATAATTTATTAATTTTCATAATAATGTTATAAGTATTGAAGAATTTTTTAATCGTCTAGTTCTGAAACAAGCTGGGTTTCAGAACTATTCAAATCAATCGTACTAACATTGCAAGGGTAAAATAGGTATCAATAAAAATACAAAAAACATTTTCTCCTTATATCATATGTCTTGGGCCAGCTCCCAAGATATATGCCACATTCATTCAATATGTTGATTAAATAACTTAAACCACTCACGTTACTCTAATCTGAAGTAGTATCTTGCTATACACATTAACTCACTTACGGCATGCTAAAAGTGGCTAACTGAACAATGGTTTTATTCAGGCTCTATCAAGATATTTTCGACATTTTCACCACCTCTGACTGCTTGTACATTAATCGTCATATTGGTGTACTCGTTTTTCAATTTATCGGCATATTTTTTTGCTATTTCTTTTGCATCCTGATCACTTACGTTATCTTCTAAGACAAGCGTCCCAACAGCAGTGTCGTCATTGACGTACACTTGTCCACTTATTACCCCTTCTTCATCCTCTAACTGTTTAGTCAAATCTTCATTTTGATTGGCATGCGCACCTCCCTGTTGTGCATTTTGCTCAGTTTCATTTTTTTCACCTTCATCATTCGTACACCCTATTAGTGCTACAGACAACATAAAATATGCCATCATTTTTTTTATGACCATGCTTCCTTCCTCCAAACCATTTTGTACTTTTTCACCATGAGATTACTGAACAATAACATTTTCATATTTTACCTATTTTATATCCAATATATACAATGATGTCATTTAATAAGGATGTTTCGCATTAATTGTTGCTTTTCGTTCTAAGAGATAAGCTCCGTCATCTTTTCTAAATGATTGAAATTTCATAAATCTCTTTTGTAAAAATGGCAACAAAGTATACAAAAAGAGCCTATCATCAATCATGAGGATGCTTCTTAACTGGAATTTTGACTTCAGAGTGAATTTAATGAACTACTACTAAAATCAACATGACCTAAACTACATGCAAATCCCTCAAGTTGTAGACTTCTTGTAATTTACAATTAATCATATATTCCAATAATGATTATAAAATGTCGTTCCATTTCTTTAGTACATGGGTCGACAGTACTCACGAGAATTATGTCTAATAGCTTACTAGATTGCTTTAAATATGACTAGATTTATAGTATTCTTAAATTGGTAATTACTAGTTTTTAGCGAAAATTAAGGAGGTATTTCCATTTGAGTTATAAAAAATTTGTAGCATCAACTCTATCAGCTGCTCTCGTTACAAGTATAGCTGTTCCATCTTCAATACATGCAGAGATTTCATTTACAGATTTAAAAGAGGGCGAAACATTCTATACAGAGGTAAAAACATTTGTTGAAAAAGGCATTATTACCGGCTACCCCGACGGTACGTTTAAACCGTATCAATCGCTATCAAGAGGACAAGCAGCAAAGCTTTTTACCCGCGCTCTTCAGCTTGATATTCCAGATAATGTCGATGAGTTAATTGAAGAGTATACTGATATACTTCCAGGCTCAGAATTTGCAGATTACATCGCAGCCATGAAGAGTGCTGACCTCTTAAAGGAAAATGGTGAAAACGTATTTAATGCAGGTGCACCCCTTACGAGAGATGTCATGGCTATGTGGCTCGTGAAGGCATTTGATTTACAAGAAAATAATGATGTTGAAGTAACGTTAACAGACTTGCATACAATTGAATCAGAGTACGTAAATGCTGTAAAGGTACTGTTTCAAAATGGCATTACGACAGGAAAAAATGATGGGTCATATGCCCCTAAGGAAGCGGTAAAGCGAGGACAATTTGCGGCATTTATGTATCGGTCTATCTACCAAATACAATCTGTTGAACGCGTTCCTGACATGACTTTCGATATAAGTGAAGAAGTAATATTACCAGAGACTGTGGAAGTAACCTACAACGATGGAAGAAATGGTGAAGTAACAGTAGACTGGAATGATGAGGAATTTGATTTTTCAGTTCCAGGTATTTATGAACTAGTAGGTGCAATACCTGGAAGTGCGAAGAAGGTATATTCATACGTAAAAATTGAAGACGTTCCATTAGAAATTAGAAAAATAACTTCTCCAAATTTACGTCAAATTGAAATTGAATTAAACCATGAAAGGTTTAACAATGCGGTTTTGGAAAATGAACAATATTATTCAATACTTGACAACCAAGATGACGAACTTAATATTGCTCAAATTCGTACGAGTGGCAACAAAATTTTTATTACACTTGATAAAATACAACAAAACAATTCAAGTGCCCTCGTCACAATTGACGAGATAATTACTGGCGAAGAACATGCACAAACTGTAAACTTTCTAGATACAACGATTCCAGAGGTCGTTGATGTTGTAGCGATTAGTACAAAAAATATAAAAGTGAGTTTTTCAGAAGCGATGGATTTTGATGCGATCCACGGCGAAGATATTACTAATAGAGACATAAAGTCAGCGTTTGAGATTGATGATGACGAATATTCGATTCGATCAATAACCGTTATTGAGAATGGTAATGGAGTTAATATAGAGCTATATTCTAACATTGAAGAAGGAGAACATACACTCGTTCTTGATAGCACTATTCGAGATTATGCTAATTTTAAAATCAAAGAATCATCAATTCCGTTTCATGTTGAATATGACGAAACTAAGCCGGAGCTAGAAAAAGTCACAAATATTTACCCTAACCAATATACACTCGTATTTAATAAGGATATTGAACTTGATGACGATAACGACATCGAAGAGCGCTTCCATCATTCTAGCCGATCAATTGACGCAAAAAATGTATATCAAAAGAGTGCTCGAGAAATCGTTGTCATTTTTGACCAGGAACCGTTAATTGAAGATCAAACAGAAATATTCATAGATTCATCTGCAGTTGCCGATCTATGGGGTAATACAAATCCGAGTATATCAGAAATGATATATTTAAAAGATGACGAAACACCTCCAATTATTGAAGCAGTAGAGATGATTAGTGAAGATGATGCGAAAAGTAGCTATGTCCAACTACTTGTTACATTCTCTGAGCCGATACAAACTGACTCAGCTTTAGAGGATGAAAACTTCATGTTATATGATGATGCTGGTGATGACATATCCATAAAAAAAATCGAAAAAGATAAAGAATCATATACTGATCAAGTATTTGTTGTAACGCTAAATACACGTTATGGCGATTTCTCAAAAAGTGAATATACATTAAAAGCTTTTGACATTCAAGATTTATTTGGAAATGATTTAGATGAAAATATGTATTCTTTCTTAGCTGGAAGCGAAACTCCACCACAAGATTTTACTGCAAATGCATTTGTTAATGATGATGAGCTTTATTTCATTGTGGACTTTACAGAAGAAATGATGACAAGTGGTCAGTATTCCATAATTGATTTAAGCAAATATGAGCTTTCTATAGATGATAAAACAGTACTACTTGAAGAATTAGATGATGATAAATACTTAAACGTAGATATCAATCCATATGATGCAGGAGAGAAGGCCGAAATCGTTATTAGAAAAACTGGGACTAAAGCAGAGAAATATGATAGCTTCTATAACGATGTTAAAGAGGCAATCGAAGATAATGATTTAGATGACATAACATTGGCTATTGGCAGAGTTGCTGACAAAAATGATAATCGAACTCCAAGTTTATTAAATATCATAAAACTTAGTTCCGAATCTAATTTTTCAATTTCACATAATGATGTAATAGCCTTAACAACTGAAGAAATATCACTATCATTTTCGGCGCTTATTTATGATTTTGATCCCAATGATCTCATAGTATTTACTGATAAAAATAACAACGAAGAGCTCGACTCAAATGAAGTATTAACAATTAAAGACTTTGACCTAGACTCTAATGACAATGAAACTACCATAACAATTACAATAGCAAATACGTTAGATCATGATGCAACTTTCCGAGGAGACAATATTTATATTACCTCGTCTGATGATACGAATACAAAAAATCGATTTGGCCAAACATTGGATGTCGATAATATTATCGTACTAGATAAAATTTCACCTGAGATTGAAAAAGATGACGATAATACTGATGAAAAAGTATTCGTACATTCCTTGAAAGGCGATGATGAAAAAGCCGTCATTAGTCTAACCTTTTCAGAGGAAATTGATGACAATACATTATCTCGACTTTCCTTTGAAGTTGGTGGTGGAAAATATGAAGTAGAAACTACAGCCGTTGATCAAAACATTGTTTACCTTATTGTCAACCTAGATGGAGATGAAGTCGAAGACCTTATTGGTGAATTCGTTGAACAACTTGCCCCTATTACTGATCTTAATAACAACGCTATTAGTGATATAGAAGTTTCTATTGTTGATGAAAAAAGTGAAAAGAATTTAGGTTTAATTTCTTAAGCACGTAAAGGATTATATAACAGCTTTTATTTAAATAAAAATACACCCTAAAAGAGAGCGTGTGGCATCTCGAAAAAGGGTGTGTTTTTTTAGATTCAATAATAATATTTTCTATATTTCCTTTCACCATAAACTACTTGAATAATAGATTGTCATATTTTTTACATTCCTATTTTAATACCTATTAGCAATTTCATAGACCCCTATTGACATTCATAGCTTCTCTTAGAAAGCATTATGGTTTTTATTTAGAATTCTCTATGTTTTGTCACATATAATTGTCTCTCATCAATCCCTAGAATTTCCACCCTTATTAAACCTATATTACAGCTATAGTAAAAGTAGTTGATGAACTGCAATCTCTCCATGTAGAACATAAAATAAGTTCACTTAAGCAAACTTTTTAAATTAAATTTCAAAAGTTGATTTGTTAGTTCTCCAAGCAAAATATCTAAGTTTTTTTACCTCGTTATATGCTTTGGGTTTCCTAGTTACTCTATTTAGGTATAAGAAAAGGAATAGAACAAAGTTCTATTCCCATAAAAATTTAATTATAATAGTTTATTTATTACTGAACGTCTACTGCAACTGTAATTGTACCAGTATTTGCATCTTTACCTGAAGCAGTATGAGTTACTGTAAATACTACATCTGAATTTCCATCTGCTAATAACTCACCAGTAGCGCTATAAACTAGAGCTGCAGTAGTTGAATCCACAGCAATTGTGAATCCATTAGCAACTGCTGGTAATTCAATTGTTCCCGCAACTGCATTTGGTGTTGTAGCATGAGCTAAAATTGCTGCAGCTACACCATCAACTAAAGCTTGTTCTAATGCTTGTAAATCACCTTCGTTTGTCACAGATCCTTGATCAGCTGGATCTAAAGCTTCAAATTTTGCTCTAGCATCTTCAAGCTCATCTTGAGTAGATGCAGCATCTAAGTTACCTATTTGCACCATAAGATCTGCAATAGGATCTACAACTATTGAAGAAACAGTATATTCAGTACCTGATTCTACAACAACATCGTTAGCATCAGCGATGTCAAGAGCTTGAGTTATATCAACATCATATTCTGTGTTATCATCATTAGCATCAGCTGTAATAACAACTACAGAAGCGTCACCAGCATCTAAAGCAACAGTATCTACTGTAAATCCTTCAACAGCATAAGTAAGTTTTGATATGCTGGCTGGATCAAGGTCTTCAGAGTAATTTAGTTTAAATGTTGCTTGCTCGTCTTCATCAATTTCGCCATCACCATCTAGATCAGTGAAAGTTACTGTTACATCATCCTTATCAGTAGGAGTTTTCTCAACAACAGCAACAATAGCATCGCTCGCTTTTTCTTCGTCAGCATCTACAATTTCAACTTTCTCGCCAAAGCCATTTTCTGTATCAATTAATGTAGCGTCAGCAATTGTTCTAACTTCAATCAACTCGTCAGAACCATTATAAGTACCATTAGTATTTAACGTACCATCAGCAAGTTTGAATGTAATAACTGATCTACTTCCTGAGTTATCGATAGAAGCACCAATTACTTCATTTTCTGTTAGTTGAGTAGCACCTTGATATAGTTCGAAATCATCAGCATCAAAGTCACTTACTAGATCATCAAGAGTAAGAACTAATTCATTTGTTGCAGTAGCTTTGTAGTCATAAACGCCAACTGATCCAGCTCCAGCAATACCAACATCACCTGATAAAGCTGCTGTTTTGTTACCTGCAGCGTCTGCTACTCTTGCAATTTCAAGTGACCAGCTTGTGAAATCACCTGCTGCATCTACTGAATCTGTATCGAAATCAATTTCTGCTTTAGATTTTTTCACTTCAATTTTAACTTTAGAATCTTTATCAAATGCAGTAATTTTTACTCCGTCTTTATCTAAAGAAGCACCATTAAATTGGTATTTAGATAAATCTAACACTGAGTAATTACCTTCAGTAGCCATTCCTTCACCAAAGTCAATTACTAAAGTTTCTACATCGTCACCGTCATCGTATAACGTTGCTTCAAAGTTAGTAAATTCTGGTGGAGTTTCATCTTCTACAGTAAATGTAGTTTCAGATGAATCAATAGCATTTCCAGCTTCGTCCTCAACATCATCAACTACTAATGTGTAGTCGCCATAGATTGGATCATCTAAGTTGATGATCACTACATTAGTAACGTCATTACCATCTTCATCTTCAGCGAAATCTACATCGTCAATAATATCTTCTTCGTCTCCATCTTCATTAAGAAGTGTGTAGTTACCTTTAACTTCAGCAGTATCATTAAGAGTTTCACTGAAAGTTACTTTTAATGAAGATTGAGAAATTGCTTCAATTTTATCTACAGTTGGAGCAGTTTCATCAACTTCAACATCTGCAGTAATTCTTAAAGTTTGTTCGTTTTCGTTATTCCATAAATCACGAACAGTTTCACCATCTACATATAAGTATGCAATTCCGTTTGGAAGTGAATCATCTTCAGCGAAAGTTACATGAATTTCATTACCATTTTTAATTTCAGCTGTTAAAGCATGGTTAGAAGTATTCGTGTGATAAATAGCTTCAAGTTCTGTACCAGTTAACTCATTCGTACCATTAGTGAATTCAATTACTTCATTGAATACTAATGTCGCTTTACGTGGTGATACATTTTTCACTTCAACAATTGTTGGAGCTTCAGTATCTTCTACAACTTCAAGTTCAATTGCAGATGGTACTACACTATATCCAGCGTAATCTTCAAGATCATTCGTCACGTTTAGAGTTGCTGTACCCTCTTCTAAGTCAGAGTAGAAAGAAACGATAGCTTCTGTTTCTGTTTCGTTAAATTCAACACTCTTAACAAATTGAGAACCATCATCTAAAGAGAATGCATCTCTCACATCAGTAGTTTCAGCTTGGTTAATTGGTTCACTGAACATAACCTTAATAGCTTTACTTCCAACAACTTCAGCGCCAACAGCTTCAGGAATAACTGTGTCAAAGAAGTAAATTTCTTCTTGAGTATACTCTTCGCCTGTTACATTATCATCAATTTCTAATGATAATTTCGCTTGGTTTGGTACATTGTCTTCAAATGTTACTACAGCAACGTTTCCGTCTAAAGCAACACTTTGCACTTCAACTTCATCATCGCTAGCATCAAGGAATGTGTAGTTGTCTACATCTTCAACTTCGTCAGCTACTAATAAGTCAGCTGAATTGAATACAACTTCAACTTGCTTAAGGTTAAGTGCACTAGCACCAACAACCTCAGGATCAACTGGAGTAAATCCTTCTAATGTATCAACAGCTTCACCCATATAAGATAAAGTGTATTCAACACCAGCTTCTTGTACAGAAGTTGTAAGACGTACTGTAGTCATACCTTCAGCAGCTGCTTCAACTTCCTCTTCACCAGCTTCTTCTTCAACAAGAATTTCAGCTTCTAATACTTCAAGGTCGTTGTCAAAAGTGAAGTCTTCAACATTTACTTCTTCAAGTACGCTGTTGAATACTACGTCGATAGTCGTGCTATCTACAACAGTTACTTCAGCAATTGCTGATGCTTCCATATTTAATGAACGGTATAAGAATGCTGCGAAGTTTGCACGTGGTACACTTCCGCTTCCATCATAAGTACCGTCTTCTTTACCAGTTGTAACACCGTTTTGGAATAAGATTGCAACGTTCTCTCTGTGAGACTCATCAATTAAGTCTAAGTCAGTTAAAGTAACTTCAACCTCGTCATTTGCTTCTAAGCCGAATGCACGAACAAGAACTGAAGCCATTTGAGCACGAGTTAACGTATCGCTTGCTCCGAATACACCGTTGCTACCTTTGAAGATTCCAGCAGCTTTTACTGCAGCAGCAGCTTCTTTAAGCTCTTCATCAGTTGATTCTGCTACATCATCAAAAGAAGTTAAATCTTCAGGAACTTCTAAGTTAAGAGCACGTTGGAATAATTTCGCAGCTTGACCGCGAGTTAATTCAACTTGAGGTCCGAATGTTCCGTCTGGGAACCCGTTGATAATTCCTTCATTTGCTAGTTCAGTAATGTACATATGAGCCCAATGGTCAGCTGACACATCAGAGAAGCTAGCACTTTCAGCGCTTGCTGCAACTGGTCCGATTGCAGTTGCTACTAAAGCAGCTGATACCGATCCAGCTAAAAATTTACGATAAGACTTTGGTTGGTAAGCCATTAGATAATTTCCTCCCTTTTGCTACTTGTAATTCTAAATTTAAGGTAATTCAATTTAAGAGAATATGTACTTAATAAGCCATGTTAGTAAGCTATAAATCTCTTAAACCCAATTATAAACAAGTACTAGTATAATTATTTCAGGAACAAATGTCAACGAATTCCTGTTAACAATTTATTTCCATAAACAAATACTAGTCTTACAACTACTATTCTACAAGAAATGTCAGTTTATGCAAGAGTTTAATTGCTTTTTTTAAAATTTGCCAAAGTTTATTTATAAGTCTATACCTAAGATGTGGTTCGTCTTACAAATAAATGGTGCATCGTTTCTACTATTAATGGATGCTAGATATGAACATTTCAGTATATGTATTTTGGAGGGGGGTTATTACTATATTTTAAACTTAATTGTTACAAAACTGTAAACTAAGTCAATAGATTAATATGGTAAAATAAATTATGTGTAGAAATTTAGCAAACGATGCGTAATTTTCCAAATGATGAGGTGGTTCTTATTATTAGACGTTTTAGTTTCATAATAGTTACATTATTTATTGTATTTTTTTCTAATACGATAAGTACATATGCTGCAGCGCAAAATTATGACGTGTTAATGCCTGCTGCGAAAAAGTATATCGGTGTTCCATATAAATACGGCGGCACAACTGTGAGTGGCTTTGATTGCTCAGGTTATGTACGTACCGTACTAGCTCAAGCTGGAATCTCTTTACCGAGAACAACTGGTGAGCAATACAATAGTGGAGTAACAGTAGATAGAGCTAATCTCCGTATCGGCGATCTCGTCTTTTTTAACACGAGCGGTAGTGGCGTATCTCATTCAGGTATTTATATTGGAGATGATCAATTTATTCATTCTCAAAATGGTAAGGGGGTCTCAATTAGCTCTTTAAATGACCCTTATTATTGGAAAGCTCGTTATTTAGGTGCAAGACGGTACCTTTCTTATGACTTACAAGTAGCTTCATTCCATGATATCCCGACGACGTACTGGGCGTATAATGAAATTGAAACATTAGCTACAGATCGATTGATCATTGGATATGAAGATAGTTATTTTTATCCGGAAACAATCATTACAAAGGCTGATGTAGCCGCATTACTCGCCGTAGCGATGAATTTAGATATGTCTAACCGAACGGAAACGTTTAAGGATGTATCAAGTGATCATTGGGCTGTAGGTGCGATTAATGCACTGCAGGAACTAGGAATTAGCGGTGGTGATGAAGGAAACTTCAACCCAGAAAAAGGTCTCACGAGAGCACAGCTTGCAACATGGTTTGCCACGCTGTTTTCACTAGAAGAGGCGAAGGAACCGATTGAGTTTACTGACGTTGATGCATCCCACTGGGCATACGATGCCATCCAAAAGCTCGCCGCTTCAGGCATTACAACAGGATATGAAGATCAGTCATTCAAGCCAGACGCGGAAATAAACCGTTCACAATTTGCAGCATTTCTCTATCGTGCCTTGTACTAAGAATTTTCAACTATTACATAATTGTTGTTTAATAAAGTCATACATAGATATCGATGATGATTAATGAAATGCTACCTATAGAATTCTCAAAAGCTAAAAAGCGATACTCCACCGAGGGAGTATCGCTTTTATATTTGATGCTATTCAAGAAGCATCGTTCGCATAACATATAGTGCAAATTCAGCACGTGTAATGTCGTCAGCCGGTCGAAAGGTCTGCTCAGGAATGATGCCGTTATTTGCTAATAGGTTAATATCTTCATAGTTCCAATATGCTTCATCTACATCTGTAAAGATCTTGTTTGTTGTAGCAGGAATATATTTATCTGTGTAGGCACGGGCTAAAATAGAGACGATTTGTGATCTAGTCAAATATTCATTCGGACGCAACTTTCCTCCTACACCCATTAAGCCATTTGCTTCAGCGATAGCCATTGCTTCATAGCCTAAATCACCTATATTCATGTCTGTTGCTTTTACTTCATAGCCTTCTGGAAGCTTCAAATCAAGTGCTCTTACTATGATTACCGCTGCATGTCTTCTAAGCAGTGTATGATTTGGTTTGAAAGTGCCATCTTCATAGCCATTGATGACCTCATTCATATGTAAATACGAGACCGCTGCTGCCAGGTCATCATCCTCAATATCTGGAAAGATCGTGACATTACCTTTGTGTACATTCACCGATGCGATATAGCCACCCATCTCATTGCCTAGCACTTCATAATATACATAATGGATCGCAGGGTCGTTATTTTCAAAGGGTCCTGCAATTATTTGAAGCGGTGTGTAGTCAAAGACATTTTTCACTGTGTCTCCATCGAGCTCATCGCTAAACTCCGAATAGGATGCATGAGCATTGTTCGTATATACAAGGTCACCATTGCTTAAGGGCTGAGCTGTTTGCGTCATTAACCCGTCCCATTGATAGGACATCGTTGGAAAACTTAGTTGTTCTGGTGCATTAGTATCATCATAAACAACATCAAAAGGTGGTATTTGTTGAACATCGACTAAACTATGCTCACGAATAGCCTCAAAGACACGCTCTTGATAAGGGGCTTGTTCATGTTCAATATGCGGGTCATTTTGCTTAGTTAATCCGTCATATGCCATGATCGTAAAATACCAGTCTTCAATAATGCTTCGGTCATGCTCGTTAATTTTCGGTAGTTTGCTTGATTCCCAGTATTCATTTAACAGTTGTGCTGCGACCTCTACATTATAACGTGTGTCGGTCTCTAATTGATGACGATCAATCCCTCGTTCATTCATTTCCTCATCAGACAGCCTTATTTGCATCATGCCAAGCCCGCCGTTCTCTGAGATGATAGGGTGCCCATCGTCATCAAATTGCATCATGCCTGTTTCAACATATGCAATCGCTTTTAGTACTTCTGCTGGAATGCGATATTCATTGGCTATTTCTGATAATAGCTGCTTTTTTTCCAGAAACGTTAAGCTGTTTTGAAGGTTCAATTGCTCGTTAGTAATCTTACTTTCTTCTATATTATTATACGTTATTCTTAACGACTCGGAGCCACGGTTAAATCCTACCTCTTCATGCTGCCGTGTAATAAATTTAACACGCTTAAATGTATAGCTATCAAACACCCAGGAAAGATTAGCTTGCAGCTCGGATGGACTATACCAACTAGCTGATGGACTACTCGTCTCAATTGTACCAATCGTTATTGGTTTATATATACCTTCTCCGTCTTGGCCAATTAAAAAGATTGGGTTGTTACTTATTGAAGATGTATGGAACTGCAAATTATAATAGGAACGATCCCGCATGTTCTTCTCGTAATCAAGAAGATATAAATCCATCGGCTCCCTTACTTCATACTCGCTTGAATTGAGCACTTCACGCCAATATTCCTGAATATTAACATTATCGAATGGGGTCTGAATGATGCCATTTAATTGAGCATGATCCATAATGGCTAGCTCTGTACCAAATAACTGTACGTAATCCTCCGCCAAAATTTCTGCTAGCCCCCATACATAATCCCCTGACCCGTCACTATGAGCTTTGTGATTTGTTGAAAGGCTTCGAACTTCAGCGTAATTACTTTTCATCCACTCATCAGGCTCTAGATTCTCACCTTCTATTAAATGATAAAATGTAAAGTGATGGCCATATTCATGCGATAATGTCTGAGCAATTTCTGGCACTGTCGCGAAATCATCGACACCATATAAATAAATCTTCCTGTCTGGTAAAAGAGACCACTTTGTTCCACGTAATTCATAAAGTGCAAAATACTGTCCTAGTGTTTCGTCTCCGGCAGGATAGTCAGGGAGAAGAACAACCTTCCCTAATAGTTCAAGCTCCTCACCGTGCTTATTACGCAATAGCTCCTGTTCAACTTCAATAAGCTGCTCTTCTGTTTTCCATTTGGAGCTATAGCTTTCAATCGTTACACCACTATCACCTGTATAGCTTTGCATTAACGTGTAATAATCCTCGTACTGAAATTGGGCTGCTGTCGTTGTCTTCGTTTCATCAAATACTGCTGCTTCAACGTCAAGCGTATAAGCAAGCATGAATACACATGAAATGACAAACAACCGAAGTAAATTTTTCAATATGTACACCACCTGTTTTTTCTATCATTCTACTATAAAAAAAGTCTAGACGTATCAATCTAGACTTCATCTACATATATGTTTAAATATTTTACTTTTCAAGTGTAAGCGTCCGTTTTAAAAACAGTGAAAATTCAGCTCGCGTAACATCATCTTCCGGTCGAAACGCCTGATCGTCAGTAATGCCATTATTCGCTAGTAGATTAATATCCTCATAATTCCAATACGTTTCATCCAAATCTATAAATGCTACATTTGTTGTAGCCGCTTCGTATGTACCTGTATACGTACGAGCTAATATTGAAGATATTTGCGATCTCGTCAAATATTCATTAGGACGCAGCTTTCCGCCGACACCCATTATGCCATGAGCTTCAGCAATGACCATCTCATCATAGCCTAGTTCGCCCTGTTCCATATCAGTTGCCTTCATCTTATAGCCCTCAGGTAGCTTTAAGTCAAGAGCCTTCACTAAGATAGACGCGGCATGTCTACGCAATAAAGTATCGTCCGGCTTAAATGTGCCGTCTACATGACCCGAAATCATACCCTTCAATTGTAAATAAGTAACTGCTGCTGCTACTTCACGATCTTCGATATCAGGAAAAACTGAAACGTTTCCTTGCTGAAGATTAGAAGATGATATGTATGCGTCTACTCCGTTCCCTTTTACTTCGTAATAAACAAGATGGTTTGCATCGTTATCACTTTCAAAAGGTCCACTCACGATTTCTAAAGGGGTATAGTGTGGTAAATTGCCAGCATGTTCACCATCTACATCATGACGAATATATGAATATGACGCAGCATTATTTAATGTATAAACTTGATCACCTGTCGTTAATAACTGAGTTGACTTTGTAGCTAGCTCGGGCCAATCATAAGAGGCTACAGAAAAGGTCATCAGCTCCGGCTTGTCTGGATCAGCATAAGTAATATCTACTTTTGGTATGTCCTTAATATCTAGTAAACTATTTTCACGAATGGATTGAAAGACCTTCTCTTGGTACGGCTCATTCTCTTCCAAGTTTGGATCATTCCTCTTTGATAAACCATTGTAAGCCATTACTGCAAAATACCAGTTTTCAATCACAGTAGGGTCATGATCATTAATAATAGGAAGGAAATCCCACTCCCACTTCTCCTTTAAAATACTTGCTCCTACTTCAATATTATAGCGTAGGTCAGTCTTTAAGCGCTCCACGTCTATGTCACTAGTAAGCTGCTGTTCCTCTGTAAGAGTAATTTGCATCATGCCAATGCCGCCATCCTCTGAAATATGTGGCGTGCCATCCTCATTAAATTGTGTCATATCCGTTTCTTTTTGTGCGATAGCCTTTAATATCTCAGGCGGAATACCGTATTCAACAGCAACCTCCCATAATAATTGTTTCTTTTCAGCAGTTGTCAATTGTACGACCTCATCTTTTTCGATCGATGCTGTTGTCTCTGCGACCGCTTGTATGCTAGGCTGCCCTGATAGCAATATGAATGACGAAAGACAGGCCGCTGGTAGTATCTTCTTCAATATCTCCACTCCTCTTTTTTCTATTATTCTACTACAAATGATGCTCAGTCGCTAATAGACTTTAATGAATGTTACTAAATGAGCATTATGTTTTAGTAAATGTTACACGATTACATCCTCATCAAGCTTTTCACTACATATGTCCTAGTATATTATGTACCTACTTTCGCACAAAAAACATGCTAAATCCCGCTTCAGTAACATGATAAAGTTCAAACATTGTGGAGCCATAAAATAAAAAAAGGTGACTCATAGGGTCATAGCTCACTCTATTACGAACCGTTGTGAGCCATTGCCCTTTTGAGTCAACCTTTTTATAATGTTATATGCTACTTACTAAATGCTACTCGTAAAGTATATGATTCTTTACTTGATTTAGATGCGGCATCTTTCACTTCAAAATAGTATTTACCCGCTTGTAATGATACTGTAGCGACTTCTTCGTCACCTACTCCGTAGAAGTCGATTTCCTGCACAACATCACCTTCGCTGTCATAAATAGTCACAGCGCCATCAATTGATGATGGTACTTGTAGTGACACGTCAAATGCTGCGTCATTTGATACATTAAATTCATAGTAATCTTTGTCACCGAATTCGACGCCACCGTTTAAGTAAGCAACAGCTTCATATGCTCCTTCAACTTTTGTAAAGTGAAGTGGCTCTGTTGGAACATGATTGCTTACCACCGAGTTACTATCCTCGTCATCGGTGTTAGGTTCGAACAACGAAATATCGTATGTTTGGACTGATAAACCATCCCACGTATAATTCATCGCTCCGATAATATATCCTACGTTCTCTTTTGCTTTAAATGAGCCTTGGATCTTTCCATCTGGACTAAAGAATCCTGGCATGAGCATCATTCCTTTTTCTGCTTCGCTATCATCAATCATCATATTACCGTTCGTATCCTCAACGATAACAGCCTCCATTAACAGCGCTCCCTTAACATCTTGTGGTAAGCTTTGCTCTTGTTCCTCTGAAAATGGATTTGGCGTTAACGATATACCTAATACTTCCGTATCGCTACGATGTTTATAGTAATACGTGTCCACATCATTAGGAAGAATGAACGATCCACTTACTGAGCTACCAGGCTTTAATATCGTTGCTAAAATCGGCTTGTCGTTTGGTTCATTTGCATCATGTGCCACATCGACAAGCGTAGTTGATGACATTTGATAAGGTTCTGCCGACGGCTGCCAAAGGTCGTTTTGAATTTTAACGTAATATTGCTTACCTTGTTCTAGCGCAACAGTCATTTTACTGTTTTCCATGCTACCGTAATAAAAGTCAGTATACGCAACCCAATACAGCTCATTACTTTCTTCATCATATTCATAAAGCTCTACCCAAGGCCTCATCGTTTTTGTATTTTCAAACTCAAATTGATAGACTGCATTTTTGTCCGTGGTAAACGTATAAAAGTCACGGTCACCGGAGTATTGAATATACCCTTCAACATTGTCACCAATGTTGTATTGAATAGCAGAACTAATAATTTGCTCAGTTTCATCAGGGTCGAATTCAGACCAACTAGACCCAATAAAAATAGAATTTTCTTCTATAGCATCCTTTTTGTACGCAATATATTCCTCTTGATCAATCGTCCCCTCTATCAATTCTTCCTCATATGTTTCCATCATCGGATAGCCATCCTCATCCTCTGGAATATCGACCACTTCAGCTACTAGCTGATATGGTACTGCTGACGCAGGAAGGACATCCGAAGGTGCTTCTATACCTTCAAAGAAATAATAGAAGAAGTCAAACTCCGGTTCACTTGAAGCCTCAATAATATACTCTATACCTGGCATCGCCTCAAAGGTAGCTACCTCTCCCTCACCTGTTTGACCAGTATTCGCTCGAACAAATGGCCATGGCTCAAACATAAAGAGTTCTTCCTCTGGTATGTCTGCAGGAATTTCCCTATTGAAATCCTCTGCAAAATAAATATTCAATGTTGAGTCAATACCGGGTACTTCAGATAATGATATCGAAACAACTTCAGGCTCTTCGACACTAAAGGTGAAATAGTCTTTATCAGCCTTGTACTCCTCATCTTTATCTGCTTCAGGTATGAAAGTGAGTGGAGCATTTTCCAAATCGTCACTATTAAATGGCAGCTCAGAGATAGATGCGATATTGTTCTTTGTCAACCCATCATCATGTAGTTCATCAAATCGTTCAAGCTTCAGCTCGTAACGAGACTTTCCTTCTATATTATAGTTACCATTTGCATCAGTAATTCCGATAGCCAATGTTCCATTTTCAAGGGCTGTATATAACGTCCCTTCTTGCCCCCCTAGGAATGCATCATTTATCTCAATTGTTTCTGCTGCTTCTGCCGCTCCTTCAGGAAAGAAACGGAGCTCTAATTCATAGTCGTATTGGCTCGCACCCATTAACGATGTTTGAACAGCTTGACCTTCTTCTAGATCAAATCGGAACCAATCCACCTCTTCGGGTGAAGTGAGCGCTCCTTCTTGTGTATATTCAGCAGAGGAAATAGTCGTAGCTTCTGCTAATACCCTCTCATCTGTCCAATCTATCACTTGAGGCAAATGGTTCACATCATATTGCAAGGCAGCTACAGGATTAACTATGCCATTTGCATACTTCAAATCATAGCCTTCAGCGCCTAAATCATTAGCTGTTCGCTCTAGAATTGCTTCAACCTCATGCGGCTTTAAATCAGGATATTTAGATAATAAGAGCGAAGCAACACCCGCAACGATTGGCGATGACATTGACGTTCCACTAAGCTCTGCGTATGAGGAAGCTTGTTTCGTAAAATCATATACCGTATTATAAATATCTACACCTGGTGCTACGATATCAACGTACGCGCCATAGCTTGAAAAGTCAGCTAGCTTGTTATTCATATCAGTCGCACCAACACTGATGACACCATCAAAGGCAGCTGGATAACGATATCCATCCGAAGCCGTGTTCCCTGCTGAGGTGACGATGACAATCCCTGCATCAATCGCCTTGTCAACAGCCTCCTCTAAAATAGGACTTGGAAAAGGTGAGCTCAGACTCATGTTTATGACGTCTACTTCCTGCTCAATCGCATACAAGATTCCTTCTGCAATCACGTAATCATTAACGAAGATACCTCCAAACACATCAATTGGTAAAATCTTTGCATTCGGATTGACGCCATAGCCACCAACACCGTTATTTGCTTCGGCACCGATAATTCCTGATACGTGTGTGCTATGCACATCTACTGATGCTGTATGGTTCGGGTCACCGACATTATACGGTGGTAAAATTTGAGATTTCAAGTCTGGGTGATTGGCATCAATACCTGTGTCAATAACCGCTACTGTTACTTCGTGGTCTCCTGCAAGGCTTAACGCTTTATCAATTTCAAGTAGAGATAGATGGTACATATTTTCGGATTTTGGATCATTGCTAATGGCATCTGTTTCATATGTATAGCTTGGTGTTATACTAGCAACATGATCCAGCGAAGAGTAATATTTAACAGCATCTTCAAGGCTGCGCCCCTTTTTCAGTTTGACAATGTCGTACCCTAGCAATGGTACGGATCGTTCTAGTAGCGTCCCTGCTTGATTGTGCATAGCATTTGTTAACTTAGTGTCATATTTAATCACAAGTGTATCTTCACTAATTTGCTCACTCGCATCCGTCTTCTGCTTGTATGCAAGCTTGTGCTTCTCTAATTTAGTTAAATCTAATTGATTGAGTACATTATAGGGCTGATTTGCTTTAAAATCCTGTGCATTGTTCAGTGTAGTCGATGCAGATGCAAAGCTAGGAACCAACATAGTAGATGCTAGCCCTAATGACATCGCTGTTTTTTGCCACTTTTTCATTTACATACTCCCCTTTCATTTCTTTCAAAGTGCGATCATTTTGCATGTTCAAAATAGCTTATTGCTTTTGAACATCCTCTATAAAACTATTATGTTCCCTTTTATTATAGACGTATAAATCACAAAAAAGTTTCATATTTTTTGCAATTAAACTATTATTTTCTTTTATATACTACTCTTTCCTATTCGCACCGGATCTAAATCAAATAGGCTGAGGAAATCAGGTTGTATGATCCCTTCAGCCCATGTATGTCTTGCTAATTATTGCTTGTTACACGTAATGTATATGGCTCCTTACTAAATCGTAAGTATGCGTCTTTCACTTCAAAATAATACGTTCCTGCTGTTAATGATACAGATGAAATCTCTTGATCTCCTTCACCGTAGCTATCCATTTCTAGTACAGCTACACCGTGACTATTGTAGATCGTTACAACACCATCTAACCCTCCTGGACTATCTAGTGTTACATCAAATGTACCGTCTTGCTCAACAATAAAGTCATAATAGTCCTTATCCCCAAAATCAACACCTGAATTTAAATATCCGACTGCCTCATATGTTGCTTCGTTTTTCACGAAATGAAGTGGCTTTGACGGGATGTTATTCGTAACGACTGTGGCAGCATCTTCATCCTGACTACCCAGTGTTTGAATGGATACATCATAAGATTTAAGCGATATGCCTAAAAATGCAGTAGATGCAGTTAACACAAAATACCCAACGTTTTCTTTCGCTTTAAACGAACCTGATATATTCGTATCTTCTAAGAAAAACGAATAATAGTTTAATGATTTACTTGCTTCATCATCGTCAATGATCATATTTCCATTCGTGTCTTCAACGATTTGTGCGGACATCATTAACGGATTTTTCAATTCGTTCGGCATAGCTTCCTCTTGCTCAGCAGTTAGCTCATTTGTCTTTAGACCAAATCCAAGAATCTCATCCGCACTGCGATGTTTATAATAATACATATCAATATCATTATTAAATACAAAATACCCTGTTTCAGCTTGGTTCGGCTTGATAATCGTCGCCTGAAGAGGTCGATCATTTTGTTCATTTTTTTCGTGTGGCGCATCAGCAAGTATAGTAGATGTTAACTCGTACGGTACCTCTGAAATTCGGTACATTCTATTTTCTACTTTTAAGAAGTAGCTCTTCTCTTTTTGTAAAGCAATTGTCAATACCGGTTCAGGCTCTCCAGTATAAATGCTATATCCTGATCTCCCCACTGCAATAAGATCATGCTCCTCTTCATCAAACTCGTAAATCGTCACCATTGGCATCATCGATTTATCTTGATTCAATGAAAATTTATATACAGCATCTTTGTCAGTCGTAAAAGTGTAAAAATCCTCATCACCATACGTTTGGAAATATCCTTCTGCTTCATCTCCAACAGTATATTCAATGGCTGTAGAAGTCATTCTATCAAGAAATTCATCAGAAAACTCTTCGAAATAACTCTCTATGATGATCACTAAATCTTGTTCGATTTCATCCTTCTTTAATTGCATATATTCCTGCTTGCTTATTTTACCTGCAATAAATTCATCTTCATAACTGTCCATTTGCTCTGCATCTTCATCCGCTGGTAGTTCAACTGTGTTCATTGTTACTTGATACGGAGCTGCAGAAGCTGGGATATTGTCTTCTTCCCCCATCATTTGTGAAGGATCAAAAAATGGATTAAATGGATCAAAGAAGAAGAAAAAGAAATCATCCACTGGCTCACTAGATGTTTCTATTACATATTCCATCTCTGGCATCGCTTCAAACGTAAGGACTTCACCTTCACCCATGCGTCCTCCATTCATGCTCTCAATTGCCCACGGTTTATACCATTCAAGCTCTTCAGCTGAAAGACCTACCGGAAGCTCTTGATAAAAATCTTCTGCAAAATAAACATTAATTGCTGAATCTATTCCTACTACTTCTGACAATGAAATACTTACAATTTGCGGTTCATCTACTGAGAATGTGAAATAGTCTTTGTCCGAAATTAATTCTCCATTCTTGTCTTCTTCAGGTAAAAAGGTTAACGGAGCAATATCAAGATCGTTACTATCGAATGGTAATTCTGAAATCATGACAGGCTCATTTTTTGTAATCCCATCCTCATGAAGCTCATCATGACGAGTTAACGTGAGCTCATAGGAAGATTTCCCTTGCAAGCTATAATTTCCATTCACATCGGTAACCCCAATGGCTAATGTTCCTTTTTCAACGGCTGTGAATAAACGGCCTTCTGCACCACCAGCCAGCATATCATTTACTTCTAGTATGCTACTAGCTTCCTTTGTTCCTTCAGCGTAAAATCTGAGATCGAATTTATAGTCATAATCCTCAGCACCGTTTAAGATCATTTGGACTGATTGACCTTCCTCAAGCTCAACTTTGTGCCAAGCTATTTCGTTAGGTGAGCTAAGCTCTCCTTCTATTGAATAGGCCTCTTCAACAAATGATACATCGGCACCTTCAGCTAATACTCTTTCGTCATTCCACTCTATCACGTCAGGTAAGAGATTCATGTCGAATTGTAAAGCACCCACTGGATTAACTAGACCATTCGCAAATGTTAAATCATACCCTGCTTCACCTAGGTCAATGGCTGTTTGTTCAAGTATGAATTCAACCTGAGCTGGAGTTAAATCTGGGTATGTAGATAATAAAAGTGATACGACACCTGCAACGACTGGAGATGCCATCGATGTTCCACTCATTTCTACATAGGACGATGCATTTTTTTGAAGATCAAACACTGTACTATAGACGTCTTCACCAGGCGCTACAATATCTACAGCTGGTCCGAAATTCGAATAATATGAAAGCTCATTTTCACTATTTGTAGACCCTACACTAATGACTCCATCGAACGCCGCTGGGTAATGATATGCATCAGATGTGCTATTTCCTGCTGCAGCTACAACTGTAATGCCAGCGTCTAGTGCTTTTTGTACTGCGTCCTCCATAATCGGGCTAGGCATCGATCCTCCGAGACTCATATTAATGACATCTGCTTCTTGCTCAATCGCATACAAAATTCCCTCTGCAATGACGTAGTCAGTTAGATAGGACACGTCAATAGGTAAAATCGTTGCCTTAGGATTGATTCCATGCCCACCTTCTCCATTGTCCGCCTCTGCACCAATTATTCCTGAAACGTGTGTACCATGATGGTATGGCATACCTTGATTCGCAGGATCACCAGCGTTATACGGTGGCAATATTTTTGATTTTAAATCTGGGTGGTCTACGTCAATTCCTGAATCTATGACTGCTACAGTCACTTCATGATCCCCTGCAAGATTTAATGCTTTATCAATTTGTAACAGTGATAGATGATACATGCTGTCCGCTTTCGGATCACCTTTTCCACCAAGTAGCTCGTACGTATAACTTGGCAATACGTTTACAACATCTCTTTGGGAAATATAATATTGCATCGCATCCTGTAAGCTACGGCCCTTTTTAAGTTTTACAACATCATAGCCAAGCGATGGGAACGATCGTTCAACAAGCGTTCCTGCACGGTTATGTACTTTGTCAGACAGCTTTGTGCTATATTTGATGATCAGTGTATCCTCGCTAACTTGATCATTTGCTTCTAATTGTTGTTTAAAAGCGAGCTCTTGCTGTTCTTTGTTAGTTAAATTCAATCGATCTAGTACATTATAAAACTCTTGCTCCTTTAATCCATTCACATTGGTTGGCGTCGGTGTAAAGGCTGCTGATGTAAAGCTTGGTACGGCTAATGAAGATGCCAAACCTAATGACAACGCAGTTTTCTTCCACTTTTTCATACCCATTTTCTCCTCCTCATTCTATTAATCATAGACGATTCAACTACCTACAACCCTGGGGTTGCCCCGAGGAAAATCCTTGATCTCCCCTATCAAATATTAAACTTAATAACATACGGAATAAAATCTACCACGTAATAATAATTCCATATTTTTCTAACCCAAGAATACTATAACATAATATACCAGTAAAATAATAGCATAACTATATTTTTTTGGGAGTTTATTAAGGTCCTAACTCATATTGATAAAACTCAAAAAAAGCTGATGCTCAAAAGTAACAATACTTTTGGCATCAGCCTAGTTTAAAACGATTAGTTTGTTGATTTTACGCGCAATGTGTACGGTTCATTACTAGCATTTAGTTGTGAATCCTTCACTTCGAAATAATACGTACCTTCTGTTAATTGTACAGTTCCGATTTCCTCATCACCAGATCCATAATGATCAAAGGTCTTCACGACATAACCCTCATTGCTGTAAATTGTTAAGTCACCATCTATACTTGACGGTATTTGTAACGACACCTCATACTCCCCGTCATTTGACACATCAAATTGATAATAGTCTTTATCTCCAAAGTCAACACCAGCATTTAAATAGCCTACAGCCTCATACACATCTTCATTTTTCACAAACTGAAGTGGCATTGAAGGGATGTTATTAGTTACGACTGAATTAGCATCTTCATCTTGGCTGTCAAGTGTATTTAATGCAATATCATACGATTTGACTGTTTGCCCGAAGAATATAGAGCCGTAATTCATCGCGACAACAAAATATCCGATGCCCTCTCGCGCTTTAAATGAGCCGTTCAAATCTCCTTCAACATTCACAAAATCAGGTTCATATACGATTGATTTTCTCGCTTCATCCCCATCAATAAACATGTTACCATTTGTATCTTCAACAATCATAAACCCTAGCATTAATGGTGATTTGATTTCTGATGGCAGCTCTAGCTTTTGTTGATCTGTAAGCTGATTTACTTTGACAGATAAGCCAAATAACTCTTCTTCACTACGGTGCTTATAATAGTAAGTGTCCACATCGTCAGCAAAAATGAAGCTCCCATTCACTGAAACATCTGGTTTTAAAATAGTCGATTGTAGCGGTTCATCATTTTTTTCGTTGTCATCAAATGGCACATCGTATACTATTTTTGATGACATTTCATACATTTCTTTCGCTGGCTGATAGCTACCATTTTCAACCTTCGCATAATATTGCTTGTCTTTCTCTAACGGAATGGTGATCGTTGGTGTTTCTTCCATTTCCATTAAAAAGCTAAATGATTGATTCACAGCATTTAATGTTTGTTCTTCCTCGTTGTATTCATAAACTGTTAAGGTAGGTATCATTGTATTCATTTTATTTAAATCGAATTGCAGTATCGCATCCTGCTCCTGGTCGAGCATGAACGTATAAAAATCACTGTCTCCGCTATATTGGAAATACCCTTCAGCTTGCTCTCCAATCGTATAATCGATTGCAGTAGCCATAATGAGCTCTACTTCCTCTGGAGAAAACTCACTCCAGCTTGACTCAAATAATAGATCCAATTGATCTTCCGCTGCATTCTTTTTGGACGTCATGTATGCGGATTTATCGATTTCTCCAGACATAAGCTCTTCTTCTGGAGTTGGTTCAAACGACAAGCTATCTTCATCAACTGGAAAGTCTACCTTCTCAACAAGCAAATGATATGGAACTGCAGACGTTGATACATCAGTCTTCAAGTCCATTCCTAGGAACAGTAAACTAAAGATATCTAACGTTTGTTCACTAGAAATTTCGATGATGTATTCCATACCAGGCATAGCTTCAAACGTTACTGATTCTCCTTCACCAGAAGTTCCAGTGTTAGCTGATGCAAATGGCCATAAGCCGTATTCATCTGCAAGCTCTAAGTCTTCAGCGAAATATACATTTAATGAAGTATTAACACCTGGAAGCTCAGATAATGAAATATTGACAGCTTGTAGCTCTTCAACCGTAAGAGCAAAATAGTCTTTATCGTTTACTTTTTCACCCTTGTTATCTACTGATAACATCGTTAATGGTGCCCTTTCAAGCTGCTCACTATCAAATGGTAAAGATGTGATCATTGCAGGGTTATCTATCGTTAAGCCATCTTCATGTAATTCATCATAGCGATTTACTGTTAACTCATACGATGATTTTCCTTGTAAGCTATAATTTCCGTTCGTATCTGTAACACCAATTGCTAACATCCCGTTCTCTATTGCCGTAAACAAGCTACCTTCCAAACCACCAGCAACAACATCATTCACTTCTATTGTTTCACTTGCTTCCGTTTTAGTAGCTGGATAAAAACGTAGCTCTAATTTGTAATCATAATTATCAGCTGCTTCTAAAATCGTTTGAACGGATTGACCTTCTTCAAGGTTTACTTTTAACCAATGTCCTTCTTCTGGAGATTGTAGCTTACCTTGCGTCGTAAAACGATCTTCACTAAAAGTGATTAATGATGCCTCGCTCAAAATCTTTTCATCATCCCACTGAATTCTCTCTGGTAATTGAGTAATATCATATTGTAGTGCAGCAACAGGATTTACTAAACCATTTGCATAGGTTAAGTCATAGCCAGCTTCTCCAAGATCAGTTGCTGTACGCTCAAGAACCGCTTCCACTTCGTAAGGCTGTAGATCAGGGTACTTTGATAATAGTAAGGAAACAACACCTGCTACAACTGGTGAAGCCATTGATGTTCCATCAGCTTTTAAAAATGAGGAAGCATTCTTTTGAGTATCAAAGATCGAGCTATAAATTCCTTCTCCAGGAGCTACGATGTCAACCTGTGGACCGAAGTTAGAAAAGTCCGCTAAATTATTTTTATCGTTTGTCGCCCCTACACTAATTACACGATCATGTGCTGCTGGATAAAAATAATCGTCTGTGGCATTATTTCCTGCTGCAGCAACGATAACAATGCCAGCATCAATTGCCTTTTGTACTGCTTCATCTACAATCGGGCTTGGGAAAGGTGAACCTAGACTCATATTTATGACATCAGCTTCGTTGTCAATTGCATAAAGTATCCCTTCAGCAATCGAATAGTCATACGCACCAAATCCTCCATTAAACACATCAATCGGTAAAATTTTTGCATTTGGATTTATTCCGTAGCCACCTACGCCGTTGTTTGCCTCACCGCTAACGATACCCGTAACATGTGTACCGTGTAAGTCTGCAACAACTTGACTTGCAGGATTCACAGCATTATAAGGTGGTAAAATTTGCGATTTAAGCTCTGGATGATCCGAATCAATACCATTATCAATGACTGCAACAGTCACCTCATGATCTCCCGCAAGGCTTAACGCTTCATCAATTTGTAACAATGATAAATGATACATATCCTTTGCCTTTGGATCAGCATTTACACCCAGCTTTTCATATGTATAGCTTGGCGATATATTTACTACATTATTTTGAGAAGCATAGTAGTTTACCACCTCTTGCAAACTTTGTCCCTTTTTAAGGGTTACGATATCATAACCAAGTGTCGGCATAGAGCGCTTTAGCGTCGTTCCTGCACGGTTATGTACAGTGTTAGATAGCTTTTTATTATATTTAATAATTAGCGTATCCTCATTTATTTGCTCATTAGCATCAGCTTTCATATTCATTGCAAGTAAGTTTTTTTGTTCCTGTAAGTTAAATTGATCTAAAGCGCGAAATGGTAACTGTTCTTTTACCACTGGCTCTATATTCAGTGTTGTTGAAGCTGAGGCAAAGCTGGGAGCTAATAAAGAAGTAGCTAGTCCCAATGACAGAGTAGACTTTTGCCATTTTTTCATAATTTTTTTCCTCCTTAGATGTGTAAATGTTAAATGAAACTATGAAGCTAGTAAAACCCCTCTTAACATTTAACGATTGAAACCTACAAAGGTTTCATAGTTTTAGTAATTCATCTACTAAATAGTCTATTATCCATTTTTTACTAGACTTAAATACTATATCACAACAATATAAATGTAGAAACAAAAAAGAAAATGTTTGTCTAAAATGTCAGCTTGTTTCACTATAGAAGGTAATCATTGTTAATAGTGGGTATGATTCATAAGATGAAAGTAATTGTAAACAATGCTATACTGTTTCTATCTGAGGAAATATTGGCAGTGATGAAGCAATATACCTCTTTTCAATGACGATATTCAGTAGTTTACAAACAAAAACTAAGCCATATAACAAGGTTAAGGAGAGAAACCATGTTAACCTATATTAAAAAAATGCTTGGAGATTCACAAGAAAAAAAAATTAAAAAATATTATCGGTCAGTAGAGCAAGTAAATGCGCTAGAGGCTGATTTTGAGGCATTATCAGATGCTGAACTGAAACAAAAGACTTCCTATTTTAAAGAACAGCTTAACAACGGAAAAACGATATATGATATTCAAGCCGAAGCGTTTGCGACAGTTAGAGAGGCTGCTAAACGTGTGCTAGGACAACGTCATTACGATGTACAGCTCATTGGAGGACTTGTATTAACTGAAGGAAACATAGCTGAAATGGCAACAGGAGAAGGGAAAACGTTGGTTGCTTCGTTGCCAAGTTATTTGCGTGCGTTGGAAGGTAAAGGTGTTCATGTCATTACAGTTAACGAATACTTAGCGAAGCGAGACCGCGATCTTATTGGGAAAATTCATGAGTTTTTAGGTCTTTCTGTCGGTTTAAATATCCCGATGATGGAGCCTCATCAAAAGGTAGCAGCTTACAAGGCTGATATTACTTATGGTGTTGGAAATGAGTTCGGATTCGATCACCTACGAGACAATATGGTTTTTGATATAAGTCAACGTGTGCAACGCCCATATCATTTTGCCATCATTGATGAAATAGATAGCGTATTAATCGACGAAGCGAAAACACCACTTATTATTGCTGGTAAAACTGGCATTAGCTCTGAACTAAGCTACTTATGTGCACGCATTGTAAAAACGTTCGTTCTTGATGAGGATTTTATATATGATGATGAAACAAAAACGACGAATTTAACCGAACGAGGGATTGAGAAAATAGAAAAAGGCTTTGGCATTCCAAACCTATACGACCTTGAGCACCAAACATTATATCACTATATGATTCAATCATTACGTGCAAATGTAATGTTTAAACGTGATGTTGATTACATTGTAAAAGAAGGCAAGATTTTGTTAGTTGATATGTTTACCGGTCGTCCAATGGAAGGACGTAGCTTAAGTAACGGTCTTCATCAAGCTATTGAAGCGAAAGAAGGCTTAGAAGTTACTGAAGAAAACAAAACACAGGCATCGATTACAATTCAAAATTACTTCAGATTATATCCTACATTATCTGGTATGACAGGTACTGCGAAAACCGAGGAGAAAGAATTCCAAGAATTGTATGGCATGGATGTTAGGCAAATTCCAACTAATAAGCCGATCAAACGAACTGATTTATCAGATAAAATCTTTGCAACAATTGACGATAAATATACCGCTGTCGCAAAAGAGGTAAATCGGATTCATAAGACTGGACAACCAGTGTTAGTAGGAACGACGTCAATTTTACAATCAGAACAGGTTGCTGAATATTTAACAAAGGAAGGTTTACAATTTCAACTACTAAATGCCAAAAGCATTGAGCAAGAAATTGAGCTTATTTCATTAGCTGGGCAAAAAAATCAAATTACTATCGCTACAAACATGGCTGGTCGTGGAACTGATATTATGCTCGGTGAAGGTGTTTTTGAGCTTGGTGGGTTATTTGTCATCGGTACTGAAAAGCATGAAGCTCGCCGAGTCGATAATCAGCTAAAGGGTCGATCTGGACGTCAAGGTGATCCAGGTTGTTCACAGTTCTATATCTCATTAGAGGATGAAATGTTCACCCGCTTTGCCAAAGAAGAGCTGGAGAAACTGCAAAAAGCTGTTAAAGCTGATGACAATGGCTTGATTAACAATAAAAAAACTGATGAATTTGTTGAACGTGTTCAACGTATTTGCGAAGGTAGTAATTTCTCTATCCGTGAATATCACTTGAAGCTTGATAACATTATGAACGAGCAACGAAATACAATCTATGATTTAAGAGATAACATTTTAAAGACGAACGACGCCATATCACTTGCTATTCCAATGGTCTCTTCCCATGTGCATCATGAAACCGAAAGCATTTGCAAGGAAGAGCAATTACCTGAAGAGTGGGATTTATCAACATTAGAAATGAAGCTAAATGCCGTGTTCGGTGAAAATGCTGTTTCATTCTCAAATGATATTGCTGATATTAACGATGTCAAGGAAGTTGTTAATGAAGCTCTTGCTACATTCCTTGATATGCTTGAGAATCAAAAAGAAAGTGAGAAGCTACAGTTTGTCATACAAAGAGCATTACTATCTCTTACCGACCACCATTGGCTACAGCATATAGACACAATGGAACGCTTAAAAGAAGGAATAGGACTTCGACACTACAGCCAAGAGGACCCAATGCGCCAATACCAGCGTGAAGGACTTGAACTATTTACGATCATGTACGAAAAAATCGAACGTGACGTAAGCAATCAATTCGGGGGACTCGCCCCTGACATTTTAAAGCATTAAAGTATTTGGTGGGATCTCCCACCAAATTCCTGTGAAAAAGTGAAGGGAGTTTTGTAGATGTTACCATTTTTCAAGAAAAAAGATAAAAATATACAAAAGCAAGGTGAAGACAGTACAGTAAGTGCAAATGAAGTGCTCGGAACTGACGAACAACCTCATTCAAATGTCGAAGTGAAAACAGAGCTGAGCTTTCCCCCATCATCAACTGTCGGTGTGGAAGAAAAATACTATTACCAGTTTTTAAATAATGAGTTGTCTCCATTAAAAGAGAACCAGGTTTCCTTATCAGGAATTGAACTAAAAAATGTTGAGGATGGTTATATTGTTTCTGCATTTGTGCGCAACAGTCTAAACAAATCCATGCAACTTAAAGAAATGCCTCTTTTACTCATTGGCCCTGATGGCGAAAGGCTTGCTAGAAAAGTATTTGATTTAAAAAGGCTTGGCAACCTTCCCGCTAGAAGTAGTCGCCCTTGTGAATTTCACTTTGAGGAGCAGCATGTTATTGCCTCTGAGCTACCAAGTACGGGCTGGAGACTAGCCTTTGAAATAAAAAAACCTCATGCACTTGACCTTGAGGAAAGCTGGGAAAAGAGCCTAGCAGACAAAGATAAGAAGATGCTTGCTAAGCTTGTTCAAGAAACACCGGCACCAAAGCCAGGAGAAGTTAACTTCATGTCTCTACAAGCTAAACAAGCACAGGACGGCAGCCTGCACGTAACGATGCTCATTCGAAACGGCAGTCCAAATCATATTAACCTAGAGAAGCTGCCTCTGATTGTCGAGGATACAACAGGTGATGTTATTGCTAGAGGCGGGTTTACATTAAATTCACTTCAAGTAAAAGCAAATACGAGCAAACCATGGACGTTTATTTTTCCACCATCTTTACTATTGAAAGAACAAATTGATTTACAAACTTGGAAGGCATACCCTCAACAAAACGAAAAAGCTAACCAAAAATAACATTAGTATTTCTTAAGCCACCTTCTAAGGCTCTTTTCGTAAACTATGTTGCGTGGTTTTATATGTTACTCTTCGTTTTACTGAAAAAAAGATGCCCCGAACGTTAAGTATAATCGTAATGAACCCTATTACGGAAAGCAACAATGAATTCGAAAACAGCTTAGTTTAAAGAGGACGGTCAATCGTTCCTCTTTTTTCATACCTTCATTTTTTCATGCAACAATGAATGATGTTTTCACCTACACTAACTAGTACTGGCTCCTTTCGTAACTTTGTTGCGATTATCCCTATTTGAAGATAAGATGTAATTTTCTTCATTTAAAAGAAGACATGATGCCATGAGCGCTAGTTGTAAACGCAATTATTTCTTCGAACGAAAAACAGTTTAAGCAGAAAAAAGAAGGCTCTAGAAGTTATCTTTGTGTCTATCGTTCCTATACTAGAAGATAAAGATGTCGTTTTATTCAACATCCATCGTTTTATAGAAGAAAAGGTGCACTAAATCTAGTTATTTTCGTGTTAAGTTATTTGGAATCTATGCAAAAAAACAGCCCAAAAGAAAAACGCCTATCCTAGGATAGGCGCTTTTCTCACTGGGCTACCAACCGAGATATTATATTCTCAAAAGCAAAAAGGATATAAATAGATCCTACAAGTATATATTACCATTGAAAAGCCTTAATAACAAATGATTTTTGCCGTTAGTTTATACCTTTTTTTAAAAAAATCTACTTTCATATAATAAAAGAATGCAAAATGAAAAATTGTTACCTTTTCATCGCTTTTATTAGAAATTTAGGTAAGATTAATTGCCTTTTAAAACGCCATGGCTCCTTTATTAGCCGATATAGCCATTCTAAACCAAGCCTTTGAAATGACTCTGGCGCACGCTTTAAATTTCCAGAAATAACATCATAAGATCCACCTACACCTTGATACACAGTAGGATGCAACTTATCCATATGTTTTATGATCCAGTTTTCTTGAGAAGGACTACCTAAGGCGACAAAAATAATATCAGGCTTAGCATGATTAATTGTATCAAAAACCACCTGCTCATCCTTCTCATATCCATGTAAGGAACCGACAATTTGTATTCCCGGATATTTTTCCTCAAGCCTTGCCTTTGCCTGATCAGCGACCCCAGGCTTTGCTCCATATAAAAACACTCTTTTTTTGTTATTAGCGGCTGCCTCGCAAAGCTTAAGCATTGTATCAATACCTGTCACTCTACTTTTTATTTTGCCTCTTCTCATTTTTGATGCGAGAACGACTCCTATACCATCAGGAATCTGATACGTGGCACTATTTAATAATTTGCGCAATGTAGCATCATTTTGGGCTTTCATTACCTTCTCAGGATTGATTGCCACAAGAAATGATTTTTTATTTTCCTTAATATTATTTAATAATTCATCAATTAGTTCATCATACGAATGTGTGCATACATCTATACCTAATATTGTTTCCTTCATATTCTCTTTCATCACCTTTTACAGGATGTTCATGACCCAATTGTCTCTTTAATTTTAACATACTTTATGTTAAATCTTTACGTTAGTTAGGACCACCCTTGCTCACTTTTCTCGTTAGTTTTTCGAGTCGCCTAAACGAAGGACGTCAAAATCATGATCCTTCCATTTCTCTGCTTGAATACAGTTTTTCGTATCAAACACGATTTTCGTCCGTAATCGATTAGCGAATAATTCTGGATCCATGACCTTAAATTCATTATGATCTGTCAATATGACAATGATATCTGCATGATCAACTGCTTCTTCAATGCTTTGAGTTTGGATATCCAATTTATTTTCCTTAATATGCGGATCATAAGCTGAACAATCAAGCCCTAGCTCGCGTAAATGATGAATGACATCAAGCGATGGACTTTCACGCATATCATCTATGTTACCTTTGAAGGCAAGACCAAACACCGCGACACGTCCATGATTAATCCCTTGATTTTCTAGGATTTCTTTTACCCTTCTTGCAGTATGCTCTGGCATACCATCATTTGTTTGACGAGCAAGTGTAATCATTTTTGCGAGGTCCGGCTCTAATTCAGCTAAAAACCAAGGATCTACTGCAATACAATGTCCGCCTACACCTGGCCCAGGCAAATGGATATTCACACGAGGGTGGAAATTCGCTAGTTTAATTGCTTCCCAAGCATTAACATTTAATTTTTCACTTATTTTGGCCAATTCATTCGCAAAAGCGATATTAACATCACGGTACGTATTCTCAATTACCTTGACCATTTCAGCTGTCGTCGCATCTGTCACGTGAATCTTTCCTTTTACGAAAGTCCTATAAAGCTCTACTGTTAAACGACTTGATTCTTCGTTAATCCCACCAACGATGCGGTCATTATTCGTTAATTCTTCAAATACTTTTCCAGGAATAACTCGTTCTGGTGAATGTGAAATAAATAACTCTGTACCAATATCTAAATTAGCTTCTGTTAATACAGGGATCATAACATCTTCAACTGTACGTGGTGGAACTGTTGATTCTAAAATGATGAGGTTTCCCTTCCTCACATAAGGTACAATTGCCTCTGTTGCTGCTCGTACGTAATCTAAATTAGCTGTCTTGTCTTCATTAATCGGTGAAGGCACAGCTATAATAAATACTTCAGCTTCTTCAGGTGTCGTTGAAGCGGTAAAATTCCCGCTATCTACTGCGCTATTTAATCTTTCTTGAAGACCTGCTTCCTCTATATGTAACTGCTTATTTTGTATCATCTTCACTGCTGTTTCATTGATATCTACTCCGTGGACACGCATACCATGATTAGCAAACATTACTGCGGTCGGTAATCCTATATATCCTAAGCCTACTATACAAAGCTTTTTAGTCATGACAAAAATATCTCCTTTACAATTTCAGTAAAACGTTAGTTAATCTATATTATATCGAAAAATGTCAAATGATGATAGTTTGATAAAAATTGATAATGAAATTGTAACAATACTGTATTTATTCGCTAAAATCCTAAATAATTGAAATTGGTGTACGATATATAAAAAGAAGAATTTTTATTTATATAACATTTATTCATTTATATATGATAGGTATACTAAGCCTTTACTGGAGGGAGTTTTCACATGTTTAAAAAGTATATGATTTTTATTATCTCAATATTATTAGTTTTACCATTTATAACTAATTCAGCTTCAGCGGTTACATACCCAAATTTAGTTGAATCTAAGCCAGAGGATAATGACCAACATGTTCCATTAGGTACTGATATTTATTTTGAATTCAACGAAGATATATTAGAATACGATATAAATAAAATTAAATTACTTAGAAAGCTCTCAAACAATAATTATAAAGAGGAAAAGATTAAGCAAGTTAAGGTCTCTGATGAAGTATTAACCGTCATTCCTGAAAATAAGCTACTTTTTAATAAAGATTATAAGCTTGAGATTGAATCATACTCTATTGAATTATCAAATGGCTTATATTCTCGCAAAATCACACACGACTTTAAAACGAATTATATGACTTTTTATGAAGTTATGGCTGTTGAAAGCGGAGAAATTTCGAAGCTTTTTGCAAACTATTCACCACGTCAATTAATAGTCACAGCTCCCGAGAGGTATGTTGATAAAATTGCTGTAAACCATAAAAAACAAGGTGCTTTTAAAGATCAAGTTACTACTGATGTAACTGATACTTTAACGAGTATCGATATTTTCGTAAATAGTAAAGATGTTGAAAAAGTAAAAGTTGAAATCTACGAAGAGAATACGAGGGTTGCGACAAAGTACGCCAAAAGATATGAATATAGTAGTAATAGACAAGAATATAATATTGGTTTCGGTAATCTACCTGTAAATTTTGATGTAAAAGTGACTGTTCTTGATAAAAATCTTGAGATTAAAGATAAGAAATTTGTCAAAGTAGTTTCTGAAGATCAACTTATTACAAATGTAATAGAAAATTATAAATATAAAACAGCTGGCGAAAGTAACTCGTTAGCTGAGCTCATGGCAGATCCTAAGCTATTTAATACTTATTTGAATGAACATAATATGAATGATATAAGGGTACAGGTTGATAAATAATGAATAATAAAATTGTCGTTTTTTTCGTTACGTTGTTCGTCATCTTAGCATTAGCTATTTCTTTTCCAAATGATCCGCTCCAAGCTTCTGACCCAGAGTTATGGGAAGAAAGCAATATAAATGACCCTCTCAAGCGGTGGGAGATATCATTTAATGAACAGGTAAGAACTAAAAGTGTTGCGTATGATAGAGTATATATTATTGATAACCAAAATAAGCTTTTGAAAACTGATTTACAAGTTAGCTCAAACGGAAAAACAATTATGATTACTCCACTTGAGCAATACAAAACCGATACAAAATATTGGTTATACATTGATAAGTCTGTTCGATCAGTCAATATGGATCCACTCAAGAAAAGCGTAATCATGCCATTTTCTTTATCAGATCAAGTTGCTACGGGCGGCTCGCCTATAGCAGTTAAAAATGATGTGCAAAATACAAGTACAGCTGATAGTCAGGAACAAGCAAAAATGACTATTCAAGTTGAAAAATATGATATGTTTGCAGATGTAACAGTGACAACAAGCTCAAATGTACAATCAGTACTTATGGATAACATAACGATGCAATACGTTGGTAATAATACATTTAATCTTGGAATAGTAGATATTATGCCAGGAGATGAGCTGAATTTTAAAGCGCTCGACCAAAATGGCAAAGTGCTTGAAAACATAAAACATGAAGTGAGATAAGCTTTCACCGTACCCTATTCTGAAAATGTGGCTCCTATACTGTGTAAGGAGCCACTTCGTTTGAAAATATGTATCGTCTTATTAGAAGAATGGTGTTGGAGGGATATAAACACCATAACAAACCTTTATAAACAACAACCTTCTTTATTAGCAACTATATTTTTGGAGATGTGAATATGTTAAAAAAATCCTTAATAAGCTTTTTTGTTTGTTTTTTAGTGTTAATTAATCTAGTCATTTGGCCAATTATTTTGCAAGAAAAACCACAGGATGATAAAGCCGAGAGCAGTGAAACTCAAACAACGAGCTCACATGCGAATAATACGACAGATGAATCCTCTGAAGAAGAATCGAGTGATGATGAACAGATTGAAGAATCAAATCCTGAAGCAAATACTGAACAAAATACTGAAAGTGAACAAGCTGAAGAACTTGTTGATCAAGAGGAACAATTTCAAATTATTGATATAAAATAGAGCTTGTAATAGCGATCTTCCATTTTTAGCAAAGCAAGAATGGTAGCATCATTGAATAGTGAATACACACCATAAGTCCTTGTAAGAAAGGTACCTTAGTCATTACGCTGGATCGCTTAAGCGTGTTAGTTCATTGGATTGGGAATGAGTTCAGCTTCCCTTAGCAGATTTACACAAACAGCCTCTCCTACCAATTGAAGCTTATGAAAGATAAACCCACTCATTATCAATGGAATAACCATCGGCAATGAGTGGATTTCTTTGTTAAGTAGACATTGTTTTAAAGCGTTCAATAAAACTGTTGTTGCTATTACATAAATATATGTACCTATAAAATAATGAGGTGCATCATCACTTTTCTTCTAAAAACAATTACAATCGTATAACACACCCCTAGTTGATACAATTTAATAGCAATCGCAAACAAAGTTCATGCACGGATTGTTGAAAGGTTCTTCAATATTGAATTTTGTTGTTAGCTTCTATTACCATGAGACTATTTCGACAGTTTCCCATTCCGTTAAGTGCTAGAGGTTATTCCTTTGTTTTACCAAAAGTGGGTCGACAGTGCTGTATGAGGTGGTTTACAATGATAAGATATGGTATTTTTCGGTGTGAATTTGTCATAATGGAGGGTTTGTATGCTTCAAGATGTGCTTTCTAAGGAGCAAGTTGTCAATTGCGCAGAAAAAATTAAAGAATTACTTGCCCCGGACAACGAGAAGGACAGAATATTAGCGAATAAAGGTCTTCTTCTTTATCGCCAAGGAAACGTATATAACGTCAACGTTGAAGAAGACGTAGTCAGAGCGCGAGTGCAAGATGTCACACCATTTGATGTCAGCCTTGATTTGGATTTTATTCAATTCAGTGAATGTACTTGTACAGCAGAACATTTTTGTAGACACCAGCTTGCTGTCTTTTTTTCGGTTTATGCTGCAGTCGATCGCGTAGGTAACTTCTTAGAGGAATGGAAGAGAAGTAGAGCAAAGATTGTCGAAAATATAGCTTTAAGTACGCTAGGTAGCAAGAAGGTCATTGCGAAATATGAAGAAAAATCTATCGCTAGTTGGATGGATTTTTTTGAAAAAGAATATACTTCTTTTTTACAGCAGCGTTCACATGACGACAATTATTTTTTTGCTAGCCTTTATCATCGCTATTACGCTAACTTAAAAGGCGAAGCACCGACTCAACTAGAATTAAAGCGCTTATTTACCATGCATGCCGGCTTAACAACCATGGCAAAAATGAACGAACATTTAACTGACATAAGCATGTCAAGTTATGGCATGGATAACTATGTTACTCCATATATACACCACCTCGTAGATGACATCATAGAACAAGCTGAACTACTTGGTAACGTTACATTACCATTTATTTTTGATTCTTTATTACAAGAGAGTATTGAAAGGCTTCATACGCTCTTTATTCCAATAAATCAATTTAAATATGATCGAATGACTGTTTATCGCGTCATTTGGTCTAAGCTATTGCAAAAAAAACAATGGGTTGACTTAGAAAGAGCATGGCTTCAAACACGACTAGACGAGCAAGAAAATGAGGATAAGAAAGCTGATTTATATGTGATAGCCCTTGCACATATGGCATTTTTAGATAAAAACGATGAGGATGCCATTAGCTTATATTCACAGCTTGATGACCCTACTGCCTTACCGTACAGCTTTACATGGCTCATACAGTTAGCCGACAAAAAAGCATGGGCAAGAATGGATCCCTGGGTTTACGATATGTTAACGAAGCTAGATGAGTATATTTCGTCTTCCCACTCCTATGACCAAAGTCGAACGATGACAAGAAAAATATTACATTTACTTGCTGATTACAGCTCAGAGTCTAATAAAGACGATGTATATGTCGAAGCAATGGAAAAGCTGTTACCTTATAGCTATTATGAATTTGATGATTATTTGTATACACATGAACAATATAAAAAATGGGTTGATCTACAAATTTTAGTAGGTTTCGCTGTTGATGAGCATGACAGATATACGTTAAAGGAAATTGAGGAAAAGGATCGCGAAGTGCTACTCCCCTACTATCACTATTCCATCATGAAAATGGTGAAGCTAAAAAATCGTCAAAGCTATAAGCAAGCTATTAAATTTTTAAAAAAGCTGCGCGCACATTATCGTAAGCTAAAGCGAGAAAATGATTGGAATATATATATAAACAAGCTCGCCACGTCCCATAAAAGACTGCGTGCCTTTCAGGAAGAGTTAAGGAAAGGAAAGTTGCTTCATGAATAGTACATTAGCGTTGCACATCGACACGTTAATAGTTGAAGATCAGTTTTTTATATACGATCGTTCCGTCGTTGAGGACAACGATTATGAGAAGCTATTTCTCTGGCATGAAGCCTCTTTTTATGGATCATTTCTTAAAATGCAAACCGTAAAAGGTGTGAAGGGAGTCATTCTTTCTCCTTGGGAAGCACTCGACTTTTTTGCTAAAGATGTTCATAACTCATTTATACATGTTGACTGGAGTGAGGAAAGCCAGCTATATAGGAAAATTGCACCTCTGCTAAAAGAAGCCCTTACGAGTACAGACTTTTTACCAGACTATCATAGTTGGAAGCTTCATCAACGATTCAGGTGGAAATTAACTGACGTTTGGCTTTCAGAGGTCAAGGAAGCTGTTAATCATAATGAAGAGCACGAAAGTATTGCTATAGCATGGTTCTCTAGTGCTTTAGCAAATTGGCTTCAATCCGATGATGAACTAAAAAATGTATGGAATGACATTGAACAAACATTCCCACTTATTAGCCTCAACGCACATGATGAACATCAACGCCTCCAGTCTAGTGAGATTAACCCGAAGCATGATCAAATTCACCCTCAAACGATCGTCTTTAGTGAAGATGATTGGTTAGAAAAGATCGGTTGGAAACTAGATACAACGCCCTTTACTGTTGGATTGCGACTTGATGAACCTGAGCAGGATGATGGAATTTGGCTGTTAGAAACATTTTTACGCTCAAAGGACAATAAAGACGAGCTAATGATTTTGAATGAAGATCAACTGCCAACCAAATGGAAGCCATATATTGATCGCATTGAAAGAGAACAAACATTGTGGGGAAAGCTTATTCCTTGGCTAAGAACAGATAGAGGTATAATGGCAAAGTTAACAGAACAGCACGCATGGGAATTTTTAACCGAGGCAAGTGAAACATTGCTCTCAGCAGGTGTTGAAATTTTGCTACCATCATGGTGGCAAGCATTAAAGGATACGAACCTCTCTATGAAAGCGAAGGTTAAATCGACATCATCCAACGGTAGAAAATCTTTTGTCGGCTTAACACAGCTAATAGATTTCGATTGGCGATTTTCGACAAATGGTATCGATTTATCGGAAGACGAATTTTTGACACTAGTCGACCAGAAACGACGCCTTGTCAACATACGGGGAAAATGGGTGAAGCTTGACCCAGAATTTATTAGAAGAGTACAAAGCGTTCTTGAGAAAGCAAACAAAGAAGGCTTGCATTTTCGAGACATTCTTGAACAAGAGCTATTACGAGATGAGTTAACAGATGGTCAATCAACTGCGGATGACAGACCCTTTGCAATGATCCAAATTGAATTGAATCGCCATTTAAAAAACATGTTAAAGCAGCTAAATGAAGTTCAAGAAATTCCTTCAGCAACAATCCCGGCTACATTTTGTGGTGAGCTGCGTCCTTATCAGCAGCAAGGTGTTGACTGGCTGTTATTTTTACGTAAATTTGGTTTTGGTGCATGTTTAGCTGATGATATGGGCCTTGGCAAAACGATTCAAATGATTGCTTATTTATTAAAGGTTAAAGAGGAAGGAAAAAAACATAAGCCATCTCTATTAATTTGTCCAACTTCCGTTTTAGGAAACTGGCAAAAAGAACTTGAAAAGTTTGCACCTTCGTTACGTGTTCATTTGCATTATGGTTCTTACCGTGCAAAAGGTGATATGTTTGAGTCCACTGTTCACAATGCCGATGTAGTAATCACTTCATATGGACTGTCACACCTTGATTTTGAAGATCTTTCAAGCATACAGTGGGGAACGATTTGCATCGATGAAGCACAAAATATTAAAAATGCGGACACAAAACAGTCTAAAGCGATACGCCAATTAGTAGGTGAACACCATATTGCGTTAACAGGTACACCGATGGAAAATCGACTTTCGGAATTATGGTCAATATTTGATTTTAGTAACCCAGGTTATTTAGGAAGCCTAGGTAAGTTCCACAAAGACTATGTGAACCCGATTGAAAAGGACCGATCTGAGCAACACATTAATAAGCTACAAAAATTAATTCGGCCCTTCTTATTACGTCGCACAAAAACCGATAAAGAAGTAGCATTGAATTTACCTGATAAACAGGAGCAAAAGGAATATTGCCCTCTTACTGTGGAGCAAGCATCATTATACGAACAGCTTGTTCAAGACACGCTTACAAAGATTGAGCAAGAAACAGGGATCAAACGCAAAGGCTTAATTCTAACGATGCTCAGTAAATTGAAGCAGCTATGTAATCACCCTGCTCTCTATTTAAAAGAAGAGCAACCGCTTGATGTATTGAATCGATCTACAAAGCTTAGTAAGCTACGAGAGCTTATCGACAATATTCGTGAAAGTGATGAAAGCTGTCTCATTTTCACACAATATATTGGTATGGGTAATATGATCAAAAAATTGTTAGAAGATGAGCTCGGTGAAGAAATATTATTCCTGAATGGTAGCTTAGCTAAAACAAAGCGTGATCAAATGATCACACGCTTTCAAAATAAAGAAGTAAACATCATGATTTTATCATTAAAAGCTGGTGGAACCGGCTTAAACTTAACCGCTGCTAATCACGTCATTCATTTTGACCGTTGGTGGAATCCTGCAGTAGAAAATCAGGCAACTGATCGAGCACACCGAATTGGGCAAAAGCGTTTCGTGCACGTCCATAAATTTATCTCGACTGGTACGCTTGAAGAAAAAATTGATCAAATGCTTGAGCAAAAGCAAGCACTAAACGATCAAATTATTCAAACTGAAGCATGGATTACAGAACTATCTACAGAGGAGCTGCAAAACTTGCTGCTGTAAGTTGGTGAACTGAATACGCTTCATCTTATATTTGTTAACCATCTATAAAGTTCATATTAAACTCTAGAGCAGGTTTCACCTAATGAGCTGTTGTAGATATAGAGGCAACCAGTTTGCCAATTAGCTGCTCCTTATAAATACCTCCCCCCTACTTAGGTATGGGGGACCCATCTCATAGCGAACTAAAACATCGATCAAGGAGGTAGGAAGATTTGGAAAAGCCTAAACGAACGAGAGGACGAAAGAAAACTACAGTAAACCCAAAACATGAGGGAAAAGCTGAGCAGTGGCAGCAACTGTTACAATTAGTGGAGAAAAAACTAAAGAAGTAAAGCATGTTAGGAAGGAAAAACGATAGGTAGATGACTAACATATTTGCGTAATTCACAGCACATTCAGGTAGATAAAATATCTATTTAGCAAACATGTGGTGCATAGTAAAACAACCTTCAGCTTTAGGCTTTAAATCATAGTAACACGTAGACAAATTATCGAATGATCGCATATCCCTATCTCCTACTTTACCTTATATAAAGTAAGGCTGTTTTTCTTACTAAGAAATACTCACGATCACAACTAAAATTCGTGAAATCTTTTGTGATATAAAATTGTATGAATCACATATCATCTCATTTAAGCAATCAAGTTAACGAAAAAGGTCTAAGGCAAAGACAATTAATATCACCACATATACATATCAGTACTATGTTTATATGACTTCTTCCATTAATGGCATCATTAAAACGATTCATTCAAGTGATGTATCGTTTGCTACTTTCCATATGTACATCATCTAAAAACTTGGAGCTGAACATTATTTCTTGAAGACATAGAATCCAGTTATTTTCACAGATTTTCTGAAAATTATTGCAGCTGTTACGATTCCCACTAAACCACCAAAGCTATCTAAAAGGACATCGGCTATAAGCGGGGAACGACTGCCCGTAAACATTTGATGAATTTCATCGCTAGCAGCATAAATAATAATAAATGACATCGCATAGATCATGCATTTCCATTTATTGCGGAAAATCATCGCTAGAGCATTAAATGTTAAAAAGCCTAATAAAAAATAAATAAAGAAGTGAGCACCTTTACGGATGAAAAACTCAAGAAATGAATAAGGTCCCTTACTTGCCACACTGATTTCCGATCCACTATAAGTAAATTGTATATGTGAAAAATAATCGATAATCCATTGCTTGTCGATATATTTTGCTAGTTGTGGTCTTAAGTCTTGCTGTGAATATGGTTGTGATGAAAAGTAAAAAATGACGGCCGCACAACTAATAACAGACAGCCAAATGAGTATAAGTACAGCTTTTTGTTTCATTTATAATCCCCTTCTATATGCATATCCTTAAAAAGGTTGGTATCAAGTGTGGGAAACAACTGACAAAGGAAGCGCTGACCCTATTTTACACCATCCACCTTTGCTATTTGCAGTTGCCCTTACCAAAGCTCATTGAACTACCTCACCCTGACCTGTTCCATCCTTTTTTAACAGTTATTCAACTACTATTTATAGCCAAAATATTAAAAAATTATATCTTTTTTTCATTATACTCATTTCACTAGATCATATGACACCGTCAGCGTGTTCTTGACAGTTTAACAATTTGTTTCAGTTAGCTTATTTTACTCCTTCTCCTGCTATTTTTGCTGATAATTTACTTACTAATTCTTTTGCCGTTATCGTTTCAGAGCCATTGCCTTGTTGGTGTGCATACTTTAAAATGTCGAGAAATTGTTGTGTAGAAATGATCGGTTTTATTCCTTCTGTTTTTAACATAATACACCTTCCATAAGTCTTATTTTCAATTCATTATTTAGCATTGATTACAGTTAACAGAACAGATCGCTACGGATTTTAAGCCAATGTGAAGCCTTTTCTTTCTAGTGTATTCAACAGCTAGAGGGGAAGACACCTGCTTCTTTAAAACGCTGACTGTTTAGTAAAACTGACAACTTTATAGGCTGTTTTCGCATTGATTGTTGCTTTTCTTCTAAGTTATAAGTACGTATATATCTAACATTCGTGGCATCTTTTCTTCTTTACCAAGATGGCTAACATATAAAATTACTTTTTATGGTACTAATTTGATAACAATAGTAACAAAGTTTACGAAAAGAGGAACTATGGCAACAAAGTTTATGAAAATACCCCTTGCTAAAAAATATAGTGGAATACAATTAGCTTTCGAGCTATCCAATGTTAATTGCGATGACAATCGCAGGAAAGCTTCACTAACTGCCCTCATTCATTAAGGGTAATTGTTACTTTCGAATGAAGGTTAGAATACGTATACAGCTAGTATTCCTGCCACCCATTCTTCAATGGAAGGATAACAGCTTCATAAACTAAACCCTATCTTATCTTGCTGACATTTTAGTGGTGATAACCACAATATCCCTTAACCCTTTCTATCTTTATATACTATTACTCTATCAAATTCAAATAATAACCAGCACATTCACAAAAAATACCATTTTTATACTAGCATGATTTCTTGCGTTTTTAGTATCGTGACATGCACTTTCAAATTTACGGTGAATATACAGTAAATAACTTAAGGTGCGAGGAGAGTCAAAATGAAAATAGTGAAAGCGTCAAATAGTGATGTGCAAACAATATTTCGGCATGCTAAGAAAGTAGCTGTCGAAAGCACGATGGGCTACGCTAAAGGGCATGAACAGCATGCAGTGAATGGCATCAAAATGGCCCTAAGTAATGGCTATTATTTAGTTGCAAAGGAGGACCACAAACTATTAGGTTGGGTTCTTGTTACAGGAACGATAGATTCTATTAAAAATACGTATATCGGCTATATTGCAGACTTATATGTGCTTGAAGAACATCGCAAAAAAGGTATCGGAAATAAATTATTAAAAGCTGGCTTGAATAAATGTAAGCAACATGGTTATAAATACGTTCAACTAAATGTTTTTGCTAAAAATCCCGCCAAAAATCTTTATGAGGAGTTTGGCTTTGAAGATCTCGTACACACAATGCAAATCAAGCTTTGATAAAGGCTCGTATCGTATACTTTCGTGATTATTTTATTAAAAATGGACAATTTGACGAGTTTTATGAGTGCTCATTAATTGTTTAGGTAGAAAAGATGCCACGAATATTAGCTATATTTGTGTTCACCTCTTTCGATGAAACGAACCATTCCTGCGAAAATTGATAAAAGAAGCCTTATACTTATATAGAAAACGCCCTTAAAAATGGGTGTTTTTCATGCAAAGAATATCAACGCGCATACGACTCTCTCCTTCTTTATCTATTAGTTAGCTCAATCAGTTCATGACAAAACAAGAAGATATTAGTATAATATGTAAAAATATAAATATTTTGAGAGGAGAACAGCATATGTCAAGTCCTGTTTCACTTACAAGATACTTAATTCGGACAATTTTATTTGCTGCAATCGGTAGTTCTATATTAGGTATATCATTAAGTACCATAATTGGCTTAGAACGAACCTCATTTGTTACTAATGTGATTGGTGTTATCATTGGAGGTGCAATCATCGGTTCACTTATTAGCTTTTTAAATTACCAAAAGTTTTTCCGTCCAATGACCATGATCATTAAACATACGAATCGACTTGCAGAAGGTGACTTAACATCTCGTCTAGATGAAAACAGAACCGGAAGCTTAAAGCCAATTGCGATATCAATAAACGAAATGAGTGACGAATGGCACCAGCTTATTACAAAAGTCTATGATGTATCGATTCAAGTATCAGAACGTTCACAGGAACTGTCTTCAAGCACCGAAATGAACAACAGAGCAACTGAGCAAATCGCTCTCGCTCTTCAAGGCGTCGCGTCTGGAACAGACAATCAACTCTCAAAAACAGCCTCTACATCACAATTTATGTCAGATATTTCATCAGGCATTAACCAAGTTGCTTCATCTATCCAGTCTGTAGCGAGGTTAACAGAAACGACAAACAAACAAGCAAACTTAGGAACTGAAGCTGTCACAAAAACGGCAGCACAAATGACTCAAATTCAGCAGCAAGCAGCTTTCGCTTCAGAGATTGTTAACAAATTCGGCGAAAAATCAAAAGCGATTGGCAAGATTGTTACACTCATAACCGAAATAGCTGAACAAACAAATTTATTAGCATTAAATGCAGCCATAGAAGCAGCAAGGGCTGGTGAGCAAGGGAAAGGATTTGCTGTTGTAGCAGATGAGGTTAGAAAGTTAGCTGAACAATCTGGTAGTGCGACAGAAGACATTCGAAAGCTTATTGAAGAAATTCAATTCGAAGCAGATAAAGCAGTGCAATCTATGATTGAAGGAAAGACAGATGTTACGAACGGCCTTTCATTAATTAACCAAACTGGACAAGCATTCAATGAGATCGCCAAGATGATTGAAGAAATAGCTACACAATCGACAGAGGTATCAACAACCGTTGAGCATGTAAATGCAAGCGCTAACAACATTGTCGTGGCTTCGGAGGAAATTGTTAACATAGCGGAGCAATCTTCAGCAAATACCCAAAACGTTGCTGCACTAACAGAGGAACAAAGCGCAACGATGGAAGACATCTCTCATGCGACAGTCGTTCTTGCAAATACCGCAGCTGAATTACAGACTATGGTTGGGCGTTTTAAAGTGTAGGCTCTATCCGTAAACTATGTTCTAATTTCACTAAAAAGGGACATTTCTATGTGTTTTATGAGAGCTCTATCATTGAAAAGTAGAAAAGGTGCCTCGAGCACTAGATGTGTATGTACTTATATGTTAGAACGAAAGTCAACAAACAAGGGGATAACAGTAAAAGTTACAAGGAAAGAGCATTCAGGTGGAGTATATCCTTCACCTGATGTCCAAACGGATTAAGCTTTATTATATTTTAAATACCAATCAATAAATTTACTTACTCCTTCTTTCAGTGATGTTTGAGGCTTAAACTTGATCTCATTTATTAAATCCTCAACATCCGCATATGTTTCTACAACATCGCCTGCTTGAAGGGGCAAAAAATTCTTTTTCGCAGTCATACCTAACTTTTCTTCAATAGCTTGAATAAAGTCAGTCAATTTGATCGGGTTATTACTGCCAATATTAAATACTCTGTATGGTACATAGCTCGTTCCAGGATCAGGATTGTTTCCAGACCAATGTTCATTTGGCTCGGGTTTTTTTTGTAATAATCTACTTATGCTTTCAACAATATCATCAATATATGTAAAATCTCGCTTCATGTTCCCTTTATTATAAACATCAATTGGTTCTCCATTTATAATTGCCTTAGTAAATAAAAATGGTGCCATATCAGGACGCCCCCACGGACCGTATACTGTGAAGAAGCGTAAACCTGTTGTCGGAAGGTTGTAAAGATGACTATACGTATGAGCCATTAGCTCATTAGCTTTTTTCGTTGCTGCATATAAGCTAACAGGATGATCGACATTATCATGCACAGAAAACGGTTGCTTCGTATTTGCGCCATATACTGAGCTTGAGGAAGCATAAATAAGCTGTTCTATACCATGACGGCGGCAAGCTTCTAGCATATTAACGAATCCAACTATGTTCGAGTTAATATAGGCATGAGGGTTTTCTAAGCTATAACGCACACCTGGTTGAGCAGCTAGATGTATGACTACAGTTGGCTGATATTCACGAAACACATTCATGATCGCATGTTCGTCAATAATGCTACATTTCTTAAATAAAAAGTTTTTATGTTCCAACAATTTTAATCTATCTTTTTTCAACGAGACATTGTAGTAATCGTTTAAATTATCAACCCCAACAACATCATAGCCATCCTGTAATAACCGTCTTGATACATGTGCTCCTATAAAGCCAGCAGCTCCAGTTACTAGAATCCTTTTCAATCCTCTCTCCTACCTTTCATACCTCACACATCATAAGAAACCTAAATGGCACTACAATGACACCTTAAATACAAAATTACTCGCTAAGATTTTTAGCCAACAACCAATGTTGATTAATATTGGCTGTTTCCGCTTTAATTGTTACTTTTCGTTCTTACATATAAAGCCCGTATATATCTAGTGTTCAAGACATTTTTAAGTTCTCACAAAATTCATCGTAGTAAAAAATAACACAGCGTTTACGAAAAGAAACATTAGTAATCAGTTAAACGATCCTAGCTATTCTCATAAAGTTTAAAATAGCATGCAGGATAAAAAAAGTTTAACTAATAATTGATGGGTTATAGGCTATTAGTGTTCGAAAATGGGCGCTTGTCATATTAGATATTCTATTTTAAACCAACCGAAACTAAAAAGAAAATTGTCATCTTCTTTCGTTTAATTACTTCTCAATTAGCTTATAATAACTGTTGACCTTTGCAAATTAGAAATGGAGTTGATGAAAATGGAGTTTGAAGCTAGAAATTCAACGGAAGCATCTCTTCATCATTATAAGGCTGGACTCGGTTTATTTACTGAAAAGATGCCCGAGCTAGCTAAAAAGTATCATTCTTTTACAGAAGAATGCTTTAAGGAAGGTAGCTTATCACAGAAGGAAAAGCAATTGATTGCATTAGGTATTAGTTTATATGCTCAAGATGAATATTGTATTATTTACCATATAAAAGGGTGTTTGGATCAAGGATGCACTGAACAAGAAATACTAGAAGCTTGCGGAGTGACTACAGCATTTGGAGGCGGAGCTTCAATGAGTCAGGCAGTCACCCTTGTCCAAGAGTGTATGCAAGAGTTAAATCAATTGGAACATTAATGTACGCTTATGGCACAATTAAAAACTTGTGCCTTTTCTCTTGTCTAATCCTTTGAATGGCTTTTTTCGATAATCAGATTATCACACATACACACTTCACGCTCGCACTTCTACTTTAAATAACGGAGATTGGATAATGCCTTGTTCCTAATTAGTTAAAAAAACAACAAAGTTTACGAAAAAAAACCTATCTAATATAATTAAAATATTTATTTTTACCTGCTACCTTTTTATTTAGTACTGCTCCTAAAATATTCGCATTCGTTTGCTCCAGTAATTCTTTAGCTTTTTTCACCTGTTTTTTATCTGTTTTTCCGCTTTTCACTACAAGAAGTACACCTCCACATAAATTGGAAACAATTTGTGCATCGGTTACTGCTAAAACAGGAGGAGTATCTAACAATACTAGATCAAATTTCTGGAGCGCTTCTTCCAAAAAGTCATTCATACGTTTTGAACTAAGTAGTTCAGCAGGGTTATTTGGGATTGGGCCACACGGAACGATGGATAAATGATCTATTTCAGTATTAGAAATGACATCATCTATCGAAGAATAAAACCCTGCTAAAAAATTTGTTAGTCCATTTTCTTGAGATATTCTAAATATATTGTGTAAAGTTGGTTTTCGAAGATCAGCATCAACAATTAATATACGTTTTCCTTGTTGTGCAAATGAGATTGATAAGTTAGTAATCGTAGTAGACTTGCCTTCATTAGGAATCGAAGAAGTAACAACAATTGATTGCTTGGCATGAGCATTCATACTAAATTGGATGTTTGTCCGTAGGGATCGATACTGTTCCGATACTATTGTTTTTGGCTTCAAATAAGCGATCCTACCTCGTAATCTACTTTTAGCTTTGCCTTTTTCAGTTCTCAAGGTTATTCACTCCCCTCTCTAGTTGAACTTCTATGTTTGTCGAATCTTTTTTGACTTTTATCTTTTTTATTTTATTCACAGTACCTAGTATATTCATGCTTAAATCATCAATATCTTGTTCTGATTTAACAGAATTATCGAAAAACTCTATTAAAAAAATGAGTACTAATGAAACTAAAATAGAAGCTACAACAGAAAGAGCAATGATTAGGTTTGGGTTTGGTTTGATAGGATTGCTCGAAGCCTTAGCTTCAGCTAAGATTGTCACATTGTTTACATTCATTAGCTCATAAATATTTTCTTTAAAAACTTGTACAATAGTATTCGTAATTTGTGCGGCCAATTCATTATCCTCATTAGTCACTTCAATCGAAAAGACTTGTGATTGACTTTCCGTTTGTATTGTTATTAGCTTATTTAAACTTGAAGGAGAGTAGCTTAACTCTAGTTCCTCCACTACTTGTTCTAAAATAAACGGACTTTTTATAATTTCGCTATAAGTATTTATTAACTCTAAGCTGAGTCGAATGTCATTAGAACTGAATGGCTGTACTTGAGAATTAGTCGGTGAAACTAGTATTTGTGCAGATGATTTGTAGGTAGGAGTTAGAACATAAAAACTGATTAATCCACTAATAACAATGGCTACTATCATCATGATGATTACAATCCATATTTTTTTAATAACGATATAAAGTATTTGTTTAAAATCGATTTCTGCTTCCATCTCTTCCTCCAATGATATATTTACTTACTTTTGTTCTTCTATCACTTTTGTTAATTACTTAAACTAGTAAACTATCATAAATATGATTACCAAAAAAACATCTCACACTCTACCACCCATCACATTAACTAAATGTACTTTTGTTAAGACTCTTTTTAGTAAGCTTTGTCCCTATAAGTTCCTAAAATAGAAGATAAAGATATAGTCTTACTCAACAGTCGCCGTTTTATAGAAGAAATGATGATCATACGTTTTCAATGCATATGCATGACACCTTGTCCTCCTTAAAGACTACCTCTTACATACCTTTTTCGTTCTAATGCAATAGCCATCACAATAACTTTGTGAACAGTGTCGTTTTTACAAAAGTACTGTTGTTTTTCATATAATTGATGATATTAAATTTTATGTTCATAACTAACAAATATTCCAACTATCTCTTTTTAATACTAAATATCTATCAAGATAACTAGAGTGCGTAGTGCTTTTCTACCTTCCATTTGGTTCGCCTACTATACCAATACGTAAAAATAACATGACTACTAGATAAAATGACCTGTTCTAGACAAAACCACTTTTTGAGCAACCTTCCACATAAAACTCTTCTATAAGATTAATAGTCTTTGAATCTAAGACCTCGACCCAAACTTTTTCAAAAGCTTCGTATTTTATATTCAATGAACAGATCCTATAAAAATTTATATAACAATTCATATGTCTAATACTTAAAAACTAATTAAGTCATCAATTTGCTGCTGGTTGACTTTGAACACTCTTCAGAGACTAATATCATTATTTTATTTTACGAATGGAATGTACCATGTGCGAAATCTAAAAATTTTATAAGCATAAATGGAAGCCATAACTTCCCGAACAATGATGCTTAATGATGTTGCAACAGCTGCACCGATCATCCCAAAGAAAGGTATTAAAATTAAGTTGCCCAGCACATTCGTAACTGCAGAAATGACAATTGCATTCCTAGCTAATTTTTCATTCCCTGTCATGTTAAGCAGTTGCATTACACTACCAGCACATGCATTAATACACTGACCAATACATAAAATGATAAGAGGGATTACCCCTTCGACATAAACATCTCCAAAAATCCCCAAAAGAGCAGGCGCGAAAAGAATAATGATAAATAACAGTGGAATAGACGTCCAAACGATGAGTCTAGATGAAAAACGGAAGATCTTTATTAAATCATGCTTTCGCCCTTCCCAATGCAGCTCAGAAAATTTAGGCAAAATAATCATGTTAATAGAAGACAGTGAAAAGCTAATTAACAGTGATAGTTTAAGAACAATGCTATAAATTCCTACAGCGCTAGTACTTTGAAAAACACCAAGCATAACGACATCTGTCCAATTTAAGATAAGCGACATAGCCGATGTTAAATACATTGGAATTGAAATATGAAGTATTTCCTTTAAACTTTTCGTTTCTATTTGATTAAATAACAGTTTTTGGTCTCCTACATCTTTTTGAATGTAATTATGCCAAGAATACATACTCATAAATGCGGTGATCGTAATAGCGATTGAAAGAGCATATATGATATGCATGAAGTTTTTATTCAATATAAGCAGGAAAAAAACTAGTAAAAGTAAGTTCCCAAAACGAATTCCAATAATTTCAAAATATATAGATTTTGTAATAGATTTGACCGCTCTAAATGCTTTTGAGTACATTCTTGTCATAACCATAAAGGGTAAGATGATAGACACTATTCTAAATGGCTGTATAAGCAGTTGTTCTTGAAATCCTAGGATAGCAATCGGCTCAGCTAAGATAAAAAGTAAAGCACTAAATAAAACAGAGAGTGGTAATAGTAATTTCATAACCTTTGTAAAAATGGTGTTTGCATGCTTCATAGAATATTGACTACGATATTCTGTAATTAATCTAATGATTGCTGTGTCTGTACCAAGTAAAACGAGCGTAAGGCAGATCGTTAATAACGTAAATGACAACGTATATATGCCTAATGCTTCAGCTCCATAAACTTTTGCAATTAAAAAGTTTAATACATATAACAGAATAAATGACAAAAGGCGTAATATAAATGTCACACCAGAACCCTTTATTAATTCCCAATAATCCTTGTTTTTTGTATAGTGACTGATCTTTGACCCAAGCTTGAATTGAAATACTCTCATAGATTCCTTCCCTTTTGATTAATCTACCTACACTATTACATCCTATGTTTATATGAATCTTGTATTCCATTTTTTTTGGAGCTGATTAGACGTTGATATTTATTAAAAATAGTAATTTTGTCCAATCATTTGAAGCAGGTGTTACACAGAATATATAAATAACAAAAAAAGGATGATATAAAATGAATGTGGTTAACATATTAGATTATGGTGCTGACCCTACTGGAAACAGCGATTCAACTGGAGCAATACAGTCTGCTTTTGACGCTGCTGTCAGTGGAGATGTTAAAACTGTATATATTCCTATTGGAAATTATTCCATCTATGATTCGTTACTAGTTGAGGGCTCAATCAATTTAGTCGGTGATGGAAAAGAATATTCAAAATTAATTTGGAAGGAAACATCAAACACGGGTAATGAGGATTTAATATATTTATCTAATGGATCAAGAACTGACAACTTTACGTGGTCTGATTTTCGAGTTCAAAATGCACCAAGAGACGGTATCCATATCGTAGACGTACATCAATGGGTGATTCAAAATATTATTGCTGATCAATGTGGGAGACATGGTTTTTATCATGAAAAATCATGGAAGGGAATCTTCATTGCATGTATGTCAAATCAAAATGGTCAAAACGGATTTCATGCGGGCTCTGAATCTCAAACAACCAATGTGTTGAACTGTTGGGCACTCTCCAATGGAAACTGTGGTGTAGTAGCAGCTGTAGAATCCTTTGTACATGGTTGTACACTCGAATCTAATGAATATTGTGGTATCTATGTTGGTAGTGCAGGGGTAAATGTTGCTGGAAATTATTTTGAAGGAAAAGGTAATTATAGTAACCCTACAGCAGGAAATGTTTATCATGTTTTAGTTGAAGATACGAATGGGGTTCATATTAGCGGTCAAGATGCACTGAAAAATATAGATATTGGACTGATGATTAGAAGCTCAAGAAACATACAGCTTAGTGGATTAACTGGAAGGCAAGCAGGTGGAGCATTAGGGTCATATGGTTGGGATAAATACGGAAACGTTGGGGTATGGATCACCGAAGACTGTGAGGATATTGTTGTTGGTGCTATTGAGTCAGTACCTATGGTCATTGAGGATCTATCTAAAGTTTATTTTCTTAGAGATCGTAAACCTGATCAAGATGTACTTGATGGATATGGTTTTTTCAATGAGGAAGGAAGTTATCCAGGCATCGCTGAAAATTGGATTCCCGATATCGATAAAGGAGTCGGTGAAGCAGAACTATTACCTTCAACTACCGAAGCAATAGGAGAATATGTCCAGGAAATCACCATGACTTCAACCTATCAGGGAATCAATAGCACCGCTACGTTTAAACCAAATACTACCTATACAATAGGTATATTTTTAAAAAATGAAATTAGAGTATTTATTCAAGATCCAGATAACAACAGAATAGCAGATCAAGATATTTACCCTAGTCCTTATATGAGGTTTTTAGCTTTTCAATTTACGACCGGAGGTAATCCAACAGGTTCAATACGCATCAGATCAAGAGAAGGTTCTGGGACCTTTTGGATTGGAGGAGTAAAAGTAGTTGAGGGTGCATTCGATATGAGCTCATTTCCAATGCCGAGCGAACATGATTTAGGAGAGGATGCTTACGTCCTTAAATCACCTAACGGAAGTAGATACAAAATAAGTGTTGATAATAACGGTCAATTAATTATTAGCAGTTTATAATCTCTAGTTAAATTTAGCTCCCCAAGTTTATCATTTTGTTTCAAAAGTAATAACTTTTACAATTCTATCATAGTATGAAAGATCAGCATGTTTTACACGTAATCTAGTAGATAAAGTTGGGGAGTTTGATCAACGTATAAGTTGGTGCATTGAAATAGTAAAATACTGCAGAAAGGAGTGTCTCAATATAAGCGACTATGAAAACATTAAATACGGTAAACTTCGAAGCAATAAGAATAGGAAAAAGAATCTGACTTGGGTACCGCAAATACATAAGTTAGCTAGAAGCAATGATTCTTTGACAATTAAAGGACGATATAGACATCCAGAATATAAACAACTAACTCCTCTTCACTATTCATTTATCGTAGACGAATTATACAACGATTTTTCACTTCTCCGTACGCATGCATTGTTAGCAAGCATAAAAAGCAGGAAAACGATGGACGAGCCTTTACATGTGGGTACAACTGATGACGCTGTCACTAGTGCAACTTCAAGGGTAACAACTACTTCTAGTAGCATAACACTTCCAGCTGATGGTTTAATTATCTCCTTTATCGGCTGTGATGGATCTGGAAAATCTACTATTACTTCGGAATTAACATCTTTTTTATCTAGCAAACTAGACATTTATAACATGTATTTAGGTAGTGGAGATGGTACGAGCTCTCTCATTAGATATCCATTAAAGCTACTAAAACAATGGACAGATAAACGACATACAAAAAAAGGGAACCCATTAAAACAAGAACACTTGCATGCAAGAAAGCTTCGCACAAAACTAACGGTCCTTGCAAAGTTTACTTGGGCTTTAACACTTTCATTCGAAAAAAGAAAAAAGTTAAAAAAAATTCGAAAGCTAAGGAGCCTTGGCTACGTCATCATTACAGACCGTTATCCTCAATATCAAATCATGGGTCGTAATGATGGACCACTCTTACATGATTGGATACAACATAAGAATAAAATCATTCAGTATTTGGCTAGGTGGGAGAGTAGAATTTACAAAGAGGCGGATATGAAGCCTCCTGATCTCATTGTTAGATTAAATGTCTCAGCCGATATCGCATTTCAAAGAAAAAAAGATATGAAGTTTGAGGAGTTTCGAAAGAGAGTCAAAGACATTAGCTCATTAGAATTTAATGAAAAAGCTACAGTTATAGAAATAGATGCAAATCGATCGTTAAATGAGGTTCTTTCAGAGGTGAAAACAAAGATATGGGGTCACATATAAAAAACTTTCATAACCATAACGACATGATGATAGAATTTATCGGTATTCCAGGTGTCGGAAAAACAACACTATCACATATGTTGGCTAAATCATTATCAGTTAAAGGCTTTCATGTTAATGAGCCAACTTATAAAATAAATTCGAAGAAAAAATTATTTAAAAAAATAACTAAGTTATTATATATTATGAAAATATTATTGACAGCTCCAAAAATATGCATCTATGCTATTCATATTATTCTTAAAACACACCAAAGAAGTTATAATGATTTTATCAAAACTGTTTCTAACCTGTTATATGTAATAGCCATTATTAAAGCTAATTCTACTAAAAAAGGAATCCATATTTTAGACCAAGGTTTTGTTCAGGCACTATGGTCAATTGAGTATAGTGCCCATCAGCTCATTAAACCACTCGATTTAAAACAATTAATAGAAATGGTTCACTCAAAACCGCTGTTAATAATAGACCTTCACGTCAAACATACAGAAGTTCTTAAAAGACTACACCAAAGAAAAACAAACTATAGTAGACTTGAAAAATACTTTTTGGAAGCGCTACCAAACCACATAAAAATATCAAATGAAATTTTAAACCAATTGAAGCATGATATTTCTATGACAAATATTGATGAGAAAAAATTAAAAATATTATCATTAAGCAATGATAGTAACGAGCAATTGGATATAAACACAATCGTCATTGACCAGTATATTCAAGAGCAATGTCTTAATTCATTTCGCTCTTATGGCAAATTATAAAGGCTCGCCGATTGGCGAGCCATATATTTTAGTTAAAACTAGCTGCTAGTTCTTTCTCATAAATCATTTCATTTAATAACTCTATCCTTAACAAATTACAATTATACCTACAAAATTCTCCCTCCTCAAAAACCCAGTTACCATTTTCCCACATATATCTACCTGGAATGCCATCAATGTACATTTGACTAGGAGAAATTGATCCGAAAAACACCTGCATTTCATTAATCAAGTAATTACCTTCTAAATCCTCAAAGATATCAAAGGACATTGAGGATATTTTTAATTTTCCACACCATGCTTTAACTAAATTTAACAATTCTTTTGGCGGATCTACCCAGTCACCAAGAAAACCAGATCCACTTCGCAACCCATTTTTCCCTTTTGGTTTTCTAAACCCAAAATAAGAATTGCCAATTTTTATTACTCTCCACTCTGTTTTCATATCCACATGTTCTTGAATGTGGATGTACCCCTGTCCTCTTTCAGTAAAAGGGAAGTATTCTCTATTCATATTTTTATACATTTTTAATGGCTTTAAATAGCTTTTCACAAACTTTGGTAGATCATTTAATGTATGATATCCTCTAAAGATATTTTTTGTAAAAAAAGATTTGTATATTTGAAGCATTAATTTAACTTTAGAATTTATTTTTTTGACACCAAGGCCTGAATTTCCACCATCACTTTTAATGATCTTTGGAAATGCCTTTGTTTGTTTAACGAAATGTAGTGCTTCTTTTATATTAAAAAAGGTGTTTGACGAGACATGTGGCAGCTCATTTAATTTATAGAAGTCAGTCATCATAATTTTAGATTCATAATATAAAATGCTCTCAAGCTCAGGAACGCATTTACCTTCTAGTCTATCTTTGATTAACCATATTCTATTAAGGAACACGTTTCTCCACAATCTTGTTTTAGTAGGAGGGCGTACAATATAACCGTCACACTCAGCCTCCTCAAACTGCTCTATCCAATTAGGTGCAAATATATCAATAATGACATAATCTACATTTCTATGAATACAAGCATCTACAATAGCCTTCTCATGTCCCTGTGGATCGGAAAAAACTCCAATCTTCATTTACCCACCACCTGTACTATTATTCATCCAGACAATAACTTCTTTTTATGATCTCTTTTTCATTTGTTGAACTAAACCGATTAGGTCTAACCGTGTATCTCGAAAAAGGATATTTAGCGAGAAATAAAAAATCATACATAATAAAATCGATATAAAATCCCAGATGAGGCCCTCATTCATTTGTTGTAAAAGATATCCTAATAAACCCATCAAAGTTGCAAAAAAAGCTGAAGGGAGCACGTTTTTAAGCATTTTAATTACAGAAATCCCGATTGCAAACTTCATTATAAATAAATTAACAATGATACCCTGCAACCTGACCCATGAACGCGCAATGACTAACACCCAAAACCCATACTGAACGCTGATGAGACAAACAGGAATTAAGACGACTAAATGTAATACTTGAGCTAATATTGATAGTTTAGGGCGACCTTTAGCTCGATACACTTCACTACAGTATCGCCCGACACCTACCATAATTGCACTAGTCAACGCCCAATAACCAATGACATCGCTAGCTTCATACCAATCATTCCCTAGAAATATTTGGGTCGCTAAATCACTATATAGGTATACACCAATGCCCAGTGGAAATACGATCAAGGAAACGTATCTTTGGATTTTAAAGAAGAAAAGATTAAACTTCTCATTATCATGTTGTAAACGTGACAAAGCAGAAAATAAAACAGGTGCAGTTGAAGCAATAATAAGCCCGAATAAAGCATCGACCATCATAATAGATGTTTTATATATTCCTAGATAATAGACACTTAAGGCACCACTAATAATAAGAACGTCTACCCAAATGGTAAACCAGATCATTACACCTTCAATTAACGACCATATACTAAAGGATAGCATCTGTCTTAATATTTTGAATTTATAAAACAATGATGGTTTCCATTCTGATTTTACAGTTAATACAATTGCACTAAATAATTGTCCTGCAATCATACCGATAATTAACGACCAATAACCTAAACCAAATAGTGCTAAAGGGATCGTAATAAAAAATGGGATACATACAGTCCCTACTCTGACTGTAAATAAAGTCCGAAAATCAAAACTTCGTCTGTATAATGCCATTTGAATACTTGAAAAGGATGTTAAAGGTAATACCATACAAGAAATCGCAACAACCATTCCTAAACCAGGATTTCCTACTAAAGTAGCAATTAAATCACTAAATATAATGATTATTCCCCAAAGAAACAAAGAAATTCCAAGGTTTGTCCAAAAAGCAACATTCGTATTTTTCAGCTTTTCTTCCTTATCCTTAAACTCACGTTGAACCAAGTATTTTTGAAAACCTGCATCTGTAAACATATCTGCAAAGCTAATAATCATTGTGATGGTCGCAACAACTCCGAACGCCTCGGGAGCTAAGATTCTAGCTAAAATCATATTGGTAATAGGAGTAACTATTTTTGCAGCGATCTCAGTTAACGTTGCCCATTTAGTAGCATTTATCATTTTTCCTTTTAATTCTTTATTATCCAAAGTTATATACCTCTTAAATAATATAGTCATACTTAACAGAATTTAGAAATCATGTTTTCCCATTCCTTAATAATATGATTTATATTAAAATCACTTATCCTTTCAACACTTCTATTAGCATAATATTTCCTCAAATCTTCATTATTTAATAAGTGATGAATGTGATTAGCTAACGTTAATTCTTCTTCTAGTAAGCTGTCTGTTTCCCTTAAATGATTACTTCTACAAACTGGTGTTAACACTCCGAACATCTCTCTATCAACTTCATATGTCATATTCTTAACACCCATATGAGTTGGTGCTAGTATTTCTCTTGGACCAGATAAACAGTCTGTTGAAATGATAGGTATACCGCAAGCCATCGCTTCTGCTAATGCATTCGGAAAACCTTCATATAAAGATGAAAGAACAAACACTTGTGACTTATGAATATATTTAAATGGGTTTTGCTGAAAACCCAGAAAATGGACATCTTGTTTAATATTTAAATCCTCGGCCAATTGTTCTAGTTCTTCCTTTAATACACCTTCCCCCAGAATAACTAGTTTCGCATTTGGATTTAATGCTTTCACTCTACTAAATGCTCTAATGAGATGACACTGCCCCTTTTGTTTATTTAATCTTCCAGCTGTAATAATTACTGGATGTTCAAATATATTTCTATATTGCTCTTCAATGGGTTCTTCTGATAATTGATTAATTTTTTGAATTGGGTATGAGTTATAAATAATTGTTATTTTATCTGCATCAATGCCATAATTCGTAACTAAATCACTTTTAATTTCGTGTGAAACTGCCACAATTTTATCAGCTTTTTTATACAAGATTTTGATAGTCTTTTTCCAAAAAAAAGCTTTAAGCCCCTTTTTATGTTTCGTAGACATATGATTTCTAACAGAAATAACCGTTTTTCCATATTTTCTAGTTAATAAGTTGATTAGATTCGGATATTCTAAAAAGCTGATCATTGTTTTAATTTCATTTTCTTTCTTTAGCTTCTTAATGATATTCATCCTATAATAAAGTGCTAAACATTTATAAATGACATTGCTTGCTTTTACATTTCTCACTTTAATTATTTCTCCAGTATAGGGGTATTCAACCTTTGCTTTATTTTCAAATAAAATTATATTGTTATCAAATTCATTTGATAAATTTAATGTTAAATTTGATACCGCTCTTTCAGCTCCACCTGTTGCTAGTGTTCCTATGAAAAATGCAATTTTATGTTTCATGAGAAGCCTCCTGGTATAACAAACAGTTTTGGCGATCAATCAGAACTAGCAATGAAGTCCAACCCACAAAGTATGTTGCTTACTAAGTATTCAGGTAACTTAGTTTACAATACTTACTTGAGGGCTACATTATTCATTTTGCTTCTTTTTAAATCTACAGCAATAATTAATAAAATCATTAGAAATATCCATAGCATCGTATTCCTAATACCATTATGAAACAGACCATAAAACATTAAGCCAATAATTGAACTGATATTTTTAAATCCCTCTACCTTTTCTATATAAAAAATAATAAATATAAAGATAAATAGACCTACTATTCCATATGAAAAAACAAGGTTCCCAATCGTTGAATGGATTTCCTTATTAATTTGACTTTCAAAACGATCGTATAATCCCTCTCCAGCTCCAAATATTAAATAATTGATATGGTTAAAAATCCTATCGTACCCTCGCCCACCTAATGAATCATCTTTATCTTGTCCAATTTTATTAATTCTTTCAACTACATTAGTCGTTAATGGATTGTTTACAATTTCATCCTGAAAAACAACTCCAATTGGAATAATAATTAATAGTAGAATAAAAAGTGTTTTGATCCATTTACCGTTCTTCATAGAAAATCGTTTAACAAGTGTTGGAATAAAAATGAGTAGATATGCTAGCATTGCAGCTTTTGACAAAGATATTAAACATATGACTAAACTAGAAAATAAAGATATGAAATACAAAGGTTTATATATAACGTAAGCTTTTAAAGCAAGGAGTAGGGCTGCGATTAGTATTGCATAATAACCTAACTGATTAGGGTTATTAAAAAACAACACCATTCTTGAAGAGGAAAAACCACCATATATGATGAATAGCAAAAATTGAGTAATGATGGATAATTGGACGGCTAAAGCTGATGCTCTCAAAAAGGCTACATCGTATACTTTATATAATCCTACTACCATTAGCATCGCAAAAAAATTAAATATATAAAACAACGAATTTTTAAAGTAAGCACTCCATTCTTGATTGATGATTCCCCAAATAACATTGATAAAAACTACATACATACAAAAAAACAGCGCAACTTTCAAAATTAACATAACTGGTTCAGGAGCGAGAAACTTTCCATTTAGACCAATAAGAAGTATCCCGAAGGTGGCCAACAAAATAAAATCGGCGATTTGTAAAGATCCACTACTAAAAAGGTAAAAGGGTTTCAAGGTAAAATACATCACATAGCCAAATAATAAAGCCACAGCAGGCTTAGTATCATTAATACTTATCATAACCATTTACTCCAAGCTCCTTGATTTTACAGGGCTAAAATAATTTCTTAGCATGGTATTCACCTTACCAGGTAAGATATACATCAGCAGTGCTTTAATAATACCTGACATACATGCCTTTTTAGGAAGGTAGTTATTTTTCATTGCATTTACTCTAATTTTTATTCCATTCCTTAATTGAACTTTATTTTTATTGTAGGTAATAGAATTACTAATATCATAAACACTTGTTGATAATGTCTCTGGAATAACATATAAACTAGAAGTATGGAGCATTTTTACCCACAAATCGTAATCTTGAGAAGTATAGTATTTTTTGTTATACCCACCAACTTCATCATATATAGATCTTCTAAACATAGTAGTACAATGCTCAATTCTATTACCTAAAGCCATTGATTTCTTAATATTTTCAGCTTCTAGTACTTTGTTGTACTGTTCTATCATTATTCCATCTTTCATTTTAATAATGTTACAATATGAAGTAACTAAGCCAACCTTATCATGTTCATCCAAAATTTCTTTTTGTTTTCTAAGTCGTTCAGGGTGCATTAAATCTCCAGCATCAATTCTCGCAATATATTCCCCGTGTGATAAACGAACTGCTTTTATAAGTGATTTTGTCAAACCTATATTCTCTGTATTTTTTATTAAAGTCATTCGAGGATCTAATGTAATTTTTTCTTCTATTGCTTCTACTGTATTGTCGGTTGAATAATCATCAACAATAATAAGTTCATAGTCTTGAAATTGTTGGGATGAAATTGATTCTATCGTTCTCCCAATTATTTCAGCAGCATTATAACAACTCATTACAATGGAAATATATTTTTTTATAATAACCTCTCCTTCTTTAATAAATAGAGTTTTACCATCACCTTATCCATCAGCTTATACAATTGTCGATTCAATAAGCTAGGTATCACTCTTAGCCCGAGTTTATACTTTTTCCAGCATTTAAGGGCCGCTAAGAAATCTTTATTCAAAAGATGTTGCTTATAAATCTCTAAATAGTTATAAAAATAAATTAAATGACCTCGTTTTTGATAAGTTTGTATAATGCCCTCATATTTAGATAAAAACTGTTTTTTTATTTTTTCCATAGCGGCGGTATCCAATATGTTAGCCCTGTCATCTTTATAAATACTTAACAAGGACTTATTAATATATTTAGTCTTATAGTCATTAAAAAACCTTACTAGAAACTCTAAATCCTGATGTCTGTTAAATCTCTCATCATAAAATCCTGTGTTTTGAACTGCATTTTTCTTAAAAAGGAAGTTAGAGCCTGAAATATTCAATTTGTTGCATAATACATCGAATTGTAAATTACCTTCTTTGTTATACCGATTCTTTCTAATTATTTGATTGTTATCCTTCACTACAAAGTCACAATACACGGCACCAATCTTTCCGTCAGTTTTTCGTAATTCCTTCACTTGGTACCAAACTTTATCCTTATGAAACTCATCATCATCATCTAAAAAGCCGATATATTGACCTCTTGCTAGTTTTATACCTGAATTTCTTGCTGAAGCACCATTTTTGTTTCTATCATGTTTAAAATAAATAACATTTGGTGTATTTATAAATTCTTTCATAATGCTTTCAGTTTTTTTTCTATACTCTGTATGAGGATCATTATCGTCTACAACGATAACCTCAATATTTGTATATGATTGATTTAACACACTCGCAATGGCTCTTTCTAATAAATCAGCTCTTTTATATGTTGGTATAATAATGCTCACAAATTCATCTTGCATTCTTAAGTTCACCTCATATGAAATCAACTATAAGTAACTATTATGTCTATAGAAACAAATCATGGTGGGAAGCATGTTTTCCATCACACGATTTATTAATAGTTTAATAGCTCCTCTGCCTCTCATTCATTACATTAATATCATATTCCTTGCTTATTAAATCTCTATAAAGAACATCTAGCCTAGCTGCCACTTTCGCTTCGGTAAATTCGCTAATTATTCTTTCTCGCGAGTTCTTTGCAAATTGTTCTAACTCTAATCTATAATTCTCTGAAATCCACTTGGACATTGTTTCTGTCAAACCTTCTATGTCATTTAATTCTACTAATTCACCCGTTTGATTATGCACAACTAATTCTTTCGTTCCTAGCACATTTGTAGCTAATACCGGCTTATTGAACGCCATGGCTTCCATTAAAATTCTCGGTATCCCTTCTTTTTCCGAAGTTAGAATGACAGCATCACATAGTTGGATTAAGTCATACATATCTTCTCTATATCCTAAAAACAAAACTTTGTCTGTAATACGAAGATTCTCAGCCAATAACTTCATACTTTCTAATTCATCTCCTGTACCAGCAAGAAGAAACTTACACGAACGATCGGTTTTTAAATTGGCAATTGACCTCAATAACATTTGATGATTTTTCACACCCTCAAACCTTGCACCCATTAAAAATACAAATTCATTATTGTTGATACCCATGTTTTGTAGCAGCTCTGCTTTTCTTGAAGTCGCTATCTTTTCATGCTTATCAATTTTATTTAAAGGAATACCATTTCCTTCATATGCTGTTATAATTCTTTTTGGTACGATCTTCCTTATAACATTTAAATCTTCTTTATTTTGAGAAAAGTAAGCATGGCTAAAAAAGCTAGCCATTCTCTCTAAACCTTTATAGACAAAGTTTTTTATGCTAGATTGCCCCTGGTAAAAAGGTAAGCCATGACTTGTATGAATGATCATTTTTACTCCAGCTATTTTAGCCGCTATTCGACCTATGACACCTGCTTTAGCTGCATGTGTGTGCACAATATCATATTTCTCATTTTTCAAGATTTTAACAATCTTCATAATACTAATGAGATCCTTTAATGGTTTTATTTTGCGAGACATACTTACTGTAATGTGACGATAACCTCTGCCCTCTATTTCTGTAACTAAGCCGGTATCATCAGAAAGAAAATCAATGGTATAATTTAACTCTCTTAGTTCATCCATCTTATCTAGCAGCATATCTTTTATCGTTAAATCAATTGTTGACATATGAAGAACCTTTACATGCTTATGATTCATATAACCAACTTCCCCTATTTCGTTATTGGAGTGTAGTATTTTTTGTACCAATCGACAAATTGATTTATTCCCTGCTCAATGCTAGTTGATGGTGTAAAGCCGATATCATTTGTTAATGAATCTATATCTGCATACGTTTCTTTTACATCTCCTGGTTGCATCGGAAGGTATTCGATGATTGCTTTTTTTCCAACAGCCTTTTCTATCGTATCGATAAAGGTCATTAACTCGACTGGTCGATTATTACCAATATTGTATACTTTATACGGTGCATAGCTTGAATCTGGCACAGGATGCTCTCTATTCCAACTTTCATTCGATTGTGGAACCTTATCTATTAAATTTACAATTCCCTCTACGATATCATCTATATAAGTAAAATCCCTCTTCATCTTTCCATGATTAAATACTTGTATAGGTTTCCCTTCAATAATTGCTTTCGTAAATTTAAAGTAAGCCATATCAGGTCTTCCCATTGGGCCGTATACAGTAAAAAATCTTAAGCCAGTAGTTGGTAAACCATACAAGTGACTATACGTGTGTGCGAGTAATTCATTTGACTTTTTTGTCGCTGCATAAAGACTTATAGGGTGATCTACATTATCTTGAACCGCGTATGGCATTTTTTTATTAGCACCATAAACAGAACTTGATGATGCGTAAATGAGATGTTTAATGCCATGATGTCTACACGCCTCCAATACATTTGTAAAACCTAGAACATTTGAGTGGATATAAGATAAAGGATTTTCTAAGCTATATCGAACACCAGCCTGTGCTGCTAAGTTAATTACTTTAGATATTGGGTAATTATTGAATATATGCATCACTTGACCTTGGTCTTTCAAATCTACCTTCTCAAATGTAAACCTCTTGTTTACCTCAAGTAGCTTCAATCTATCTTCTTTTAATGTGACATCATAGTAATCATTTAAGTTATCTATGCCTAAAACTTCATGTCCTTCTTTTAATAGATACTGTGATAAATGATAGCCAATAAAGCCTGCAGCACCAGTAACTAAAATCATATTTTTTATCTCCTTATATTTAAAATCTTTTTTACTACCTTGCTCCATTTCCTGTAATTACGATGCGAACTGTTTTTAACATAATCTTCAGCTCCATCAAAATAGATTGATTCTCTATATAATAAAGATCCAGCTTTAGTTTCTCATTTGGAGTAATCTCATATCCACCATTAATTTGAGCCCATCCAGTTAATCCCGGTTTTACTGATAAGCGATTTATAAAGCCAGGAATTTCTTCATTAAATTGAGCTGTAAACATCGGGCGTTCAGGCCTTGGACCTATAATACTCATGTTACCTCTTAATACGTTAATAAATTGAGGCAATTCATCAATCCTTGTTTTTCGCATAAAACTTCCAACCTTCGTTACTCTTGGATCATTTTTTTGGGCCCATTGAGCTCCATTCTTTTCTGCATCTATACACATAGATCGCAATTTGATTAAATTAAAGTATTTTCCGTTTTTACCCACTCTTTTTTGAATAAAAAATGCAGGTCCTGGTGTCTCCAGTTTTACCAAAATAGCAAATACGATAATAATGATAGATGTCATTAACAATCCGATTAGCGAAAGAAGTATATCTGCCCACCTTTTCATTACTGGAAATATAATATTCTTTTGCATTTTAAAACTATCTTTTTCTATGTAAGTAGCAGAAACATAAGTGTCGAAAAAGTTATTTGTTGTTTTCAATACGCTGCTTCCCTCCTGTTTTGTTTAGCAATTTATCCTACTTCCTATTCTCACTCTCTATGGGCAACAAGTATCCCTCCTCTAACTAATGCTATAAACATACAAATCTACTTTTTTATAGTTGGAAAATGAACACTGAAATGTGTTTAAACCAAACCTTGATTCATTATATGCACTTGATTACTTATTAATACTGTTTTTATCATTATTAAAAAATTAAGAGAGTTTCTATCATAAAGGGTGGAAAAATATAAGAATGAGATTGCCAACCAACATCTTTTTAGTGAAGTGATAGGCAATCTTTGTGAAATCTACCTTATACTAAAGAGTAGTTTTTATAATAATCTATCGTTTCTTTTAAACCTTCTTGAAATGAGTAGGACAAATTCCAACTTAGTTGTTCCTCTGTAGATTTGTTACATAATACGCTATTCGCTAGTTCTCCTTTTCTAGAATTTTGATAGCTTGCTTCTTGCTTATAATCTAGCAAAGCTGTCATTGTCTTAAATAAATGGTTTATTGTTACTGGCATAGTTGAAGAAACATTTAAGACTAATCCATCACCATTCTTCAAGGCTCGAATATTAGCAGCAGCTACATCCTTAACATAAATAAAATCTCTCGTTTGCTCGCCGTCACCATATATGTTAATTTCCTCATGATTACTCATTTGATTGGCAAAGATGGCTACTACTCCACCCTCACCCAAATAGTTTTGACGTGGTCCATAAACATTGCTATACCTTAAAATACTGAACTTCACACCATAATACTTTGAAGCCATTTTCAAATATTCCTCTGTTGTCCATTTGGATAAACCATATGGAGATTGGGGCTTTGTAGGATGATAGATATCAATGGGTAGGTATTGCGTTTCACCGTACACAGCAGCTGATGATGCAAAAATAATCTTTTGTACTTTAAACCGTTTGGCTGCTTCAATTACATTTAAAGAACCCTTAATATTAACTTCAGCATCGTGCATCATATTCACAGTAGAATTGACAACTGATACATGTGCTGCTTGATGTATGATATAATCTGGTTTTGTTTTTTGCACAACCTCATGGAATTCATCACTTGTAACATCACATACAAACAACTCAACCTTATTTGAAGGAATGTTATCTAAACGACCAGAGCTGAGATTATCCACTACTACAACTTCATACTGTTGTTCCAGTAGTTGATCTACTATATGAGATCCAATAAAACCACATCCGCCAGTTACCATAATTTTTGTACCCATTATTGCTCCCCCTCATCTTATTCATATGAATTGCAGCTAATTATCAATTTTCTTTGTGTTACATTTCGATATGAATCTACGAATCAATACTTTCAAGTTACCTAACTCGCTTTCCATGTTATGTACGTATGACTACTTCTGTTGTCTAGCATAATATTCTCACTCACACTCCCTTTCAATAATTTATAGATAAACAATACTATGCGTCTTCATTTACCAATATGTCATTTTTTGCTAATCAAATAATCCAAAAAGTGCTTTTCATAAAACTTAATAATATTTCATAAAATTCAAATAATTTAAATGGATTTTATATCAATATCAATAACTTATGAATAATATGCACGAACGCTAGTTATATTCGTCTTTATTTCTTAGTGTGAAGATAACGCATAATGAGAGACCTTTTTAATGTTATTCAAGTATATAAAAGTGAGGGGCATGCCTTGCTAGCGGCATCAAGAGGTAAACGTGATGGAGCTTGACTTAGATGTAACTGAAACTTCTTAGCTATTAAAAAAACCTCTCAATCAACAGCAAACGTAGATTAAGAGGTTTCATATTTATTATTTCATCTGAAAAATTTTCGGCAGAAAGGTCATACTAATACCAACGATAGCACCAGCACTATCGATGATAACGTCCCTCATTTGAGCACCTCTGCCAGAAACAAATAGCTGATGAAATTCGTCCGATATTGCAAATAACACACAAATCATTAGAGCAACACCAGAGGATTTCAAACTAGACCATCCACTGTTCCTCAATGCCAATACAATTAGCATTCCTAATACTAAGTAAGCAATAAAGTGCGCATTTTTCCTTACTAAACGATTCATTTTATGTAAATTAAATTCAGATTGAGGTGAGACCTTTTCTGCTGATTCTATGATAACTTGTGTGATGTTTTTACTTAGATGATCAGATTGCTCCTCCACTTGTGAGGATAAATAAAAAATAAGTATCATCCATGTAATGACAGTAATCCATAAAATGATGTAACTCGGCTTTTTTCGGCCACTCACCATGTAAGCTCTACCCTTTCAGTTTACTTCTAATTCTACCTAGTCTGTATTATACAAATCCCTCGTGTATACTTTCTCTTTAACATCTTCAATTTCGGCACTTAGTCTATTTGAAACAATGACATCTGATAACATTTTAAACTGAGACAAATCCTTAATAACTTTTGAGTGAAAGAAAAGTTCATCGTTTAAGGCTGGCTCGTACACTACAACCTCAATTCCTTTCGCTTTAATTCTTTTCATAATTCCTTGAATCGATGAATCTCTAAAATTATCTGAGTTTGTTTTCATTGTCAGCCTATATATTCCAACAACTTGAGGTTTTTTTGCTAAAATTTGATCGGCTATATGATCTTTTCGCGTTCGATTTGAATCTACAATGGCACCAATGATATGGTTAGGTACATCCTCGTAATTCGCTAATAGTTGCTTCGTATCCTTCGGCAAGCAATATCCACCATACCCAAAAGAAGGATTATTATAATGATTGCCGATTCTAGGATCAAGCCCTACACCATCAATAATTTCTTTTGTATTTAGTCCTCTGATTTCAGCATAGGTATCTAGTTCATTAAAATAGGCAACTCTCATCGCTAAATAGGTATTTGAAAAAAGCTTTACTGCCTCAGCTTCAGCAGCGTTTGTATATAAAATAGGGATGTCCTTTTTAACAGCTCCTTCTGCTAATAAGCTTGCAAACCTTTCTGCTCTTTCAGATTTTTCTCCAACGATTATTCTTGAAGGATATAAATTATCATGAAGAGCTTTACCCTCTCTTAAAAATTCTGGTGAGAAGATGATATTATCGGTCTCAAACATTTCCTTCACCCTGGTAGTATATCCTACAGGAACAGTTGATTTTAAAATCATTGTAGCCTTAGGGTTAACTGCAAGGACATTCGCTATAACTGCTTCAACTGTTCTGGTATTAAAATAATTCTTGTCAGGATCATAGTTCGTAGGTGTAGAAATAATAACATAGTCAGCATGCTCATAAGCTTTATATACATCTGTTGTTGCTGATAAATTCAACTCCCTAGTTGTTAGAAATTCTTCAATCTCTGTATCTACAATAGGAGATTGTCTATTGTTAATCAAATCTACCTTCTCCTGATGAATATCTATCGCTATTACTTCATTATGTTGCGCTAATAGTATCGCATTTGATAAACCTACATAACCAGCTCCCGCTACTGTTATTTTCATTATTCAAGAATCGCCTCCTCAATCTACTAACTTAAATTCAAGCTGTATACTTTTTATTTAAAATAATAACCTTCTTCATAAACTATGATTTTTTGTTGCTTATTATACCCATTTTTTCTTCTTACTAAAACGTTAAACGCATTCATACTATTTTAATTTATACATATAAACAACATAAAAGAGGGATAATAGATTCAGTGGTTGGCCTAATTATATTGTAGTGCAATGAATGATACGAGTTAACAGAAGAAATGATGGAATGTTTAGCTAGGAAATGTGCAAAAGCTATGATGGTGCTGGAAATGAGCTTAATTGACACGTTCTACAAAGCAACATACTCTTTCTTTGACTGTGGATGAATGTAACAGCTTCACTAGCATAGATGAATCCTTACCCATTCACATCCCTAGCTGAAGATCTCAACGACCAAAACTAGGCGTTATTCTTTCATAGCTATAAGTTGCTTTTAGTCATAAAAGATAAATACGAAAAACAACTAAGTTCTGGGAACCTTTTCTTCTCTAGCAATTATAAAAATCATATAGTACACACCAATTTCTCAAATGTAAGTGAAAGTAAGCAACAAAGTTTACGAAAAAAAACTAGATTTAAGAAATCTTCACTTCAATGCTTGATAAAATTAGCCACAAGCTCAACCTGTGAGGATATAAGCTTAAGTAAGGACATGATTTTTGGACTTATTATTTCAATGGGGCGCAATATGTTTATGAAAGGACCGACTCGTTTGAATAAATCATCCATAATCTACTTTCCACGTATCTCATATTATCTGGATGAAGTCATTTACAAAACGAAAAGCCACTCCATTGAAAACACGCATTAACGAAAGTTTGTCATTATTTCTTTTAAAAATATCCCTCATTGATTATGATATACTGTAAGAAATGAAGTTGTTTCTTATTAAATGAGGGAGGTGTATACATGAAAACCTTCAGATTAGTTGCCCTCACTATATTAAATGATGACGAAATACAGGTTAGTAAGCAAGGCATCTCATTACTTGATGGGTTAATCATTAATAAAGAGGACGGCGAAAACAGGTGGTTACTTGATATTCTAATTGCTCAAGACTATTTACACCTATTCAATGAACTACATAAACAGAGTCAAATAAAGAGCATTCCGATTCAAACGGTCATCTCCAAAGAAGACAATGATCCAGCAACAATGTCTGTAAAAGTAAAGAAGATTACAACCATGGGGGATAGTGTGAGCGTTTTAATGGATGGTGTCTTGATCAATCGAAGAACGAAACGTGCCGAAATATTATTAACTGACTTACTCCAAAGAGGTTTACAAGGTGAACAGCTATTACAAGAATTTAAACAACAGCTTAATAACAATAGTCGTTAAGTGGTGAAACGTGCATGTATGCTATCTATCACTTTGTTACAACTTACCATACAACAATGCGTCTCATGCATGGTGGCATACACGCTAACCATAATAATATTAATTTGAGGTATTCCTAGGGTCTGACCTTACAATATATGTACTACATTTACCGTGAATGGAATCAATTTTTCAAAGTTGTAAGATTGACCCTTTTCAATATTTCGGCTCTATCACATCGTTGTGTCCTACTATTCATTCTTTCTATCATTTGGAAAAAGTATAAATGAAAAAACATTCCCCTTCATAACACTAAATCGTTTTAATACCCTTTGAATAGAGACTTCCATAAAACTATCTTCTACATGCAATGGTTGTAAGATATACTCTTTCATTCGTTTATTCCACTTATAGGTTAATAAGCGTATTTTATGATGTTCAAGGAAAATCGATGCAACTACTAATTGTTTTTTATCATTAGATAAAAAGTCTAGTTCAATGATGGAATTAGTTTTACAATAAAAGGCCGTGGAATGCGAGTGTGGTTTTGGTAAAGCAGATAAAGGTATTTGCACGTCATCGAAGTGATAAATAATTTGGCTAGTAATGACATCATCCAAATGCTTCAAATGTGTATTTTTATGATTATACATCGCTGGATCTTCATTAATGAGAATTTTGTAGAATGAACCATTTTCCTCTGTGTCGCTCCGCACTTCTGATACCGACACCTTTGTAAGGTAAAAGTAAATACTCACATAAAAACCCCCTAAAAAAAAGATAATATTTATTATATAGTATAATTATCTCAAATTTATGAAAAGATAGAATTTTTATCTAAATATTACTACTTTTAATCCTACCTACTATACTACCTTCTTTAAGTCTGTTCTTATAGAGTATGAATTTAATAATGAAATAGTTTTATAAGAGGGATGCAGGATTAAGTGTGGGGTAGTACCTATTGAATAAGGACAGTCCATATAGGGGTATGGTACCTGTCCATCGATACTTTATATTGTTAATGGTATAATTTAAAGTCTTTATCCTGTGTCATATCATCAAGCTCATCAATTCGTTCTTCTGCCGCATTAAGCTTATCCTGTGCTTGCTTCCCAATTTTTGTGAGATCATCAAGACTATATGCCTGTTCAGGTAATTCTTCTTCAAATGCCTGAAAATACAAGATTTCAGTTAATTTTTGTCGTTGCTGTTTTTTTTTACAGCCTTTGTTAATTGGTCAATATGGTATTTCGCTTCTGATTTACACGCATAATCAATATCTTCTATTTGCAGTTCATTAACTAGAGATTCGATTTGTTGTATTTGATCGTTTGTTGGTTGTTCTGATAAAAGCTTCTCAATTGTTTCATTAATTTTATCAGCGAGCTGTTCATGAAATAAAGGATTTTCTTTAATTTCATCTTCTATTTTATCAAACCATGATGCATTTTTGTCTGCATAGTGTCTCCAATGCTGAATAAAATCATTGGTATCATATTTTTCTTCATTCCACTCAATTTTGTTCATATACTGTTCGAATGCTGCAGATATTGAGCGAGAAATACTAATTTTTATACCGTGTGGAAGATTTTTGAACATTTACTATCCGTACCTCCAAAATTAATCTGACTAATTATTAATAATACCATATAGTTATTCAAAATGACAAATATTGAGGAAATTTGTTACATTGTGAAGAAGTATTTCGAAGTGGGTAGAATTCGGAGGATTATTTAGAATATACTTAAAAAGCTGTTTTCGTTTCTATTGTTATCCAAATTAGTACCATTCATCGTTGGACAAAAGAAAAGGTGCCACGAACGCTAGTTATATGCTTGTTTACTTCTTAATACGAAAAACAACGATCATAACGAAAACAGCTTTCGTAAACTTTGTTGCTATTGAGACTAATTTTCGGACAGCAATAAAAATTTATTTGCCATTGACCTCATGTCAAATGAGAAAGGTGCCACGAACGCTTACTTATAAGTATTTATTTCTTACAATCAATTCGAATACAGTCTAACGAAAATGAGCCCACAAAAGTGGGCATTAAAAGTAATACGTATATTATCCCTCTTGATTTTCTTCCTCTTCTTCCATCATATCTTCCTCATAAGTATTATTATTTAAATCTTCTTCAGGCATTTCTTCTTCCATCGGTGTTTCAGTCTCAGGTGGTGGAGGGTTTTCCGGATTCGTATTACAACCCGTAAATAGTAACGCAAATAATAATGAATTCATTAATGTTAATGACCATTTTTTGTTCATGAAACTCACTCCTTATTAATCCTCTTAGACATCCAAAGGTTTGTCTTTGAATATGTTTCCCAAAATTGATTAAAATTCTTCATTAAAAAATTGTTATTTTTAGGTAATTTTATATTCATTTGTATCTTCATTGCATTATTAACGACATTCGTATAAGAGTTGGTTTAGCAAGATCCTAAAAAACTTAGCATACCAAGGGCTCTTCTCGTAACCCAAGTTGATAAAAGGTCTAAGATGCCGCGAAACCTATTGTATACATGTATATTTATTCGTACGTAAAATAAGGTTTGCCTAAAAAGCAAAAAAAAGACTACCACTAGGGTAATCGTGTTATTACAACATTCTTTTTTAAAGAATACATTTACTCGGTTTTCTCACCAAGAGCAAACATAATTTCTGCTTCACATGCAACTTCTCCATCAACTGTAGCTACAGCCTTTCCCTTCCCTATGGAACCTCGCACACGAATCATTTCTACCTCTAGACGCAATTGATCTCCAGGCTTCACTTGTTTTTTAAATCTACAATTATTAATCCCACCAAAAAACGCTAACCTGCCTCGATTTTCTTCTTTTTTTAGCATAGCGACTGCACCGACCTGTGCAAGTGCTTCTACAATTAAAACACCAGGCATAACCGGAAAATCAGGAAAATGTCCATTAAAAAATTCTTCATTTGCTGTGACATTCTTTATACCTACAGCTCGTTTGCCTTCTTCTATTTCTAGGATCTTATCAACTAATAAGAATGGATAACGATGGGGTATAATATCTTTAATTGCTGTTACATCTAACATCATTCGGTAATCTCCTTCTTACTTTGTATCTTTTTCAACTAAATTAAAAATGTGCTGCCACGTAGATTTTTTCAATGCATCAGATGGGTCTCCATTTCCAATGACACCATAACCAACAATGGCACCTAATAACAGACTGAGAACAAGTAGCACAGCAACAATCATTAATTTTAACCAAATGGGAATTAAGCGAACACGAGCTTTCAGTTTTCTTTTACTCGTATGCTCTTCCCCTTGTTGTTTTTGTTCGTGTCGTTCTTGTCTCAATTGAGATCGCGTCTTTGTTTCAGACTGATTTGCATTCGTTGTCAATGATCTTTGCTCCTTTAGAATATTGATGCGTGTTCAAAAAGGAAGGGGGAATAATATCAAAACTGCATAACATGCTAAATAAACATCATCGTTGCCTTGTTCATTGGAAATTACTCCATAGAATAAATCAGAAAGCAATGTCTAGCATAGATTTATATTTCTACCTCCTGCTGAAACATTCTGTAATATTCACAGGACTAGCGTATCTTATTCAAAATTATTTAGCCGTATTTCCCTGATTTTTTGAACAATCTTTATTATCGAATTCCATTTACGAGGCCCATCATTTGATCAGCGATAGAAATCGATTTTGCATTAAATTGATACGTCCTTTGCGTTGCAAGCATTTCCGTCATTTCAGTTGATACGTCAACGTTGGACTGTTCTAATGTACCATTCTGTAGTCTAATTTGTTGCTGAAGATCGTCAGTTAATAATGTTAAAACTTCTTCTTCATCTAAGTTAAGCTGTTCTAGATTCGGTAATCCAAGTAAATTTCCACCGACAGACTGTAGTAGTTGTGGTCGATGTATTTTAACAATAGAAAGGTTATTGCCTTCTACTTTTTCCCCATCACTATTTATTAAGTTTATTGTACCATTTTCATCGATTGATATGTCTTGGTAATCATTTTCAATATTAATCGTGTTACCAGAGTTATCAAGCACAGGATATCCGTCACTCGTTACTAGTATCAATTCATCAGATCCTTCTTCAAGAGGTGAAAGATAGAGTGCACCATTTCTTGTATAATGAACAGCTTGCTCGCCATTATTTTCTACAGCTACACGAAGAAATTGTCCTTCCTCAGTAAAAGCAATATCAAGCGGGCGGTTTGTTTCTTTTAGACTTCCTTGAGCTATGATCATATTCGTTTGACCTAATTTCGATCCAGTCCCTATCCTAATACCATTAGGAGTTAAACGACCAACCTCTTGTTCCTCTCTTGGTTGATTATTATAATTCTGATACAACAGCTCGGTAAAGCTTGCTTGACGACGTTTATAGCCGACTGTATCTACATTGGCAAGATTATTCCCAATTGTGTCAAGTTTGTGTTGTAACTGACTCATCGTATTTGCGGCTGTCAAAATTGACCTATTCATTACATATTCCCTCCCAATAATCAGCAATAATAAGAGTGTATGCTCAATTGAACTACCGGTCTTAATTTATTTCTATCGTAGCCTTCCAATTTCATTTACTGCTTTATCCATACTTTTATCATATGCTTGTAATATTTTTTGATTTGCTTCAAACGCACGGTAGGAAGTCATTAATTCTGTCATTGTTTGTGCTGTGTCAACATTTGACCCTTCTATAAAACCCTGCTCAATATTAAATACAATATCTTCGTTTGTATTCACATTTGGCAAAGGCTGGTTATCTTCTGTTCTTAGCATACCGGTCTCATCTTTAATAAGGCTATTCGTGTCAGCTGCATAAGCGATATTTATTCGAGCAATAGCCTCATTGTTTTCTAACACTGTTCCATCGCTGCTAACTGTAAATTGACCACTGCCCACATTTATCGGTGCGTTATCTTCATCAAGGACATAATAACCACTACTAGTTGTTAAATTCCCTTGGCCATCTATCGTAAAATTACCATTCCTAGTGTACAAAGTGTCACCATTTGCGCTTTGTACCGTAAAAAATAGTCCACCTTGATTATTTGTATTTTCATTAGTTGGTACAAATACATCAAGTAACGCTAAGTCAGTATGTAATCCCGTTTCTCTCAAGTCACCTTGAGTGAAGTTTGGTCTAGTTTCCTGTAAATATACACCTGTATTAAGTTCACCAATTGGTTTTGCAAAAGGAAGGTTCTTCAACTCTTGTCCTGGAATAGAATTCGTACCTAGTTGCTGCAATAGCATTTCTGGAAATGCTCGTAAGGACCCTTGTTCTGCTTTATAACCTGGTGTATTTGCATTTGCCATATTATTTGTTAACATATCCGCTTTTCTCTGCTGTGATATCATCCCTGATGCTGCTGTGTAAAATCCACGTAACATTGTTATCACCTCATCCTTAAATCTATATATCTGTTATCCATGCGCTGCTCTTTTCGTAAATTTTGCTACTACTAAACACAACAAGTGATTTATGCGTTTGTCATCGTATGATATAAAAAAAGATGCCATGAATTCTATTTGTGAACTTGTTTAATTTTTTGTGCGTAAAACAACAATTAGTAGCAGCTTAGCCGTAATTACGTACTGGAAGCTTGTCCAAATTCTCAAGCATAATACCAGTACCAATTGCCACACATTCCATTGGATTTTCTGCAATAAGTACAGGAACCCTCAGCTCATCAGACAATAGCTGATCGATGCCATGTAATAAGGCTCCTCCGCCAGTTAAAATGACTCCGCGATCAATGATATCTGCAGATAATTCTGGTGGTGTTCGTTCTAGTACGCTTTTTGAAGCTTGGACGATAAGTGCTACAGATTCATGCAATGCCTTTTCAATTTCTTCTGATCTGACCGTAATTGTTCGAGGTAATCCAGATACCATATCACGTCCACGAATATCTATTTCCTCATTACGTGCCCCAGGAAATACTGTTGCTACTTGAATCTTAATGTCCTCTGCTGTACGCTCACCAATTAATAACTTATATTCTCGTTTTATGTATTGAAGAATTTCCATATCAAGCTTGTCCCCTGCCATTTTTAACGAAGAAGATGTAACGATATCTCCCATTGATAAAACAGCAACATCAGTTGTACCACCACCAATATCAACGACCATATTTCCACTCGGTTGAAAGATATCCATACCAGCACCAATTGCTGCTATTTTCGGCTCTTCCTCTAAAATAACTTTTTTTCCGCCGCTTTTCATCGCCGCTTCTCTTATCGCCTTTTGCTCGACCGATGTAATATTCGTCGGACAGCATATAAGTATGCGTGGCTTAGAAAGAAAACCTTTTACATCTAGTTTATTAATAAAATGCTTAAGCATTGCTTCGGTGATTTCAAAATTCGCAATGACTCCATCTTTTAGTGGGCGAATGGCTGAAATATTTCCAGGTGTTCGACCAACCATACGTCTTGCTTCTTCACCAACTGCTAACACTTTTTCTAAATGACGGTCAATGGCAACAACGGATGGTTCGTTCAAAACAATTCCTTTTCCTTTTACGTGAATGAGCACATTCGCTGTACCTAAGTCAATTCCGATATCTCTAGCAAACATTATTATAAGCCTCCTTGCAAAATTCCCGATACTTTCTCTAATTTTATATTTTATCACAAATTTACGCCTAGAAGGCAATGATGTAAAAAAATAGTCGAATTTTAAGAGTTAGATCAAATATATGAAAAGAGGATGCCTCAATTGAGTGTGATTTCATATTATATTCAGGATTTATTAATCATTGTTATTTAACATATAGGCTATAAAACCGAGCTCTACCCAATTCATGATTCATCCTCTTTCTTTTTATCGGACAGTCTCTTCTTCTCGTTCACCCTCTTTCTTATATTTTAATTTTGTTGCTTCTCCACCACGTAGATGACGTATTGATTTATGGTAATCTAATATTTCCTTCACTTCATTTGCAAGTTCTGCATTAATCTCAGGTAATCTTTCTGTTAAATCCTTATGAACAGTACTTTTGGAAACGCCAAATTCTTTCGCTATTACACGAACGGTTTTTCTCGTCTCCACGATATACTTACCAATCTTGATAGTACGCTCTTTGATGTAATCGTGCACACCACTCGCCCTCCCTAAATTGGATGTGAGAAGTGTCAAAGGAGACTCGTTTTCTTTCCAACGATTAAAATGCTCTAATTTGTTACGGCAGTAATAAGTTGTTGTATAAATGAAATAAATTATATCGTTATCATAAAACCCAAGCCCCTCACCTCAAACACTCTCTTTTATCAGGTTTGTAACATTTTATTAGCTTGGATGATTATATATTCCATAAAAGTCAAGAGGGACAAGGGATTTGTTAATTTTTTGTTCAAATTACAACCATGATCCTTTTTGAAACTAAATTTCCGACAAAAGATCCGCTATACTGCAAACAGGAAATAACTTATTTGACGATGTAAACAAATGTATTTTTGTATGTTCATACAAGATTATTTTCCATAAAGGTATAAATTGTTACAAAGCAATGGATGTCTTCACATTGATTGTTTTTTTGCACATAGATATAAACACGAAACACCTAACGTTCGAGGAATTTTTTTGTTAGGTTGTTGTCGTGTTAATTGTTGCATTTTGTAGTTAGAGCTAAATAAGAATATAGCTATCGTTCGAGGCATCTTTTCTTCTGTACAACGACTAACAATAGCAACAAAGTTACGAAAGGAGCTTTTAGCTAAAATAATGGTCACCTAAAACCACCAGTAAATTGACAACAAACAAAAAGCCACTCTCTAATGAGAATGGTCATAATTGTATCAAGCTATTCACTTTATACTAAAGCAGATAATTATGAATCTTTATCTTCTTTTTCATCTCCTGGCTTTTCTTCTTCAGCAGGAGCTTCCTCTTCTTTTTCTTTTTCTTCAGCTGGTGCTTCCTCTTCTTCTTCCTCTACTTCTTCTTCAGCTTCTTTCTGCTCTTCTTCAGGCAATGTTTCTTCTTTCTTTCCTTCAGAAGCCTCTAGATCCATATTTTCATCTTCATCTAACAAAGAAGTGATAGGACTTCCAAATAAATTAATTGGATTGATCGCTTCGTCATTTTTACGTATTTCAAAATGCACGTGATTTTCTGCCTCACTATTTAAGAGACTTCTACCAGACTGTGCAATAACTTGCCCTTGTTCCACCATATCATTTTCTTGGACTTGGATATCAGCAAGTGATTGATATACAGTTACGATCCCATTTCCATGATCAATCTCTACAACATTCCCAAGGGTTGAATCAACGCTCGTTCTTGTAACAGTTCCACTAGCAGAAGCAACTACATCAAAGACACTATTATCCTTCGTTACAATATCAATACCTTTGTTTGGAATATATTGATTGTCATAGTACAACAGCGCTGCTTCTTGATCTGCGTCAGATGCATCGGCATCATAAAATTGCTTTTGAATTTCCATTTCTTCAACATTTGTCACTGGATACATAAAACTTTCAAGCGATTGTGTTACTGGTACAGAATCATCATCCACAAAGTAATCGGATTGCAATGATACATTATCAAGATCATATTGATCAGAATCTGCAACATTTTTGCTGTTTTGATACCAAAGGATAGCTGTTAGAATGATTGCTGCACTAGCAATATAAATTGCTGGAAGAACCCAACGACGTTTAAAAAATCGTTTCATTTTTGAGAATTTCTTTTCTTCTCTCATGAATTCATCACCTCAGCAACCATTTTGAACACATTTTCATATTTTTATACAATCTTTTTATATTTTTTTGATTTAATATCCCCATCATGTAAAAAATTATCCATAATAATTAAAAAAAGCCCTAAATTGGGCTAATTTTTTTCTTATTACAATGAAAGAGAGCTTTCTTAACTGATTTTTATTAATTTTACTCAGGATCAAATAATTAATTCTTCACGATAAAGTTCGTTAAATAAGGAGTTGCATCACTAATTTGCGCACCTTTGTAGTAGTGTGTAAGAATTTCTTGATATGTTTTTCCTTCTTCAGCCATTCCGTTTGCGCCATACTGACTCATACCAACACCATGTCCATAACCTTTTGTTGAGATGACAATTTGATCATTTTTACGTACCCATGTAAAATCTGATGAAGATAACCCTAATTGATCACGAACCTCTCTCCCTTTAAAGGTTTTACCGCTTATTTCTACAGTGTCAACACGTTTACCAGGTGTTCTTGCAATAATCTTTCCTACTGTACCATCGCTCGGTAATTTTATGTTAAGTTTCTGTTCAAACTCAGCCACCGTCATCGTTACTTGATTATGAAATTTTGGGGAAGTCTCATCCCAAGGACTTGCTACACTTGTTAAATAGGGGAACGGATTTTCCCAATAATCCTCCGAGTTTTCTGTAAACCCATTACTCGTTGAGAAAAAGGATGCTTCTATTGGGGTACTATCATAAGTTAATATTTGACCGGCAGTTGAACGTACAGCCTCTTGAAATTTTTCCATCTTCCGTTCATAATCAATCCCCCACAATTCCTTCAACTCATCTTTGTTTTTATATACTTGATGAAGTACCATATCTGTAACATCGGCACCCTCTGGTACGCCGACTGCTTGCCCACCTATCATCTTTTTAACAATATAAGTTCTGGCACTTAAACTTTGTGCTTTTAATGCCTCTAGCTCAAAATCTGCAGGCATTTCTGATGCTAGGACTCCAACGACGTATTCTTCAAGAGGGACATGCTCGATCGTTTTAGCTTGACTACGATAGACAGCCACTTCCACTTCGGAATTTAATGTGTTCGTAGTTAAGGTGGGAGAAGGTTCCAACTTCGATTCTTCAATGAGCTTTCCACCTTCCTTGGCTGAGAAAGGGAAAACTAACAATGAGGGGATTACAATAATCATGGCAAATAGTACAGAAATTAGTATAACGAGTGGTTTTACTTGTTTCATCGCTTCAAGCCTCCAAAAAGATTTTTTGTGTAGTCCTAAGATCTTTAAAACCACACTTCTATATATGCTTATGGAGGTGGACAACCTTTTATGATAAGAAAACCTAGTACTTTATCTCCCAAAAATACAAAAGCAACCTCAACGGTTGCTTTTTATTTTAAAATTATTTAATTATATACTTATTGTTACATTCATAGCCGTTGAAAGGATGGTCCTTTAAGCATTCACATCTGTTACATGCTGATCAAAAGGTATTAATTGATCTCTTTGAACCGTTACGCGTTCAATATCAGCTCCAAGGCCTGTTAATTTCTCATGAAAGCTCACATATCCACGATCCAAGTGCTTTAGCTCAGTAACCCTTGTATGCCCTTTAGCAGCTAATCCAGCTAAAATAAGAGCTGCTGCTGCACGGAGATCTGTAGCAGCTACTTCTGCACCTTGTAAATCAGAACGACCGTTAATAATGACTGAACGTCCTTCAATCTTAATATTACCATTCATTCGACGAAATTCTTCAACGTGCATAAAACGGTTTTCAAAAACAGTTTCAGTGATCATGCTAGTGCCTTCTGCACATAACAGTAATGACATCATCTGTGACTGCATATCTGTTGGAAATCCAGGATGAGGCATCGTTTTTAGATCTACAGCTTTTAACTTTTGAGGACCAATTACTCGTATGCCATCATGCTCCTCAGTAATCGTTACGCCCATTTCTTCCATCTTTGCTATTAATGAGCTTAAATGTTCCGGTACTGCTCCTTGTACGTATACATCACCGCCAGTAATTGCAGCTGCTACCATAAAAGTACCCGCTTCAATTCTATCTGGAATCACTTGATGTGTTGTTCCATATAAGGTTTTTACGCCTTCGATACGTATCGTACCAGTTCCAGCACCACGCACTTTTGCACCCATTTTATTTAAAAAGTTTGCTAAATCGACAATTTCTGGTTCTTTTGCACAATTCTCGATAATCGTTGTTCCTTCAGCTAATGTAGCTGCCATCAAAATATTTTCAGTAGCACCTACACTAGGGAAATCTAGGTATATTTTTGCACCTTGTAGTTTTCCATCTACCTTTGCATCAATATATCCATTACCAACTTTAACAGTTGCTCCCATGGCTTCGAAGCCTTTTAAATGTTGATCAATTGGTCTTGAGCCAATTGCACATCCACCTGGTAAAGCAATTTTTGCTTGACCATTCCTCGCTAATAATGATCCCATTACTAATACAGAAGCCCTCATCTTTCGAACATATTCAAACGGTGCTTCTATCGTTAACTCTCTAGATGCATCAACTATAATTTGATTATTGTTAAATGTTACGTCAGCATTTAAATAACGTAACACTTCATTTACCGTGTATACATCGGAGAGCTCAGGTACATCACTTATTATACTTTTTCCTTCACTCGCTAATAAAGATGCAGCGATTACAGGTAAAACGGCATTTTTTGCACCTTCTACTTTAACCGTACCACTTAACCTTCTTCCGCCACGGACGATGATTTTTTCCAAGGTATATTCCCCTCCGCGTCCATTTTCTATATAATATTAATATTCAGATGTTATGATAGGTGTTCCAACTACAACGTTAGTCCTCCCACCTAACCCTGTACTACGCAAGGCTACTTGTATATTGATCGGTTCAGTTTTTGTTGGAATAATATCTTTCCAATCATCAGTATATGCAGAAATTGAGACAAATGTCTCTTCGTTCAACGCCTCAATTGCTCTAGCATTAAATTGTTGTAGTATTTTGTCCGCTCGTTTATACAAAACCTCTTCAATCTTATCATTGAAATAGCCCTTGATACAAGTAAAAATTGTGACATCATCAGTAAAAATGTCAGCTATTCTGTTTTTTGTTGTGCTATTTACACTAGTCCAATCGGTGTGATTTCCTTTCACCTCATAAAATAGGTATGAATACCGATGTCCATTGTCATATGATGAGATGAGCTTTACAATTTCTGTTTGGTTTTTTTCCAAGTGCTCAAATGTCCCAACAGCTTCCCATTTATTTGAACTTTCAGAAATATCCCAATTAAAGTTGCCAGTCTTCTCCTTAAGCTCCTCTATCCGTTGTTCGAATTCCACCTGATCGCTGATTTCTAATGCCTGTCTACTGTAGAGGCTCCATTCTTCGATCGTAATATGATTATTTTCGTATACATTTGCAATTTCCTCTAGTTTATTTACAGACTCATTTGCACTAGTCATCGAATTTCCATAAATACTTAGTAAAATCATTACAATAAATAACATACATATTTTATGAAGCTTATTTTTCATCTCTCGCCACTTCCTCTCCTTATTTTCATTGTTGCCACATCAACGCAGTTCATACTTGGAAAAACTCGTCATCTTTAGACAAGAAAATAAGTGAAGGAAATGAAGGAAATACGTTACTATGCAAATGGGTTACTAATATGACTGTTAAGTATTAACCAGATAGCAGCTTAGTCATAACTTTGCGGAATGAGCCTTTATTATTTCATTTAGCTTCGAGAGTGAAAGTTCGTATTGTCTGTTTTTATAATTCCCAGAATGTTGTAGGTTTAGGGATACCAATATTTTTGTGGCAATGGATATGGAAGGTAGCTGAAGAAATTCACGTAATTGTTTGTTAGAAATGATTGGGCTAAAGAGGAGATATAAATCTTTTAAAGCATAAACATGAGCATTTTCAATATTCGATTTACATACGGGACAACTCCAAGCACCTCGTTGTCGATGTAACGGAAGGGTAGAACATATTGGACAATGAACTCCTGTAATGATCTCAGAAGGCTGAATGTGAAATTTTTGTAACACATCCGGATATGTTGGAGAATGTTGTTTTACGAGCAGTTGGATTATTTTGTTAAGGTCCCTCTTAGTTAATATTTCTTTTTTATATACGGAAGCTAGATCGTTTAGTTTAGCTGGGAGTGATGCAGCGTGGATCACTTTTTGAGAGGTTTCCTTAAAGTTGGAAGTGGTTTTTATAATTGTTGAAGGCTTGCTTATGACGATGAGTGATATAACTGGTATAGATGGATATTTATACTTCGTTAGCAAATTTTTCAGTTGACTTTCTTGCCTACTAGCTTGTAAAAAGGGGTCCGGAAATGCCTCTTCGTTTCCATCTAATTCTCGAATCAGCTGGTGAAAGGTTCGGTCGAATGTGAGTGTGCCAGAGATGTTCTTCACTTCAATAATGAGAATAAAACATGCTGATATGATGAGTGTATCTAGCTGAAAATAACGGTTTTCACCATCGGGAAATCTTAAATCATGTAGTATGAAATACTTTTCACTTGGGAGAAAGTCAAAAAAATAATCAAGCGACTTCTCTCCTCGAAAGCCAGCATACGCTTTTGCTAATTCTTCACTAAGCATCTCTTTTTTGGAGTGTGTAGGTGGCAACCGTCTTAATAAAGCCTCTAATTTTTCTATCTTAGGTGGGATTTGCCTTTCTTTTTTGATCATTCTATCACCTCACATTATTTTTTTGAAGAATTCTCCACCTTTTACTCGTTCTCCTTTAATTTTCTTACATTCTTTTCATTATCTTAGCAACAATAGAAGCTGTACTTGTCCGCATTTGGGGTTTTACTATCCGAACTTGGGGCTTTACTAGCCGGACTTCGCGTTTACTAGCCAAACTTGGGGCTTTACTATCCGTTTTTGGGGCTTTACTATCCGAACTTCGCGTTTACTATCCAATCTTGATGTTTTACTATCCAAACTAAGCACTTTACTATCCAATCTTGGCGTTTTACTATCCAAGTCATACGTGATACTATGCAAAGTTCACTCTAGGCAGTTTTAGCACAAATTTAGCTAAATAACGTTGTAATTTGTTTCGACCAGAAAAGGTAGTCTAAAAAGAAGTTACTAATGGTTGAACCGAGTGCAATTGTGATTAAAATAAATAATGTTCGAGCTTGAAATACACGATTTTTTTTAAAAAGCTTTTCAAAATTTAGCGATTGTAGTGCCCACCATGTAATTGTAATAAATATCAAATGTGATAGGATGCTAACAAGCGCATCTATACCATAATTTGTCATAATTATATACCTCCCATCGTTTTTCAGGTAGTTTGCTATTGATCTTCTTTACTTGAAAAGCTGCTCCGTTCATAGCATCTTTCAATTAGAACCACTGAGCCTTCCCACAAAAAGGAGAGGTAGCATTGTCCACCTCTCCTTCTATCTTATCAATAAACCCCTATGTTTGTGAATTCAAATGACCAATGGACGTTTCGACCGGTTTACTTTCTCTCCACCTTGCTTTCAATATCTCATTCCTAGAGCAGTAAAACTTTGTCCTTCTCGGCCTCAACTAGCGTACAAAATCATTAAAATAGTTAAAAGTATCGTATAAAAAGTCGAATGCAATGCCAGGCAGTAACCCTAGAAGAATTGTACCAATTGCACAAATGACGATAACAGCTATGACACCAAATGAGATGTTAAATGTACCTTGCGATGGCGCAGGACGAAAGAACATTTGCGTCAATATGCCGAAGTAATAGAAATAAGATATGACAGTCGTCACGATTAAAATCGATGCGAGTACGTAATGGCTAGGAACAGAAGCAAATGCGCTTATAAATATATTTAGCTTCCCAATAAATCCTGCTGTTCCAGGAATACCTGCAAGCGATAATATAAAGATGGTCATCGTCACTGCTAAAATTGGTGAGCGTTTATATAGACCAGCAAATTGGCTTATATCCTCAGAACCTGATTTATCAGTGATTAGTTGTAATACTGCAAATGCGCCTAAATTCATTAGTAAATACGCAGCTAAGTAAAACCAAATAGTGTCAATCATAAATGGTGAGAGTGTGACAAAAGCTACTAATACGTACCCAGCATGAGCGATACTAGAGTAGGCAAGCATACGTTTAACATTTCTTTGTTTTAACGCAATGGTATTACCAATAATCATTGATGCTCCTGCTAAGAATGCAATGTAATCTTGCATTTCGAAAAACATCCAATTCCCACTTGTTCCTCCTGCTGGTGTTCGTGGAAAGATGGATAAGAACAGACGCATAATAATTACAAAGCCAGCTGTTTTTGATACTACACTTAAAAACGCAGTTACTGGTGTAGGTGCCCCTTGATAGACATCTGGTGCCCACATATGAAAAGGTGCAGCTGCTAGTTTAAACGCTAAGCCAACGAACATAATTAAAAATGCCAATGATAACATGTATTGCAAGTTCGTATCGTAAATTGTTGAAAGCTGGTATGCAATTTCAATTACATTTGTAGTACCTGTTAATCCATAAATATAACTCATTCCAAACAACGTTAGTGCTGTGGCAATTCCACCATTTACTACATATTTCATCGCTGATTCATTTGATAGCTGATTCTTTTTGCGCAATCCAGCTAATATATATGATGAAATAGAAAGTAATTCAAGGCCGACAAATAGTGTAATCATATCTCCACTTGAAGTCATAATCATAGCGCCTAGTAGTGCAGTTAAAAATAAATAATAGAATTCACCACGGTATTCTAGCTTATCTTTTGGCTGATAGCTCATAGAAAGCAATAACACTAAGCCAGCACCTACTAGCAATAATAGCTTAAATGCTTTACCGAAAGAGTCAAGTCGATACGTATCATATAAAATGGATGTCACGTCTTTATCAAATGATCCTACTAAAAAGATAATAGCAACGACAATCCCAGCAATGCCTAACCACGCGAGTGGCTTACGACTTTTATTTTGCCCCATAAATAAGTCTATTAATGAAAGAAGGGTTGCAACACCGAGGATGACGAACTCTGGTGCCATAATTCCCCATTCGTAAGTAAGCAAAGTATCGAGATCCATCCCGCTCACCCTCCTATTCCTAACATAATAGTCTCAATAGTTGATTTTAACGGCTCTGATAGAACAGTTGGGTATACACCTATTAAGATAATAAAACCGAGTAATACGAGTGCAGGAACCATTTCTACACCTTTGAAATCAGCTAGTTTCCCATATGATTGATTTGCAGTTCCAAATGTTACTTGCAAAACTGCTCGTAGTAAATAAGCTGCTGTCAAAATAATCCCCAGTGCCCCTATTGCCGCAATGACAGGCATTTCTTTAAATAAACCAGCAAATGCCATAAATTCACTTACGAACCCTGACATGCCAGGTAATCCTAATGATGCCATTGCCCCAGCAAGTAAGAACCCTGCTGTTAATGGCATCACCTTTGCTAAACCACCAAGCTTGTCAATCGATGAGGTGTTGACACGTTCATACATTACACCTACGAGGAAGAACAACAATGCTGAAATTAAGCCGTGTGATACGACTTGAAAAATCGCACCTTGAATGCCAGCCTCATTTAATGCAGCTAGTCCAATTAATACAATTCCCATATGTGAAATACTTGAATAAGCTAGTACCATTTTTAAGTCTGTTTGAATAAGTGCTAAAAATGCACCATATAACAGGTTAATAACACCTAATATCGCTAGCCATATTGCTATTGACTCAAACTCGTTCGGGAATAACCCCATACCAAACCGAATGAGACCGAAAGCACCGATTTTTAATAGGACACCTGAGTGAAGCATTACAATGGCTGGTGGTGCTTGGACGTGAACACGTAGCATCCAGCTATGTAACGGAAATATAGGTAGCTTCACGCCAAATGCAACAATAAGTGCAATGAGTAACCCAAAACGAAGTTGTTCAGAAACCGGAAAGAAAAATTGAATTTGATCGACAGGGTAGCTTAAGGCAACCTTAAGATCCTCAAAATTGGCTGTTCCAGTTTTCGCAAATAAGATAATAATAACGATTAATAGGATAGCTGAACCAATCCCATTATAGATTAAGAAGCTGAACGCTGCTTTTTCTTTTTCAAAATAGCCCCATTTTCCAATGAGGAAAAACATTGGAATAAGCGTTACTTCGAAGAAGATAAAGAATAAGATAAGGTTCCCAGCAGCAAAAACGCCAAGCATACCAATTTCTAATAACAGGAAAAGCATGAAATAGCCTTTCCATTCTTTTTTAATATGAATAGACGCGATCGCCGCTAGAGTCGAAAGGACTGTTGTAAGTACGATCATGACGAGTGCTAGACCGTCGAGACTTAGCTCATAATCAATTCTCCAAGCAAATTCAGGTACCCCTGGAAACTGACCTAAATGAATCCATTCATATTTTTCAGCATATTGACTTAAAGCTTCACCAGATACATATTTCACAAAAACAATGAGTGATAAGGATAATGCAGGTAATGTTGCTAAAAAACCTACCAGCTTAATTTGCTTCTCTTGCGTTTTAGGAATCAACATGAGAAGAATAATTCCTAGCAATGGGGAGAATATTAATAGTGATAAATAGAAAGATGCGTTCATCCGATATACCCCCCTGTCAAAGCAAAGATCACTAATAAGATTGCTAAACCAATAATAGTCACTGCACCATACATTTGAATCTGACCATTTTGCAGCTTGGACCCTATTCTACCTATGCTTTGTGTAAATAATGCAATGCCATTCACTATACCTTCAACGATAAATTTCTCAATATATTTCATAAATAAGCTAATCACTTTAGTCGAGTAAACAACCGTTGCTTGATAAAACTCATCTATGTAATACTTATTTAACAAAATGTTATAAACAATCGATTCACGTGAAGAAAAGGTATCCCTTGCAAGTGATTTTTTCCCATACATTAAATATGCTAGAAAAATCCCGACAAATGAAACGACCGTTGCCACAATCATAATCCAAGCTGGGGCTTTAATATGTGCAGCTTCCAAGTATTCATTTCCTTCTGCCAACCAATCACCTAAGAACGTTCCAAACCAAGGTGTATTTATATATCCAGCTACAATCGCTAAAATAGCTAACACAATCATTGGAAACGTCATCGATAATGGTGACTCGTGTACCTCTTTTGTAGTTCCATTTTGTTTTCCCGTAAATACTAAAAAGAATAAGCGGAACATATAAAATGCTGTGAAGAATGCTGCAATGACAGCGATCCAAAACAACCCATAATTGCCATGAGTCCATGTCGCAACTAAAATTTCTTCTTTACTGAAAAACCCAGAAAGCAATGGTACTCCGCTAATTGCTAACGTACCAATTAAAAATAACGGACCTGTGAGACGCAGCTTTTTCCATAAACCACCCATCTCATTGATGTTCTGCGTGTGAACTGCGTGAATGACACTACCAGCTGCTAAGAATAGCAATGCCTTAAAGAATGCATGTGTTGTCAGGTGAAATACCCCAGCAACATAGCCGGCAGAGCCTAGTGCAAGCATCATATACCCTAACTGACTAACTGTTGAATAAGCTAGCACTCGTTTAATATCCGTTTGAACAAGTCCGATCGATGCCGCAAATATCGCTGTAAAGCCACCAACAATAGCAACTGTTGTCAATGCTGTTTCACTTGCAGTAAACAATGGAAACATCGATGCAACCAAATATACCCCTGCAGCTACCATCGTCGCCGCATGTATAAGTGCGGATACAGGTGTCGGACCTTCCATCGCATCAGGAAGCCATGAATGTAATGGAAACTGACCGGACTTACCCATCGCTCCAATAAAAATTAAAATAGCTGTTAATGTAATCATTTCCATTGGTATCACATTTGTTGATACTGCATGAAAAATGTCATCATATTCAAAGCTACCGACCTGCCAAAATAATAGAATCATACCAATGAATAGTCCTACATCACCGATTCTTGTCATGATAAACGCCTTTTTGGCAGCTGCTTTCGCATCCTCTTTATAAAAATAAAAACCGATTAATAAGAATGATCCTACACCAACTAACTCCCAAAATACATATGTTTGAAGTAGGTTTGGTGAAATCACTAATCCTAGCATAGAAAATGTAAATAATCCTAGATATGCATAAAATACTGGAAACCGTTCATCTCCATGCATATATCCCTTTGAATAAAGGTGTACAAGAAAACTGACAAGCGTCACTACTACTAGCATTAGTGCATTTAATTGATTGATTTCAAATCCCGCTGTTAAGTTGATATTCCCAATCGTAAGCCATGTACCTTCTTGCTTAAATGTTGGTTCACTCAGCCGTTCTACCAATACGAAAATTGCCAATGTGAAAGATACCAACGTCATGAGAATACCTACATATGCACTCCCCTCCTTCAAACGCTTACCAATCAGGAGAAGAAGCACAAAAGAAACTAACGGGAAAAGCGGTATTAACCATGCATATTCCATCATCGTATCACGATCCCCTTTTTTTAGTCAGTGAAGATAAACTGTCCATTAATGCTTCATCGAATCCATTTCGTCGATGTTAACTGTCTTTCGATTACGATATAGCGCCATTAAGATAGCTAAACCAACCGCCGCCTCTGCTGCAGCAATAGTTATCGTAAAAAGGGAAAAGATTTGACCAGTAATATTTGGATTGACTCCAAATTTACTAAATGCTACTAAATTAATATTTACAGCATTGAGCATTAGCTCAATCGAAATGAGCACAATGACCATATTTTTTTTCGTCAGCGCACCATACAATCCTAAGCAGAATAAAAACAACGCTAATAATAAATAACCAGCTAAAGGAGTTGAACTCATTTATTGTCTGCCTCCTCATCATCTTTTTTTGCTAAAATAATAGCCCCAATCAGTGCTACAAGCAAAAGAACAGACATTAACTCAAACGGTATAACAAATTTAGAATAAAGCGCTATACCTATCTGCTTTGTATTTTCTACATGTAAGGTAGTCGCTTGTTGACCGAAATCAAGATTAACAATTCCTAGCATGACAACGATTCCAAAAGCTATGACACCCACTAAGGTAAGAAGCTTACGCAGCATGCTTGCCTTAGAGTCACCCGTTTCATCATTATGACGAGTCAGCATAATACCAAACAACATAATAATCGTAATAGCACCAGAGTATATTAATATTTGAACAGCCGCTACAAATTCTGCAGACAACAGGACATAAACACCAGCAATACTAATAAACGTAAACACAAGTGAAATGACCATGTGTACTACCTTTGTTAGAGACAACATGAGGATACTGCCAATTATAGCGATTAGTGAAAGTACTATTAGTGCTATAAATTCACCGCTCATGCCTTATTCTCCTTTCGAATGTTTTGGTCATTCTCATCTAACCATTCTAGATTTTTAAATAGCTCATCACGACTGTACTCAGCAAGCTCAAAGTTGTTGGTCATGACTATTGCTTCAGTCGGACAGACTTCTGTGCATAAATCACATAAAATACAAATTTCAAAATTAATATCATAAGTATCGATGATTTTCCCTTTTTTATTTGGATCAGGGTGCTTCTTACCAGTCAGTCTAATGCAATCTGTCGGGCATATATTTGCACACTGGTTACAAACGATACATTTTTCAGGATAGAATTTTTGTATTCCTCGAAAACGATCAGGAAGTGGTAATGATTCATTCGGATAATCATACGTAACCTTCTTCTTCGTTACACTATTTAGGGTATATTTTAATCCTTTTGCTAAACCTAGCATGTACCCAACCCCTTATTTTTTAATGACATATTACTAGATGAGGATGTTCCTCTAAAAGTAGTTAATAATTTCTTTAATTACAGCTGTAATAAAAATATTTGCAAGAGCTACAGGTAGTAACACCTTCCAGCCAAATTCCATTAGATGGTCTGCTCGTACGCGTGGAAATGCAACACGGAACCAAATAAGTAAAAATACTACGAAGCTAAACTTTAAAGCAAACCAAACCGCTCCAGGAATGAAATCAAGGAACATGATCGGATGCCATCCACCTAAAAATAATACAGTTATTAGTGAAGCCATCGCAAAAAAGTAAACATATTCAGCTAGCATGAAAAATGCCCAGCGAAACCCTGAATATTCGACGTGGTAACCTGCGATAATTTCCGACTCTGCCTCTGGCAAATCAAAAGGTACACGATTTAACTCTGCAACAGCAGCAATTAAAAAGACGACAAAACCAATTGGTTGCCTAAATATATTCCACCAAGTTTCTTGACCTTGAACGATATCATTTAAATTTAAGCTTCCAGTTAAGAAGATGACCCCTAATACTGACATTACAAGTGGAATCTCGTAAGAAATCATCTGTGCAGCGGCACGCATACTACCTAATAATGCATATTTGTTGTTTGATGCCCAACCACCAGTCACAACCCCAATTGTCGTTAAGCCAGATATAGCGATATAATACAATAATCCCACACCAATATCTGCAAATTGAAATGCATCCGTGAATGGCATTGTTGCCAATACCATAAATGCAGGAGCAAAGGCAATGATTGGAGCAATTAAAAATAGTGGTCTATCAGCATTCTTCGTTACGACATCTTCTTTTAATAGCAGTTTAAGAACATCTGCAACAGTTTGTAATAAGCCCCAACGGCCCCCCACTTGGTTTGGGCCTATACGTCCCTGCATAAATCCCATTACTTTCCTCTCTGCTAAGATGCCATATGTAACAAATCCTAGTACTACAAATAAAAATAGCGTACCTAATCCTAAAAAAATACCCAGATTTCCGACAGTTGGTGAGGAATGCAATAAGTCTTGCATCATTACCCATCTACCTCCCCAAGAACAATATCAACTGCTCCTAAAATAACAATTAAATTCGCCATATTTTCCCCTTTTAATAATTTTGAGAGGATTTGCAAATTATAAAATGAAGGACGACGGAATTTTAAACGATACGGCTCCTTCTTACCGTCACTTGCAATGTAACAGCCTATTTCTCCACGAGGTGATTCAATTCGGACATACGCTTCACCTTTTGGAGCTTTAATAATCCTAGGTACTTTCGCCAATATTGGACCTTCATTTGGAAACTGTTCACAAGCTTGTTCTATTATTTTTAATGACTCTTCAATTTCTTCTAAGCGGCAGAAATAACGTGCTAATGCATCGCCTTCTTCTCGAAAAGGTACATCAAAATCAAACCTATCGTAGATTGAATATGGCTCGTCTTTTCGTAGGTCCCATTTAACGCCCGTACAGCGTAAGTTTACTCCGCTTAAAGAATATGCAAGTGCATCTTCCTTCGTATAAGTTCCTACACCTTTTACACGACTCATAAAGATCTCGTTTCCTGTGACGAGGTCATGATACCCTTTAAGCTGTTCGCGCATGTATGGAACAAACTCTTCTACCTTTTGAATCCAACCTTCTGGTGCGTCCCACTTGACACCGCCTACCCTCATATAATTAAAGGTAAGTCTAGCACCTGAAAGTTCGTTTAGCAGATTAATAATCATTTCACGTTCTCTAAATGCATAAAGAAACGGACTGACTGCACCGATATCTAGTAAATATGTTCCCCACCAGACGAGATGACTTGCGATACGTCCAAGCTCCATCGCCAATACTCGTAAGTATTCAGCACGTTCAGGTACTTCAAGCCCCATCATTGTTTCAACTGAATGACAAAGGACGTAATTATTCGTCATTGCTGATAAATAATCCATTCTATCAGTAAATGGGATAATTTGTGTATATTGTAAGTCCTCTGCTAGTTTTTCTGTTCCACGGTGAAGATAACCAATTACTGGTGTCGCTTCCGTTATGATTTCACCATCTATTTTGACCACAAGCCGAAATACACCATGTGTACTTGGATGCTGCGGTCCAACGTTAAGGAGCATTTCTTCTGTTCGAATCATCAGTTAAACCTCCACATCATACGGTTCGTAGTCTTTTCTAAGCGGGTATCCAACCCAATCCTCTGCAAGTAAAATGCGTGCTAAGTTAGGATGACCTTTAAAATTGATGCCTAATAAGTCATAAGCTTCCCGTTCAGGCCAATTCGCTCCTTCCCATAATGGTTGCAACGAATCAATAATTGGTTCCTCACGATCTATTTTGACCTTTAAGGCAACAGTTTGCCGATTAATATATGAGTATAAATGCACATAAACTTCCATATGCGAAACAAAATCTGTTCCGTGTATATTCGATAAATAGTCAAAGCTTAACTGTTCATTATATTTTAGGAATTCTGCTATTTTAAAATAAGAGTCAGGTGTTGCTACTAGTGTAGGAACATCTTTTGAAAGCTCATTAATATATGAGTCTGACAAAACTTCCTTGCCAAGATGCTCTTCAATTACTTTTACATATTTATCGAGATAAGGTTGGTTTTGAGATGGTTTTTTCTCTACTGTTTGATCTGACTCTGTTGCACCACTTGCTTTTGCTTTTGCTGCTGCGGCAGCCTTCGCTTTTGCCTTTGCTGCTGCAATCGCTTTCGCTTTTGCTGCTGCGGCATCATCATTTTCTACTTTTTCATTGCCACTATCCCTCTGTTGCTTTGCTAAAGCAGCGGCTTTTGCCTTTGCTGCTGCGGCGGCTTTTGCTTTTGCTGCGGCTGCCGCCTTTGCTTTCGCTTCATCACCTTCAGGAGCTTTTTCGTTTTTTTCTTTTGCTTTTTGTTTGGCTAACGCAGCTGCTTTTGCTTTTGCTGCTGCAGCTGCTTTTGCTTTCGCTTCATCACCTTCAGGAGCTTTTTCGTTTTTTTCTTTTGCTTTTTGCTTGGCTAACGCAGCGGCTTTTGCTTTTGCTGCTGCGGCTGCCTTTTGCTTTTCAAGATCTGTTACATCATTAGAACTACTTGTAACCGCTTCCTTTTGTGCTGATTTTTCGCCCTCATTTTTTTGCTTTGCAATCTCTTTTTGTTTGGCTAATGCAGCAGCCTTTGCCTTCGCTGCTGCGGCAGCTTTTGCTTTAGCTACATCAATATTTGAATCACTTTCATCTACTTTAAGACTAGCATCGTTAGCTTTCTTCTCTGCTAGTTTTTTTAATGCTAGTTCTTTAGCTTTTTTTGCAGCTTCCTTCTTTTGTTGGTCAAGATCTTTGCTCATTTGCTACATCACCTTCTTCCCTGTCTTAGCTTCGTAGCGAATTTTTTCCTTTAATTTATTTATTCCATAAATAAGTGCTGCTGGATTTGGCGGACACCCAGGAATGTATACATCGACAGGTACAATCTGGTCGACCCCTTTGACAACTGCATAAGACTTAACATATGGTCCTCCCGCTGTTGCACAAGACCCCATTGCTATTACCCACTTAGGTTCAGACATTTGATCGTATAATCTCTTAACGATAGGCGCCATTTTCTTTGTTACTGTCCCAGAAACAATCATGACATCAGATTGTCGTGGAGAGGTACGAAAAAAAGAGCCAAAACGGTCTAAGTCATAATGTGATGATCCAACACCCATCATTTCGATACCACAACAAGCGAGTCCCATTGTTAATGGCCATAAAGAATTACTTCTCGCCCAACCCTTCAATTGTTCAAGTGTTGTAAAAAATATATTGCGTTTTAATTCTTCCATTTCTTCTGCTGAAATGTTTTCTATTTTTAAATCCATTTTAACACCTTCTTCTTCCATGCATATATTAACCCGATTAATAACATAACGACAAAAATAAGCATTTCAATTAATGCGAAAATACCGAGTTCGTCATATGCAACTGCCCATGGGTATAAGAAAACTGTTTCAACATCAAAAATCACAAACATTAAGCCAAAAATATAATACCTTACGTTAAACTGCACACGTGAATCATGGAATGGTTCAATACCGCTTTCGTACGTCTTTTGTTTTTCACTGTTAGGTGCATGCGGCCGTAAAAACCGACCTGCTGTTAATGCAGCTACAGGTAACAAGACTCCTAGACATAGAAAAACGAATACGATTAAATAATTGTTGATGTATAAGTTAAATTGCTCCATGTTCCCCCTCCGTTTGTCGTGCCTTGTAATTAAAAAAATATTTTATTTAACCGTTAACATTATAGCAAATACCAATATTTGTGTCGATAAAGCATGGACGAAATATTGAATTTTCCATCAGCAACATTACTCATTTTCCAGCCGATCGTCAATGACAAAAATCACAAACAAAAAGGCTTTCTGTATGATACAGAAAGCCTTTTTAATTAAAAGTGTTTATTTGTAACGTTCAAACGATTAATCGCACGTTGAAGAGACATCTCAGCTCGTCTAAAGTCAACATCTGACTGTTGAGCTCTTAGACGTTGTTCAGCTCTTTCTTTTGCTGCTTTTGCACGTAATACATCAATATCAGCTGCAACTTCCGCAGCTTGTGCAAGTATCGTTACTTTTTCAGGTCTAACTTCTAGAAAGCCTCCACTAACAGCCACAAGTTCAGTGTCGGTTCCCTTTTTTAGACGAACTACCCCAATTTGTAATGGAGCAACCATCGGAATATGACCAGGTAAAATACCAAGCTCTCCACTTTGAGCCTTTGCAATTACCATCTCCACATCTTCTTCTAAAACCGGGCCATCGGGAGTAACTACATGGACTTTAACCACTTTCATTTTATACCCTCCTAGGTCCCAATAATTATACTTCTACGCCCATTTCTTTCGCTTTTTCAACTACTTCTTCAATACGTCCTACTAAGCGGAACGCATCTTCAGGAAGGTTGTCATACTTCCCTTCAAGGATCTCTTTAAATCCACGAACTGTTTCTTTAACTTGAACGTAAGAACCAGGTTGGCCTGTAAATTGCTCAGCCACGTGGAAGTTTTGAGATAAGAAGAATTGAATACGGCGAGCACGATGAACGATTAATTTATCTTCATCAGAAAGCTCATCCATTCCAAGGATCGCAATGATGTCTTGTAATTCTTTATAACGTTGTAGTGTTGACTGTACTTGACGAGCAACTTCGTAGTGCTCTTCTCCAACAATTTCAGGTGCTAAAGCACGTGAAGTTGATGCAAGTGGGTCAACCGCAGGGTAAATACCCATTTCTGAAAGTTTACGCTCAAGGTTTGTCGTTGCGTCTAAGTGAGCAAACGTCGTTGCTGGAGCTGGATCAGTATAGTCATCGGCAGGAACGTAAATTGCTTGGATCGATGTTACAGAACCAACGCTTGTTGATGTAATACGCTCTTGAAGCTGACCCATTTCTGTTGCTAATGTTGGTTGATAACCAACGGCAGAAGGCATACGACCAAGTAATGCTGATACCTCAGAACCTGCTTGAGTAAAGCGGAAGATGTTATCCATAAAGAATAACACGTCTTGACCTTGGTCATCACGGAAATATTCAGCCATTGTTAAGCCTGTTAATGCAACACGCATACGTGCACCAGGAGGCTCATTCATCTGACCGAAAACCATTGCTGTTTTCTTAATAACGCCTGAATCAGTCATTTCATGGTATAAATCGTTTCCTTCACGTGTACGCTCACCTACACCAGCGAATACTGAAATACCACCATGTTCTTGTGCGATATTATTGATTAATTCCTGAATTAAAACGGTTTTACCAACACCTGCTCCACCAAATAGTCCGATTTTTCCACCTTTAATGTACGGTGCTAATAAGTCAACTACTTTAATTCCTGTTTCTAAAATTTCTACTTCTGTAGAAAGCTTCTCAAAAGACGGTGCTTGTCTGTGAATCGCATCACGACGAGCATCTTGTGGGATTGCTTCATCTAGATCAATGTTTTCACCTAGTACGTTAAATACACGCCCTAATGTAACATCACCAACTGGTACAGAAATTGCTGCTTCAGTGTCAATTGCTTCTAATCCACGTACAAGTCCATCTGTAGATGACATTGCAATCGTACGTACAGAATCGTCTCCAAGGTGCAGAGCAACTTCTAATGTTAAGTTAATATCAACTTCATTTTCATTACGTGCTTTATGCTCAATTTTAAGGGCATTATAAATTTCAGGAAGATGGCCGTTATCAAATTTTACATCAACAACCGGTCCCATTACTGAAAGAATGCGTCCTTTATTCATCGTTTTCCCTCCTAACTTGCTTGTGAAAATCTATGATCTTTCCTATTCAAGTGCAGATGCACCAGCAACAATCTCAGTAATTTCTTGAGTAATTGCAGCTTGACGCGCACGGTTGAATGATAGTGTAAGACCTTTAATAAGCTCGTTTGCATTATCCGTAGCGTTTTTCATTGCAGTCATACGAGCTGCATGTTCCGCTGCCTTACCATCTAATAAGGCACCATAGATGAGACTTTCAGCATATTGAGGAAGCAACACTTCTAAAATATCTTCTTGAGAAGGTTCAAATTCATAAGAAGAAAGCTTGCTCTCAGCTGCTATATCCGTTAATGGTAGTAGTTTCTTTTCAGTTACTTCGTGCTGGATGACACTAATAAAGTGATTATAGTACAAATACAACTCATCAAACGTACCATCTACAAAAGAATCAATTGTTTGACTTGCAATATCTTTAATTTCTGTAAAAGAAGGTTGATCTGCAAGGCCAACAATATGGGAATTAACCGGTATTCCTCTCTTTAAAAAGAAATCGCGACCGATACGACCTAGTGCAATGACAGCATACTCATCTGTAGAGCTATGACGTTCTTGAATTTTTTGATATACAGAACGTAAAACATTACTATTGTATGCACCTGCAAGACCACGATCAGAAGTAATGACAATATAACCAGTCTTCTTCACAGGTCGGCTCATTAACATCGGATGGCTAACACCGGTACTACCTAATGCGATACTAGCTACAACCTCTTGAATTTTTTCCATGTATGGTACAAACGATTTAGCATTATTTTCAGCCCTATTTAACTTCGAAGCTGAAACCATCTCCATCGCTTTCGTAATTTGACTCGTTTTCTTCGTTGAGGTAATTCTCGTTTTTATATCACGTAAGGATGCCAAAGGTTCTCACCACCTTTTTAAGGTTGTTCAAAATAAGAAAAATTTTTATATAATTAGCGGCGATCGTATGTTTACAAATGTAAGACCTCGCCGCTTAGCATCAATTATTCAGAAACAGCAAACGTCTTCTTGAAATCTTCAATAGCTGCATCAAAATCAGCCTCTTCAGGAAGGTTTCCTGTTGAACGAATATGCTCAAATAACTCATTGCGATTATGCTCAATCCAAGAGAAATATTCCTCTTCGAAACGTGAAATATCTGCTACTGGAATATCATCTAAGAATCCACGAGTTAATGCATATAGAATAGCTACTTGTTTTTCTACTTTTAGAGGTTTATGCAAACCTTGTTTTAATACTTCAACTGTACGTGCACCACGATTAAGCTTCGCTTGCGTTGCCTGATCAAGATCAGATCCGAATTGAGCGAAGGCTTCAAGCTCACGGTAAGACGCTAAGTCTAAGCGTAATGTACCTGATACTTTCCTCATCGCTTTCACCTGTGCAGATCCACCAACACGTGAAACTGATAAACCAGCATTCACGGCAGGTCGTACACCAGAGAAGAATAGATCAGATTGCAAGAATATTTGCCCATCTGTAATCGAGATTACGTTTGTAGGGATATATGCTGACACGTCACCTGCTTGCGTCTCAATGAACGGAAGGGCTGTAATTGAGCCGCCACCTTTTGCATCACTTAATTTCGCAGCACGCTCTAATAAGCGAGAGTGTAAATAGAATACATCACCAGGATAAGCTTCACGACCTGGAGGACGGCGAAGTAATAGTGAAAGCTCACGATATGCAGAGGCTTGCTTCGTTAAATCATCATAAATAACGAGCACGTGTTTACCGTTGTACATAAACTCCTCACCCATCGTTACTCCTGCATATGGCGCTAGGAATAATAATGGTGCAGGTTGAGATGCAGATGCAGTAACAACGATCGTGTAATCTAATGCACCGTGCTTTCTTAATGTTTCAACAACACCACGAACAGTAGATTCTTTTTGCCCGATGGCTACATAAATACAAATCATATCTTGATCTTGCTGGTTAAGAATTGTATCAATCGCAACTGCAGTTTTACCTGTTTGACGGTCTCCGATGATCAATTCACGTTGACCACGTCCAATTGGGATAAGTGAGTCGATTGCTTTAATTCCTGTTTGTAAAGGTTCATGAACCGATTTTCTATCCATTACCCCTGGAGCTGGGCTTTCAATAGGACGAGTTTTGTTCGATTCAATTGGTCCTAAACCATCGACAGGTTGACCAAGTGGATTCACGACACGACCGATTAATTCCTCTCCAACAGGAACTTCCATAATACGTCCAGTACGACGAACCTCGTCTCCTTCACGGATATCTCTGAAAGGCCCTAAAATAACGATACCTACGTTATTTTCTTCTAGATTTTGTGCCATTCCCATGACACCGTTAGAAAATTCAACAAGCTCCCCAGCCATGGCATTATCGAGGCCATGTACACGTGCGATACCGTCACCTACTTGGATAACTGTACCTACATCATTAACTTCAACTTCTGACTGATATTCTTCGATTTGTTTTTTCAACAGTGAACTAATTTCTTCAGCTTTGATGCTCATGAATTTCACCCCTATCTACGATCTATTTCCTACGAGCTGACGTTCAATACGCTCTAGCTTGCTGCTAACGCTCCCGTCATATATACGATTACCGATGCGGATTTTAATGCCACCGATCAGTGTATGATCAACTATATTTTCAATATTAAGAGACTGCTTACCAACCTTTGTCGCAAATACATTTGATAACGTATTTTTTTCTACATCCGATAAAGGCTTAACAGTAAATACCTTAGCATCTGCAACACCGCGCTCATCATTTGACAATGATAAGAACTCATTCACTACATCAACAACGATGTTTAAGCGATGGCGTTCTACTAATAGAGAAAGCGTGTTCACCACGACTGAAGAAGCAGATTTGAAAGCCTCTTGTAGCGATGCCTTCTTCTTAGCAACAGATACCTTAGGGTGATGCAGAACAGAAAGAAACTGCTCATTGTCTGTAAACACTTGTTTAACGACGCGAAGTTCCTCACCAATCTGATCAAGGATATTCTGTTCCTTTGCTAATTGGAAAAGAGCCAGCGCATATCGTTTTGCTACGATTTCTTTGCTCATCGCCCTTCTCCTACTTCTTGAATGTAATCATTTATAAGTTTTTCTTGATCTTGTTCATTTAGTTCTTTTTCAATTACTTTCGATGCAATAAGAACAGATAAAGATGCTACTTGTTCACGTAATGCAGCAATAGCTTGTTCTTTTTCTTGCTCAATTGCTTGAGTTGCAGAATCTTTTACACGCTCAGCTTCGATGCGGGCAGCATTAACGATATCGTTTTTCTGCTCCTCACCAATTTTCTTCGCACCTTCAATAAGTTCCTGCGCTTCTTTACGTGCATCCTTTAATAACTGACGCTGTTCTTCAAGAAGCCCCTGAGCTTCTTTGCTACTTTGTTCAGCAGTCGTAATTTCGTTAGCAATATGTTCTTCACGTTGTTTCATAATGCCCATTAGTGGACCCCATGCAAACTTCTTTAATAGCAATAATAGGATAAGGAAGATAATTAATTGTGCGAGAATATCTCCACCATTAAAAAGTGGTATCTCACCGCCTTCTCCACCAGCTCCTGCTCCTAATACCAACATGTCTAATTTGAACATATCTTCGTTCACTCCCTTCAAGAGATTTCATGAAGACGTTCAAAAACCTAATGTCTTTGAACGATTGTATGTGTAAGAAAATTAAAATTATATTATTTAAACAAAAGGAATGGCGAAGGTTCTCTGAACATGTTCTTCGCCATTACCCCACTAATCAAAGATCTACTATTATGAACCCATTACCATAAATGCGATAACAACAGCGATGATAGGAAGTGCCTCAACTAGTGCAACCCCAATGAACATTGTTGTTTGTAACATACCACGTGCTTCAGGCTGACGAGCCATTCCTTCAACTGTACGAGATACGATAAGACCGTTACCAATACCAGCACCTAGTGCTCCTAAACCAATTGCAATTGCTGCTGCTAATAAACCAACAGAACCTGTCATAATAAAAAGTCCTCCTTTAATTTGTGAAAGTAATAGTATGAATTAAAAAGATGTGTCCAAAAATTAATTTTGAACGAGTAGATTTATTTAATGGTCATGGCTCACTTTGTGTGCCAGATAAACCATTGTTAACATTGTAAAGATAAACGCTTGAATTGCACCAACGAATATACTGAAACCTTGCCAAGCTAACATAAGCGGAATAGAAGCTAAAGTTCCAATAATTCCAGAACCGATACTTGCAGCATACCCACTTGTAGCCAAACCTGCTAGTAATCCTAGAAGGATTTCACCCGCGAATATATTACCATAAAGACGAAGACCCAGTGTTAATGTGTTAGCAAACTCTTCGATAATCTTAAATGGCAACATAAAAGGAAATGGTTTGATAAAGTCTCTACCATATTCTTTTACACCTTTCATTTTCACACCATAATAGTGTGACAATCCAACAACCATTATCGCTAATGTTAGCGTAACGACTGGATCAGCAGTCGGTGATTTCCACCATAGCTCACCATTTACTTGAACCGCAAATGGTAGACCTAACATATTGGCAACAATGATGTATAGGAATAACGTTAATCCTAACGTTAAGAATCTTCCACCTGTTTGCCAATCCATCGAGCTATTAATAATTCCCTTAATAAAGTCTACTACCCACTCGATGAAGTTTTGCTTACCTGTAGGTTTCATAGATAGAGAACGAGTGCAGATGACTGCGATAATAAATACAATTGTAGCAGTAACTAGCATCATTAATACGTTACTTAAATTAAAATAAAGGCCTAAAAATTCTGCAATTGGAGCTCCATGATTCATTTATTATTCACCTCTCTTCCCCGCGATGAATGAGTTGAAAAAAATAATCTATTATAATGACGATATAGATCGTCATTAATCCCAAAATTGCTGAGTATAAATGAATCTTGTCTGGATATTGTAATGCAATATACACGACAAGTGCAGCTGAGGCCATCCGGTTAAATGTTCCTAGTGAACGAACTTTAGTACCTTCTTCCACCGCTTTAGTAAACCGATTTGACCGGCGAACCATGATCCATAAATTATACAAACTTATTATTGTACCAAATATCAACCCTAAAAAAACCGATTGATATGGTGTGAACCCCCAACCTAACACGTAGATTGAAAGCAGAAATAATATGTATTTTCTATAACGTATAGACATTTGTTGCAAATCTTGCATAATTAGGAATCTCCCGAAAAATAGTGGTTGATCAGGCGCACCATAGCAAATACACCAGCTGCTAGTCCAATAAGAAGACCAATAATTAAAAACAATGGTGCCGTTTCCAATTTACTATCGATCCATCTTCCAGAAAAAATGCCAAATAAAACTGAACCTACTAGTTGCGAGAGAATGGTCGACATTAGTGCCATCGCTCGTAAAGGGTGTCGTTGGTTTTGACGCATTCCGACATAAACCTCACAATAATACTTTTCAAAACAGCATTAAAAAATGTCTGAAAAGTCTTGTTTTTACCCGCTTGTAAGCCTTATTTTTTACATCCTTTGTAAGCATACAATAGCACATAGTCAATGTCAATCTGTTTGTTGTGAAATGTTCACATTACATAAGCCGACAAAATGTTATATTATTAGATTACACTATTTTTCGTTGTTAGCGATGTCTTCTATGACTACCATTGTTTCAAACGAATCCTCCCTCCCCTCTTTTTTGGCAAAGACAATTGCTTTATAAACACCTTCTGCTGGAACTTCATCAAACGATAATGTTTTTTCAAATAAACCTCGCTCTACATCCTTTTGCCAGTCTAAATATGTAATAAAATGAAATGTATCTGGATCATATAAAGCTATAGCTAATTCCTCAGCACCACCAGGCAAATATAGCTCATATTGATATGTAGCTGGTTCGTCTCCAATTGTAAATTCAAAGCCCATCACCCTTGGATAATCCGGTTCATCTACTACAAAGAGATAAGGTAATGTAATACGTTTGTTATTTTCTCTTATGACAAATGCTCCTGTATGTAAGCCACCCTCAAACATATTTGGTGTAATATCAAATTTAACATCAACTTGCTTCTTCTCTTTAGGCTGTAATGTAAAGGACATAGGCAAACCCCATTGTAATCCAACCTGATGCTTTGGATATTCGAATGAATAATAAGCACGCTTTGTAGATTGATTTTCAATGGTGAGTGTCACTTTTTTCTTTTGCCGAACATCCTCTGTTTGAAATTGCCCGAAGGCAACTGAACTAGGATATACTAAAGTACTTGCTCTAATGGCTTCGGCAAGTTGAATTCTTCCAGCTCCTTGTTCATACGGCTCATATAAACTCCCATCCTCCTTCGTTAGAGTTTTAGCTGTATTCATCAAAGCTGCCTTTACTTGCTCTGGCGTCCAATCAGGATGAGCTTGTTTTATTAACGCACATGCCCCTGCCACATGGGGCGCGGCCATACTCGTGCCTTGTAATTGTAAATAGCCATTCGGAACCGTACTATCAATTGCCACGCCTGGAGCGACAATATCAGGCTTAATACCCCAAGTATATGTAACAGGTCCTCTTGAACTAAAGTCAGCTAACACATCCTTACTAGGTCGTTGAGACGTATACAATAGCCTCTTACCTTCTTCATGTCGTGCCTTTAGCCATATGCCTTCTTTTTGTGACATTGATACTACCGGAATTGTCGGCTGCTCCTCAAGAGTTCCGAGGAAATCTCCTTCTTTATGATTATAAATAATTACTCCAACCGCACCTTCTTCTTGAGCATTTAATGCTTTTTCAGTAAAAGTAATCTTTCCGCGCTCAATGAGGACAATTTTCCCCTTCACATCAACTAGATCTTCTTTTGTACCAAGACCGCCAAGAACAAATGAAGTCGGTTTGTTTATGTCCCAAACACGTGAACCCTGCATGGTAGATAACTCGATCTCTTCATCGTGAAAAGCGACCTTAATAAAAGGATTATGCATTGGAGGCGTTGACGCACCAACAGAAATCGATTTTAAGGACGTACCAGGTGAGCCGACCGTCCATATACTAGGACCAGAATTACCACTTGACGTGACAGCAATGATGCCCTGTTCAACAGCTTTATCCAGCGCTAAACTAGTAGGCCAATCCGGACCGTTCACGGTAGTTCCAAGAGATAGATTAATAACATCTACTTGATCTTCAATCGCTTTTTCAATAGCTGCAATGACCTGATCGCTCGTACCAACTCCTCCTGGACCTAATGCACGATATGCGATAATTTCTGCTTCTGGTGCGACTCCTTTCACCTTTCCATTCGCTGCAATGATTCCAGCTACGTGAGTACCGTGCAGTGTAGGTAATCCTTCAGCAGCAATCGTCTCCATTGGGTCATTATCATCGTCAATAACATCAAATCCTCCTCCGTAGTTTTTTTGTAAATCTGGATGTGTATAATCTACCCCTGTATCAATGACCCCGACTCTCATACCCTTTCCAGTTAATCTTACATTCTCAGGATCAAACAGCCCCCTTACTTCGTGACCACCGATAAAAGGAACGCTCTTTTCAAGCGTTACACGATATGTGGAAACTGAAGAAGAGTGCTTCACCCATGATTTCTGTAATAATTTATGTATATCCTGTGACTTACCTTCTACAGCAAACCCTTTAAATGCTATTTCATATATTTGATTAACCCTTATTGATGGAAGTGAGTTGGATAGTTGCTTTTTTGCTCTTTCAAAATGCTCTTCCTCAACGACAATAATAGCCTTCTCTTGTTTATTCGGAACAAATTTTGGTATAGGGGGTCTGTCAGGGTAAGTTATAACTTGATTTGCTGCTTTAAACTCCTCATGCTGATAAGTAAGATTCAATGTTATAAGTAAGATAAGAAGAAATAGTAGATTCATTTGCCTGAATACTCGCATAGCATCACCTCAGGCTATAGTTTTATACGAATGGAATCATTTTATGTGAGGAATACATGTTAATTTCGAGTAAAATGCGGTGTTTTTGTCCAAAACTCTTACTTTACTGTCGAAACTTCTAGGTTTACTGTCCTAATCAATGGATTTACTGTCCTAATCAATGGGTTTACTATTCAAATCAACAGGTTTACTATCCTAATCAACAGGTTTACTATCCTAATCAATAGATTTACTATCCTAATCAACAGATTTACTATCCTAATCAACAGATTTACTATCCTAATCCACTAGTTTACTATCCAAATCAACAGATTTACTATCCTATTCAACAGGTTTACTATCCTAATCCATGGGTTTACTATCCTAATCAACAGATTTACTATCCTAATCAACAGGTTTACTATCCTAATCAACAGATTTACTATCCTAATCAACAGGTTTACTATCCTAATCAACAGATTTACTATCCTAATCAACAGGTTTACTATCCTAATCAACAGATTTACTATCCTAATCAACAGGTTTACTATCCTAATCAACAGATTTACTATCCTAATCCACTAGTTTACTGTCGAAGCTGTACCTGTTACCGTCTAAGCAACCACTGTTATTGCCCAAACTAAAAAAGACTGACGCTCATCAGTCTTTTTTAATGGCTGTATTCGCATTAAATGTTGCTTTTCGTACTAAGAGCCAAACACGTACACAAATAGAGTTCGTGGCATCTTTTCTTCTGTACAACAATGAGTAACCATATAAAACAACTTTTTTGGTTATAACAATAGCAACAAAGTTTACGAAAAGAGCCTTTTTTAAAAATTTCTATATTAAATAATCTGCTGGTCTGTTAGCTAATTGTTTAAAATAATACTTTATGGCTTCAGCTATGCGCTTAGATGCTTCACCATCACCATAAGGATTACTCGCTTGTGCCATTTTCTCATATTCTTCCTTATTTGTGAGAAGTTCAGTTGCTAATTGATGGATCGTGCCTGCATCAGTTCCTGCTAATTTTAATGTACCTGCATCAATGCCTTCAGGGCGTTCGGTTGTGTCACGAAGTACAAGGACAGGTACTCCTAAGGAAGGCGCTTCTTCTTGAACACCACCTGAATCTGTTAAGATGAGGTGAGCTCTTGAGGCAAAATTATGAAAATCAATCACATCTAATGGTTCAATTAAGTGAATGCGCGAATCATTTCCTAACACGTCATTAGCCAGCTCTCTTACAGCAGGATTTAAGTGAACAGGATACACAACTTGAACATCACTGTGTTCTTCAACAAGACGTTTCACCGCTCGGAATATATTCCGCATCGGTTCGCCAACATTTTCGCGACGATGTGCTGTTAATAAAATTAGTCGATCATGACCGAGTTGATCTAAAATAGGGTGTGTATACTGATCCTTCACTGTCGTTTTTAACGCATCAATCGCAGTATTCCCTGTAATAAATATTCCTTGTTCCTCTTTATTTTCATTTAAAAGGTTAGCTTGTGCTTTAGAAGTTGGAGCAAAGTGTAAATCAGCTAATACTCCCGTTAACTGCCTGTTCATTTCTTCTGGAAACGGTGAAAACTTGTTCCAAGTACGAAGTCCAGCCTCTACGTGACCGACAACAATTTTGTTATAATATGCTGCAAGACTCGCCACAAAAGTCGTTGTCGTGTCACCGTGTACAAGCACGATGTCCGGTTGTACTTTTTTCATTACATCTTCTAAGCCTTCAAGCCCTCTCGTTGTAATGTCAGTTAACGTTTGACGTTCCTTCATAATATTCAAATCATAATCAGGCGTAATACCGAAAATATGTAAAACTTGATCAAGCATTTCTCGATGCTGAGCGGTTACAGTTACAATTGATTCAAAATGCTCGGATTGCTTTTGCAACTCTAGTACTAGCGGTGCCATTTTAATTGCTTCAGGACGAGTTCCAAAAATCGTCATCACTCTTATCCGTTTAGTCATCTCCAGACGCCTCCACTAACAATGTTATCTTAGTTATACCATTTGAATACGTAAAACTTAAACGAAAAAGGTCAAATTCAATAACTCTCAAGCGCAAATACAAAACATTGAGAGGAATCAGACCCTTAACAAACCTAGAAAATCAAGTAAAGTCTGCTCTACTTGATTTTCAAAAAATATTAATTTATTTCGTTCCGAACAATCGATCACCAGCGTCACCTAAACCTGGAACAATGTAGCCATGATCATTAAGTTTTTCATCTAAAGCAGCAAGATATATGTCAACATCAGGATGTTCAGTTTTAACTACCTCAACGCCCTCAGGAGCAGCGATTAAACACATTAATTTAATGTTTTTGGCACCACGTTTTTTTAATGAATGAATTGCTTCGACTGCTGACCCTCCAGTTGCTAACATCGGATCAACTACAATAAAGTCACGTTCAGCTACATCAGAAGGAAGCTTCACATAATATTCAACTGGTTGCAATGTTTTTGGGTCACGATACAGTCCAATATGTCCAACTTTTGCAGCAGGAATCAACTTTAGGATGCCATCTACCATTCCTAAGCCAGCTCTTAAAATAGGAATAATACCTAATTTTTTCCCCGTTAATATTTTTGAGTTTGTTTTATTAACAGGTGTTTCAATAACCGTATCTTCAAGTGGAAGATCACGCGTAATTTCAAATGCCATGAGAGTTGCTACTTCATCAACTAATTCACGGAATTCTTTCGTACCTGTATGTTTATCTCGAATATATGTAAGCTTATGTTGAATGAGGGGGTGATCAAACACATATACTTTCGCCATCTTAATATCTCTCCTTTTCGTTTTCACTTCAATTGATTTTACAGAAAAACCTCCAACAGTTCAAGCTTCACTTAAGAAAAGCACTAGCTCCTCAATCCCAGCTCATATAAGGGGGCATTATCATATTAAATATTATGTTAAATGCTCTATAAAAACCCATTTGGATGGGAAAGACATGATATATAACATCTCCTAATAACACCTCTTCAAACGAGGTAAGTTTTCTTTTTTTATAGCAGTCTCAAAGTTAATCGAATAATTACCTAAATTTAACACTTTACCCACAAACAAAAAGCTAGACTTGCAAAATGCAGTCTAGCTTATGTCATATTATTTATCTTCATATAATGGGAATTTTTTAATTAAAGTTGCTACACGTTCTTTCGCTTCTTCCAGCTTTTCTTCATTATCATGGTTATTGAGCGTAAACGCAATGATTGCTGCCGTTTCTTTCATAGCCTCTATATCAAAGCCACGGCTTGTTACAGCAGCTGTACCTATACGAATTCCGCTAGTAACAAACGGACTTTCAGGATCAAATGGTATTGTATTCTTGTTCACTGTAATACCTACATCATCAAGGATTTTTTCAGCCAATTTACCTGTAATATTTAACGAACGGACATCTAGTAAAACAAGGTGATTATCAGTACCATCGGAAACGAGTGTGATACCTTCTTCTTTTAAACTTTCAGCAAGTTGCTTAGCGTTAGCTATAACATTTCCTGCATACTGTTTAAAGCTGTCTTCAAGTGCTTCACCAAATGAAACTGCTTTTGCAGCAATGACATGCATAAGCGGGCCACCTTGAATTCCTGGAAAAATTGATTTATCAATCTTCTTACCGAACTCTTCCTTACATAAAATCATACCACCACGTGGTCCACGCAATGTTTTATGTGTTGTCGTTGTAACAAAATCTGCAAACGGAATTGGATTTTGGTGTAAGCCTGCAGCTACCAAGCCTGCAATATGAGCCATATCAACCATTAAATAAGCCCCTACTTCATCAGCTATTTCTCGGAAACGTTTAAAGTCTATTTCTCGTGGGTATGCACTTGCTCCTGCAACAATTAATTTTGGTTTGTGCAGTTTAGCTTTCTCTAGAACATCCTCATAATTAATACGATGAGTATCTTGATCTACACCATACTCTACGAAATTATATTGGACTCCACTAAAATTGACGGGGCTACCATGAGTTAAATGACCACCGTGGGATAAATTCATTCCTAACACTGTATCGCCATGTTCAAGGATCGTAAAATACACAGCCATATTCGCTTGTGCACCTGAGTGTGGTTGCACATTTGCATACTCAGCACCAAAGATTTGTTTTGCGCGGTCACGCGCAATATCCTCAACAACATCAACATGCTCACAGCCTCCGTAATAACGTCGACCAGGATAACCTTCCGCATACTTATTTGTTAATACAGATCCTTGCGCTTCCATTACTGCCTCACTTACAAAATTCTCAGATGCAATTAATTCAATTTTTGTACGCTGTCTAGTCAATTCTTCATTCATTGCTTTAAAAACGGTTTGATCTTGCTGCGATAAGTTTTTCATGTAAATCCCCTCCGATGGCTTCTGCCCATATGTTTTTTCCGAAAATTAATTTCTATTATAGCACATGATTATACCCCGATCCATGAAAAAAAGAACAAAAAACACTTATCACGGTGTTATTGTTCGGAACTACGAACATTCAAACCTTTTCCCATTAATACATGCGGAATGCCGTCCTCCATAAAAACATCAGACAAAATATCATAACCCAGCTTTTTGTAAAAGCCTTCTGCTTGTGTTTGACCGTGTAACTTCACTCTTGTTATTTGTTTATCCTCGGCTATTCCTTCAAGTGCTTGAATAATGACTTTTCCAACACCAAATTTACGGTATGGAGCTAAGACACATATTCTTTCAAGTTTGCCTTGTCCATCAACAAAACGAATTCTACCAGACCCTACAGCTTCATCGTTGATAAAAACAAGAACATGATCACATTTTCCGTTTAATTGATCGTATTCATCAAATTCATCTTCTAACGGTACCCCTTGTTCCTCTACAAACACTGTTGTTCTAATATGAAATGCCGTTTTTAATTCATTCTCCGTTGTTATCCGCTTTGTTTTCATCATGTATCCTTTCTTGTAGAAACAATGCTATCCCTATGTTTCGTTGGATGTTGTCACCTAAAAAAACAATTTCATTGTTAAAAACATAGATCACCTACGAAAAGCCATGTTAATCAAAGATTTTACTGTTTTAACAACATCGTTATTGAAAACATTTTATCATCAACCCAATAACAGATTGAAAAACAGTTAACAAACTATCCCACTATATCCTTGTACGGGGCAAGGTCGATGTTTTTCGATTTTAACACATCAATGACACGCCCCTTCATATTTCCAGGTGCTGCCATAAGATACCCTCTTATAACTTCATCCATTGATATTTTATTATCTGATATTTCAAGGATTCTTCTTTCAATTCCTTTTTTAGCCATTGGTCGAGCAAAAACTGGAATTAGCTTAAGTAACTCCTCATATAGTTCTTTTGCATCATTTTCCCATTCCATTATTGTCATCATCCTTCCATTTAATATTAATAAGAATCAAGCAATAGCGCTGTTATAACAAAATAAGATTAACATTGTTTATTTTCTTTGTTACTCGCATAAACAGCTCTTTCACCACCGATAAGTTTTGGTCTTGATTTAGCAAGGGTGACATGAGCATGTCCAATTTGATTGACTGAGCACCGAACTGGAACAGCCACATGCTTAATATGCATTCCGATAAAAGTATCACCGATATCAATACCAGCATCTGCTTTTATAAACTCTACAACAACCGGATCAATGAAATGGTGATAAGCATATGTAGGTACCGACCCACCTGCAGAGCGAATAGGTGTTACTGTTACTTCTGTAAGCTGTTTGTCTAATGCTGTTTGTCTTTCTACAACTAACGCCCTGTTCAAATGTTCGCAGCATTGAAATGCTATTTGGAAACCATACATCTCTTTTAATGCCATACATTCTTTTACGACCATCTCTGCAACTTCCATCGTACCAGATGTTCCAATTCGTTCGCCTAAGATTTCACTCGTACTGCAACCAACGACTAACAGCTGTTGATTCCCTAGCGATGCTATTTGTTGGAACTCACTTAAAATCATATGTAATTGCTGCTGCCATTTTAATATATCAGCACTCATGTCGGCTCGCTCTCCTTCGTGTTATTTTTCGTATTTAGTAATTTTGTTAACTCGATTCTCATGTCGTCCACCTTCAAAGTCAGTAGTCAACCAAACTTTCGCAATCTCTCTTGCTAGTCCAGGGCCTATTACTCGCTCACCCATAGCCAAAATATTGCTATTATTATGTTCACGCGTTGCTTTTGCGCTGAATAAGTCATGGACAAGAGCACATCGAATTCCTTTCACCTTATTAGCTGCAATACTCATCCCTATCCCAGTACCACATATTAATATACCTCTATCAACCTCTCCACTCACTACTTTCTCCGCAACTGGTAGTGCATAATCAGGGTAATCAACTGATTCGCCACATTCACAGCCTAGATCAACATAATCTATGTTCATCTCTTCCATTAAGCCTTTAATTTCTTCACGAATATTTACTCCACCATGATCTGATGCAATTGCTATTTTCATTATTAAGCCTCCATTTACGTATTATTGCCCCAAAGAGGTATCCGTCTATATGATAGTGTATTTGGAATAGAACAAGCAAATACTTTATGCACATTGTTACACGTAAATTTTCAAACTCTTCTGAGCTGAGAATCATTTGTTCGGTAAAAAGACCATATAGTTTTGATTTAATTTTTAACTACTTGATAAACTTTCTTGGTGTAAAATAATGTTAAAGATTTTACTGAAGTAAGGAGGAAGAAAGATGGAAGATTTACGATACCCGATAGGTAAACCTAAGCTAGACGATAATTTAGCCAAAGAACAACTAGATTTATGGATTAATCAAATAGAAAAAACACCTTTAAGGCTTCAACAAGCTGTAAAAGGTTTATCGGAAGCTCAGTTAAATACCGCGTATCGACCAGAGGGGTGGACAGTAAGGCAGGTTGTACATCATGTGGCAGATGCTCATATCAATGGTTTTATTCGATTTAAGTGGACGCTGACTGAAAATGAGCCACATATTAAAGCTTATGATCAGCAAGGGTTTGCACAGTTACACGATTCTTCATCAGCACCGATTGATTTATCACTTGATCTATTAACAGCTTTACATAAAAAATGGGTAGTATTATTGCGCTCATTACAACCTAGCGATTTAGAAGAGCAGTTTATCCATCCAGATTCAGGAGTAGTTAAATTGAAAACAGCTATTGGTATTTATGCTTGGCATGGGCGTCATCACATCGCTCACATTACAAGTTTAATAGATAGAAGAGGTTGGAAAAATAACGAAAAAGTAATTGATAGAGGATAATAGGTAAAACAATCTTTAATGCACACAGTGTTTATAATAAGGCCGCTTCGTCATTAATTATTGCACACACTAAAGATGGCATTTTTTTCTAGTAAACATATACAAAATGACTAAAGCTTCTTTAGTAACAGTAGTAACACATTTTATGAACAGGAATTATGAAAAAGCTCTCTTCGTAAACCTTGTTGCTAAAATGAACTGTATGATGAGCTTTATGAGAGCTCAATTATTTTAAAAGTAGCAAAGATGCTACGAACGCTAGATGTATACGTGCTTATCTCTTATAACGAATAGCACAATTATGTGAAAGTTACCTAGCAAAAAAGTTTTAGTTTGCTATAAATATACGTATAGCTAACTAAAACTCTTTTGCGCTATGTATTTAATTGATAATTTTTTAAACTTATCGACGTTGGTTATTGTTCGACCTACTCACGATTAAACCAAAATAGGATCTTTTGTGCTGCTCTCATTTTGTATCTTTTCATGTGTGTAATTCGACATTAGCTCACTATAATACGTAATTAACAATTAAATTGTTGTATCGTTTTTTTCAAATTATCAGCTTGTCCAGATAATTCAGTTACGAGTTTATCAATATTTTCGATAACTAATGCCTGTTCGTTCGTGGAGGCTGCTACTTCTTCTGCTCCTGCTGATGTTTGCTCAGCAATTGCAGCGACCTCTTGTGATTGTACAGCAGTATGATTAATACTATCCATCTGACGCATCACGTATTTAGTAATATATTTGACCGCTTCAACAACTTCATTTACTGATTCAGTCATTTCTGCAATGGCTTCGTTTGTCTCTGATCCTTTATTCGCCTCGTTGTTTGCTACATTTACTTGATCTGTGATTTGTTGAACGACATTCTGAACCTCAAGCTGAATATTTTTGATTAACTCCGTTATTCCTTGGACAGCTGTTCCACTCTCATCCGCAAGCTTACGAACCTCTTCTGCTACAACTGCAAAACCTTTCCCATGCTCCCCTGCACGAGCAGCTTCTATGGATGCATTCAACGCTAACAAATTCGTTTGCTCAGCAATATCGCCAACTAATGAAATAATATTCTCTACTTTATTTGCATTCTCTTCTAATCTACCAACCGCTTTTAAAGATTGTTGATTATTTTCCGCTAAACTTTGAATTCCTGAAACGAGAGAGTGTATAACTACTTTACTATCATTTAAGCGGTTAACCATCTCTTTAGAAAGGTGTTCAGATGCAACAGCTTTATCTTGTACTTCTTTTGCCAACATCAATACATCATCAACAGATTCTGCTGTACTTTGAACAGCAACAGCTGAACTATCTGCTCCTTTAGAAATCTCCTCGATCGTGTGAGCAATGTTCTCAGCTTGTACCGAAGCAGAATTAGTAGCAGTTGATATTTCTATTACTTTGTTATTTGTATTTGCAAAATTATCTTCAATATTATGTACCATTTCTCTTAAACTCTTTAGCATCTTATTAAATGCAATAGATAATGATCGAATTTCATCATCAGCTTTTTTTACGGGAACATCTTCATTAATTTGGCCATTCGCTGCATTCATTGCAACCGCTTCTAATTTTTGTAATGGTTTAGTTATAAGCCCAGCAATGAAATATGCCAAAATACTAGACCAAAGGATTCCTAACACTAAAGTGATAATCGTGAAAGCTCCTTCACTTAACGCAAAGTAACCATTAACGAAATCATAAAAATAATAGATGCAGATCGCTGAAGTAGAGTATGTAATTAACGCTACAGTGGTAATAAACAATACAAGCTTAAGTCTTAAACCAAATTTATACCGTTTCTTATTCTCTCCCATAGTAAGACTCCCCTTCCCATAATAAAACAATAGATCCCCTTGTTGATTCAGTTTGCACATTGATGTTATTTTGTGCTAAGAAATAAGTACTCCAAATAGTGCTTCGTGTCATCTTTTCTTCTATAAAAAGATGACAATCGCGTAAAACCTCATTTAACTATTCGGGTTTTGCGAAAATTACATCAAAGTTTAAGAAAAGTAGCTTTATTTAAGTTTTTTATATAACTTCTCAATTAACTGCTCTAACTCATTCATCGTTTGACGATACGTCTGTACCGAACCACCAAACGGATCACTAATATCTCCACCTTCTCCTTCAACAAATTCTTTTAATGTATAAGTTTTGTATATAGCTTCAGGAAATGTATTCACAATGAGATGCTTATGGTTGCTCGTCATCGTCAAAATATATGTGGACCAATCAATATGTTCTTTTTCAAGCTGACTAGAAATATGATCTAACACAATTTCCTTTTCTTTCAGTACTTCATTGGCGTTAGCTGATGCAGCGCTTCCATTGTTTGCATAAATACCCGCTGATCGAACCTGAATGTTGCCCATGTTTTTATGTTTTAATAATGCTTCTGCCATTGGGCTACGACACGTATTCCCAGTACATACAAATAGTATCTTTGTCATTCTAATCCTCCGATGCTATTAGATCTATATATGACTTTCGTTCTAGCTTCTATGGTGTTTGAACTTCTTTGATTTACAACAGTATTTTACAAAAAAATATACCATCACTACCATTATAATCGAAATTTGTCGCATTATATAGGTAATAATATACATTTATTTTTATTTTATGCAAAAAAAAATAAGCTTATGGTAGCTAAAGTTACTAAGGAAGAAAAGTATAAAGACCCAAGACGGATGAACTAGAATTTTCTAACTATGCTATTTATCATTATTTCTTCAAGCGAAAAGTAATTTAACACCAAAAGCGAATAAAATACTTCCCCCTAATGCTTCTCCATATGTCCCTAACCACCTTTGAGCTGATCTACCTAGTAGCAACCCTGTCCAAGTCAAGACCATACTCACCAAACCAAACATACATATAGTAATTGCTGTTCGCGCTCCAAACATCCCTAAACTTAAACCTAAAGAAAAACTATCTAAACTCACGCTTAAAGCAAAGATAAGTAAACCGAATCCAACAGGGGTTATTAGTGATGATTCATCTTCTTTTAAGGACGATATAAACATTTGGATACCGAGTAGTAATAATAACACCCCACCAGCATAGGTAGTAACTGCACCGAACTGCTCGGACAACAGCCTTCCAATAACCATTCCTACCAATGGCATCCAAATGTGAAAAAAGCCTATCGTAACACCAATATAAAAAATTTGCTTTAGACGTAGAGGGATTAATCCCATCCCAAGACCTACAGAAAAAGCATCCATACCTAAAGCAAATGCCATGATAAATAAAGTAACTATTTCCCCAAATATCGTTCCCATTGCCCTCCTACCTCCTACACTTGATCTAGTAAAGGAAGTTCAAACATCCCTAAGACCAGTCTAGATAAACATATGCAAAGGCTGTTTTCGATTTGATTGTTAATTTTCGTAATAGTTCGTGTCATCTTTTTATTTAAAGCGACGACATAACAACGCAAATAAAAATAGCCTATATAATTACATAACGACTTTCTTAAACATATGCTTGTACTGTTGGAAATAGAAGAAAAGGGTACTATTTTTGTTCTATTGTTTGATGTGCTGCAGCTTTCATTAAACGATTCATAATTGCATGGCCAATTCCTTCATAAGGAAAACTCTCACTTAAAATAACATCTGCCTGGGTGTCATCAAATTTTCTAAGAACACCATATAAATTACTAGCAACACTGTACAAATCATTCCTTTGTCCACAACTTAAAACGATATCTGCATTATATTTTTGTTTATTTTCATCAGTAGTTATCACACCAACGCGTTTTCCACTAGCTCTTTGTTTATCAATGTTCAATTGCAAAAAATTACTTGTTCCCTGCACAATGAACAGTGGTGCTTGTGGAGCATAGTGGGTATATTTCATTCCAGGTGACTTAGGTGTTTGACCTTCCTCAACTAAGGCATGATCTATGTCCACCTTACCCACAACCTCCTCAAGCTGCTCTTTTGTTATACCACCAGGTCGGAGTATTACTGGTATTTGGCCTGTACAATCTAAGACAGTTGATTCTACACCTACTCCAGTAAGACCACCATCTAATATTCCAGCTATCTTGCCGTTTAGATCATCGTGTACGTGTTTTGCTGAGGTAGGACTTGGCCGCCCAGATAGATTCGCACTGGGAGCAGCAATAGGTAACTGACTCGTTCTAATTAACTGTAAAGCAATTTCATGATTAGGCATTCGAACCGCAACAGTACTTAAACCAGTTGTAACTTTATCAGATATTCCTTCTTTTTTCATTAAAACAATCGTCAATGGACCTGGCCAAAAATAATCTATTAACTTCAACGCTACATCCGATACATTTTCCGCAATATCAAACAACTGCTTTTTCTCGGCAATGTGAACAATAAGTGGATTATCGCTTGGTCGTCCTTTAGCAGTAAAAATTTTAGTCACAGCCTCGTTCGACAAAGCATTTGCCCCTAATCCATATACAGTTTCAGTCGGAAAAGCTACAACTTCATTTTGATTAAGCAATCGGGCCGCTTGCTTAATTTGTGGATAACTTTGTGGATTAATTCCCTTGTCATCCACAACCCAAACTTTAGTACTCAACCATCTCACTCCTATCTTCTTAGCTGCAGTAATTACTTATAAGTATTATTTCAACATTAGTATCTTCATCAATATACTATCTTAATTTATAACCACCATGTTGATAAGCTATTAAAACTATAAAATATTCAACACTAGAAAACAAGCTTTATCCACAAAATGTGGATAAAGCTCATGTTATAGTGGATAACTTGTGGATTATTAAAACTAGAATATCATATAAAGAGATCATTTCATTTATCAACATGAACACATTGCTATTAATCAAGCCTGTCAGGTACCTTCTCTTTGTAAACAATGGCTATTTGCTAAAATCAACATCTTGCCGCATCAATTAGTTAACATCGCAACAAAGTTCACGAAGTGAGTCCTAATCAAATAACTTTGAAATCCATTCTATAAGAAAAAATCTCACTTTGACCTTTTCATTTTTCGTTTCTTTCGTTTGCTTAAGCTCATTCTCACTGTTGTCATTCATATCAACTGCTTCACCGTTGGAAAAATCTAAAAAGCATAATGGAGGAAATAAAACACACCACCAATTAGCTCCAGCTCCATCACCTAACGTAATTAATATTGCCTCATATTCACCTGCAGGATACAAATAGTTTCCATATAGTTTCGTCGGAAAACTTACTTCGTCAAACTCTACGCTAGCATTTTGTTTACTACCTTGGTTACTTAGTACCGATTCAACAATTTGCTCTATCATGTGAACACGGGTATTGATTAGTTTTCTTGCCTCTTCAATCGAGGTCAACTCTTCAACCCATTGTGTAATTTGTTCATTTACCTTATCTCGAATGAGCCTTTTCAAAGCTTGATCTTCACTGGAATCACTATTAGCAAGTATGCGCAAACGAATCGCCTCATCTGGAATAATGACAGTATCATTTGCCTGGACATTTGTTTGCTCTCCATAAAACACAATATTAACTCCAAAAACTAATAATAAAATATATATAATAGCAATGTTTTTCTTCCCCATTTACTAGCACCGCCCCTTCACTAAAACAGTGTGGACAATATAAAAAAATCTTAAACTAGTAAAATGAAAAAAATCTAGTAGATGAACAGAAAAGCAGAAGTGCCTTGGTCATCCCCGACAAGCACTGGAGCCATTTCATATGAAGGCGCTTTTTGCCATCTTATTAAATGGCGAAGTGACCTCGAGGGGATTGGCACTGGAGCTAGACATCTAGAAAGGCGGAGCCGACTGCTCTGCCTCAACAAGCACTGGAGCTATTTCATAAGAAGACGCTTTTGAATTTCGTATCTATGTTTGAGGTGACCTTAACCTAAATAAGGGCCCTTTTCGTCTATTTTCACATTAATACCTTTATACTAAGATATCTCAGCAAATACCATTCTATCTTTGCCGTTAATATCAAATACAACCTCAACAACTGCACTTCTAAAAGTTTGTTGTAGTAATGATTGAACGCTCTTACCTTGTCCAACCCCTACTTCAAAAGCAATAATTGCCTTCTCACTTAATACGTAAGGCAATTGCGTCATAAAACGACGATAAAAATCAAGTCCATCCTCACCACCAGCTAAAGCACGCATAGGGTCGTAATCCTTTACAACTGGAGATAGTTTGTCAATCTCGTTGTTAGGGATATAAGGAGGGTTCGAGACGATCACATCAAAAGTTGTATCACTATTCAAAAAAGGCGTTAGCAAATCCCCTTGAATAAACGTAACCTCTGTCTCGAGGTTTTCAGCATTTAATTTCGCAATGGCTAGTGATTCTTTTGCAATATCAGTAGCAGTGACATGTAATGATTTCCGCTCAGAAGCTAATGTAATGGCAATGATACCACTCCCAGTTCCAACATCTACTACGTTAACACGATTTCCATTTGGAAATAACTTATCTATACGTTGTAGGATACCTTGCACTAGCTCTTCTGTTTCTGGACGCGGGATTAATACTTCTTTATTTACACGAAAGGTTCTTCCGTAAAAATGTTCATATCCAATAATGTGTTGAACCGGAACACCATTACAATGAGTGTGTATATCTTCTGTAAACTTTCTATCTATCTCAGTATCGATGTCCATTCTCATGTTGCTAAACAGTTGTGTTCTCGACATTTGAAGGTGATGAAGTAACAATAATTCGCCTACATTGTCATCCCTATTTGCTTCCTTTAAAAAAGAAGAAGCCCAATTCAGGGCTTCATATATTTTTCTCTTTTGCTTACTCATTATCGTCTTGCTCCATTTTTTTGGATTGATCTTCTAATATAAGCGCATCAATAAATTCATCTAGCTTACCTTGTAAAATTTGGTCTAGCTTTTGAATTGTTAGGCCAATTCGATGATCAGTTACACGATTTTGAGGAAAGTTATATGTCCGTATACGCTCTGAACGATCACCAGAGCCTACAGCTTGTTTACGATTTTGATCATATTCAGCTTGTGCTTCTTGTTGAAACTTATCGTATACACGTGCACGTAAAACTTTCATCGCTTTTTCTTTATTTTTTATTTGTGACTTTTCATCTTGACAAGATACTACTGTACCTGTTGGTACATGTGTTAAACGTACAGCTGACATAGTTGTATTTACACTCTGTCCACCTGGCCCACTTGAAGCAAAGGTATCTACTCGAATATCCTTTTCATGGATGTCTACTTCAACTTCTTCTGCTTCGGGTAAACACGCAACAGTAGCTGTTGACGTATGAATACGACCACCAGATTCAGTTTCAGGAACACGCTGTACGCGGTGTGCACCATTTTCAAATTTCATCTTTGAATAGGCACCTTTACCATTAATCATAAAAATAATCTCTTTAAAGCCACCAATTCCAGTTGAACTAGCTTCTATGACTTCGGTTTTCCACCCTTGAATCTCCGCGTAACGAGAATACATTCGGTATAAATCACCTGCAAATAGAGCTGCTTCATCTCCACCTGCTGCACCGCGTATTTCCATGATTACATTTTTATCATCATTAGGATCTTTAGGAATAAGAAGAACTTTCAATTGCTCCACAATTTCGGACTCATTACTTTCAAGTTCATTAATCTCTTCCTTAACCATATCTCTCATATCTGCATCAAGCTTTTCTTCAAGCATTGCTTTTGCATCCTGAAGTTGCTCGCTAACAGATTTATATTCTCTATATTTTTGAACTGTTTCCTGTATATCTGATTGTTCCTTAGAATAATCACGTAATTTTTTAGGATCATTTACGATTTCAGGATCACTTAATAGCTCATTCAATTTTTCAAAACGCTCTTCTACAGCTTGCAAACGATCAAACACATCATTCACCTCAATTTTAGTCCATAACATTGTAATTATATTATACGTTAACAAAGGAGTCAAAGAAATGTCGTCATTTATGATAGCTCTCGTTATCCGTCAGAGGTGTCCCACTAGGCAGATACATTACATAGTAACAACAAAAGGATATTTTTATATTGTTTGTTTTTTTCTAGAAACCTTAATATTAAGCTGTTTTCACATTGATTGTAGTTTTCTTATTAGGGAATAAACACGTACACAACTAGAATTCTGGGCGTCTTTTCTTCTATCATAACGACGACTTAAAATTTATAACCACTTTGTTGTTTTTGTTACTAACCTTATGACGATAGCAACAAAGTTGATGAAAAGAGTCTCAATAAAAATAGCAATAAAGTCTCAAAAAGAGACTTAAAATGAAGCGTTATGTAATTTAGCCAATAAAAAATGCACAACTATTTGCTGCGCATTATTTTCCGACATTGTTACTATTTATCCCCATATTCATGCTACGTTTACCTGGTACTTCATGATGATGACGACACCGAGGTTCATATGATTCTGATGCTCCTACTAAAATAATTGGTTCATCATAATAAGCAGGATTACCATCTATTAATCGCTGAGTTCTACTCGCTGGTGAACCACAAATCGCACAAACAGCTTGCAACTTTGTCACTAATTCAGCAATAGCCATTAGCGCAGGAACAGGCCCGAACGGTTCTCCTCTAAAATCTTGATCTAGACCAGCAACGATGACACGATGACCTTGGTTGGCTAATTGTGTAACAACTTGAATAATGTCTTCATCAAAAAATTGAACTTCATCAATTGCTACTACATCTGTTGTAGACGTTACATTCGAAATAATATCTTGTGAATCTTTTACAGAATGAGCAATAATAGATGTCCCATTATGAGATACTACTTCTTCATCACTGTAACGATTATCAATAAGTGGTTTAAAAACTTGAATACTTTGCTTTGCAAATTGCGCACGTCTCACTCGTCGAATTAATTCTTCAGACTTCCCAGAAAACATGCTGCCACAAATTAGTTCAAGCCAGCCAGTTTGCTTCATAACATACATGAAACGGCGTCTCCCTTTTTTCTGTAATTTCATATCAAATATTTTTATATTTAACTAAGTATAAAACAAAGTAAAAAACAGGCAAGATATGGAATAACTCGCCTGTTTTACTTGATTACTTAAGGCCGTATTTTTTGTTGAATTTATCTACACGTCCATCTGCAGAAGCGAATTTTTGACGTCCAGTATAGAATGGATGACAAGCTGAGCAAATCTCAACACGCACCTCTTCTTTTACAGAGCCACTTTCGAACTCGTTTCCACAAGCACATTTAACAGTTACTTTTGAATAATTTGGATGAATTCCAGCTTTCATTATTTTCATCTCCTTCCGCCCTGAATCATCTGAGACAGAGTTATCGAGGTTATTAAAAAGTGCAAAAGAAATGTTTAGAACACTTCTTATTCATCTAGAATGGAGCAAAATAGGAAATAACCCCATTAACAGATTCCATCTAGAAACACACATGAGAAATTATAACAAGGGTTCTCATCTTTTGCAACTACCTGATACTAACAAATCTTTTTTCATCAAAAATTAAACTCGCCTAGATGATGAATGCCCCATCGCTTTCCATTCTTCTTCAAGCATTTGAAAAAATTCTTGATTTGATTTTGATTTCCTTAATTTTCTTAAAAACTTCTCTGCAAAATCAGGTGAATCTGACATAGATTTTCTGATCGCCCATAACTTATCAAGGTGATCCTTAGGAATTAATAATTCTTCCTTACGAGTTCCTGAACGACGAATATCAATTGCAGGGAAAATTCTTTTCTCTGCTAATGAACGATCCAAATGAAGCTCCATATTACCAGTTCCTTTGAACTCTTCATATATGACATCGTCCATTCTTGAGCCGGTATCAACTAATGCAGTAGCTAATATCGTTAAGCTTCCACCTTCCTCAATGTTTCTAGCAGCTCCAAAAAACCTCTTAGGACGATGGAAAGCAGCTGGATCAATACCACCAGATAATGTACGTCCACTTGGTGGGATAACTAAGTTATACGCACGTGCTAATCGTGTGATACTATCCATTAAAATGATTACATCTCTCTTATGCTCAACAAGCCGCATCGCGCGCTCTAATACAAGCTCAGCAACCTTTATATGATTTTCTGGTACTTCATCGAACGTTGAACTAACAACATCTCCTGCAACAGACCTTTCAATATCTGTTACTTCCTCTGGTCTTTCATCAATTAACAGTACAATAAGCTCAGCATCAGGTTGATTTGTCGTAATGCTGTTAGCAATTTCTTTTAACAGCATGGTTTTACCAGCCTTTGGAGGAGCTACAATTAAACCACGTTGTCCAAAGCCAACAGGTGCTGTAACGTCCATAATGCGTGTCGACAATTTATGTGGAGCTGTTTCAAGCTTAATTTGTCTATTTGGATACAAAGGAGTCAATGCTGGAAAGTGCACACGCTCTTTAGCTGTTTCTGGATCGTCGCCGTTAACTGCCTCTACGTGTAGTAATCCATAATATCGTTCATTTTCCTTAGGAGGCCTTACTTTCCCAGAAACTTTATCACCGTTTCGAAGGTCAAATCGACGAATTTGCGAAGCTGAAATATAGATATCCTCTGAACTTGGAGAATAATTAATTGGTCTTAGAAATCCAAACCCTTCAGATTGAATGATTTCTAAAACACCTTCCATGAATAATAATCCGTCTTTCTCCGCCCTTGCTTTTAAAATGGCAAAGATTAATTCCTTTTTCGTAAGCTTACTATAATAAGTTATTTTAAATTCACGAGCAAGCTCGTACAATTCCTTTAACTTCATTTCCTCTAACTTTCCAATTGTTAGACTCATATAAACACCACTCTTTAAATGTTATTATTTCCTCTAAATAAGTAGGTAAAAAATGGAATGAATAATAATTAGGTGAGCTATCTTATTAAAGAGGTAGAATTAATGATAATTCTTTTTCCGCATTGCTTGTTCATTTTTCATTAGTTTATTTGTTAGTATTGAAAAACGAAGGTTTGGAAGGCTTTCACATGAAGCAAAAAAAGAAGAATACAAGTTTTTCTTTTACGTAGCACTTTCTATTTTACCCTTTTTTCGTATACATATTCAACTATTTTTTATTTATAACAGCAAAACATATCTAATTATGCGTCTCACGAGCATATTTTCCGTAGAAAACAGTGCATGGAAAATGTCTAGTTTACTTACTTAACTTATGACTGTTGAAGAATGAACAATGTACAGTAAGGTATATGAAATAAGTCATTTAGCATGATTTTGAAGGCTCTTCCCATATACTTCTTTGCTAAACTTGAACAATTAGATGTGATTTTAGTATAAGTTATCGTGATTACGAGGGGAGATACTACTCACTATGTATATTTTTTACAGTGAAAAAATTTCATAATCGTTAATTTAATTCTTTAACAATCATGGCAAAGACAGTTTTTTTAAAAGAAAAGGCTCTTTTCGTAAACTTTGTTGCTATTGTTATCCAATTAGTACCAATTAAAAGTAGTGAAAAGATAATCATGCGAAAACAGTCAAAGAAAACGAGGGTTGTTAAGAAAACCCTCGTTTTAGCTAGTTAATAATTATATTACTTAATGACAAGGTTTGGCTTTTTCTTCAAGCTATGCCTTCCCTCTACGAAACGAACCGTTCCAGATTTTGCACGCATGACAATCGAATGAGTAGAACCATAGGTGCCTTTAAATTGAACCCCTTTAAGAAGCTCACCATCTGTAACACCTGTTGCAGAGAAAATAGCATCATCACCACGAACTAAATCTTCCATACGTAAAACTCGACTAACATCAAGTCCCATAGATTTACAGCGTTCTACCTCTGCATCATCCTGTGGTAGGAGTTTACCTTGAATCTCTCCCCCTAAGCATTTTAAAGCAACTGCAGCTAGAACACCTTCCGGAGCGCCACCAGATCCAAATAAAATATCAACACCAGTATGATCAAACGCAGTGTTAAAAGCTCCTGCTACATCTCCATCATCGATCAGCTTTATTCTCGCTCCTGCTTCACGTAGTTGTGCAATAATATGCTCATGTCGAGGGCGGTTCAAAACTGTTGCAACAACATCTTGAATATCTTTGTTTTTCGCCTTTGCAACAGCCTTCAAATTATCAATTACAGGCGCATCGATATCAATATGTCCTACAGCCTCTGGACCGACAGCTATTTTATCCATATACATATCAGGCGCGTGCAATAGATTTCCATTATCAGCAACAGCTAATACTGCAAGCGCGTTCCATCCACCTGAAGCAACAATGTTAGTGCCTTCGAGTGGATCAACAGCAACATCCACACGTTGTCCATAACCAGTTCCAAGCTTTTCACCAATGTATAACATCGGTGCTTCGTCCATTTCACCTTCTCCAATCACAACAGTACCTTTCATAGGTACTGTGTCAAATACGTCTCTCATTGCAGAAGTTGCAGCATCATCTGCTTCATCTTTTTTCCCACGACCCATCCATCGTGCTGATGCTAAAGCAGCTGCTTCAGTTACCCGAACAAGCTCCATAGATAAACTTCGTTCCATACGTGCTTCCCCCCCAAAAAATTGCCTTCAACTTTACAGTTTACTTTAAAAAGCGTAAGTTGAAAAGCAGTGAGCATATATTAAACTGTATCAAAGGTTCTATTTCGTATACCTTGTTACTATTTTCTCTTACTTTTAAACGGTTAGTTACATTTTATATAGTTGCTATAGTTTTTAAGTTTATATCTTATAAATGATCAAATAATGTAAACACTCTATTTATAAGTTTTGTAACTGTTCTATTTCTTCTTGAGTCATTTTCTCTCTCCATATCGTCGCACCGAGACCTGAAAGCTTATCCTCAAGGTGGCTATAACCACGATCAATATGCTCTAATCCAGTTATTTCTGTTATACCATTAGCGATTAAACCAGCTACAACCAATGAAGCTCCTGCTCGCAAATCACTTGCTCGCACTCTTGCACCTTGTAATCGAGCTGGACCAGAAATAATGGATGAGCCACCTTCTACTTTGACATTCGCATTCATACGTCTCAATTCATCGATATGCTTAAATCGTGCACCATAAATCGTATCAGTAACAATACTTGTACCTTGTGCCCTTGTTAGTAAAGAAGTAAAAGGTTGTTGTAGATCTGTCGGAAAACCGGGATACACAAGTGTTTTTAAATCGACTGCCTTTAAATTATTTGAACTAGAAATTAGCACTTGATCATTACTTGTTTCAATTGAAACACCCATTTCACGTAGCTTAGCAATAAGTGATTCGAGATGTAACGGAATTACATTATCTACCAATACTTGTTCTCCAGTTGCCGCTGCAATGATAATGTATGTACCAGCTTCAATTCTATCCGGTATGATCGAGTGGCGGCACCCACGAAGATGCTCTACCCCGTCAATTCGGATGACATCAGTTCCTGCACCCTTGATTTTTGCACCCATACTAGAGAGTAAAGTGGCTACATCAATAATCTCAGGTTCTTTTGCTGCATTCTCAATAATCGTTCTCCCTTTTGCTCTGACAGCTGCCAACATAATATTAATCGTTGCACCAACACTTACTACATCTAAGTATATTCTGGCACCCCTTAGCTCATCAGCACGTAAATAAATCGCACCTTGTTCGTTGGTTACTTGAGCTCCAAGTGCTTCAAAGCCTTTAATATGCTGGTCAATTGGTCGAGGTCCCAAGTGACACCCTCCCGGCAACCCAATTACAGCCTTTTTAAATCGACCAAGCATCGCACCCATTAAATAATAAGAGGCACGTAATTTTTTCACTTTACCATTTGGCAAAGGCATGGAGATCATATTAGTAGGATCAATAGTCATTTCTTTATCATTAAGTACTACGTTACCACCGATTTCCTCTAATAAACCACCTAACATTTGTACATCCGAAATATTTGGTATACCTTCAATTGTGACAGGTGAATCCGCCAAGATCGTTGCTGGGATAAGAGCAACGACGCTATTTTTAGCTCCACTAATTTTCACTGATCCCTTTAACGGATAACCACCGGCTATTTTTAACTTTTCCATGTTTTTCTCCCTTCTAAGTGGATTATCAAAAGTTCCTCAAAAAACTCGGTTTCGATATATTCCTTCAACACTTATTTTTTGCCTCCCTTTTCATCCACCATAGCGAAGTAAACTATATATTAATTTATAATAATTGGTATATTTACCCATATGAATTAAGTATTATCTAATAGTTTACACGAAAAAGCAAAAATAATGTATGGAAATGATCCTCTTAAAAATATTTTCTAGTCATTTTTTTTATTCCAATCTGCTAGAAACTTTTCAATACCTTGATCTGTCAACGGATGATTACAGAGTTGCATAATCAAGTTATAAGGAACAGTTGCTATATGAGCACCATTTAGCGCAGCTTCTGTTATATGCATTGGGTGACGTATAGAGGCAGCAATAATTTCCGTCTCTAGATTGTGCACATTAAAAATTTCTGCAATCGTTGCAATTAAGTCCATACCATTATGTCCTATATCATCTAAACGGCCAAGGAATGGTGATACATAAGTAGCTCCAGCTCTTGCAGCAAGCAATGCTTGATTTGCATTAAAAATGAGCGTAACATTCGTTTTGATTCCTTCATCAGAAAAAGCTTTCACAGCTTTTAAGCCTTCAATAGTCATCGGAACTTTAATCGTAATATTTGGAGCGATCTTAGCGAGCTCTTTGCCCTCTTCAATCATTTCTGGTGCTGTTGTAGCAATAACCTCAGCGCTAACAGAGCCGGGTACGAGTGAAGTTATTTCACGTAGACGATCGTGAAAGGAAACATTTTTTTCTTTCGCAACTAAACTTGGGTTTGTCGTTACACCAGATAAAATTCCAACTGAATGAGCTTCACGGATTTCTTCAATGTTTGCAGTATCAATAAAAAATTTCATTATCATTCTTCCTCCTAAAATATAATAATAAAACAATGTTTTCGAATTATTCGTTTATTTCGTACTAATAAATATACATGAGTTCTAGTCATTTTACACGCAATAAACTACTTTCTAACCTAATTTGGGAGCTATCGCAGCGAATCATATGAAAAAAAGCCGAAGAAAAAACAAAACCGCCCTTCATTTCAAGTATCTACAAAGATAATGAAATAATGCACAATAGTTGTGCAAAGGCGGTTTCTCTGTGTATAGAGATTATTTGGCTAGCCTACCATTTCATATGAACAATCACTATATGAAAATGTTATAAGAAAAACACGCAATATAGAAATGATGTGTAATTCCTTTGGTAAGACTTACGCTTTATTTGATGAACCAAATTCCTTCATTTTACCTTTTACAGTCTCTTTAATAGCTTCACGAGCTGGTCCTAAGTATTTACGTGGATCATACTCTTCTGTTTTTTCAGCTAAGACTTCACGAACGACTTTAGCTGAAGCAATTTGGTTTTCAGTATTTACATTAATTTTTGATGTTCCTAATGAAATAGCCTTTTGAATATCTTTCGTAGGAATTCCTGTTCCACCATGAAGTACTAAAGGAATACCTGTTAATTCCATAACTTCTTTCATGCGGTCAAAGCCAAGATTAGGTTCACCTTTGTATGGTCCGTGGACAGATCCTAGAGCTGGCGCAAAGCAGTCTACTCCAGTTTCACGAACAAGTTGATCACACTCTGATGGAATAGCATACATTGCATCTGCATCATCAACTACTAAATCGTCTTCTTGACCACCAATACGGCCTAATTCTGCTTCCACAGAAACTCCGTGTAGGTGTGCAAGTTCAACAACTTTTTGCGTAATAGCAATATTTTCTTCAAGTGGATGGTGAGAACCATCAATCATAACAGAAGTAAAGCCTGCATGGATTGCTTCAGCACATTTTTCAAAGCTTGAACCATGGTCTAAATGAATCGCCACAGGAACTGTAATGTTATAATCTTCAATTAATCCTTCAACCATCTTTACAACTGTTTTAAATCCACCCATATAACGAGCAGCACCTTCAGAAACACCACAAATAACAGGTGAGTTTTCTTCTTTAGCAGCTTGTAAAATTGCTTGTGTAAATTCTAAGTTGTTCAGGTTAAACTGTCCAACTGCATATCCTTCATCTTTTGCTTTGTTAAGCATTTCAGTCATAGAAACTAAAGGCATATCATTATCCTCCTTAAGGCAGCTAATTAGTATATTTTCCTATAAGTTCATCATATGTAGAGTATCCAAATTCATCAATTACTATGTACTGTCCAAATGTTATTAGAGTCATTCACAAAATTTATTGAACAGTGCAGTTTTTATCCTTTGAAGAATACTCACATTTGATCATAACTTATTTACATTTCATAGCATACCAACTTACTTGTCAAAGCTCAATAGTTTCGCTTAAGTAGTAATCGCTTACATCGCAATTTTCACTAAAAATTCATTGTTTAACAGAACCAACTGACAATTGCTCCTTCACCGCTACACGAATTTCATCGATATCAAAAGGTTTAGCAAAATGAGTAATCGCTCCTAAATCCTTCGCTTCTTGGATCATGTCCAGCTCCCATACGCTGTCATAATAATGACCTTGACCTTTATATCTTGATCGTCTACCCTCATTCTCTTTAATATCTCTATTCCATCCATACCTGGAATTTTCATATCTAGCAATACTAAGTCAGGTGAGTGCTTTTTCACAATATCTAATGCCTCAACTCCATTAGAAGCTTGAAATGTTACATAGCCTTCTTTTTGAAATACTTCGTTAAGTAATATACGAATGCCATACTGATCATCGACAATTAGTATTTTGTGCCCCATTCTTTTTCACTCCTCTAAATAAGTTTCCCTACTTAACTACTTTGTATTTCTCGTTAACTTCACATTTTCCTTCTTTATATTGATTTTATTTTACATTCCTTCCTAGATTATTCAATTTTATTCAAAAGTCCTTTTCTTAAACATATTACTATTTTTACTAAATTAGCTTAGATTTAAGGGCTTTTATGGGGTTTTAACAGTTGTTAAGGAAAGGTCTGTTAACCCCTCGTTTTGTCTTTGAGTTTATCCCTTATTATAAAGCAACCTATGTGAATTAAATAGTTGGAACGATACAATTTAGGAATTTGTATTTAAGCACAATTGCAGTTAAACTTGCTAAAGAAAAGTAAAGCAATAAGTAAGAGTTTTTATTACCAATTTGACTTTCTGGCTTGATTTTATAAACCATTGGAGGATTTACATAAGATGCTAAAGATATTTACTACTCAGCTAAGCGGAATATTTACTAAAATTATTAATAATGAAGAGTTCCAAATTGAGGATGGAGCTAGATTATTGGCACAAGCAAAATTCGGTGATGGTTCAATATACCTACATGGAGTGAATGAAATGGAAGCAATTTTAATTGAATCCTCAATGGGTGCAGAGCCATTATTACACATAAAAGAGCTACCCTCAATCAATCACTTCAATTCCCTTAATGAGACAGATAGAGTACTATTGATCACGCGATTCTCAACCGATGAAGCAGCAATTAATATAGCATTAGCATTAAGAAAAAGAGGCATCCCTACTGTTGCAATATGCAACGTCGCAACACCAGATAATGATGAAATTACACTCTCTAACATAGTAGATATTGTTATCGATACGAAGTTAGCTAAACCTTTAATAACCAATAGCGATGGAAAACGATTTGGCTTTCCTACAACTATGATAGCTTTATTTACTTATCATGCGCTAGCTTATACAATGCAAGAGATATTAGATGAATACTAAATCTTAACAAAAAATATATACCTTTCAGAATTATCGACAAAATTACATTGTCGGTTTTTATGACTTTTTGACTATTTTTTTGCTCATAAAAACAATAGAAGTGTGGATAAGTCTTATCAAACCCACATTCAAAAATTTTTTTAACCCTTGACAGGTTTCTACACTCTTTTTGTAATTTTTGTAATAAACTTACCTTATTATAAATTTTATAACTGATATAGTCCTCCAGTAAATGGCTAACTTGTTGAAAAATAAGGGCGCAAAGTTACAGGTCTAAAGTTTCTTACCTCTCCGTAAAACTATTCAAATAGTTTTTGAAAAGAGGAAGTAACAATGATGGCTGTGCTACCTGGATTATTTTCTAAGGGAGGAAAAAATGGAGAGTGTAAAAAATAATTTTCGTTTAGATCGTGAATGGGTTGACTTAATATGTGAAGCACTAGATAGTAAACTTACAGTTGCAGAAATAAAAGAATTTTTACAACAGAATCAATCTCCTCAAAAAGAATTGCATACGAAAAAAGAATGCATAAAAGCCTAATGGAATTTATCCTCATTAGGCTTTTCTTGTTTTTTATTCACATTAAATCTTCGATGAACATAGGCTGAAGTGACATTATGTCATCTACTCTTTAATATAACTAGCTTCGATTCCTCATACTTCATCATTTCACCAGCAGGAAAAAGCTCCTTCTGGTGATATGCTTCCAGCGCTTGTCGGAACTGCCAGTCGGCTACGCTTTTGTTACTATCCAGCTCCGCCTCCTAGTCCTTCGAGGTCGCTTCAGCATATCATCCGAAGGCAAATTACACCTTCATATGATATGCTTCCAGCGCTTGTCGGAACTACCAGTCGGCTACGCTTTTGTTACTATTGAAGCTTGGATGAAGTCATGGAATAATCGTTGAGGCCTAGTTGGTCGTGACGTAAATTCCGGATGAAATTGTGATGCAACAAACCAAGGATGATCTTTTAATTCGATTATTTCTACAAGACGTCCATCAGGACTTGTCCCAGAAAATACAAACCCTTTTTCTTCAAGCATTTGGCGATATTGATTATTAAATTCATAGCGGTGACGATGGCGTTCATAAATTACCTCATCTTTATATGCTTCAGAGGCTTTTGTTCCATCTGATAATTTACATGGATAAAGACCTAATCTTAATGTGCCACCCAAATCCTCAATATCCTTTTGCTCAGGCAATAAATCAATGACAGGATGAGGTGTTTCAGGATCTATTTCTGCAGAATGAGCACCTTGCAAGCCAACAACATTACGTGCAAATTCAACTGAAGCTAATTGCATCCCTAAACATATTCCTAAAAATGGAACTTTATTTTCACGCGCATACTGAATCGCTAAAATTTTTCCTTCAATACCACGGTCTCCGAAACCACCCGGTACCAATATACCATCTGCTTCTGATAGTAGATTAACAACATTATCTTTCGTCACATGTTCTGAATTAATCCACTTAATATTGACATCTGTATCAAATGCATAACCTGCATGACGCATTGCCTCAACAACTGATATATATGCATCCTGTAATTCAACATACTTACCAACAAGGGCAATTGTTGTTTTATTCGAAAGGTTTTTCACCTTATTAACAAGCTCTTCCCATTCAGTCATATCAGCAGGTTTACAAGGTAACTTCAGGTGATCACATGTAATTTGATCCAGCTTTTGCTCTTGAACTGCAAGTGGTACAGAATACAATGTATCTGCATCACGCATTTCTACGACAGCCTTCGAATCAATATCGCAGAACAATGCAATTTTATCTTTCATATCATCAGATATCGGCATTTCTGTTCTAACAACGATAACATTAGGTTGAATTCCTAAGCTACGAAGCTCTTTTACACTATGTTGTGTAGGCTTTGTTTTCATTTCGCCAGCTGCTTTAAGGTATGGAACTAATGTACAATGAATGTACATTACATTGTCTCTTCCGATATCACTCTTAATTTGTCGTATGGCTTCTAAGAATGGTAAAGACTCGATGTCCCCTACTGTTCCACCGATTTCTGTAATAACAACATCAGCGTTTGTTTCTCGCCCAGCCCTAAAGACACGTTCTTTAATTTCATTCGTGATGTGTGGTATAACTTGAACAGTTCCACCTAAATAATCACCACGTCGTTCTTTTTTTAATACAGTTGAATAAATTTTCCCTGTTGTTACATTACTGTATTTATTCAAATTTATATCTATAAATCGTTCATAATGACCTAAATCTAAATCTGTTTCAGCTCCATCATCAGTAACAAAAACTTCTCCGTGTTGATATGGACTCATCGTTCCAGGGTCGACATTAATATATGGATCAAACTTTTGAATGGTTACATTTAATCCTCTATTTTTTAATAATCTTCCCAATGATGCTGCTGTAATACCTTTCCCTAATGATGATACAACTCCGCCAGTAACGAAAATATATTTTGTCATTGTTTTTCCCCTTTCAAAATCCTATATATATGAGGATGTTCAAAAAGCACGATAAAAATTACTATTTAGTATCATTGCTTGTCGTTCACCCTTGCTTAATAGGTCCGCTAGATTGTATAAAACGGCAAAACCTTTATAACAGGGGATAATCATTTTTAGTGCACAGCACCATGGATTTCTTATCCTAAAAAATAAAAAATGCCCCTCTTACGAATATTCGCAAGGGAGCAGGATATTTTAATAGTTAAGATAAGTTCTTTTTTAAAGAGCCCAAAAAAGATTCTACCTAGTTCATTTATAAAAGTCAAGCGTATTATAAATCTTCTTCCTCATCTAAATCAAGATCTTCATCATCTTCTTCAAGATCGAAATCTTCTTCTAGATCTTCATCAGTTTCCTCATCAAGGTCATCGATGTCATCTAGATCAAGTTCAATATCTTCTTCTTCAAAATCGTCAAGATCATCGAAACTCTCTTCTTCTACTTTTTTAGTAGCTTTTTCAGATGCTTTTTTCGATTTTTTCTTTTTCGATTTTACCGTAGGAGTTACTTCTTCTTCAATTTTTTCATAAGGGTACCAAGACCTTAATCCCCATAGATTTTCACCAACACAAATAAACCGCCCATCAATATTTATATCAGTATAAAATTGAGAAATTTTTGCGTTAATTTCATCTTGGGATAAATGAAGAGAAGCTGTAATGTCATCTACTAACTCTTTAAATATAATAGGTTTTTTTCTGCTTGATAAAATGTCAAATGCAATCTCAATAAGTGACATTTCTTTTAATTGGTCCAACGAATATTGTTTTAAACTCAAAAGGGACACTTCCTTTCATTGCTTCCACTCTAAGTAATACCATTCATTATAAACAAATTCAACCACTTTATGCTACTCAATTCTATGTATTTGTGAAAAATGTTAATTAATAGAACGAAAAGTCATACAGACAGTTCCCTCGAAGGCGCTTCAGCCATACAACCTGAAGGTAAAATAAACCTCCTTGTGTTGAGGATCCAGCGCCTTTCCCTCGAGGTCATAAGTCAAACCGACGAGAAGGTTAAAAAACAACCTTCTGTCCGGCTCGCCTTATGCTTGTCGTCGATAAGCGGGCGCCTCTTTGTCTAGCTACAGTGCTTGTCGGGGATAAACAAGGCACTTTCGCTTTTCTTTTTGTCCAGCTCCGCCTCCTAGTCCCTCGAGTCGCTTCACCATTTCTCATGAAGTCAAAAAGCGCCTTCAAGTGAAATGCTTCCAGCGCTTGTCAGGACTAAGCAGTCGGCTTCGCTTTTCTTCCTGTCCAGCTACAGTGCCTATCCCCTCGAGGTCACTTCGCCATTTCACCTAAAGGCAAAAAGCGCCTTCAAGTGAAATGCTTCCAGCGCTTGTCAGGACTAAGCAGTCGGCTTCGCTTTTCTTCCTGTCCAGCTACAGTGCCTATCCCCTCGAGGTCACTTCGCCATTTCACCTAAAGGCAAAAAGCGCCTTCAAGTGAAATGCTTCCAGCGCTTGTCAGGACTAAGCAGTCGGCTTCGCTTTTCTACTTACATATTACGGCGGTATTGGCCGCCTACTTCGTAGAGTGCTTTTGTAATTTGGCCTAGGCTTGCTACTTTTACGGTTGTCATTAATTCTTCAAAGATATTTCCTCCGTTTTTTGCAGTAGACTTCAAATTTTCCAGCGCTTTATCTACAACATTTTCGTTCCGCTTTTGGAAGCTTGTTAAATTATGAATCTGCGTTTCTTTCTCTTCTTTAGTGGCTCGAGCTAGCTCCATATTATTAATATCATCTTCAGATGGAGGATTAGGATTCACGTACGTATTTACACCAATGATCGGCAAATCTCCAGAATGCTTTTTCATCTCATAATACATCGATTCTTCTTGGATTTTTCCTCGCTGATATTGTGTTTCCATCGCACCTAACACGCCACCTCGATCGTTGATACGATCAAATTCCTGTAGAACAGCTTCTTCAACTAAATCTGTGAGTTCCTCTACAATAAAAGATCCTTGCATTGGATTTTCATTTTTAGTTAATCCATGTTCTTTCGTAATAATCATTTGAATCGCCATTGCACGTCTTACAGATTCTTCAGTTGGAGTTGTAATCGCTTCGTCATAGGCATTAGTGTGTAATGAATTACAATTATCATGAAGTGCCATCAGTGCTTGCAAAGTAGTCCGAATATCATTAAAATCAATTTCTTGGGCATGTAATGAACGCCCTGAAGTTTGAACATGATATTTTAGTTTTTGACTTCTTTCGTTTGCTCCATATTTATCACGCATAACAGTCGCCCAAATACGGCGAGCAACTCTACCAATTACAGTATACTCAGCGTCAAGACCATTGCTGAAAAAGAAAGAAAGATTTGGTGCAAAGTCATCAATATTCATACCACGACTCAAATAATACTCAACATACGTAAATCCATTGGATAACGTAAAGGCTAGCTGTGATATAGGGTTTGCTCCCGCCTCAGCAATATGATAGCCAGAAATTGAAACAGAATAGTAGTTTCGTACATTATTATTTATGAAATACTCTTGTATATCTCCCATCATTCGTAATGCAAATTCTGTTGAAAATATACACGTATTTTGACCTTGGTCTTCTTTTAAAATATCTGCTTGAACAGTTCCACGAACATTGGCTAATGTTTTCACTTTAACTTCTTCAAGCTCATGTTCTGTCAACTGTCTTGATAATTCATGTTCAATTCTTTCGACTTGTTGGCTTATTGCAGTATTCATAAACATAGCTAAAATGATTGGAGCAGGGCCATTAATTGTCATAGAGACAGATGTGGAGGGGTGACATAGATCAAACCCTTTATATAGCTTGTTCATATCATCAAGCGTACAAATGCTTACACCACTTTCTCCAACTTTTCCATAAATATCAGGGCGATAATCTGGGTCCTCCCCATATAATGTAACTGAATCAAATGCTGTACTTAACCGTTTTGCCGCATCATCCTTTGATAAATAATGGAACCTTTTATTTGTTCGCTCTGGTGTCCCTTCACCAGCAAATTGACGCTTCGGATCTTCATTTTGACGTTTAAACGGAAATACGCCAGCTGAATATGGAAATGCCCCAGGTACATTCTCTTTGAAAACCCAGCGTAAAATCTCTCCAAAATCCTCGTATTTCGGCAAAGCGATTTTAGGTATGTCTAAGCCTGACAAGCTTTTCGTAGTTAACTCCGTTACTATTTCTTTCCCCCTAATCAATGAGGTAAATTGTTTAGAAGAATATTTTTTCTGTTGTTCGCCCCAACCTTCTAATATAGCCTTCGATTCCTTCGTTAGCATATTATCAAATTCATTTTTAATCGCTGTTAACGAGGAAATAACAGCCTCATTTCCTTCTTTTTCTTTCACACTTGCTATTGCACCATCAATTTGATAGAGCTTTCGAGCAATTTGCACTTGCTGTTCAGCCTTTTGATGATAGTCTCGCACTGTATCAGAAACTTCTCTTAAGTAATGACGTCGATCATTCGGAATAATGATATTTTGCTTTTCAACATCTGTTACCATTTGCAAATCAGTCGTCCAATTGGTACTATATTTTTCATTAATTTTGTTAACTAAAGCAACAAATAAAGTATTCGTACCAGGATCATTAAACTGACTAGCCATTGTAGCAAAAACTGGCATTTCATCTAGCTCTTGATCATACAGCATATGACTGCGTTGATATTGCTTTTGTACTTGTCGTCTAGCGTCCTCAGATCCTTTTCTTTCAAATTTATTAATGACTACCATATCTGCAAAATCTATCATATCAATTTTTTCTAACTGTGAAGGTGCGCCAAATTCACTCGTCATTACATACATGCTAAGATCACATATTTCCGATATTTCTGCATCTCCTTGACCTATTCCACTCGTCTCTACGATGATAAGATCAAACCCAGCTGCCTTCACAATAGCTATTGAGTCATGAATAGCTAATGACAGCTCAGATTTTGAACCTCTTGTAGCTAAACTTCTCATATAGACGTTAGGAGAAAAAATTGCATTCATGCGTATACGATCTCCTAAAAGTGCTCCTCCAGTTTTTTGCTTTGTAGGATCTATAGATAAAACAGCCACTCTTATATTCGAAATTTCATTTATAAAACGACGAATAAGCTCATCGGTTAACGAGCTTTTCCCTGCACCTCCAGTACCAGTTATCCCAATAACAGGTACATGCTGTCCTAAATCCTTTATGCGTTCTAGAGTAGTAGAAACTAACTCGTCAGTTTCATTCACATTTATTTCGGCAGCAGTAATCATTTTAGCTATAGACCTACTATTTGTTGATTTTACCTCTTCTACTTCATCCGCTAACGAAGACGACATCGTAGGAAAATCACATTCTGCTAACATTTTGTTAATCATTCCTTGTAACCCTAAATTCCGCCCATCATCAGGAGAAAATATTCCAGCAACTCCATACTCTTGTAGCTCTTTTATTTCACTTGGAATGATTACTCCACCACCACCACCGTATATACGGATGTGTGAAGCTCCTTTTTCTTTCAATAAATCGTACATATACTTAAAATACTCAACGTGACCACCTTGGTAAGAAGATATCGCTATACCTTGAACGTCCTCTTGAACAGCAGCATTTACTACCTCTTCCACAGATCTGTTATGACCAAGGTGAATGACCTCTGCGCCACTTGCTTGAAGAATTCGTCTCATAATGTTGATTGATGCATCGTGCCCATCAAACAAACTGGACGCTGTCACAAAACGAATATGGTTTGTTGGACGATATACTTGTTCAGTATCCATGGTGCCCCCCTCTTATTCCCTTTAGTAATAATTCCGTCTGAAGTTCTATATACTCCTCTAAACTATATAATTTCTGAAGTGCCCAGCGTCGAAAGCCCCACATTTGGCCTTGCACAAAGATATTATGTGCTAGCAACTTTATCGCTCTATCACTTAGATGAAATTCATTGTTTTCGACACAGCGATTGATAACACTTTCAAACATGCCAACCATCTCTATTTCTTTTTTTAGCACATAAGGCAACGCATCCTTAGAAAGTGATTTAGCCTCCTGATACATAACGAGTACTTCATCCTGCATTTCATCCATGACTTTAAAATAAGATGAAATAGCTAGTTTTAAGCTTTCAGTGGTCCCTTGCTTTGTATCGATATTTTCTTCTAAGCGGTTATGCACCTCATCATAAATACTGTCACATACTAAATAAAGAACATCCTCCTTCGTTCTGATGTATTCATATAAAGTTCCGATACTAAAACCAGAAGCCTTTGCTATCTCTCTTGTAGTTGTCCTATGAAAGCCTTTCGCCTTGAAAAGTGTTACTGCTCCTTTAATCATTTGGCTTCGTCTCTTTTTAACGAGTTGCTCATCCTTAACAGAAGCAAGCACCTCTCGTTTATTCATTGAATCACAACCTTCAGCGGAGATATATCTAAAGCATCGTTTGAAGAGTATATACCCTACCTCTACTACGATTATTTAAAAAGGTGGTGTGAGGATGAATCTACTCACACCATAAATTGGTATTATGCCATTACATGTAGTTACCTAATTAGTTATTTCGTTAACATGCGTGATATTACAAGGCGTTGTATTTCTTGTGTTCCTTCATATATTTGGGTAATTTTTGCATCTCTCATAAAACGTTCAACTGGATATTCCTTCGTATAACCATACCCACCAAATACTTGTACAGCTTCAGTTGTCACATTCATGGCAGCATCTCCTGCAAATAACTTAGACATAGCAGACTCCTTACCGTATGGTAAACCCTCTGACTCTAACCAAGCTGCTTGATAAGTCAATAATCTAGCTGCTTCAATACTTGTTGCCATATCTGCTAGCTTAAAGCCTATCCCTTGCTGGGCAGCTATCGGTTTACCAAATTGATACCTTTCCTTTGCATATTCAGTCGCCGCATCAAGTGCTCCCTGAGCAATACCAACTGCTTGCGCAGCAATGCCATTTCGCCCACCATCCAGTGTCATCATAGCAACTTTGAAGCCTTCTCCCTCTTGACCTAATAAATTCTCCTTAGGTACACGACATTCCTCAAAAATAATTTCAGTTGTTGGTGAGGAACGAATACCAAGCTTACTCTCCTTCTTACCTACAGAAAATCCTGGGAAATCTTTTTCAACAATAAACGCACTCGTGCCTTTATGTTTATGAGAAGGATCCGTTACTGCAAAAACAACGTAATAGTCTGCTATTCCACCATTCGTTATGAAAATTTTGGAGCCGTTTAGTACATAGCTGTCACCATCAAGTCTTGCAGTCGTTTTCATACCTCCTGCATCCGACCCAGATCCTGGTTCTGTTAAACCATAAGCACCTACCGCACTTCCTTGCGCCATTGGTGTTAAGTATTTTTGTTTTTGCTCTTCATTACCAAACTTAAAAATTGGCCAACCCGCTAAAGATGTGTGCGCAGATAATGTCACTGCTGTAGAAGCACATACCCGAGATAGCTCCTCTATCGCGATACAATAAGCCAAATAGTCACTACCAATTCCTCCGTATTCCTCTGGCCAAGGAATACCTGTCAAACCTAACTCTGCCATTTTTTTAAATATGCCATGATCGTATCGTTCTTCTTCATCACGTTCTGCAGCAGTAGGCGCAACCTCATTTTTTGCAAAGTCCCGGACCATTTTGCGAATCATTTCATGCTCTTCAGATAATTTGAAATGCATATCAAAATCCTCCTTAAATTAAATAGAAAACGTTTACAAATGTTTGTTAATTACAATCCGTTGTATTTCACTTGTTCCTTCATAAATTTCAGTTACTTTGGCATCACGAAATAATCTTTCGACAGGATACTCCTTCGTATATCCATATCCACCAAATATTTGAATGGCTTCTGTTGCATTTTCCATAGCCGTTTTGGAAGCGAACAACTTAGCAATCGATGCTTCCTTGCTACATGGCAACTGATTTTCCCGTAAAAATGCAGCTTGATAGACTAGTAGTTTTGCAGCTTCAACATTTGTAGCCATATTTGCAAGTTTAAATCCGACCCCTTGCTGTGCAGCTATCGGCTTACCAAATTGTTGTCGTTCTTTGGCATAAGCAATTGCATGTTCTAAAGCTGCTTCTGCAATTCCTAGTGATTGAGCAGCAATGCCAATTCTTCCTACGTCAAGGTTTGCCATTGCAATCTTAAATCCTTGACCTTCTTCACCTAACAAATTCTCAGCAGGAACCTTCATATCTTCAAAAGAAAGCTGGACTGTTCTCGACCCGTATAAACCCATTTTGTGTTCATCTTTACCAATTATTAAACCAGGTGTATCTTTGTCAACGATAAACGCTGAAATCCCCTTACTGCCTATATGATCTTTATTAGTGCGGGCAAATACGATATACGTGTCTGCTTCCCCGCCATTTGTAATAAAAATTTTCGAACCATTTATAATATAATAATCATCTTGCTTTTCTGCTCTCGTTTTTAAACTAGCGGCATCAGACCCTGCACTCGGTTCAGTCAAACAAAACGCTCCTAAATATTTCCCTGATGCAAGCTTAGGTATATATTTTTGTTTTTGTTCTTCATTCCCAAAATATAGAATCGGATTTGTTCCGACTGAAGTATGCACAGATAAAATGACTCCAACCGTAGCACTTACTTTAGACAGTTCGTGAATGGCAATAATATACGATGTAAAATCCATCGCAGCACCGCCATATTGTTCAGGAATAGTAATCCCCATGAGACCAAGATCCGCCATTTTATTTATGATGTGGCGAGGAAATACTCCTTGCTCCATTTGTTCAATGGACGGGGTAATTTCTGCTTGTGCAAAATCTTGAACCATCTTCCGCATCATTTCTTGTTCTTCTGTAAAATTCAGGTTCATTTTCTGTTCCCCCTTATCACTAATTACTCATACACATAAAAGCCACGGCCAGTTTTCTTTCCTAACCACCCAGCTTTCACATACTTTCTTAATAATGGGCATGGACGGTATTTGTCATCACCAAACCCTTCGTGTAATGTCTCCATAATGTACAAGCAAGTATCTAAACCAATGAAATCTGCAAGCGTTAAGGGGCCCATTGGATGGTTCATCCCTAACTTCATCACTTGGTCAATTGCCTCTTCGGATGCTACACCTTCATATAACGTATAAATCGCCTCATTAATCATAGGCATGAGAATTCTATTTGAAACAAACCCTGGAAAATCATTGACTTCTACAGGTGTTTTGTTCAGTTGGTGTGTCATCGCTTCAATCGCTTCGTACACCTCGTCGCTTGTAGCTAAACCACGAATAATTTCTACTAACTTCATAACTGGTACAGGATTCATAAAATGCATACCAATCACTTGTTCTGGACGTTTCGTTGCTGCAGCTATTTCAGTAATTGGAAGTGATGATGTATTTGTTGCTAAAATAGCATGTTCAGGAGCAATTTGATCGAGCTCAGCAAAAATTTGTGTCTTCACTTTCATATTTTCAACTGCTGCTTCAATGACTATATCAATGTCTTTTGCATCTTGTAATTGCTCTGAAGGAGTAATTCGATCTAATATCGTTTGTTTTTGTTCTAACGACATACGGTCTTTTTCTACTTGTCTCGATAAATTCTTCGAAATATTAGCTAAGCCGCGATTTACAAATTCTTCTTTAATATCATTGAGTATGACTGAGAAGCCTGCTGTCGCACATACTTGAGCAATACCAGACCCCATCTGTCCTGCTCCAATGACCATAACTTTTTTTATATTCATTTCTATACCCCCATACCTAAAGCTTAGTTAACAAGATTTATTGACCTTATTTAACTTCAACCATGATTGCATCCCCTTGGCCTCCACCGCTACAAATAGCAGCAATTCCTAAACCACCTCCACGACGCTTTAGCTCATGAATGAGTGTAATAATAATCCTAGCTCCACTAGCTCCAATTGGATGCCCAAGTGCTACTGCACCCCCATTTACATTCACTTTTTCTTGGTCAAGTGATGCTATTTTTCCACTTGCTAATGCCACAGCGGCGAATGCTTCATTAATCTCAAATAAATCGATATCGCCCACTGTTTTTCCAGTTTTTCGAAGTATTTCATTTATGACTAAACCAGGTGTCTTCGGAAAGTCTTTAGCTTCAACAGCGATAGCTGCATGCCCAACGATTGTTGCAAGAGGTTCTCTGCCTTCACGATGTGCCCTCTCTTCACTCATAAGAACTAGAGCTCCAGCTCCATCATTAACGCCTGGAGCATTACCTGCTGTAATTGTGCCAGTTTGGTCAAATACTGGCTTTAAAGTTGACAACTTTTCGATAGATGTATCTTTTCTAGGTGCTTCATCTTGCTCAACAATGATAGATTCTCCTCTTCGTTGAGGTACTTCAACAGATACAATTTCTTCAGCAAGCTTACCTGATTCAATTGCCGAAATAGCGCGTTGGTGACTTCTGAAAGCCCATTGATCCTGCTCTTCTCTGCTAAGTTCAAATTCTGCAGCTACCCCATTTCCATATGTACCCATATGTACTCCCGTGAAGCTACATGTTAAACCGTCGTGAATCATCAAATCTTTGACGTCCGCATCACCCATTCTCATACCCCATCGAGCTTTTGGCATCATGTAAGGTGCATTACTCATCGATTCCATCCCACCAGCGACGATCACTTCTTCATCTCCAGCACGAATAATTTGATCAGCTAAAGTGACACTGCGTAAGCCTGATGCACAAACTTTATTGATCGTTTCAGTTTTTACCTCCCAAGGGATTCCAGCTAATTTAGAAGCTTGGCGTGAAGGAATTTGACCTTGTCCCCCTTGTAGCACAGAGCCTAGAATCACTTCATCCACATCTGAAGCTTCCACATTCGCACGTACTAGTGCTTCCTTTACAGCTATAGCGCCTAAATCAACAGCTTTTTTAGAACTTAGACCGCCTCCAAACTTTCCAAAAGGTGTACGAACCCCACTTAAAATAACTGTTTTCCCCATGTAAATCCCCTCCATAAATTTTGTGGTTTTTTTAGTAAGCGTTTTCATTTTTTCATTAAAAAACTGGCTTCACATGAATCCGAAGCATCTGTTCTTGCTAATAACAATACCCATCCTATGGAATGTGGTTTGCTGGCATAATTTGTACCAAAGCTACGAAAAGAGCCGAATAAGTAAAGGTCAATTCTCTCCTATACCACCTAAAACCGACCTACGTCTTGTCAGCAACGGTAGCATGTCGTTAACTATGATTCCTTTTATGAACCGATTTTTTACTTAGGAGGTGTAGAATGAAGCGACTCAGTACAGCTTGAACATGTACCAGCACCTTGTGCTTGCCAAAAGAACTGCTCTGTATAGCTGACTGAACGCTCGCTCATTCATCTCCATTTGAAGGAGGTGTACTTAAGCACACCTCTAGATTACTAACTTTGATTTAGGCCGTTTTCGAATCAATTGTTGTTATTCGTATTAAGAAATAAACCGTACTCAACTAGTGTTCGTGGCATTTTTTTTCTGTATAAAGATGACTAACAATATAAATCCAATTTTGTGGTACTAAATTGATAACAATAGCAACAAAGTTTACGAAAAGAGCCTTAATTTATAACTCTATTGTACTGAAAAATAGTCAAAATAGAAATACTTTACTAAATTTTCTATCTGTTTTATGTTACTAAAATTTAAGATGCTACTTCTTCCGCACTACCAATGACTGATTTTTCTAGAAGTTCTGCTACATCATATGTTCCAATACGCTCTTCAACTTCCTTCGCCTTCGTGCCATCACTTAACATCGTTAAACAGTATGGACATCCAGAACTAATGACAGTTGGATTCACAGCTAATGCTTGCTCAGTTCTAGCCACATTTACGCGATTTCCTGTCGTTTCTTCCATCCACATCAGTCCTCCACCTGCTCCACAACACATACCTGTTTCGCGCTTGCGTTCCATCTCAATAAGCTCCACACCAGGGATAGCTTTTAAAATATCACGAGGTGGTTCATACACTTCATTGTATCTACCTAAATAACAAGAATCATGGAATGTAATTGTTTCTTTTACTTCGTGCTTAGGTACTAACTTCCCTTCTCTTACTAATTGATCTAATACCTCAGTATGATGGAATACTTCAGCTTCTAATCCGAAGTCTGGATACTCATTTTTGAAAGTATTATAAGCATGTGGGTCAATTGTTACAATCTTCTTCACATCATGTTTTTGTAGCTCAGCAATATTATTCGTAGCTAGTTCTTGGAATAAAAATTCGTTACCTAAGCGTCTTGGCGTATCACCTGAGTTTTTCTCTTTGTTACCAAGGATAGCAAATTTTACTCCCGCTTCATTCAATAGTTTAGCGAATGAAAGAGTTATTTTTTGGCTTCGATTATCAAACGCTCCCATCGAGCCAACCCATAATAAATATTCAAACTGTTCTCCAGCTTTTTTCATTTCTTTCACAGTTGGGATATTCACATCTTCACGAATATCACGCCATTTGTCTTTTTCTTTACGATTTAATCCCCATGGATTACCTTGTCGCTCAATATTCGTCATTGCACGTTGCGCATCTGCATCCATTTTTCCTTCTGTAAGAACTAGATAACGGCGAAGGTCAATAATTTTATCTACATGTTCATTCATTACAGGACATTGATCTTCACAGTTCCTACACGTTGTACATGCCCATAACTCCTCCTCCGTAATGACATCACCAATTAAGCTCGGGTTATATGCAAGCTCTACAGCTGCTGCAGATTCATTCACACCTTTTCCAGCGCCAGATACAGCTAATTGATTCCCTTGAGTATTTGAAAATGCAAATGTTGGCACCCAAGGAGCTTGTGAAGTAATAGCTGCTCCCTTATCAGTTAAATGATCTCGTAGCTTTAAAATGATATCCATCGGTGAGAGCATTTTTCCTGTCCCTGTTGCAGGACACATATTCGTACAGCGTCCACACTCAACACATGCGTACAAATCAATTAATTGTGTTTGAGTAAAGTCTTCAATTTTCCCTACCCCATAAGTTTCTTGCGTTTCATCTTCAAAATCGATCTTTTCAAGCTTTCCAGGGTTTGATAAACGGTTAAAAAATACATTGGCAGGACCTGCAATCAGATGAGCATGCTTAGATTGTGGTACGTAAACTAAAAACGTTAATAAAATAAGTAAATGAATCCACCATGACACATAAAAGACAACGATTGAAGCTGTTTCACCAATCCATCCAAAAAGGTATGCTATCGACGAAGCAACTGGCTCACTCCACGATAACTCTTCACCATGCCATACTAGCCCCATGCCATTACCAAGAAGAACTGAAAGCATTAAGCCACCGATAAATATAAGCACTAAACCTGACTTAAATCCTCTTTTTAAACGAACAAGCTTTTCAATATAACGGCGATAAAATGCCCAAATAACGGCAACTAAAATGACTAAAGTAACAAGCTCTTGAAAAAAAGTAAACGCAGGATATAGAGGTCCTAGCGGTAAATGAGAACCTGGCTTTAATCCTTTCCAAATAAAATCAATCGCTCCAAATTGAACGAGGATAAAACCATAAAAGAACATGACATGAATTACGCCACTTTTTTTATCCTTCAATAATTTTTTTTGCCCAAACACGTTTACCCATATTTTATTCAGGCGTTCTTTATATTTTTTATCAAATTCAACCTTCTTTCCTAACTTTATATACGCAATTCTTGTTTTCACAAGGTATGCAAATAAATATAAACCGTAAGCGGTTACAAGTAGGAATGCTATTAAATTAATGATTAGTAGATTCTCCACGGTAGTAATCTCCCCTCAAATAATTAATTTTCTGACTAATATTATAATTCCATTATATAATGAATGAGCATTCAGTCAATATTTTTTATATAAATAATGAACTCTTATTATTTTTTGCAAAAAATAAAATCAGCTAAAATCGGTAAAAATAACACAATGATGTATTGGATGGAGGGGTAAATGAATGAAATTTGTTCTTTTTCTAGCAATTTTGTTGTTACTCTTAATTATGTGGGTACGTTTGGATTTAAAACTTGGACGACATAAGTATATGAAAAAAGTAACGGATAAAACATATCCATTACATCAAGGTGAGTTAACTTTGTTTACAAATGGTCATGAATTCTTCAATGATTATTTTCAATACATTAGAAACGCAGAAACACACATTCATGTGCTATTTTTTATTATTAAAAATGATGAGATTAGCTCAGAATTTTTCTCATTATTAAAGCAAAAAGCAAGGGAAGGCGTTGAGGTTCGTTTACAAGTAGACTGGCTTGGTGGTTTTAAAGTTTCTAAACAAATTGTACGGTCTTTACGTGAAAATGGAATCTCCTTCTCTTATAGCAACACCCCTAAGTTCCCATTCTTTTTTTATACACTAAATAGACGTAATCATCGAAAAATAACAATTATAGATGGAAAGGTTGGCTATCTAGGTGGGTTTAACGTTGGAAGAGAATACTTAGGGAGAGATCCTAAAATGGGATTTTGGCGTGATTACCATTTAAAAATTATCGGAGAAGGAGTTGTTGACTTACAAAAACAGTTTAATAAAGATTGGTATTCGGCAACAAAAGAAAAGCTTAAAGACGAACCAAAGAAGATAAAGTTAAACGATGATTCCATTGTATTACACCGTATCGTACCATCTGATGGTGCATTTCTAAAAGAATCTTTCATTACAATGATAAAACAAGCTAAAAGAGAAATTTATATAGGGACCCCCTACTTTATTCCTGGTAAAGAAATTGTCAATGAATTACTTGCTGCAGCAAAGAGAGGAGTGAACATCAATATTCTCGTCCCAATGAAAGCTGATCATCCATTTGTTAAAGAAGCTGCATATCCATTCTTTAAGCCATTGCTCGTTGCTGGTTGTCATATATTTCGGTTTTATAACGGATTCTATCATGCAAAAGTCGTAGCAATCGATGATGACATATGTGATATCGGGACTGCAAACTTTGACAAAAGGAGTTTTTTTATCAACCATGAAATCAACTGCTTTATTTATGATGAGAAATTTAATGAACAAGTGAAGACGACAATAAAAAAAGACATTCAGCTTGCAGAACCATTAACAATTGATTACTTTACAAAACGCTCGTTACTAGATCAAGGTAAAGAATCTTTTTCAACATTAATCAATGGTTTTTTATAAGAAAAGCGAAAGTGCCTTGTTTATCCCCGACAAGCGCTGGAAGCATTTCTCAAGAAGTCGCTTTTTGACTTCATGTGAAATGGTGAAGCGACTCGAGGGGATAGGCACTACAGCTGGACAGAAAGAAAAGCGAAAGTGCCTTGTTTATCCCCGACAAGCCTGGAGTCATTTCATATGAAGGCGCTTTTCGCCTTTAGATGAAATGGCGAAGTGACCTCGAGGGGATAGGCACTACAGCTGGACAGGAAGAAAAGCGGAGCCGACTGCTTAGTCCCGACAAGCACTGGAAGCATTTCATAAGAAGGCGTTTTTTGCCTTCGGATGAAATGGTGAAGTGACCTCGAGGGACTAGGAGGCGGAGCTGGACAGAAAGAAAAGCGAAGCCGACTTGAACTGCCTCGGCAAGCGTTGGAACCTTTTCAACTGAAGACGCTTTATGTCTTCTGGTGAGAAGGTGAAACGACTCGAGAGGCAAGGTGATAGAGTTGGACAAAAAGAACAGCGGAAGCTCCTTGAGCATTCTCTATAAGCGTTAAATCGCTTTTTATTTCATGTGAAATAGCAAAGCACGAATCCATAGACAACCCAGCAGAAAGACGCTGAATCCTAAACAAACGAAAGGATAGTATTTTTACTATCCTTTCGTTTAAATATAATACTATAAAAGTCGTTGACCACTAACAATAAACTACATTTGCTCAGGTGCTGAAACTCCTACTATAGATAGTGCACTACGTAAAGTTATTTGTACTGCTTTCATAAGTGCAAGGCGAGCTTTGCTCTGTTCTTTATTTTCTATGTTTATCACTTTTTCAGCATTATAAAAACTATGCAATGCTGTAGAAAGGTCGTAAATATAATTTGTAATACGATGTGGAATGCGCTTTTGTGCTGCTTCACTTACAGCTATTGGATATTCCCCTAACTTTTTGAGTAGGTCTATTTCCTTTTCAGATGTGATATGTTGTAATGCTATTTCTTCATCAATTAATAAGCCTTGCTCCTCACCTTGACGTAGCATACTACAAATTCGTGCATGAGCATATTGGGCATAGTATACGGGATTTTCATTAGACTTTGATACCGCTAAATCAAGATCAAAATCAAGGTGTGAATCTGGGCTGCGCATCGCAAAGAAATAACGAACTGCATCAAGACCAACCTCATCAATGAGCTCTCGCATTGTAACAGCTTTACCAGTACGTTTACTCATTTTGACCTTTTCCCCATTTTTAAATAAGTTAACCATTTGTATGATTTCTACTTCAAGTGTATCTTTTTCATACCCTAGTGCTTGTATAGCTGCTTTCATTCTTGGAATATAACCGTGGTGATCTGCTCCCCAAATATTAATCAGCTTTTCAAAGCCACGATCCAACTTATCTTGATGGTAAGCAATATCTGGAGTTAGATACGTATATGAGCCATCATTTTTGATTAACACGCGATCCTTGTCATCACCAAAAGTTGTGGAGCGGAACCATGTTGCACCATCCTCTTCATATACATGTTCATTTTCACGCAATGCATTAAGTGCTGTATCAATTTTACCGTTTTCATATAATGAAGTTTCTGAGAACCATTTGTCAAAGGAAACTCTAAACGCTTCAAGATCCTTTTGCAGTTTACTAAGCTCAAACTGTAAACCATACTCTCGAAAATATGTAAATCGTTCATTTTCATCCATATGAACAAATTTATCACCATGTTGCTCTGCAAGCTCTTTTCCAATTCCAATAATATCTTCCCCATGATAACCGTCTTCTGGCATGTCTTGCTGCATCCCAAGTACCTGCATGTACCGTGCTTCTACAGAGTAAGCTAAATTATTGATTTGGTTGCCAGCATCATTTATATAATATTCTCTACTAACATCATATCCTGCCTTTGCCAAAACATTAGATAATGTATCACCCACCGCTGCGCCGCGTGCATGACCTAAATGAAGATCGCCTGTTGGATTCGCTGATACGAACTCTACTTGAATGGTTTCTTTTCGACCAACATTTGTCTCTCCATATGAATCACCAGCCTTTAATATCGTTGGAATTAACTCGGTTAAATAGCTGTTGTTCATGTGAAAATTAATAAATCCTGGGCCAGCTATGTCAATTTTTTCAATAGATGCCTTTGATTTGTCGAAATTATTCACTAGCTCTTCTGCAATCATTCGAGGAGCTTTTTTAGCGATTCTAGCAAGCTGCATTGCCATATTTGTAGAATAATCACCGTGTACCTTCTCTTTAGGTATTTCTAGAATAACCTCTGGAAGTTGCTCTCTTGTAGCTAACCCTGCCTTAACGACAGCTTCAGATATTTCATCCTTCAATCGATCCTTTACTTGCTCAACAATGTTCATATTTGTTCCTCCCTAAATTGTATCGTTACATTGTACCGTCCAGCTAATTCTCCTTGTATTCGTAACAAATATGTTAACAACAAGTATCCGCTTTTCTTATCTTCAGTCCACTCGTACTTTATTTGTTCAGTTGTCGTAACCATTTCAAATAAGCCAATTTCATTTCGATACTTTCCGTATGTTTCCTTATGTTGCTGAAAATACTGCTTCATTGATACGGCACCTTTACGCATAATCAGCACATCACCATGTTCATTTATTTTAACAATCGTTTTGATTTCATGTGGTGCTTCACTTTCATTAAAAGACAAATATGTAGTTTTTCCTTTTATGTAGTATAAACCATTTGTCGTAAAAGCAACACGATCGCTTTTTGAGCCATCTTTTATTTCAGAAACAAAATTAACTTTAATTGGAATACCTTTTCCATCTGATTGAACCAAAATATACACTTCCTCAAACGTACGTTATTGACTTAAATAGTATAATGATTCTTAAAAAAAAGTTCAAATACATTTGCTAGTTTTCACTCGGATTTGCTGTTTCTATCCGATTGTTCAATTTCCATTATCAACTTTTCCAGTTAATCTTAATGTTACCATTTCAAATTAGTAGTTAATACCAGATCATTGACTTACTATAGTAAACTTGAGCGCTTTTATTAGCCGAATTATACCTCTTACTGTTCAAATTGAGTCGTTTATTGTCCATACTCGGCGCTTTACTGTCCAAAATAAAGACTTTACTGTCCGAACTCATTTCGCTATTAAAGAAAAAACTGAACTTTTTTAACAAATAGTTCAGTCTTTTACACAAATTTTGAATGGATTTAAATTCAATAACATCAAAGCGCAGGATACGTAATTACTATCTTTGAAACATTACTTCTTTACCCAACCGAGTAAAATTTCACGCACGAATTTACTAGCAGCAATTTGTGTTTGTTCAGTTGGATCATACGCAGGTGCTACCTCTACTAGATCAGCGCCTATAATATTTAGCTTAGAATTAGAAATAAGTGTAATGGCATCCAATAGCTCTTTTGAAGTAATTCCTCCCGCTTCAGCAGTACCTGTTCCAGGAGCATGGGCAGGGTCTAAGACGTCAATATCTATCGTTACATATACATTCCGACCAGCAAGTTTAGGTAATACTTCTTTCAAAGGCTCAACCACATCAAATTTAGCCATATACATCCCTGAATCCTTTGCAAATTGGAATTCTTCCTTCATTCCTGAACGAATGCCGAAAGAATACACATTTTCTGCCCCAATCAGTTCACATGCTTTTCGAATTGGAGTTGAATGTGATAAAGGCTCACCTTCATATTCTTCTCGTAAATCAGCATGTGCATCTATATGAATAATTGCCATATCCTGATACTTGTTATACATCGCTTTAAAAACCGGCCACGAAACAAGATGCTCGCCACCTAACCCAAGTGGAAACTTATTAGCTTGTAGTACTTTCGTTACAAATTCTTCAATCATTTCTAGACTTCTCGCGGGATTTCCGAATGGAAGTGGAATGTCTCCAGCATCGTAATATTTCACTTCATCTAAATGCCTATCTACATACGGACTATACTCCTCTAGCCCAAGTGACACTTCACGAATACGAGCAGGACCAAATCTTGATCCTGGTCGGAAGCTAACTGTCCAGTCCATTGGCATTCCATAGATCACAGCATCACTTTCTTCGACTAGTGGATGGCTGTTAATAAAAACATTTCCTGAATAAGCTTCATCAAAACGCATTTTGCTTCCCCCATTCTAAAGATACTTCATTATTGTAAACTACTCCGTTAAGTCACTAACAAATTTTGGAAGGACAAAAGCTGCTTTATGAAGCTCTTGCGTATAATATTTCGTATCAATATCATGAAATCTACCATCTTCTACTTGAAGTGGATCATATTTCTTTGAACCTAATGTAAATGTCCATAGACCGCTTGGATAGGTCGGTATATTTGCAGTATATAGACGAGTTAGTGGGAAAATTTCTTTTACATCTTTTTGTACAGTTGCAATTAATTCTGGCTTAAACCATGGATTATCTGTCTGAGCAACAAAGATCCCATCCTCTTTTAAGGCTTTTGAAATCCCTGCATAAAAACCCTTTGAAAATAGATTGACTGCAGGTCCAACTGGTTCAGTTGAGTCTACCATAATAACATCATACTCATTTTCACTTTCGGCAATATGCATGAAGCCATCACCGACTATGACTTCTACTCGTGGATTGTCAAAGTGGCTCGCAATGCTCGGTAAGTATTTCTTTGAATACTCAATAACTTTACCATCTATTTCCACTAAAGTAACTTTTTTGACACTTGGGTGCTTAAGAACTTCACGGATTACCCCACCATCTCCACCGCCTACAACTAGTACATTTTCTGGATTAGGGTGAGAAAATAACGGTACATGGGCAACCATTTCATGATAAACAAATTCGTCCTTTTCAGTTGTCATAACCATGCCATCAAGAACGAGCATATTTCCAAATTGTTCAGTTTCGATCATATCTAATTTTTGAAAGTCAGTTTGCTCTGTATGTAAAGTACGCTTAATTTTCGCTGTTATTCCATAACTCTCAGTTTGTTTTTCTGTAAACCATAGTTCCATTTATTCCTCTTCCTTTCTATCTTTAAGCTTCTATTAGTTTTCCCAAACATGATCAGGAAATGTAAATAAGAAAAGCACAACGCGCAATTCCACCGTTGCTCACACCTTGCGAGTAACGGTGAAATGTTGTCATCCAAATCTTATAAGGTACTTAATACCGTCAGCAAGATATTAGCTAAAAAAAGTATAGATGAATCTAGCAAAATTGCAAGCAAATTTTTTAGCAAGGTATAAAAAAGAAAAATCCACCCCATACTGTTCTTGTGATAGAAAGATGAGGTGATTGGTATTGGAAATCATCACAAATCAACGATTTAAAAAAGCACTTAAATATTTTAGAGCTCTTATTTTTGTTACTCTTATACTACTAATCTTCATGTCGGTAACTTTAATTTCTCTTTTTACGTATGCAACCGTTAAAGGTGCCCCACCGTTAACTGTACCGCAATCTACAATTTACTATGCAAATGACGATGTCATCATCGGAGAAAGCCATAGCAAAGAAAAGCGATACTGGATTTCACTTGATCATATTTCTCCTTCTTTAATCGCAGCAACGATTGCGATAGAAGATCAAAGTTTTTTTTCACACCCTGGATTTGATTTTAAGCGAATTGCAGGTGCTGCGTTAGCAGATATAAAAGCCCTAGCAAAGGTTCAGGGAGCAAGTACAATTACACAACAATATGCGAGAAACTTATTTTTAGAGCATGATAAAACTTGGAAAAGAAAATTCGATGAAGCACTTTATACCATACGTTTAGAAATGAACTATAGCAAAAATGACATTTTAGAAGGTTATTTAAATACGATATATTATGGGCATGGGACTTATGGAATTGAAGCAGCTGCTCAGTACTATTTTGGAAAGTCAGCTAACGATTTAATGTTAAGTGAAGCAAGTATGTTAGCGGGGGTTCCAAAAGGACCTTCACATTATTCACCACTTATTAACGAAGAAAAAGCAAAAGATCGGCAATGGACGATATTAAATGCTATGGTTAATAACAACTACATTACAGAAAATGAAGCAAGCAAAGCCTATGAGCAAGAATTACAATATGTCGAACAGCAAAAGGTTAAGCATGAAGAAGTAGGGCTCTATTTCCAGGACATTGTGAAGAATGAATTAGTGAACAAACTAAACATCAATGAACGGATTATTGAAATGGGCGGACTTCACGTGTATACAACACTTGATATAGAGCTGCAAAAATTAGCTGAAGAATCAATTTCTAACACCATTAATCCTTCATCTGATATACAAGTCAGTTTCGTAGCTTTGGATCAATATACCGGTGAAGTAAAAGCATTGGTTGGAGGAAGGGATTATGATGAAAGTCCCTTTAATCGGGCTGTTCAAGCTGAAAGGCAGCCAGGGTCAACTTTTAAACCTTTTTTATATTATGCTGCATTAGAAAAAGGTTTTACTGCCTCAACAAAGTTACGAAGTGAACAAACAACCTTTATCTTTGATGAAGGTAGAGCGACTTACACACCTCATAATTATAATAATTATTACGCAGATGATACGATTACATTAGCACAAGCAATGGCTTTGTCCGATAATGTATATGCAGTAAAAACTAATTTATATTTAGGGAATAACATTCTTGTAGAAACTGCTAAGAAATTGGGGATTACAAGTAAACTAGACAATGTACCGTCACTAGCTCTCGGTACTTCTCCTGTCAGGATGATTGACATGGTACAAGCGTATGCTACTATTGCTAACAATGGAAAACAGATACACCCTACATACATCACAAAGGTTATTGATCATCATGGCAATATTATTTTTGAAGAGGCTCCATCACCTGAACAAGTTCTTGATCCGGACCTAGCATTTGTTACGACGCAGTTAATGAAAGGAATGTTTGATGAGAAATTAAACGATTACACGAACGTAACAGGTAGCATTATTCAAAATGATTTAACTAGGCTATATGCTGGCAAATCCGGCACTACAAAGACGGATAGCTGGATGATTGGTTATTCACCACAAATAGTAACTGGCATATGGACAGGATATGACAGAGATTACACTATTGATAAAGTAGATGAAAGAGCTTATTCAAAACGTATATGGGCTAATTTCATGGAACAATCATTAACAAAAGAACCTGTGCTCACTTTTCGAAACTCAACCGGAAATCTTAAAAAAGTGTACATTAACCCGGACAATGGAAAATTAGCCACAAATGATTGTCCTATTATCTTACAAATGTATTATGTTAAAGGGACTGAGCCAGAGGAATATTGTGATGAACACTCACAAAAGCCGCCACTTGATAAAAAACAAGCACCTATTGAGGATAAAGGTTGGTTTAAACGGTTTATTGACTGGTTTAATTAGGCTGTTTTCGCTTTAATTGTTGTTTTTTCATATTAGAAAAAACTAACACATAAATTGCTAGAGTTTGGTTTCAATGATATTACATTAAACGAGCATAGCATGACATTAGATAAGTAAAAAACCCTTAACTAATCATACATAGTTAAGGGTTTTTGTCCTAGTTTTTACATGTGAATAACATTAAAACTAAGTTTACTCCGATTCGTTTAAAACATCAAGATTTATCATTATAAAATTTGGCGCTTATTAATCAAGATGAGAAGATGTGGTAAGTAAGTTACAACAGAAAAAAGAAACAACAAACTCTAGAAGCATGTGTTACTTCTTAATACGAAAACAATTATAAATTAAGATGACTCGATAGAATATAATAGCACTATGATGATTGTAGATCTTTCTTTAGCTGCTCACCAGATCTATTCCACATATCAATATTATGCTCTTGTAAAAATTCTGCTAGCACTTGCTTTGAAGATACATCCATATGTTCAACGATAATCTGGCGCTTAAGCGATCTATCCATATTATTTACATGTTCAGGAAGCGATTTATAACCACGACGTATGTCACGATCAACAGTCATTTCACATGCAGTTACACCTGTATAAAACGGTCCTTCCTGATTCTGTTCTATCGTAACCCAAACGAGCCAATATGATTTCCCATTAGGTACTTCATCTCTGTTTGGTAGAAATTTTATCCCTCTTTCTACATCACTACGCGCATGCATTGCACCGATATCAACAACAGCAGATTTTTCTTCTACATCTATAATAACAGGTGATATATTATCTAAGCTTAAAACACCTACTCCAAACCCACCATGGCCATCTGTCGAATCACTTTTTTTTATAATTGTAAACCCAACTTTTTTCTTGTTATCTTTTTCCATACCATATCTTCCTCCTTTGCGAAACTGCTATATTGAAGTTACTTCATTACACTGTAGTAACATGCCTTACAAAATACACTAAAATATAATATTCATTATGGTTGCTAGTATGTTATTAACAAAAGGAATAAACGTATTAAAAATCGGTTGAATTGTATATCTGTCTAAAGGTGTTATGACTAATATTAAAAAAATGAGAGCTCCATAGTTTTCATACTGTGTCAATTTTGCCCGAATATCAGGTGGTGATAAGTCTTCAATGACGCGATACCCATCAAGTGGTGGAAATGGTAACAAGTTAAATACGAATAGAAGAACATTTAAATTTATTAGTATAATAAAAAACGAATATAAGCTGTCACCAAACCCTATTGGTAAAAGGCCAATGATCCCAAAATGAACCATAGCATTCAAAATGAATAGCCCAACAAAAGCTATTACCAAATTACTTAAAGGTCCAGCTATTGATACTAAAACACCAGCTAAACGAGGATTTTTAAAGAAGTAACGATTAACGGGTACTGGTTTAGCCCAGCCAAAACCTGCAATAAATATTAATAAAGTTCCTATTGGATCCAAATGTGAAAGTGGTGAAAGTGTAAGTCTACCTTGATTTTTTGCTGTCATGTCACCAAATTTATATGCGACATAAGCATGAGCAAATTCGTGTAAGGTAAATGCTATTACTAAAGCAATCACTACATATGGGATTTGTTCAATAGGAAATGCTAAAAAATTGCTCACTATGTTTCTCCTTTTTGTTCACTTTTTATATATGCAATAATAGTATACACAATTGACTATGAAAATTCGAATTGTTAAATTAAACGTGGTAGAATTAAAACGAAAAGCGGAGATAATACATAAGTGTATTTTGTACATAGAGCGTTAAGCAAAAGTGAACCCAAGATAGGGCAAAAGAATGTTGAAACGGTCTTAACATTCCATAAACAGCGGAGTTCTCATGCATGGAGTGCTTTGCTTCCGGTAAAGTGGTTTGAGCTCTGTAGCTAAACTTTGAAAAGCCCGTCCATATAGCTAGCGTCCATACTATGAATATAGCTCCTCCGCAAAGCTTACACATGCTAATTTTTATATACCTTACTACTGTAAAAAGGAGAGACATCAAATGCCATATATTACTGTCAAAATGCTTGAGGGACGTTCAGAAGAACAGAAGAAACAGCTTGTTGAAAAGGTAACTGCTGCTGTTTCTGAAACAACAGGTGCACCTGCTGAAAAAATTGTAGTATTTATAGATGAGATGACTAAAAGTCATTATGCTATTGGTGGAAAACGTTTAAGTGATGAATAAAAGGTAGACATTAAAGGGATGAGTGATTAGCTCATTCCTTTAAGCTCTAAGTAAACTCTGTTACTACTATTTCTAATAGCAAAAGTGCAATGAAACAACAATGCGAAAACAGCCTTAGCTTGTTACTGACTTTCTTAAGACGTCAATATATGTTATTGCTTCTTCAAATTCTTCCTCTGAATAGTTTTGCTTACTTTTTATCGTGAATACCTTTTCCTTCACTTCATCCTTACTTAAATCTTCAAAATAAATAATCGTAGAGACAAGCTCCAAAAATCTAGCATTTTGCTCATTTAAATCACAGATCCAATTTTGCAAAAAAGGCATGTCCAATTCATAGTGATTCAAGAATTGTTCTCCTGATTCAGTTAGTGAATATCGATACTGGGAGTATCCTGCTTTCTTCTCAATTTCTTCATGTATATAACCTAAATTACAAAGCTCTTCAACTCGTAATGTAAGTTCTTCGGAATAAGGTCCGTAAAAATGAAAATTATATTTTTCATAAAATGGATCTTTCATTTTTTTTGCGATAAAAATCATCTTTTGAAGCTTTTTACGTCCGACTATCTCTCCTGCTTCCGAGAATGCTTTCATAACTTTTGCATGTTCTAATAACAATTCCGTTCATCTCCTAACGCCCTTTTAACACACCTTAAAAAAGAATGGAAAAATGGAAAAATGGCTAAATTTATATAGGATATACTTACGACAATGTTGTCGTCCCTTTTAAATACATCTATGACTTAACCTTCGTATATAGTAATTCTGTTATTTTTTTCTTAATATTTGGATTGGATGAACGATCTTCTAACAAATCCTGAGGGAAATAAAGTTTATGGTCAGTTCTACGCTTTCCAGAAATCGCTTCAACAATTGCTGACTCTCTCGATAGCTCATGGATTTCCTCATTCGCCATTAATAATTGGATAGGTAATCTTTCCTCTTCTTCACCAGGACGGTAAAAATCATAAGGTAAGTCTGATGAGGAATCAACTACTAAATAATATTCAGGGTCAATGCCTGCTTCATTAAAAAGCTTTGTTAATTCAATTAATTTAGTCATTTCGTCATTCGATGGATTGAACTCGACATACTTGAATAGATTTCGATTTAAAAAACGTTGACACAAATCACGTAAAATAGCATCTTCTTCCTCTTGCCACGCCTGAAAATAGTACAAGATCACACCTTCGTCTAATTTCAGATAGTCAGCAAGCGCAAGTTTATTCTCGAACAATGAGTAAAAATGTACAGGTGGGCTTTTAAATGAGTAGTTTTCTTTGTATAAGTGCATAGCTCGATGCAATATCTTCGTTAAAATAACTTCAGCACTGCGAGTAACCGGATGAAAATATACTTGCCAATACATTTGATAACGACTCATAATATAATCTTCTACAGCATGCATGCCACTTTGTTTTATTACTACTTGATCTTCACGAGGCCGCATCACACGAAGTATTCGTTCCATATCAAAGTGTCCATAACTAACGCCTGTATAATAAGCATCTCGCTGTAGATAATCCATACGATCTGCATCTATTTGACTTGAGATTAAACCGACTACTAACTTATTTTCGTATGTTTTTGCTATCACTTCAGCGACCTGTTTTGGGAAATGTTGGCCAACCTTTCGCAAAACACGGTTCACCTCTGTATCCTCACGAATAATTAATTGAGTAAAATTTTCATGATCAAGGTGAAAAACCTTTTCAAAAGAATGTGAAAATGGGCCATGACCTAAATCATGTAACAGTGCTGAACACAAGCAGAGTAGCCTCTCTTCACTATTCCATTCTGGCCGGCCGTCAAATACATCATCTATAATTCTACGAATAATTTCATAAACTCCCAGTGAATGACTAAACCGACTATGCTCTGCACCATGAAAGGTTAAATAAGTTGTACCTAACTGTTTAATTCGCCTCAAGCGCTGAAACTCTGCAGTTCCTATTAAATCCCAGATGACTTTATCGCGTACGTGGACATATCGGTGGACAGGGTCTTTAAAAACCTTTTCCTCCGTCAGTTTTTCATTGGCATATGTCATCCAATTCCCTCTTTTCGTTTGACATATTTAATATTATATCTCCTAATCAATGACAAAAAAACTCTTGATTTTATCATTATTTATCTCACTAAAAAAATTTATAAGCACATGGGAATAATCCGTTACAAAAGTAAAAATCACCTTATTCATAAAACAAAGGTGATTTTTACTTTTTCTTCATTTTTTTCTCTACCTTCTCGAGTAACTCATTTTCATCCTTTGCGGAAATAGGACGATTATTTACAAATGCAAATGCTTTTTTTCTCCCAGGTCCACAGTAGGACTGACAGCCTATATCTATGCTTGCATTTGGATCTATTTTCTTTAAACGAGGTAGCAATGTTTTAATATTTGTTGCTTGACAATCGTCACAAATACGAAATTCATTTGCCATACAGTACAGCCCCTTCTAAAACCTTCTTCATGAATAATAATAAAAATATATATTATTTCGTCAATGGCTAAAGGGTATTGTACATTTAATTGATGGGTAATGCAAGTGCTGAGTTTTAATTACACCATTTGCCAGAGATAATATCTTAATCTACTTGGAAAGAATTATATGCACTATCGATAATAAGCTTCGCATTAGCTTTGTTGCTTTTTCCGCTTACATTTGAGTAACTGATGTGTAATATATAAATTTTATAGTTTCTATAGGAGGAAAAGTGCCCTGAACGCTTGTTATATTCGTCTTTAGCACTAATGACGAAAGCAGCAAACAGCCGAAAGAAACCAAAATAAAAAACAGTAAGTATAAAGCAATTTGAACTTGTCAATGCTATTAATAAAATATTTTATAAAAATTGGGAGTTGAGAGTATGAAAGAAAGACAGGATGCATGGACAGAAGAAGATGATTTATTATTAGCTGAAACAATACTAAGACATGTTCGTGAAGGTAGTACACAGTTAAATGCCTTTGAAGAAGTTGGAGACAAATTAAACCGCACATCGGCAGCATGTGGATTTCGTTGGAATGCAGTCGTACGTAACAACTATCAGAAAGCGCTAGAGTTAGCGAGAAAGCAACGTAAGCAACGGCAACGCTCTTTAGGAAAACACCAACAGGTTAAAAAGACTCTATTATATAAACCGACTGTTCCTTCTATTAAAGACTTAAATATAAATGCTATAGAAAGTAACAAGGACGTTACACTAGATCAGGTGGTCTCTTTCTTACAATCATTACAACAAAACACTAGTAATATCAATTTTCTACGTAACGAAAATGAAAGATTACGACAAGAAAATGAAGAAATGTCTAAACAAAATAAAACATTTTCTGAAAACATTTCAAAACTACAGCAAAGTTCTATTTCAATACAAGAAGATTACGATACGCTAATGAAAATCATGAATCGTGCAAGAAAGCTAGTTTTAATTGAGGAAGAACAAAGTCCGGCTACAGCCTTTAAGATGGATAAAAACGGCAACCTTGAAAAAATGGCGAAGTAGGAAGAAAAGCGCAAGGTGCCCGCTTATCGGCGACAAGTAGAAAAGCGCAGCCGACTTGATCATCCCCGACAAGCACTGGAAGCATTTCACTTGAAGTCGCTTTTTGACTTCAAGTGAAATGCTTACGCGCCTCAAGAGGATATACAATGGAACTAGATATATGAAAAAGCACCTAACCTAGATGCTAAGTGCTTTTTCATTGCGTTCAATGACTCTCTTATAATTGTGTTCAAATATTGCTAATTCATCTGCTGTTAATTGAGAAGAATAGATAGACGTACTCATATTCTTTAGCGTTGTTAACAATGCTAACATCATATCTTGAATTGTGCTTGATTCACCTGTCAATTCGTTTAATGAAGCCATCGTTTCAGGCTTTACGTCAGGGTAAACATATTTAGTTTGGATGCCTTTGATTGATTTGTTATAAAAATCCTTAATCAAATTTGCACGCTCTCCCCCACTACCAGTCACACAAAGATAAATTTGTACCGCTACTCCACCTCTAACCCTTCGTTGAGAAATTCCTGCAAATTTCTTTCCTGCTACACTTAGGTCGTAACTTCCAGGACAATATGAACCGATAATTTCCTTAGCCTCGATCTGTAAATGAAAAGGAGAAAGCATATGCTTTACTAGTTCCACCATGGCATCATAGCCCCTATTTATATCGATCCCTTTTTCTGTATCAGGGAAAATGAGAGATATATTCAAAACTCCTTCATCTAATACAACTGCTAAGCCCCCTGAATTTCTTACAATCACTCGATATCCTTGCGACTGCAAATAACGAACGCCATCAGTTAGGTAAGGGAGCTTTGTATCTTGAATACCCAGCACAATCGTATTGTGATGAACCCATGAACGTGCTGTTGTCACATCTTCATTTTTCCCTACAGAAGAGCATAACGTATCATCAATAGCAAAGGATTGGAGCGCATCAAAATGTGGACCTACACTAGATTGATCAATGATTCTCCATCTATTTTGCTCTAATAAGCTCTTTGACTGAGTATACATGATATGCGTCCCCTAACATATTTTCATTATTTTTGCAGTGCTTGAGCTGCTGTAATAAGAGCTAATTTATATACATCCTCTTGGTTACAACCACGGGACAAATCGTTGACAGGCTTATTTAACCCTTGCAATATTGGACCTACCGCTTCAAAATTCCCTAATCTTTGAGCAATTTTATATCCAATATTCCCTGCTTCAAGGCTCGGGAATATAAACACATTAGCATCGCCTTGAATAAGCGCATCAGGTGCTTTCTTTTGTGCAACAGAAGGTACAAATGCTGCATCAAATTGCAATTCTCCCTCAACCATTAATTCAGGGTTTCTTTCTTTTGCCAAACGAACTGCTTCAATTACCTTTTCGGTTTCAGGTGATTTGGCTGAACCTTTTGTGGAAAAGCTGAGCATAGCAACTTTTGGTTCAATATTAAACATTTGTGCTGTATGGGTACTTTCTATTGCAATTTCAGCTAAGTCTTGACTATCAGGTGCAATATTAATTGCACAATCAGCAAATACATACTTTTCGGTATCACGAACCATGATGAATACACCCGATGTCTTCTTAACACCTTCTTTTGTTTTAATTATTTGTAATGCCGGACGAACTGTATCTGCTGTAGAATGGGCTGCGCCACTTACTAACCCATGAGCTTTTTCTGTATATACAAGCATTGTACCAAAATAATTTTCATCTAGTAACTTTTTGTAAGCTTGTTCTTTTGTAACTTTGCCTTTCCTTCTCTCAACAAAAGCATCGACTAACGTGCTCATTTCATCATATTGTTCAGGATCGTATATTTCTACTCCACTCAACGATACTTCTAGTGCTTCAGCTTTTGCTTGGAGTTCACCTGGATTCCCAATAATGATTGGTTTAATAATTTCCTCTTGTGCTAAACGGCTTACAGCTTCTAAAATTCGATTATCATTCCCTTCTGGAAAGACAATACGGATGTTTTCACCCTTAATTTTCTCTTCTAATATGTTGAATAACTGTGACATATGTTTTTCCTCCTTTGCTCTCATCATTACTCGTTATATTTAGAATACTTGACTATTACTGAAAATCAATAAATCTATCTTAAGATAACGCTTACATGAAAGAAGTTTATCTTTTCATAATTCACAAAAAAAACACATTTATACGTAAGTAGAGGTAAATTTGTCAAAACTAATATACGTAGTCACCCTTCGTTCACACATATTACAGAGTTAGCCTTTTCAGAAAGCTCTTTATTATTATTTTGCTGAATGATAAAAGCCAAAGAAAGTTCATGCAAGTGTCATCTGTTTTATAGAAGGATAGCTGGCCACAAACTTTAGGGATGTACGTGTTAGTACGAAACACTAATGAACAAAAATGTTTCGTGTTTCTTAGTAATGCATAAACTGTGGTATATTAGAAATGCTATATATTTTATATCATGATCTAATTAGAGTAAACTATAATTGTCATATCATACATAATGAAGGAGATGGGTATCAATATGAGTGAAGCAGCTAAAACGTTAGATGGCTGGTATTGTCTACATGATTTACGTGCAATTGACTGGTCTTCTTGGAAACGACTAACAAGTGATGAGCGTCAAACCGCAATTCACGAGTTTGTTGGTTTACTTGAAAAATGGGGTCTTGTTGAAGAAAACCAACAGGGTAGCCATGCATTCTATTCAATTGTTGGGCAAAAAGCAGATTTTATGCTCATGATTTTAAGACCTACAATGGAAGAAATTAATGAAATAGAAAATGCATTTAATAGAACTAAACTTGCTGAGTATACCATTCCTACATATTCGTATGTGTCAGTGGTTGAGTTAAGTAACTATTTACCATCTGATGAAGACCCGTATCAAAACCCTGATATCCTAAAAAGGCTATACCCTACCTTACCTAAAGCAAATCATATTTGCTTCTATCCTATGGATAAGCGTCGTCAAGGTGATGACAATTGGTATATGCTCCCGATGGAGGAACGTCGAGCATTAATGCGTTCACATGGCATGATAGGTAGGAAATATGCAGGAAAAGTTAAACAAGTAATTTCAGGTTCAGTCGGCTTCGATGATTACGAATGGGGTGTAACACTTTTTGCAGATGATGTTTTACAATTTAAGAAGTTAGTGTACGAAATGCGTTTTGATGAGGTAAGTGCTCGTTATGGTGAATTTGGAACGTTTTTTGTCGGTAACATTTTGAATGAAGAAAAATTAAATCAACTACTGCACGTGTAAATATCTATACTCATTCAAATAAAAGGAAAATGGCTCATATACACATATGGGTCATTTTCTTTTTACTTGAATTTAATGCATATCTAAAATGCTCAACTCATATCTATTAAATAGAAATCATCATTTTTCAAAAATAAGGAACCATTTTCTCTTACTTAAATAGAGTAATATTGTACGAAATTGTAGGTGGATACCTATTTGTAAGTGAGGTGAGAAGATGGCGGTAATTCCTTATACAGAAAAAGATGTAGATTTACTTGCACGCTTAATCCGTGCAGAGGCAGAGGGAGATGGCAAACTCGGTATGTTAATGGCCGGTAATACTAGTGTGAACCGAGTTAGAGCCAGTTGTTTAGATTTTAGAGACATTACATCAATACAAAAAATGGTCTTTCAGCGCCCGGGTGGATTTGAAGCAACCATAAAAGGATACTTTTATCAGCGCGCAAGAGAATCTGACAAACAGCTAGCTAGAAGACTCATAAATGGAGAAAGATTTCACCCTGCAACAAATACATTATGGTTTTTCAGGCCTGAAGGCGATTGCCCAGCACAATGGTTTAATCAATGGAATACCGGACGTTTCAAATCCCATTGTTTTTTTGCACCGACTCAGTCGGAATGTCCTAAAGTGTATTAAACCTATTTTGATGTAGAGGAGGAATTTGATGACAAATAATTATAATCAGGGGAACTATGGAGTTTATCAATCCCAAACATCATACCCATATAGATACCCGTACCAATATGGACAGCAACAACAAGTACCACAACCAACTTCTGCCCCAACAACAGGTCCACAAGTACCAGATATGTTACCACTTGAAGAATCTTATATTGAAAATATACTACGATTAAATAAAGGGAAGGTAGCAACTGTTTATATGACCTTTGAAAATGGTCGAGAAGGAAGAACACAAATATTTAAAGGAATGATTGAGGCTGCTGGGCGTGACCATATCATACTTAGCGATTCTGAGTCGGAAAAGCGCTATGTATTATTGATGGTGTATCTAGATTATATTACCTTTGATGAAGAAATAGAATATTACCCAGATAGAATTGTAAGCTACTCTCCTAGGTGATAAAAAAACTAAACTAACTACAATTTCACCAGAAGCAGCCCTCTTCTTGTGGGCCAGGTGAAATGTCATTAACCATGACTTCTCCTAATAAGCATTCGATCCATTTCAGATGAAGGCGCATTTTGCCTTCGGATGGAATGGTGAAGTGCCCTTGAAGGACTCTGGTGGCTTCGCTACGATAGCATTTAGGATAAATATCCATAAGAATGTAATCCTAGGCAGTGAAAAAAAGCAATAAAGTTTATGAAAGGCTCTTTTCGTAAACTCTGTTGCTATTTTTATCAAATTAGTACCATAAATATGTTAGTCATCTTTGTACAGAAGAAAAGATGCCACGAACGCTAGATATATACGTGCTTACACCTTAGAACGAAAAGTAAGAATCAATGCGAAAACAGCCTTATGAAAAGAGCTTTACCAGTAGAAAAGGGGAGTCTATTTGTCGAAATTCAACTTAGACACCCCCTTTTTTACATATGTTTCATGACTGCATATCCGAGAAGTACCCATCCAATTAAGAACGCCACACCTCCTAATGGTGTAATTGCTCCTAACACTTTTACTTGAGTAACACTTAGAACATAAAGACTTCCGGAAAATAAAATAATTCCAATTAACATAAACCAACCAGCCCACGTAAGAGAAGGTGTATTTGGAAATTTACCTGCAATCAAAGCGATAATCATGATTGCCGTAGTATGAAACATTTGATAAGTCACGCCAGTTTTCCATGTCTCTATATACTTTGCTGGAATTTTGCCCTCTAAACCGTGTGCACCAAATGCTCCTAGTGCTACCGCTAAAAAACCATTAATTGCTCCAATCATTAGCAATATTTTCATCTTTGTTAGTCCCCCAATTTTAAAAATCTAGTAATGAATCTCCATTTGCTTCATCTACATTTACTTTATTATGTTGTTTAATTGACATTTGTTGTATTTCTGGAATCATTTTTTTACGATTGTCCTCTATAGAATTAGATGATAATACGACATCACACAAAGAGTGGATACTAGCAATATGTTCTCGAAGTCTGCCTTCATCATTTGACTGGTTTGCTTTTGACAGCTCTTCACCAATTTTATCAAGTATCATCTGAACTGGTACCTTCAAACTCCCCACCTCCTGAGTTTATATTTTTTTAGAAGGCTCTTTTCGTAAACTTTGTTGCTATTGTTATTCAATTAGAACCAAAAAAAGTGGTTTTACTTGGTTCGCCATTGTGGTACAGAAGAAAAGATGCCACGAACACTAATCATGTACGTGTTTGGCTCTTAGTACAGAAAGCAACAATTAATGCGAAAACAACCTTTAAGAAAGTTCAAAAATATAGGATAAATGATTATTATATATTAGATTTTGTAGCTTCTTCAAATTTCACTAATTGATCCTTTGCACCAAACACTATTGTTAAGTCACCTTCTTTTAATCGTTCATCTGGGTGAGGGTTACTAATTAGCTCATGTTTTCTTTTTATCGCTACAATCGTTACACCGTACACACTGCGAATATTATTATCTCGTAAAGAGCTATTGACAACTTTTGATCTAGGTTGGATCATAATTTCTTCAACCCCATATTCGTCTTTACCTAATTGTAGAATCGTATCTATGTAGTCAACACTAATAGGTTTTACAACTGACATTGCCATCCTCCTCCCCCCTAGTGAGGAAGGATTAATAACTTTGCTTGCTCCAGCAATGCGAAGCTTTTCTTCAGATTCAACTTTCTCTGCTCTAGCCACAATTTGAATCTTTGGGTTTAATCCTTTTGCAGTTAATGACACAAATACATTTGAAGCATCATCAGGTAGCGTTGCTACTAACCCTTTTGCTCGTTCTATTCCTGCATTATATAAAACCCGATCCTCAGTTGCGTCACCTACTATGTATAGAAAATTCTCTTCTATTTGTTCCACTCTTTCTTTATCACGTTCAATAACAACAACTTGAACCCCTTCTTGTATAAATCTCTGCAGCACTTGTTCACCTACACGACCTATTCCGCAAATAATCATATGATTTGATAGATTGTCAATTTGTTGATGCATACGACGCCTCCATACACTTTGTGATAACTTTCCTTCAATAATTGCAGCCGACATTGCCGCTAGTGTATACCCTACTAGTCCAACTCCAATAGGAATAATGAGCAAGCCAAATATGCGCCCGCCTATTGTTTGAGGTATAATATCACCGTAACCTACCGTCAGTACGGTAATTGCTGTCATCCACAAAGCATCAAAAAAACTAATCCCTTCAAGAAAGGCAAACCCAAGTCCTCCAACGATAATAATTATCGTCATTCCTATTAAAGAAATAACGATATGTTTGGATACTTTCACCACGCCCCTCCTTCTATCAAGACCCTCTTTTTCTCTTCTCTTGAAATTTCATGCACGACTTCCCTGAGGATTGGAATACACGTAAGGATGGAATAATGTCTGTTTTAAAATTAAAAGCTTTGCAGCCTCTTGGAAACTTTGGATCCCACGTTGTGTAAAAATGGGTACAATTAAAACAATTTACTCTTTGATCACTCATATTATTTCACCCTTTATGCTCCCCATTAATTATACTGTATTTTTATTGTATCACTATCATCTTCACGGTTCAGCAAATATACCTTTAATAGTATACCTAGGGTATTTTCGTAAACTCCATTTATTTATTCTAAACCTTTTACAATTAGATACATTTTATCCAAGCCACATAATTTTTATAGTAAACAAAAATGCCGCTAACGTTAGATATATGCGTGTTTTTCCCCTTAATACGAAAAACAACGATCAATGCGTAAACAGCCTTTATCTATGTATTTAGTGGATCGATTTGCCAATCAATTTCTTCGCTATCAATTTGCCGTAAATAACTATTTGCTTTTGAAAAGGGGTTACTGCCGAAAAAACCACGATTAGCAGAAAAAGGACTCGGATGAGGTGACTCAATGATAAAGTGATGACTATTTGAAACTAGTTTTTGTTTTTCTTGAGCATGTCTACCCCAAAGAATAAAAATTACCGGCTTTTCACGTTCATTTAATACTTCAATTATTTTGTCTGTGAACAATTCCCACCCAAGCCCTCGATGGGAGCTGGGCTGTCCTTTCCTCACAGTTAATGTTGTATTTAACAACAATACCCCTTCTTCTGTCCACTTTAATAAATATCCATGGTTCGGTATAGTGCAACCGATGTCATTTTGTAATTCTTTATATATATTTTTTAACGAGGGTGGAACAGGAATTCCAGGTTGAACTGAAAAGCTTAAGCCATGTGCCTGATTTGGACCATGATAAGGGTCTTGTCCAATAATGACAACTTTCACTTTATGATAAGGTGTATGATGTAAAGCATTAAATATACTATACATATCAGGGTAAATCGTTTCAGTATTATATTCTTGTTTCAAAGTTTGACGTAGCTTTTTATAATACGTCTTGTTAAATTCTTCCTCTAATAATTGTGACCAGTCATTATTAAGTATTGTCATTCAAAACCACCTATCAACTTTCATAGCATCACTACTAATATATTATTCTTTATTGAAATGTTTCAACAGTTCATTCATCTCATTCACATCAGGTATCCAATAATACAATCGCGAATTAACTAAAGGATCCATCGCATATCCTTCATTTCCTGGTAATTGAAAATAGGAGATATCTTCGGTTGTAATCCCTTTAAACAGCATAGCCATACTAAAGATATCACTTTCAGATACGTTTGTATCAATTATTGCTTGTTTAACGTTTCGATAAATGGTAGGTACCTTTGGAATATTCTTTGGCTGGAGGGCTGTCTTGACTAATGATTTTAGTACGAGTGCTTGATGTTGCTGGCGCCCAAAATCTCCTTCAGACAATGATTTACGTTCTCTAACAAGTGACAAAGCTAGATCCCCATCAAGATAAAGAATATTTTTATTATCAAGCGTAATATTTTTATCTGTCAATGTTATAGGTTCCTTTAGCTCTATTTCAATACCACCCACGGCATCCACAACATCTATAAAGCCTTCAAAATTTGTTTTCACATAATAATTAATTGTGCACTTACATAAATTACTTACCGTTTGTATTGTAGCTTCCGTCCCAGATCCATTTCCGCCTTTAAGCTCTCCAAGTAAATGAGCGTGATTAATCTTAGTGGCACCTACACCTTCTACTTGAACTAATGTATCGCGTGGAATAGATAAAACAGTTATCTTTTCTTGTTCGGGATGGATATTTGCAAGCATAATTACATCTGTACGTGAAGCTTCTTGTTTACGTGCGTCAAGGCCTAGAAGTAACAAATTAAAGCTATCAATTTGTTTGTATTTCTTATCTAAATTCTTTTTTTGTAAGTGAATGGCCTTCCTACCTTTTGTAATATCGGCATTTTCTTCTTGTTTCTCTCCTTCTTCATTACTTTGAAGACTGTCTTGCACTTTTAATTCGTCTACCTTTTCGGGTGTTGCGATTTGCGGTATTTTATGTTCAGCAAAATGATTTACCGGCTTAAGTTTAATATAATAATATCCGCCTATACAACCGAATAAAACAATAACAAACAGCGTTATTCTTATCCCCTTTTTCATTGTTATTCAGTCCCTTTACTCGTCCTATATACTTATATATATTACCCCTCACCTATTCAAATTACAGCTTATTTTACAAGTTCTTAAATAAAGACTCTTTTTGTAAAACTTGTTTAAATTTCAACTAAATTAGAAGATTAAAATGGTAATTATATCCATTTATATAAGATACCAGGAACGTTAATTGTGAACGTTTTTAATACCTTAATAAGTAAATTAACAATGAAGGCTACAATATAAAAAATTACCAAAGCCTGTTTTCATCACTTTTTGCTTTATAAACACTAGAACGTTTAAGGCGATTTTGTGCGGCTATCACAATTGGACATATGGTAAAAATTAAACAAAAGTAGGTCAGAACAAACCAGCCCACGATAAAGTACAACGACTAGCTTGTACCTTATTGTGGGCTGACCCTTTATAGTGTTCATTTATACATTGCCTGTTCAAATATTGCATCTAAAGCAACAAAGGTTATAAATAGCATCTTTCAAGCAAATTATGCGTTTTTCATCGATAATAACTTGTTTTTTAAATCCTGTTCCATTGTTGTAATATCCTTTTCAATTTGCTGGCGCTTCATTCTGCCTTCTTGCTGAATTTTTAACGTTTCTTCTAATGTTGTTAATAAATTCGTTTGTGTTTGCTTTAGTGTTTCAATATCTACTACTCCCTTTTCATTTTCCTTCGCAACATCAATTGTGTTTGCTTTAAGCATATCAGAGTTTTTTAATAGTAACTCGTTCGTTGTTTTTGTTACTTGCTTTTGCGCCTCAACAGCTTTCTTTTGTCGGAAAAGAGTAATAGCTATAACAATTTGATTTTTCCATAATGGAATCGCAGTAAGTATTGAAGACTGAATACGTTCAACTAATGTCTGATTCATATTTTGAATCATTCGAATTTGTGGAGCAGTTTGAATTGTAATTTGCCTGCTGAGCTTTAAATCATGAGTTCGCTTTTCTAATCGATCAACAAATTGCATAAGGTCATTTATTTCTTGAATCTCCATTTGATTACCAGAAGATTGTGCTTTTTGTTGCAAGATGGGGATTGTATTCCTTCGAAGGTCTTCTAGCTTGACTTCAGCTGCGGCAATATAAATGTTTAATGCTTCAAAATACTCCTTATTTTTCTCGTATAAAGTATCAAGCATCATAATATCTCGAAATAGCATTTGTCGGTTTTTTTCAAGCTTGTCGCCTATTTTATCAATTTCAAGTCCAATCTTCTGATACTTTGACAGTATATTATTAACCGATTGAGCAAAAGAACCAAATACGCGAGAGAAGAAACCACGTTTTTGTACTTCGAAGTCTTCTGGATTTACCTCTTTAATTCTACTCATTAATTCTGTTATTACTTCTCCCACTGGACCTGCATCTTTCGTTTGCACATGATTTAACATATCATGAGAAAACTTAGATAACTCTGCCTGAGCCGCTACACCATATTGAACAATTGCTTGTTGATTAGTAGGGTCTATTTGCTCAGCTAATGATTTGGCCTTTACTTGATGTTCGGGCTTCAAAGTTAAAATAAGCTTTGTTGGTTCTACTGTTTCAGTACTTTGTTCGTTCATTAATGAACGCTGTGGGTCACCAAATGGGTTTTCTAGTAGTGTATCAATATTAGCTGTATCTAAACGATTCATTTGAAGGTTTAATTCTTTTTCATTCATTCTTTTTTCCCCTTTCTTTTACAATAGCGAATAGAGCCTAGCAATATCGTTCATTTAATAATGTTGTTTTTTGCTGAAGCAGTCTGTTCTTTCGTACGCTCTTCAAATGAATAACCAGTTTCCTGAAGTGACTGCTTTACTAATTTACATTCTATATCAAGGTCTGTAATGTCATCTGAAAGGATTTGTAGGAGTTCTTTTTCTATGGATGCTGCTAATTCTTCAAGTGTTTCCTCCACTTCTCTCATCGATATATACAATTCCTTGTTTTTGACTGGTTGTGAAGCTAACTCAGAATATTTTTTTACAATAAGTAATGTTGAGTCCACATACGTTGTAAAAACAGATTGAACGTTTCTATATCGCTGTGGTTCTCTTTCAGCTATCTCTAAAATTTGCTTAAGAATTTTATGAACCTTATTTACTGTTTGATATACTCTAATAGAGCGAACTTTGTATCGATAGCTCCCAATTTCTTTAACTTTAGGTTTTATCTCACGAATATTTTTCTTAACATATGCCCTTTCTTCTTTTACAACGTCCTGATTGGCCGGTAGAAATTTTCTACGAAATATTGCCGAAACGAGAAAGTAAGTGGCACCCCCACCTAAAATAGCTGCCCACCATATAAAACCAGTCACAAAGAAAAGTACAACCGCACCAACAACACTTATACTAAATGAAATAGCTATTCTTATAGTATGAAGGATCAATTTTTTCATGTTCACTCTTCTCCTAACTATAGAGTTCAAAATGTAACATTGCACATAAAAAATTCGAATATTAAGGTTATTTTTCCCTTATATTAGCATTGTTACATTTTGTAAACAAGTTTATTCCTGTTATATTTTATACGTATCGTTAAGGCAATTAGTTTCAAAACATGGAGAAAAGTTTTTAACCATTTTTACCGATGGAAAATTAAGTATTCATCAAGGTTCTTTTCGTAAACTTTGTTGCAATTTTTATAAAAAATGGACAATACAATGAGTTTTATCAGACTTAAATAATTCTAAAAGCAGAAAAAACAGAACGAAATGTACGAAAAACAACAATCTATGCCGAAAGCAGACGTATAGAGGTATTCTTCAAATTATTAACTAACCGTTTCCATACAAAAAGCAGACCTATTATTGTTAGGCCTGCCTATTAGTTTTGCGACATATTATTGTTTTTCTAAATCTTTTGGTGAGAATCCACCTGGCAATAAATCCTGTACAGTGGTTTCTTGAACATCACCATTTAGGTTGGTTAATACAACTTCCATATCTGGGTTACACAATTCTGATATTACTTGTCGACAAGCACCACAAGGTGGAACAGGTCGTTCAGTATCAGCGACTACAACTAAAGCTTTGTACTCTTTATTACCATCAGAATAAGCCTTAAAAAGGGCTGTTCTTTCTGCACAATTACACATGCTGTATGCAGCATTTTCTATATTACACCCATGATAGACTTGATCATCCTTTGTTAATAAAGCAGCGCCAACCTTAAATTTTGAGTAAGGCGCATATGCGCGCTCTCTCGCCTTTTTCGCCTCTTGAATGAGAGTTTCTTTGTTCATCTGACTCATCCCTTCAACCCTTTTTTGGAGTTTGTTCAAAAAGTCAAGCAACATGATCAGAATGGTCAAAATTGTTTAATCCGTATTTGCCATTGAAAGATGCAATTCTTAGCTGGACTTGCTTTTACATTTGCACTCTTTTTGAACACTCACTAATAGATAAGAAATAAACCCTTTTCTAAACTCAATTTAGCTTTGGAAAAACATACCGAATAACCAGTTTGCTACAATTCCCCCAAGATACACACCGAATACGCCTAATACGCCTGCTAAAACAGGTGGAGCTGGTAATGGAAGTTTTAATGCTTTAAATACAATGCCGATTATCATACCAGCTAATAAACTTAAGACTAGTTCTTTCATTGTTAACCCTTCTTTTCAAATATTTTGAATAAGCACTAAGAAAATGAGACTTAATATGAAGTCGTTGATTCTTCGCCTTTTACTAGTTTCACGCCAGAGCTCGTTCCGATACGAGTTGCACCAGCTTCTGTCATTGCGTCAGCATCTTGTAAGTTTCGAACGCCACCAGATGCTTTCACACCGATATTAGGTCCAACCGTTTTACGCATTAGTGCGACATCCTCAACAGTTGCGCCTCCCGTTGAAAAGCCTGTTGAAGTTTTTACAAAATCTGCTCCTGCACGAACTGATAATTCACAAGCGCGGACCTTCTCTTCTTCAGTTAATAAACATGTCTCAATAATAACCTTTGTCAATGCTTTCCCTTTTGCTGCTTCAACAACTGCTTTAATATCTTTTTCAACTAGTTCATCGTTCCCGCTTTTTAATGCACTAATATTGATAACCATATCAACTTCTGTTGCTCCATTTTCAATCGCATTATTCGTCTCAAATGCCTTCACTTCAGGAGTTGTTGCACCTAAAGGGAATCCAATTACTGTACAAACTTTTACTTCTGGCGTATCCTTTAACATTTCAGCTGATAGCTTTACCCACGTTGGATTTACACATACTGAAGCAAATTTGTATTCCTTCGCTTCATTTACTAATTTCTCGATTTCTTCTTGACGAGTTTCAGGTTTTAATAAAGTATGATCGATCATTTTTGCTAAGTTATTATTCACTATATTTTCCTCCATTTTATGAAATTACTAAACCCTCTGAAATTTGTATATTCTAATCTATAATAACATTCCAGCGATAGCGGCACTAAGCAATGACGCAAGCATTCCTGCTAACACTGCCTTTAATCCCATTCTTGCTATATCACCACGACGATTTGGCGCTAAATTTCCTAGCCCACCTAAGAGAATTCCTAATGATGATATATTTGCGAATCCACAAAGTGCAAAACTTATAACAGCAACTGTTTTCGGAGTTAGGTCTTCAATTTGTGGAGCGAAAGAAGCATATGCCACAAATTCATTTAACACTAACTTTTGACCGATAAATCCTCCAGCAGTTACAGCTTCGGCCCAAGGTACACCTATTGCGAAAGCGATTGGTGCAAATAAATACCCTAAAATTATTTCAATCGTTAAACCTTCAAAGCCTAATAGATTTCCTACCCCACCTAATAAACCATTCAATAATGCAATTAATGCAATAAATGCAAGTAGCATTGCACCAATATTTAACGCAAGCTGAAGACCAACACTTGCTCCTCGTGCTGCTGCATCGACGACATTAGTTGATTCTACATCTTTCTCCATTTTAATATCATCAGTCGTCTCAGATTTTTCAGTTTCTGGCATCATGATTTTTGCTATGATCAGACCTGCTGGTGCAGCCATGAAACTTGCAGCAAGCAAATACTCTAGCGGAACACCTAATAATGAATATCCGACTAAAACTGATCCGGCAACTGAAGCAAGACCTCCTGTCATTACCGCAAATAACTCTGATTGAGTCATCTTCGCTAAAAACGGTCTAACAACTAGCGGAGCCTCTGTTTGTCCAACGAAAATATTGGCAGCTGCTGATAATGATTCAGCTTTACTTGTTCCTAATAGTTTGGAAAGCCCCCCACCAATAAATTTTATCACGAGTTGCATAATACCTAGATAATAAAGCACAGATATTAAAGAAGAGAAAAAGATTACAATTGTTAAAACGTTAAAGGCAAAGACAAATGTAATTTCTTCTGCGGCAAATAATCCACCAAACAAGAAGTTAACACCTTCGTTAGCGTAATTAATGATTGCTTGAACGCCTTCAGAAAATGTTTGCAAACCTCTTTTTCCAGCTTCCCATTCTAGTACTACAAAAGCAAATGTAAACTGGATTAACAAACCAATCAAAACAGTTTGGATCTTAATTGATTTTTTACTACTTGAAAACAAAAATGCGATTCCTAATACTACAAGGACACCAATGATACCCCATAAAAAATTCATGAAGAACACCCCTAAGACAGTTTTCTTGATGCTTACGATGCTTAGTATTCTTAAATAATTATTTTTTAATCCCTATAGTGGATTTATAATTACTTGTTAAACATTGAATCATTTATGAACATTTGTTCATGAACCATCTAAGAATACAAAATAAAAACAAATCTTGTTCTATTGTCATAAACCGTTTTCATTTCTAAAAAAGCTGGTTTATGCTAAAAGAGAATCGTATTGTATTAGCTTCATGCTCCAAAAATAAATTGAACAAAATTTAATTTTCGATATTACTATAACAAGGTATTGAACAAATGTAAACACAATATTGAACAAACGTTATGTCTATTATTTGACAATGTAATAAGAATCAACAATAAAGAGTCACTCGTTTCTATGTCAAAACGAGTGACTCTTTATATTTCATCGACCTTCTTCGATATATCATAATCATATTCTGCTAAATAACGCACAAATGTCATTTGAATAACTTACCATATTCGAGGTTTAATTATAGCTTTTCCAGCAAAGATTTAGCGGTAATTTGATCTGTAATTAACACATTGGCGTATTCTCCCATTAAAGCACCATAAATTCCTTCTAGTCGATCCGCTCCCCCTGCAACGAGAATGGACTGTTCTTTATTTCTTAAATCGTCTAATTCAATACCTAAAGTTCTAGCATTCAAGCTCTCATTACATATTTCCCCATCTTTTGTAAAAAACCTAGAGCAAATATCTCCTACAGCATTGGAGAAAATCATGTCTAAATCCTCTTCTGTAAAATAGCCTAGTCTGAATAACAAAGATTCTGATCGAATCGGGCCTACAGTAAATAAAGCGATATTAGCATTTTTACCAAGCTCCAAAATGCGGTGGATGTGTCGGTCTGCCACCATTGCTTGTTTAACAACCACATGATCAACGATTGCTGGAACTGGTAAATAATGAGGTGTGGTGTTAAAGGCTTTGCCAAATAAATGAAGAATTTCATCAGCATAAGTATTTGTCTCTGAGTGACCAACTGCCCCTTTCAGTTGAACAACTTGCACATCTTTTAAATTTTGTTGATTTAACTTATTAGCAATATTATATAATGTTCTACCCCATGTGAGGCCTATGATATCACCATCTTTGACTGTTTCATGTAAATATATTGCAGCTTGTTCTCCTAGACTGTTATGGATGACGCTTTTTTCATAATGAGGAATAGATGTTACAACCGCTTTTTTTAATTTGAACTTTTGTTCAAGTTCTTCAGATAAAGATTCAACATCCTCTGTAGGATCATTGATTTTAATTTGAACGATCCCTTCGTTTTTTGCTTGTTGCAAAAGTCTTGATACCGTTGGCCTTGATACACCAAGTTTTTTTGCAATATCGCTTTGATTATAATCTAATAAGTAATATAGTTTTGCTGCCTCAATTACTTTCTTTAATTTATTTTTTTCCATAATTTCACCTTTTGTACTTTTTAAGTATTGTATGAAATTAATTTTACCAAAAAAATGAACGTTTGAAAAATATATCAAATGTTTATCCATATTCTTAAAATGAGTATAACCTCTATCCATCAAACCTGTATTATTCATTAATCATATTCTGTATTAGTTTGTTTTCTATGCTCATTATAAAAGATAATCATTATCTAGTATGCTTGTATAATATAAAAGTTGCTCATCATCTACATTTCACACATTATCTCCAACACATATCTATAATTATTATTTTTTTAGAATAGTACAATAAATTTCCTGATTTTTGTTATCTATTATTTTTTTATCTGTTATAGTTTTTTTGTATCTATTGTTATATTTTTATTTGGGATTTTTTAGAAGTAAAATAAGTGAAAAAGAGGGAGAAAAGAGGTTGAGTTAATGAATGATTTTCCAAATACTGTAGGCACAAATCCATAGTGTAAGACATATATTGTTCTAATTCTAACTAGTAGAAAGGAGATTTTTTATCATGCATTTTTTTAGATTCCCACCACCACGTCCCCATCCCCATATTCATCCAGGAGGTAGTATGTTACCCTTCCCTGGATCGACGCCAATTCATGGCACCCAAGCTCTCCATCATGCTCCTTCTGCTCCACCACCTTCTTTTGTACCTCAGCAACATCAACCTGACTTACAAGCTATTGACCCACGAGCACTTATTAGATGTTTATATCGATACACGTATATTTGGCTTCGAGGTAGAAGATCATTTTGGTTTTATCCTACATTTATTGGAAGAAAATCAGTTTCAGGGTACAGATGGACTGGAGTAAGGTGGGTATATTTTGGCATTGATGCACAAAGAATCATATCATTTCAATGTTTTTAAATGTTCCTTTTCGTAAGCTTTGTTGATATTTAACTAAAAAAGCATTGCTAGATGAGAATTTAATGAAGCTTCATCGTTATATCAAGAACTGTAATTAATTACTTAGTAGTCTTTTTAGGTCGAATACAGTTTTGTTAACAACAAAGGGTTTGCAGAAATGACCATCATAGAAAGCCCTATCCCACATGAAGGTACTAACTTCCTTCATGTGGAATGCCTGACGCTTGAGTTAGCCAATTGACGCTAACAAGCTATCTAATCAAGGTAAGGAAAAACATTCGATCTAAATGTGGTTTCGTTAGGATGACAAATTGAATATGACCTATAGGAGGAAGTATCGCAAAACAAATAACAAAGACGCAGACACTCTGATCACCAAATTGAGAAGAGACTAATAAAAAAAGGGTCACTATTTTTACTAAAAATGGGCAGTATGATAAGTTTTATGAGAGCTAAATAATTGTAAAAGTAGAAAAGATGCCACGAACACTAGATGTGTACGTGCTTATATCCTGGAAAGAAAGTAACAACCTATGCGAAAATAGCCAAAAAAAAGAAGGTTAACCCAACTTAATCGCCTTGAAAGGTGGATCAACCTAATCATTACTTTTTCTCTTCACTTTTGACGATTTGATTCACTTCTTTTACTTCATCTGTTACGTCACTCGTTAGCTCACGAGCTGATTTTTTAAATTCTTTTAATGTTTCTCCAGTAGCTCTACCAATCTCAGGTAATTTTTTCGGTCCAAAAATTATTAAAGCTAAAACAAGAATTAATATTAATCCAGGTATTCCGATGTTTGTTAACATTCATACCATCTCCTTTTTATGATGCATGCACATATTGTTAGAGATAACTACTAAATGTAGTTTATCATGTTCACCTAAAAAAAACGAACTACTTATTAGTATCTTTGTCCTTTACCCAACGTTTTACCTTTTCATAATCCATCGGATAGTTCATATTAAAAAATACTCTTCCTAAGTCAATGTCTTCTAACTTCATTAACTCCTGCTCATTAATGTATCGTACTTGAAGACGAGATAATACATCTACAACTTTTAATTGATTTTCCTTTAAGCATGAATGAATAATTGGTAATGCACTTTTGCTATAAACTGCATACAATGGATGGATTTTGCCACCAATAATAGGGACGACTGCGTCACAACCATTCGCTTGCGACAGTAAATATGATGTAACTGATGTAGATATAAACGGCATATCACAAGCCACAACAACATTTTTATCATTTTGGGCCGCTTGTAAACCAGCTTGCAAGCCAGCAAGAGGTCCTTTTGCATCTACAATATCAGGAACAATGGGGATCTCTAAAAACTTGTATTGTTGCTCTTGATTAGTTACAAGGATGATTTCTTCAAACATCAATTGTAACGCCTCTTTCATTCTCACAATATTGTATTTTCCTTCAACCCTTAATAATGCTTTATTTGTGCCCATTCTCTTAGATTGGCCACCTGCTAAGATAATAGCCCCAACATCCACTTTGATCACCTCTGGTTGGACGCTGTAATAATTTTTGGCTGCTTTCGCATAGACTGTTGTTATTCATACAAAAAGTGTATCACTAGATTTCTTGGCATCTTTTCCTCTAAAAAAGAATGACTGTTGAGTAAAACAACATCATTATCTTCTAGTTTAGGATAAATAGCAACAGGGCTTACGAAAAGAGCCTAGTTATTTATATTAATATTATATCAAATAGCCTTCTCAATATATGAAGTAGAAATTCTATTGTCACAAATATGTCAAAAACCGAATTTATATCTTAATGAATTAATTATATAAAAAATGGTAAAATCAAAGAGCCCAAGAGGCATTTTAGGTAAGGGGGTTCATAGTTATGACAAACATAGAATTAGTTGAAAAAAGAAATAAACTACTTATCTCAATACTATGGTTTACATTTACAAGTGTTTTTTTATGGAATTTTTTCCATGCTGGATTACGCTTAAGCCTTATTCAATCCATACCTGATCTAATTATTAACACAATCATCACTGTATTAATTCTGAAAAGGAAATTCATCTTTTATACGATGTATCTAGTCGTTCTTTCTTCCGTTATTACTACATATGTCGTTTTTAGTGTAGACCCATCAATTATTATGTTTTTCCTAGTTGTTCTTTACGTAACAGTGATCTCACTGTATGAAAATTACATACCTATCATTTTAACCGCTATTTCAAATATTGCTATATCCAATTATTTCTTTTTGAATCATGATTCTACTGCTTTTGCTGCAATGAATAAGACCGATATTATCGGTATCGATGCGATGATTGTACTTATTATATTGGTAAATATTATTCAAGGTGTATTTAGTAAACGTATGCGCTTAGAAAATCAAGAAACATATGAACAAGTTTTACAAGCGAAAGAACATACCGACTCTTTACTTGGGAATATTAAATCTACAGTTGAATTTTTACATAGATTTGAAACTGACTTAGAAGATCACTCCAAAAAAACAAAAGAAATTTCAGAAGAAATTACTGTTTCATTTTTAGAAGTAACTAAAGGGATAGAAAGTCAAGCCGCTAGTGTTGTTGATATTAATGAAGCTATTCAATCAGCAGATAGCTCTATAGAGATTGTTACATCCGTCTCCAACCATATGAATAACCTATCAGAAGAGACATTGATAACGATACAAGATGGCAACAACAATGTTGAAGTTTTAATGGGAGAAATAGAGAAAGTTCACACAATAATAAATTCGACAGTAGCTGTTATGAATGACTTAAGCAATCAAAATCATAAGATAGAAGGGATAGTAAATAAAATAACTGGCATCTCAGAGCAAACAAACCTGCTAGCTCTCAATGCGGCAATAGAAGCAGCACGTGCTGGGGAACACGGAAAAGGCTTTGCGGTCGTTGCTGACGAAGTGAGAAAGCTTGCGGAGGACTCTCGACACTCGACTGCAGAAATCACTTCTATTTTAAATGGTATACAAGAAAAAACGTTACATGCTGCCGAACAAACAAACCTCGGAGAAAATGCAATTTTACAAAGTGAGCAAGTAATGAAGGTCGTCCAAGAGACTTTTAAAGCAATTAAAAGTACAAGTGAAGAAGTAGAAGAAGAATCCGGAAAAGTTAATGACATGCTTGCTGAAATCTTAGGGGATAGTCACCGTATTTCAAACGAAATCTTGTCAATCTCAAGCATTACACAGCAAAGCTCTGCTTCATCTCAAGAGATACTGGCACATATGGAAGAACAAAATAATCGTATTAAAAATATCGTTTCAAGCTTCAAGAAATTAGAAGATATGATCGAAACATTAGAAAATTTAGTAGCTGAAAAAGCTATGTAACAATATAGGATGTAGCTAAGAACGTAACTCCATCGTCTTAAGGGTGAGTTACGTTCTTATAGTATTTTTCTTCATGCTTTAGTAATGCCTCTTTAATATCAATTCCTCCAGCAAACCCTGTTAGCTTACCATTTTTCCCAATCACTCGATGACAAGGGATAATGATAGGTAATGAATTTTTACTATTAGCGCCACCTATCGCCCTAGCTTTTTTCGGGTCACCTAACACTTGAGCTTGTTCTTGGTAGCTTATCGTATGTCCAAAAGGAATCGTTGTTAGTGCTTGCCATGCCTGTTTTTGGAATGACGTTCCTTCTACTTTCAACGGAAGATCGAATTGTATTCTTTGTCCACAAAAATATTCTTCTAATTGCTTTACCGATTCATTTAAAATTTCGTTATTTTCATTGTTATTCATTGAATCATAATACTCTTTATTGAAGGTACTTGACGAAACAAAGATAATTTCATATAAAAATTCATCTGATGCTATTAATAAAATCGGTCCAACCGGACTGTTCATCTGTCTTTTGTTTAATTCTCTTTTTTTTGTAGCCATTACACCAACCATTTGACACCTCTTTATTTCAATTAGCTTTTTTCGTATAGTTTGTTGCTATTGTATTTATATTAAAAAGGCGGCTGAGTTGTATTCAGCTTTCATCATTTTACTTAATTGTTTAGTACGCAAAACAACATGCATGTAAAAACAGCCTTTTAATATGTTTAGACATTTGAAAATCTATAGGAAGATAATGATATAATAAGAAAATATTCGAGAAATAAAACAGTAGCACTTAACTGTATTTCCTTGGATCTATTCATTATGCGTACTTAACTTAGTTAGTGTACAATGATGAAAGGATCATTTTCTTACATAAGTATATCATGTCCTCACATACCGAAAAAATATTATGATAAAGGAGAATCTAATGATGGCAAATTTTCAGCGTAATTTAGAAAAATATGCAGAATTAGCTGTGAAAATTGGTGTGAATATTCAAGAAAAACAATCCCTATATATATCAGCATCAATTTCAACAGTTGAGTTTGTTCGTCTTGTTACTAAAAAAGCCTATGAAGCTGGTGCAAAAAATGTTCACGTTGAATGGGGCGACGACACGATTACAAGAATGAAATACGACCTCGCTCCAGATGATGCATTTAAAGAATTTCCACTTTGGAAAGCTCAAGGACGAGAAGAGATGGCTGAAGATGGAGCAGCATTCTTATCGATTACTTCTACAAATCCAGATTTATTACAAGGTGTTAACCCTGATAGAGTCGCTGCTGCACAAAAAGCACAAGGTAAAGCATTAGAAAAGTTTAGAAACTATATTCAATCAGATAAAGTTAGTTGGACTGTTATCGCTGTTCCGTCGAAAGAATGGGCAGCAAAAGTATTTCCTGATGCAAAAGAGGATGAGCAGGTAGGCTTGCTTTGGAATGCCATTTTTAAAGCAACACGTGTTGATTTAGAAGACCCAGTTCAACAATGGCAAGAGCATGACAAAACTTTACAAGCTCGTGTAAAGTTTCTAAATGAAAAGAAATATAAAGCATTACATTATACAGCATCTAATACAGACCTCACCATAGAGCTACCTACGAACCATATTTGGCTTGGGGGTGGAGGCAAAAATGAAGATGGTACGTATTTCATTGCGAATATCCCGACAGAAGAAGTATTTACTATGCCACAAAAAACTGGTGTAAATGGCTATGTATCGAGTTCCAAACCATTTAATTACCGTGGTAATTTGATTGAAAACTTTACATTAACCTTTGAGAATGGCAAGATTGTTGACTGCAAAGCTGAAAAAGGTGAAGAAACATTAAAACGTCTTATTGAAACAGACGAAGGGTCGCATTATTTAGGAGAAGTCGCATTAGTTCCACATGACTCTCCAATTTCAAATTCTAATATTATTTTTTATAATACATTATTTGATGAAAATGCCTCTAATCATTTAGCTATCGGTAGTGCATACCCAACATGTATCGAGGCTGGTACTACGATGGATAAAGAAGAGCTAGAGAAAAACGGCGTAAATACAAGTGTACTTCACGAAGACTTTATGGTAGGTACCGCTGATATGGATATTGACGGTTTATTACCTGACGGAACAAAAGAACCACTGTTTCGTAACGGGAATTGGGCAATATAATAATTCTCATTTATGATGTAAACTAAAATGAAAAACACTCACTGTAAGAAAATTTGTTTACCCAAATTTTGTGTGAGCAACCACGAATAACATTAGTTAGGAAAAGTTTGGTATAAGAAATGATTAGTCATGTTTTTTGAGCGATCATTTCTTATACCATAACAAACGATGTGCTGTAATTTTCTCAAGATTATTCTCAAATTATAATTCCCACTTTCCAAGTAATTCTTCTTTAGCATTCGCTATAATATCTTCATATTCGAAACAGGTGTCCCCTGCTATTAGTACAAAGGTATAAATTCGACACTATACTAGAGTTTCATAGAATCTATTGTTCTGAAAACAATGAGAATAGCATAAATGCTATATTATTAGTAAATAGCCTTTTATCATACGCACCTAAGGCTATACATAATTTTTTAATCTGTAGCCCATCTATTTATTATACTTTTTATTGGAAATCCAATAATTTATTACAAAAAGTATAAGTGCAACCCATATAAGTGTTATAAACAAATTACCGGCAGCACTAGAACTTATTGACCCTGTAGCTAGCACTTCCATACCATTTTTGCTCATTATAGCAGGATTAACAAAGTCCATAATAGGGTTCAAACCGAGTATCATTCTACACCCTAGTAGAAAGACAATGGAAAGAATCGCGATAAGTCCTTGACTGTTAAAGATAGTACTAATCATCGTTGTAAATGTGACAATAAATAGTACCCATACAAGATAAAATAACATAGCAATAATCATTCGTGAAAATGAAACATGTGTAAATAGATAAATAACATATAGATAAGAAACAAAGAATCCTATTATTACACCAAAAGACGCCATTAAGAAATTTGGTATAACCTTTCCACTTATATATGAAATAATATTAACAGGTCTTGTTAAAATAAATGCCAACATACCATTTACTTTATCTGTGTGTATGATACCCATTGTTGAAATGATAAGAATGATAAGTCCAAGTTGATCAAATTGTGAGCCAAAAGTGCTTGCAAGTACTTCTCCTCCGCTTTGGGTATATATACTTGGATCAATTGTAATACCTGTCCCCCCTCCTAATGATTCAATGATTGATGGTAAAAAAAGTGTGACCACTGGTTGAGTTATCCCTAGGATGATAAAAATAAGAGGAAGCCAAATTAATTTATAATCACGTAACATCTGTACAAACTCTTTTTTTGTTAGGACAATAAAGCTATTCATGCTCCCACCACCATTCTCAAGAAAATATCTTCTAATGTATCACTATTGATTTCAAACTTGACCAGGTTTACTTCATGTTCTAATGCATTTTTTAACAATAAATCTTTACTTGTTTCTATATTTTCGACTTTTATTTTCAATGTATGTCCAGTGACTTCCACATCCTTCACAAAGGGAAGTGCTTTTACAACATCAACCCATTTTTGATCATTGCTATCAATCACTACTCTCAAGATCTTTTGACTATACTGACTTAACAAATCGATGGCAGTAGTATCTTTAATTTTCTTCCCATTTTTAATGATCATAAATCTATCACATATTTCTTCAGCATCTGCAAGTATATGAGTTGATAATAATACTGTCGTCTCCTTTTTAATTTCTTCGATCAAATTTAACACTTCTCTTCTCCCAATGGGATCTAAAGCTGATACTGGTTCATCCATTACGATAAGTGCAGGTCGATGTAATAAAGCTTGAGCTATACCAAGCCGTTGTTTCATTCCACCAGAAAATGTACCTACTTTTGAATTTTCTTCTCCTTTCAACCCCACTTTTTCTAAAACATTAGGTATTGAGTGAGTTAATTCCTCTTTGTTTACATTAGATAACTGACCCATAAACATTAATGTTTCAATGGCTGTCATCCATGGGAAAAATTTTGGATGTTGCGGCAAATAACCGATTTCCCTCTTCATTTTTGCAACATGCTTCCCATCCAATAGCACTTCTCCTGAATTAGGAAAAATAATATCAGAGATCACTTTTAATAATGTAGATTTCCCCGCCCCATTTGGTCCTATTAAACCTACACATTCTCCTGTTTTTATGTCCATTGAGAAATGATTTACAGCCAATTTACCCTTAAATTTTTTTGTTACATTCTTAACCTCTAATTTCATCTTACCTCACCATCCTTTCTCCCATGAATAAAGTAAAATACCGGTCCAAATGTATTTACCAAAAGTATAATAAAGGACCACATAAGTACGTTTTGTCTCGTATTTCGATGCCTATACAAGTCAATTAACGCAATTAAAACCAATAATGTACTCAATGCTATCACTGGCAAAATAACAGGTAACAAAGGCATAAAATCAACACCTTTTAATTCATCCAGCCCATAATGTAACTTCATATTATCACTCCTCAATTTTATTATCATTATTGATAATGATAACATTGAACTGTACGTATTGCAAACGTTATTATTATTATTTATAATGAGAATGAAATTAGAAAAGTAAAACACACTACTAATAAAAGGTGAGATATATGAAAAATAAGGTAGAAATCTTAATGCACCCTGTGAGAATGAAAATTTCTCAGGTGCTTATGCGCAACAATAAAAATGGACTAACACCATTAGAGATGGTTAAGCTCATTAAAGATGTACCCCAAGCAACACTATACAGACATATACAAGTTATGCTTGATGCTGGTGTTATTAGCGTATTGAAAGAAAAAAAGGTGAAATCTGTTTCAGAAAAGTATTACACCTTAAATGAGGATGCAGCTAGACTAAATATTGCAGAATGGCAAACAATTTCTAGTGAAAAAAAAATTGATTATGTTTCCTATTATCAATTGACACTATTGAATCAATATCAAAGTTATTTGACTAAATTAGAAGAGCAAGATAATTCAGAGGATGGCGCTACTTTTTCGGTAGTGGAGCTAAAATTAAATGATGAAAAGTTTTTAGAATTTCAAAGCGACCTCAATACATTAATAACTAAATACTACAATCATGCTAACGATCGTAATGAAGAAGATATTCCAGTTCGAACACTTGCCGTTACTATCATTCCTGAATCTTAAGTTACTTGACTAATAAATCACACTTTCATTTATTGAAGCCCTTTACTTTCTATGAGGTTCTTGATTGCATCAAAACAGCTGCTTCCGCTTTTTTAAATTTTTTAGCTAAGGATCGCTTATAAAGAAACACCAGAAGGTAAAATGCACCCTCTGGTGTTTTTGGGTTCCACCGTCGCCCACAGGACGTGGGCTGGTTTTAGATGGAATTGGGTCGGCTACACTTTTTTACGTGTCCAGCTACTGCGCCTATCCTCTCGAGTCGCTTCACCATTTCTCATGAAGTCAAAAAGCGACTTCAAGCGAAATGCTTCCACCGCTTGTCGGGGATGAACAAGGCGCTTACGCTTTTCTAACTGTCTAGCTCCATCTCCTAGCCTCTCGAGGTCACTTCACCATTTCATTTGAAGGCAAAGAGCGCCTTCTAATGAAATGCTTCCAGTGCTTGTCGAGGCTGGTCAGTCGGCTCCGCTTTTCTATTAAAATCTAACTTTTTCTTCTAGGAAGCTTTTTAATTCATTTATAGGTAAACGCTGTTGTTCCATTGTATCACGATCACGAACGGTTACCATGTTATCATCCTTCGAATCGAAGTCATATGTGATACAGTATGGTGTTCCAATTTCATCATGTCGACGATAACGTTTCCCAATGGAGCCGGCATCATCGTAATCAACCATAAAGTCTTTAGCAAGATCTTGGAATACTTGTTTTGCTTCATCGGATAGTTTTTTCGATAATGGCAAAATTGCAGCCTTAATAGGTGCTAAAGCTGGATGAAAATGCATCACTGTTCGGGAAGTTCCATCTTCCAATGCTTCTTCTTCATAAGCATCAATTAAAAATGCTAATGTTACACGGTCCGCGCCAAGCGAAGGCTCAATACAATATGGAATATAACGTTCATTTGTCGTCTGATCAATATAATTGAAGTCCTCACCTGAGTGTTCCATATGCTGCTTAAGATCGTAGTCCGTTCGAGATGCAATTCCCCATAACTCACCCCAGCCAAATGGGAATTTATATTCAAAATCAGTTGTAGCATTACTGTAGTGAGATAATTCTTCATCAGAATGATCTCGCAAACGAATGTGATCCTTCGTCATACCTAAAGAAAGTAGCCACTGTTCAGCCTGTTCCTTCCAATAGTCAAACCAATCAATTTCTTCACCTGGCTTACAGAAAAACTCAATTTCCATTTGTTCAAATTCCCTTGTACGGAAAGTAAAGTTACCAGGCGTAATTTCATTACGAAAACTTTTTCCTATTTGAGCGATACCAAAAGGTAACTTTTTTCTCATTGTTCGCTGAACATTTTTAAAGTTAACAAAAATCCCTTGAGCTGTTTCTGGTCGTAGATAAATCTCATTGGTACTTGATTCAGTAACTCCTTGATGTGTTTTAAACATAAGGTTGAATTGACGAATACCCGTAAAATCATCACTTCCACAATCTGGACATGTAATTTGATGCTCTGTCATCAAATCTTCCATTTTTTCAAATGGAAGTCCATCCACTACCAATTCAATCCCTTTGTCTTCAAGTGCATCTTCAATTAACTTATCGGCACGATGTCTTGCTTTACATTTTTTACAATCAATCATCGGATCATTGAAATTTCCTAAATGCCCAGATGCTTCCCACGTCTTTGTGTTCATTAAGATGGCAGCATCAAGTCCTACATTATAAGGTGATTGCTGAACAAATTTATTCCACCAAGCTTTTTTAATATTATTTTTCAACTCTGTACCTAGTGGTCCATAATCCCATGTATTAGCTAATCCCCCGTATATTTCCGAACCTGGGAAAACAAACCCTCTATGCTTTGCATGTGCTACAACTTGCTCCATTGTTACAGACATAGTTAGACACTCCTTCAAAAAATGTGTTTTATATGGAAATTATTAAGCTTTTACACCTAATAACGCCCATATTTTATATCATTACTATTCCTCCTGTAGATAGAGAAAAAACAAAAAAACCCCCATCCCTCGGCGAATAGCGCCTAGGGACGAGAGTTTGTCTCCCGCGGTTCCACCCTAGTTGATACTAATAATTAAGTACCCTCTTTGGAAAATTAACTCCAGATTGCCGTTTCACTGATTTTTTATCAGGCTTCCACCATCCCTGATTCGCTTAAACAACATTTTCAGTTACTATTGATCCTTCATCGTTTAATAAATATATAAGTTTGAAAATTATTTTATCAAAAATCTACATTAATGCAAGTGGTTAAATATCATTACATTTTAATTTTAACATTTCATCTAATTGCATGTATGATAATCACTACTTTTTTACATTCACTTGATGTACTTGATTAAGTAGCTGTTGAACTAGTTTCCTCATACTGACCAATTCATTTGATGACATCTCACCATTGTCAATTAATGACATTGGTATACAAATAGCTTTTTCTTGCAACAGTTTCCCGTCCTCGGTTAATTTAATTAACACTCTTCTTTCATCTACACTAGACCTTTCTCTAACGATCAACCCTCCATCTTGCATTCTTTTTAATAAGGGCGTTAAAGTCCCAGAATCTAAAAACAATTGTTCACCTAACTCTTTCACTGTGCTCTCTCCACTTTCCCACAGTACAAGTAAAACAAGATATTGAGGATATGTTATGCCAAGCTCATCTAATAATGGTCGGTACATTTTAGTAATTTCTCTAGATAAGGCATAAACAGAGAAACAGAGCTGGTTATCTAATTTAAGTAATTCATCATTGTTCATTTTTTCCCACCTACATTTCAAAAAAGTTGTGCACAATTAATTTCTTACAAATAAAATTATCTTTTTACACATTAATTGTCAACTACTCAGATCACGTTAGTTATTTTTAACGTAAAAACATATTGAATATTTACATGTTGATCAGCACATAATGATTCTGATGACACAATACTCTTCCAAAACATAAATAAAAACTGTTGACAAATAAAATTTTACCAGTTATATTAGTATTACAAAATTAAATTGCGCACAACTAAATTGTGTAACACTTACTATAAAGGAGAATGAAAAATGGAAGCAATTTATACAGCAAAAGCTACAGTTCAAGGTGGGAGAGAAGGAAAGGTTTCTTCAAGTGATGGTGCTATTCAATTAGATTTAAGCATGCCGAAAGAACTTCAAGGTCCTGGCGGAAGTGGAACTAACCCAGAGCAATTATTTGCAGCAGGATACGCAGCTTGTTATGAAAGTGCATTAAAATTAGTTGCTCGTAATAAAAAGATGGCGATTGGAGATACTCAAGTAACTGCACAAGTATCAATTGGAAACGATCCAGCTGGCGGGTTTAAATTAGCAGTTCAACTTGATGTGAAGATTCCTGGTGTGGAAGTTGATGTGGCGAAGGAATTAATTCAAGAAGCTCATCACGTTTGCCCATATTCAAAAGCTACTCGTGGTAATATCGATGTAGTATTACGTGTTGTAAAATAACTTACTTGAAAATAACAAAAAGGTGGAACAAGATTGTATCCACCTTTTTTGCGTTGTCTTATAATGACCTCATCGTTATGGGGCCCGATAAAACTTTATCACCCTACCCATTAGCAACAAAGCTTCCGAAAAGAGACTACATCATTATTAACATGATAACGACAGCTATGATTGAACCTGATAACACTAACAAAATGTGTAAACGTAATAACGACAATAATACAGCAACAATTCCTCCGGTTAAGCCAATAAATATATTATCCTCTTGAATTGTTAAAATCCCTGGGAAAATCAGTGCCCCCAATGCTGCATATGGGATATATGATAACCAACGATTAACCCAATTGGGAAATGTAACGAAATTAATGACAAATGCTGGGATAACACGAGGTATAAATGTTACAATTGCCATACCAATAATAATTAATAATATCTCCATATCATCTACAAACCTCATTTCTATCATTGATAACATTTATTAACCTACCCTTTTGTGATTGGGTATAATTTGATCAATGCAAGTTTACTAGCTATTTTGTTGTATAGATTCTCGTTCTTTGAAAAACACACCTATGAGGCTACTTATAAGTGTAGCTATGACAATAGCCCAACCTGAGCTTACAATCATTGACGCAAATGTACAAATGACCATACTTATTACAACGATGCTCAATACTAACCTTGATTTCCGCGCTACTGGTACTACTAGGGCAATGAACATTGCATATAGACCGACGGACATACCTTGACTAATAACCGGCGGAAAAATACTCGAAAAAAGTCCACCAACAAGAGTCCCTGCTATCCATGATACATACGCTGTTGCAAATATGCCTAGAATAAAAAATTGATTTGTGGCATCTTTTTCCTTACCTTGTAATGAAAATACTGAAAATGTTTCATCTGTTATACCGAAAGATAACAAAGCTTTCCACTTCATAGGAATATGGTTTAGTTTATTTATGAATGACATACTCATAATGAAATGACGAAAATTAAGGACAAATGTAGCTACAATAATTTCGATTACAGTTGCATTGACCATCACCATACTTGCTGCCATAAATTGACTCGCACCTGCAAAGACAGCGATTGACATAAAGGTTGAATGCCATAGCGACAAACCTGATTGGACAGCAATCATTCCGAATGTAACTGCAATCGGAAAATAACCAATCGCAATTGGTAGAGCAACCCTTGACCCTTTTAAGAACAAGTGACTATTTTGTAGTTTTTTTCTCTGGGATATGTTTTTTTGTTCAACATTTATGCTAGCCATCACATTTCTCCCTTCACAAGTTTACATAACAACTTAATATTAGATGTTATCTTTCTAACTACTAATAATTCGTGTGTAAAAAAGGCGGCCCAATTCATTTGAACCGCTTTCCTGTTACAACATGAAGAAGGTCATTGTCCTTTCTCCATAGTGAATCTAATTTATCCTCACCAAATTTACGAGTGATTTCTTCAATCATAATATCATGCCTAATATATTCAGTTGCGACTAATATAAGTGCAGGATCTTTCGATTTGACTGCCCAAGCAGGTGTTTCTTCAGAAAAATTTGCTATGATTACCTCTTCTCCATCTCTAGCAGCAATTGTTAAATGACCACCTGTTCTTTCTTTCACTACATCTGGTGGCATGTAGTTATGGTGATAAGTCGAACCTAATTGTAAATGTCGATTACCGAACAAAATAGTAAAGATTTTAACTCCTTCTTCATGACGCTGATCGACAGCTTCTTGTATCATAGGAGTTTGTGGCTCCCATACTGATAACCATAGTTCTTTTTCAGCCCTGCCGATTAAATCAACTATTTCCGCTATAACTAGTTCGTCACTACGGATATGCCAAATAACATCTGCTTCGCGTTCTCCTTCTAATGTCATTAAATTTTTTTCTAGGTAATCAAATGACTGTTCAAATTGGCTCCTAAACCTTGTGATTAATTCCTTAGCAGGTACAGGACTATATTTCACTGGATCAGAAGGCACTTTATATATCGCACCCTTATCCAACAATTTAGCTATCACTTCATATATCATCGATCGTGGAACTCCTGAAAGCTTACTTATTTCATATCCTGTACTAGGAGATTTCTTTAGCAAGCTTATATAAGCTTTACATTCATATTTAGAAAAACCCAACTTTTGAAGTTCATTATAAATTTCTTCCACTTCTTACTCCCTTTAGTAGTTATTATACTACCTACTATAAACATATTAAAATAATTGTCAACTTTTATATAACTGCTTTACCATGTTTTTCTCACTAAAAATTAAATATATGTTTACAATTACCATTTGTAGCGTATTATCTCCACAAAGAGATGGCTATCGATAATTCGGTTACAGAAGCTACATCATTAACAACAGGAAGCATGTAGGATGAAACTTTTATTAACGCAACACGTAAAAGAGATAAGGGGAAGAAAATATGATCGTATAATACTCTTTATAAAGAAGGACAAATCAATCATTTTTTACCATAACTACCTAATTACAACATTAAGTTTCTATGGTACGATATGAATGTGATTTTTTGAAAGCAGGTGTACTATGAGCAAAACTACAAAATTAATTAAAGGTTTATCAGCGGCTGTGATTGCAACTGGGTTATCTGGTTGTGCAAGTGCGGCAAATGAGTATACTTATGAAACAACTGATAGCGGAGACGGGGATACAAGAACCATTCCAATCGAGCCATCGGTAGTTGGCTGTGATGAGTGGGACTGGGATGTTGATGATGAAATGTATGAATGTGATGACGATGATTCAGATTATCGCGGTCATTATTTTTATCAAAATAAGCTATTCAAAACAAAAGCTGACATAAAAAGTGGGAAGTATAGTAAAAGTTTTGTTCCATCTTCAACGAATGCTGTAAACAATAATACTAACAATTCCACCTCCCAATCAAACCAGTCACAAACTAAATCTTCAAATAATTCCGTGTCAACTAATTCTGAACAATCAACAACTTCCACTCAAAAGTCACAATCAAGTTCAAGTAGTTCATCTGGATTTGGTAAGAGTAGCAGTGGATCATACGGAGGGTAATAACTACTACGATGAAGGAATGGGAAATTCGCAGAAGAGAGTTTTACGATCGTATACCCAAATTTTGGCCTGACATGTATGGTCAAGAATACGCATTATTTGATATTCATCCTCTCACTAAGGATGAAGTAGAAAACATCCGCCTTGCTTCAAGTCACATTGGGAGCATCTTTTTTAAGGTTGCTCGACTATTAAGGCACGTTAATAACGAAACACTGCAGCAGCTTGGGTTCCCCAATGAGTCAATTCCTTATCTTCGTCTACAAACCATCGACGTAGAAACGATCATTGCACGACTTGATCTAGTAAAAGTAGGTAGCACTTATAAGGTTTTAGAATTTAACGCTGATACACCTACCTTTATTAAAGAGCTATTCTCAATCAACGGTAAGGTATGTGATGCATTCGGGTATCAAAACCCTAATCATCATGAAGAAGAACTTTTAGCAAATTCTGTACGACAAGCGATTCTCTCTAGTATTAATTATGTACAGGAGATAAGCAACCCGTATGTCGTATTTACATCCCACGAAGAAAGTGATGAAGATTTAAACACCTCACTTTATCTTCAAGACTTGGCAAATATTCCTTCAAGATTCGTGCCGCTTCATAAGTTACAAATTAAACAATCAGAAGGATTATACGATGAAAATGGGCGTAAAATCGATGTGTTATATCGTCAAACATATCCTTTAGAGCATTTGGTATGTGATAAAGATGAGTTTAACAATAATATAGGGGTCATGTTACTTGACCTTGTTCGTGATCAAAAGCTTGCAATTATCAATCCACCCTCAGCATTTTTATTACAATCTAAAGCGATTCTTGCAGCCATTTGGGGGCTACATGAGGATAAGAGTGACTTTTTTTCTAAAATCGAGCATGATCGAATATCAAAACATTTTCTCCCTACTTATTTAGAGGCAGACCCTTTAATAGCAAATGAACTAAACTATGTCAAAAAACCTTCTTTCGGACGAGAAGGAGATACTGTTGAAATATTCTCATCAAAAGGAGAAAAAATACTAGAGGATAAGAATAAGTCCTATACGAGCTCTTTGCCTGTGTACCAACAATTAGTCGAGTTACCAACGACTAGCTTTCAAACAGTGAACGGAATGAAAGAAGGCCATATTATTATAGGTTCTTTTTTACTCCAAGGGAGAGCAAGTGCCATTGGCTATCGTGTCGGAAACAAAATAACTGATAATCTATCTTATTTTTTGCCAATCGGTATCAAAAGATGAAAATGTCGAGAGGAGAACTATAATGAATTTATACTTAAACTTTCTAGCTTATGCTGGTACTGCACTATTGATGTTAATTATTGGGCTTATTGTTTTTGAACTAACGACAAAGAATGAAAAATTCAAAATGATAGGACAGGGGAACAGAGCAGCAGCTATGGTCATTGGTGGTAAGCTCCTTGGTATCGCCTTTGTTATTGGATCGGCAATGGAATACTCGATCTCTATCATTGACATGATTATTTGGGGTTCAATCGGGATACTCGCACAAATTATTGCTTCCATTTTAGCTGAAGTTGTGACGATTCGATTTAGTATTAAAGAAGCAATTGATAAAGATAACCGTGCGGTTGGTGCATTCTTATTATTAATGTCATTAGCAATAGGCTGGGTCATCTCCAAAGCCCTAACTTATTAAGAAAAGCGTAAGCGCCTTGTTCATCCCCGACAAGCGCTGGAAGCATTTCGCTTGAAGTCGCTTTTTGACTTCATGAGAAATGGTGAAGCGACTCGAGGGGATAGGTGCTGGAGCTAGACAGTTAGAAAAGTGGAGCCGACTGCTTAATCCCGACAAGCACTGGAAGCATTTCATTAGAAGGCGCTCTTTGACTTCAAATGAAATGGTGAAGTGACCTCGAGGGATTAGGAGGTGGAGCTAGACATACAGAAAAGCAGAAATGGCCACAACATTTTAACAATGCTGTAGCCATTTTTCTTTATAGCAAACTAGAATCTAATAATTTCATAAAATATTAAACAACTTCCATTATGCGTTTATAGTAGCATATTGCTTAAGGTACGATAAAGTCACTGCTCCTAGTGTTTTGGCAGCAATTAACATAGCCTCTTCATCAATATTAAACTTAGGGTGATGATGTGGATAAGCTTTTTCCCATGTAGGGCTCTTTGCTCCTGTGAAAAAGAATGCGCCTTGTACATGTTGAAGATAATACGCGAAATCCTCTCCTCCCATAGAAGGCTCACACGTAATAACTTCATCTACACCAGGTACATTTTTCGCTATATCCATTAAATACTGAGCTTCAGCTTGATGATTAATTACAGGAGGGTAACCTCTTGTAAAGTTAAATGTATAATCCGCATCAGAAGAAAGGCATGTTCCTTTGACAACTCTCTCTAACTCTTGTTCAATTAGATCTCTCACTGTCTCATCAAATGATCGAGCTGTACCAATTAGAACAGCAGAATCTGATATGACGTTAAATGGATTACTCGCCTCAAAAGACCCTACAGAAATTACTGCCGATTGTAAAGGGTCTACTCTTCTAGAAACAATTTGCTGCAGATTTGTAACAAGTTGTGCTCCTATAACTACTGAGTCTTTTGTAAGGTGAGGCTCTGCCCCATGACCTCCTTTACCTTGTACAGTAATTTCAAATCTATCAGCGGCAGCCATGAGTGCACCTTCCCTACATGAAATCTGTCCAACAGGTGAAGTTGCCCATAAGTGTGTTCCAAAAATTACGTCAACACCATCAAGGCAGCCATCATTAATCATGTCAATCGCCCCTCCTGGAGCTACCTCTTCTGCGTGCTGATGAATAAAGACGATATTTCCTTGTAACTCTTCCTTCATCATATTTAACACCTTAGCTAATACTAACAATGTCGCAGTATGACCATCATGTCCGCAAGCATGCATAACTCCGTCAACCTTTGACTTATATTCCACATCATTTTCTTCATGGATTGCTAATGCATCAAAATCAGCTCGAAGTGCCACTGTCTTTCCAGGTTGACCACCTCGTAACGTAGCAACAACTCCACGTCCTCCTACTTCTGTTCTAACCTCATGGCCTAAGTGCTTATGATAATCGGCAATGTATGCAGGTGTTGTTACTTCTTTAAAAGAAAGCTCAGGGTGCTGATGTAAATGTCTCCGGATTTCCACCATCTCATCATAATGGTTTTTAAGAAGTTCATATAACCTTTCCATTACTTCCACCTTCTTCATTTAGTATTCATTACTTTAAGTATATATAATTCTATGGTCAAAGTGGAAGTCCCGACCACACATAATAACCTATATTTGATTCAAAATAGCACTTTCGAACTCGTACATCCTTGTCGGTTGCCTCTTTTGTCTTTCAGCTTGTTTATATGAGGTCCCCTTCTTTGTCACATTGGATCAATAATTCCAGCGCACAATCAACATTATTTATGTTATATAATTGACCTACATTACTTAATCCCTGTTATTGATTTCTTCAATATTGTTTGTATTCTTTATGCTTGAGGTTTTACTTTTTCTCTCTGAAGTAAATCTTCCATTATACGTATAACGGAGGACTTTATCTCGTCATTTTTCATAGAAAACTCTAACGTCGTTTGAATAAAACCTAATTTTTCACCCACATCATATCTCACACCATCAAAATCATAAGCAAAAACACGTTGTATTTCATTTAACTTTTGAATGGCATCAGTCAACTGTATTTCGCCCCCAGCCCCTACTTCCTGCTTATCCAAAAATCGAAATATTTGTGGTGTTAATATATAGCGACCCATTATTGCTAAATTTGACGGAGCTGTACCTTGTTTTGGTTTTTCTATAAATTCACTAACTTGATAACGTCGGCCATTTTTTTCTATAGGGTTTATAATTCCATATTTTTCAGTCTCATGCTCTTGTACTTGTTGTACACCTATAATTGGTGCTTCTGTTTCCTCATATTCATTAATTAACTGCCTTAAGCAAGGAGGGTCTGATACGACTATGTCATCCCCTAACAAAACAGCAAATGGTTCATCATTAATAAACTTTCTTGCACTCCAAATAGCATGTCCTAAACCCTTTGGTTCTTTTTGCCTAATGTAATGAATATTAGCTATATTAGATGCTGCTTGAACTTTATGAAGCAGGTCATATTTTTCCTTTTCTATTAAGCTCTGTTCTAACTCAAAAGCTGTGTCAAAATGGTCTTCAATTGCGCGTTTACCCTTTCCAGTGACAATCATAATATCCTCAATACCTGAAGCTACTGCCTCTTCCACAATGTATTGGATAGTAGGCTTATCTACAATTGGAAGCATTTCTTTAGGCATTGCTTTTGTTGCTGGTAAAAACCTAGTTCCTAAGCCTGCGGCAGGGATAATTGCTTTTTTTACAGTTTTCATCTACTGACCTTCCTTCTTTATAAGTAGTTAGTATTTTATGATATTTACTTGTTGGCTGTGTTCGAATTATTTGTTGCTTTTCGCTCTAAGATATAAATACGTAGATATCTATTGTTCCAGGGCATCTTTTCTTCTCTAGGAACTATTACAAGACGTTTACGAAAAGAGCCCTTTCTTGACCAACCTTACTTTAAACATAATTCATTTTATTTATTGTTCCATTTCTTTGATGAGTTTAACTGTTCTTTGTCCTACTGCTGGGGAAAGTTTATACCCTCCCCCACTCCATCCAGCTGATATTATTAAGCCTTTTAACCCAGATACTTCCTCTAAAATTCCTACTTCATTATTTGTATAACCATCAAAACTTAACCTTCCACCAGAAAAGGTGCTGTTGTCAAACCATTGAAAACGCTTCTTAGCGATCTGGTTTACCTTTAATGTTTCATCATAATCCATTGCACTTACATCATCGGGATTTATATCCCACTGATTTGTTGGATAGCCAACTAGTACAAGATCATGAGTATCTGGTCTACTAAATAACTCTGTCGTATTATCAATGAAAGCTGGTGGCATCAATGCTTCTTCAGGTCTCTTAACAAATTGAATTTGAATACTTTTACTCCGAATTCGATAGTTTAATTGAAGCTGCTGTATAAAAGTTGAACTCCAAGCACCTGTAGCTAGAATAACTGCCTTTGCTTGGATAAAACCTGCTGTCGTGTTGACTCCTACTACTTTCTCATTATCAAGTACAATATCTGTGACTTCTGTGCCTTCCATTGCTATTGCTCCTAAAGATCTAGCCGCATCAATCCAAGCTTTTGTTGTTAGAACTGGATCTGCAAATCCACCTTCTGGTTCATAGGCAACTGCTCCGACTCCATCAAACGAAAGAGAAGGGAACAGCTTTTTCGCTTCATTTATTGTCAAAGCTTCTATTGAATATTCATATTGTTGTTGTAGCTTTTTTACTTCATCTAACATGTAGGTAACTTGATTGTCAGGTATTAAATGTAGCAATCCTGTTTTTATGTAACCACAGGACCTACCTATTTCTTGTTCGAAATTTTTGAAAGATGAAAAGCTTTCCATCGACATCTCCGTTAAAAGTGGATTAGAGTGGTAGACTCTTATGAACCCACCAGATTTTGCAGTTGAACCGCAAGCAAAATGGCTTTTCTCTATTAATGCAGCATTATTATATCCATTTTTCGATAAATAATATAATATGGATGCACCAATGACTCCTCCACCAATTATAACTACATCTCTTTCCATCAAGTTACTTCACCTCTAATTCTCTTAGACATTCCTTAATAGGAAGAAAGAATGTATCCTGGGAACTAGAAATTCGTAAATTACCTTCTATAATGATTGGATTATATTCCCATTTAATTGGTTCGTTTATTCCTAGGCATTTCCAAAGTAACTGTGAAAACTGTGGCATAATTGGCGCAACTAATATTGCTAATTGTTTTGCCGATGTCAGTTCTAGCGATATACTTGTTTGATAGTCATCAATTAGTGAGGTAATATCACCTAAATATTGCTCGGATTCACCAAAAGCTGAGGATTTACGAACAAACTCATTTAATAATCTAGTTACTTGTTGTGGTGAAAAGCTATCTGCTTCATATGCCTTAGTTACTTCAGTGACAGTGGTTTTTATCATTTCATAAAAAGATAGATGCCTATCTGACCAATTACCTACGTGAGGAGTTACTCCATCGTATCGATGATTTACTTTATCTAATAAGTGTTGCAGCCAATTTTGCCACTCATTCATTAACACCTGTTCATTCGTGTGCTCAAATTCTGATAAAGAGAAATTTGTTTGTCTATTTTCTGGACGAATGTAGGAAAGAAAAAAACGGACTTGGTCAGTTGGAATTTTTCTAAAAATATCCTGACCCCAGATAGCGTGACCTCTACTCGTAGAAAACTTTAAATTATCTAATTGTAAAAATTCATTCGTTACAAAAACATCAGGTAAATCCATGTCAGAATCAAATGCCATATGTAACGCTGGAATAAGGACTGCATAATAGAAACCATTATCAAAACCAAAAAATTGTATATTTTTTGATTGATCATTTTTCCATATCGTTTTCCAACTGTCATTTGTCTCATATTGCTTTAAACACTGATCGGTTGCAGCCAAATAACCTGGTGCCATTTCAAACCAAACGTACAAAATTTGATCATTATACGTATCTAATGGTACTGGTATTCCCCAATCTGAAATATGGGTGATACGAATGTCGGGTAACCCGTCTGATAATAGCTTTTCACAAAGCGAACGTAGATGTGAACCCATCGTAACTTTTTTATAGTATTCACGTAGCTGATTATTATAATTTTGAAGAGGAAAGTATAAATGCTTTGTCATTTTTATTGAAGGAATATGATCACACTGCTTACACTTTACATCGAGCATATCTGTGCAATCATTCGGTTGACCACACTTCTCACACCCATTTCCATCACTGCTTTCTAAACAGTGAGGACATTTTCCCTTGACATGAGCACCATATAAATAACAATCACAATATTCACAAAATAAGGATGGTACTTCCTTTTCAATTAACTTACCTTGGTTATATAGTTTCATAAAAAATTGTTGGATAAAGTCTAAGTATTCAACAGAGTGGTTTGGTCTGTATAAATGATCCATTTTTATCGAAGCTAAAGAAAAAGTATCTTCAATCACTTTTCCAAAAGAATCGGCTACTTCTTTTGGGGATCTTTTGAGCTGATCTGCTTTAAGGGGAACATAACTTTGAAAGTCATCTGTCCCGCTTATATAATGGCTCATAAGATCTTGTAGCTTCAAAAATCGATTATAAATATCTGCGCCTAAATACGGCCCAGATAGATGACCAAGGTGTAAATCGCCATTAGGTGTTGGTGGCGGGGCAGTAATTAACGTCTTATGCGCATAATTGTGAGAACCTGTATCGAGCGCTTCCTCTAGTAATTTACTATCTTCCCACCATACGGCTAAAAATGTTAAATCTTTATGGTTCGTATTATTTCTTAAAGAGTGCGTACTAAAAGCATTTAAATAAATGACGTCCCCACTTTCAACTTCTGCTATCTCATCATCAACTTCAATAACTCCACAACCATCTAATATATAAAATAATTCGCCTTCATGGTGATTATGTGGTTCAGAAGAATGGCCTGGTTTAATAACACAATATGAAGATCCAAAAGGAGGATCAGGAACATTCTCCCAAGCAGCAATTCTTTTACAAAGTATTCCATATTCGTGAGAAAACTCATTTTCATTAAGCTTTTGAATATTCAATTTTGTTGCCTCCCAATTATTTAAGTTTTCCTGCTATATAATCGGATAATTGTTATTCTACAAAATTATTAAGCTGTAAACTCTTTAAAATTTCGCCAGCTCTAAAAGGTAAAATTGATAATAATGTGTCACTTAAGCCATTATTTTGTTCATTAAAACCCTGCACATAAATTGATGGTGACAAGGAGTCTTTAACAACTAATTTATGGTCTCTATCTACCTTGACTTGACCTTTTTCGTCTTTTTCCATATATTCAGTAATACCATCTATTAGTGATGGAATTTTTCTTTGATAGCCAGTTGCTAAAAATATGCCATCAGCTGATATCTCTTCAAGTTCATTTTTCATATTTAAAAACTCACCAGCTAAATCCTCGCCCTTTTCAACAATATTTTTCAAATCCATAAATGGTTTTATTTCACATCTGTTTGAACCAGATAATTTTTGAATATATATCATTTTATAAATATCCTTAATTAATTGCGCATCTACTACAGCATAATTCGTATTTTGATGTTCATCTAAAAAAGATGATCTTTGCTCAGATGTTAAATTGTTAAGAAAATCTACCATTGAATGGTGGTATAACTCGTTTACAAAAGGGCTATCATCTGTTTGCCTATAGGCATAGTTTTTAAAAGCAGCAGTTACATGGGCATTTTTATAATGATTCATTAAATAATAAAAAATTTCTGCTGCACTTTGACCAGATCCCACTACTACAAAACGATATGGCTTATTAGTATCTGGGTAGTTTTCTTTCAGTTTATAAAGAAACTGGTTTGAATGAATAACTTTATCAGAGTTTATTTCGAGATGTTCTGGAATGTTTGGTTTACCACCAGTAGCTACGATAATATTTTTCGCTAAAAACTCTGTAACATCTCCAGTCTTTAAGTTTTCTGTAGTCATTTTAATATATTTAATTCTATGATTTTTTTCTTCACCATACGGCTCAATTCTACTGACTTTTGTTCCATAGTGTACCTGATTAGCAAAATGACCTGCTGCCCAACGAAAATAATCATTATATTCTAACCTTGTTGGATAAAAATCTCGTAAATTAATAAAATCATTTAATCGATTTTGTACTTTTAAATAGTTTAAAAATGAAAAATAACTTTGTGGATTTCTTAAGGTTACTAGATCCTTTAAAAAAGAAACTTGTAGCTGCATTCCATCTATTAACATATTAGGGTGCCATGCAAAATGATCTTTACCTTCAAAAAACACACTAGAAAAATTGCTACCAGATTCTTCAAGTGCTATAGCTAATGCAAGGTTTGATGGTCCAAAACCTATTCCTGCAATATCAACAACAGGCATATTATCAATTATTTCATTTACTTCCTCTTTCATGACAACCTCTTCCACACAAATCCCCCCAGATTTATATAATTCAAATCTACTAATACACTATATGTATTGTAGTGGTAATTATGCCCATATAATTAGAATTAATTGTATATTCATGGCTGTTTTAATTAATAGTTAGATCGTTTTAACAGTGTTAATAGTGAAAAAATGAATTTAACTTTATCTATTTTTCTCGAACGAATGTAGTTTAGTAGATTTTAAATGGCCTATAAAAGTGACCGTGGGCTTTATTAATTTCGAAGACAGGACTATAGTAAAATTCATCACACTAGACATTTTTATTTTGCAATAAATATCAGGATACTATGATAGTAGAGTACATAGAACGATCTATTAATTACCCAAATAGCTTGCCCGCCATTAAACTATTTACAATTCAATTAATTGAATATTCTTTCAATAACTTGTGATAATTCAAAAAGTGACAATAATTGAAATATCTTAACCCATTAATAAAATTTATACTAAGTACACCATAACTAATAATATTTTGATAAAATTACTTAATCTTCTATATCACAATACAATCTACTTGATTGGTATTAACACTTTATCGATAGAGTAATTCTAAATTGCTGCCCCATGAACTTGCTTTAAACCTATCTCTGCAGGATAGCATCCAGTAACTAAACTATCAGACGCTTTTCCCATGATAGAGATATTCATAATTAATCCTCTTCAATTTCTTATCTTAAATATGCTGGTAGATTCCCCCTTAAAATATATTATTATTAAAAAATGGTATGGAAATAGCAGTGACTAAATTAATATATAAGATTATATTTAATTGTTAATTAGTTTATGCTATATATCTCATTTACTTTTGTAAAAACATAGATAGAAGCTTTCATGCTAGTATAATTCCATGGACACAGCTTCATTATGTCCTAAAACATTACAAGGATAGGTTTTGTGTATAATGATGGATAAAAATACGGATAAAAAGCTATGATTATGAACGGTCTTTATCGTTCTAGTAGATGAAGAATTTAAAGTGAAGTAACGATTTGTTTTCTTTTATTGAGTAAGAGTATGGTAACAGCTGAGGATCTTGTCAACAGGCTGTTTTGCCTTGATTGTTGCTTTTCGTGCTTACATATCAGCACGCTATTGAACTCTCGTAATACGCTCCATTCTGTTCGTTTTAAGTAAAAATTACAACAAAGATTACTAACAGAGCCAACCAAAGTGCAACAGCAAATGCACCATAGCAAAATCTTTAACAAAGACTATTGCTGCATTCGCAAATAAAAAAACAAATAAAAATAGACATCTCATTATGTAAAGATGTCCATTTCTAACCCTTTTGTTGAATTTTGTTTTTAATATAAACCTTACACGTTAACTAATTGCTTTTTTTTTAGCTTTTCCAACATATCTACTGTCATTTTTTCTAAGTCATAATTCACACTGAAATCCCACTCATCCTTAGCAGCTGAGCAATCTATGGCATTAGGCCAACTATCTGCTATTGATTGTCTGACAGGATCAACATCGTAGTATAGCTTGAACTCTGGAATGTGTTGTTGAATAGCTACCTCAATATGCTCAGGTGCAATACTCATTGCAGATACATTAAAAGAATTTCGATGCTTAAGACGAGTTGCATCAGCCTCCATTAATGTAATAACTGCATGAACAGCATCTGCCATATACATCATATCCATATACGTTCCTTTATTAATAAATGAAGTATATTGCTTCTTTTCAATTGCTTGATAGTAAATATCGACTGCATAATCAGTTGTTCCTCCGCCAGGTGGAGTCATATAAGAAACTAATCCTGGAAAACGTAGACCTCTCGTATCAACTGCAAACTTATGATAATAATAATCACATAATAATTCACCAGATACTTTATTTACACCATACATTGTTGTTGGTCTTTGAATGGTGTCTTGTGGTGTTTGTTCTTTTGGCGTGTTCGGTCCGAAAGCACCAATTGAACTTGGAGTAAAAAATTGACACCCTAGTTCCCTAGCTACTTCTAAAGCATTAACAAGTCCTCCCATATTAAGATTCCATGCAAGTAATGGCTTTGATTCAGCAGTAGCTGACAGCAGCGCTGCCAAGTGAATAATCGTATCTACTTCATAACCTTTAGCTAAATCGAACATTTTCTTATCATCTGTTACATCAAGAATCTCAAATGGACCTGAGTGTACCACTGCACTATCAATATTTCGAATATCAGTTGCAATGATGTTGTTCGGTCCATAAATATCGCGCATTTTCATGACTAACTCGGAACCAATTTGACCTAATGCACCAGTAACCATGATTTTTTTCATCTTACATCCCCCAAATCATTTTGATATGGAGTTTCTCAAGGGTATCATGCTATAGCTACACTCCCTTGTTCTTCTCCGCCTTTTGAACCGAACTATTAGAGAACAGCTAATTCTTTTCCTACTTTTTCAAATATACTAATCGCCTGATCTAACATTTCCTTCGAATGTGCTGCTGTAGGCATATTACGAATCCTTCCCGTTCCCTTTGGTACTGTTGGAAAAACAATTGACTTAGCATACACACCTTCTTCATTTAATCTCTTACTAAATTGTTGAGTTTTCACTTCATCGCCGATGATTACTGGGGTTATTGGTGTTTCACTATGACCAATATCAAACCCTAAGTTGCGAAGACCTTCCTTTAAATAATCTCCATTTCCCCATAATCTTTCCTGTAATTCCGTACTACTCATTAATATATCAATGGCTTTCGTACATGCTGCTACATCAGCTGGAGTTAATGCAGTTGAGAATAAAAATGGTCTACTTCTTACTTTTAGCCAATCGATTAAATCTCTTTTTCCTGCAACGTAACCACCTACAACACCGATGGCCTTTGACAGCGTACCAATTTGAAAATCTACTTTATCAGATAAACCAAAATGCTTAACTGTTCCCGCACCTTTCCCTAAAACACCAGAGCCATGGGCATCATCTACATATGTAATCAGGTCAAACTCTTCAGCTATTTCAACGATTTCAGGTAATTTTGCAATATCTCCGTCCATCGAAAATACGCCATCTGTAATGACCATAATTTTGTTATAAAGTCCAGATTGTTTCGCTTCCTTTGCCTTTTGACGCAAATCATCCATGTCAGAATGATTGAAGCGAATAATTTTTGCTTTTGAGAGACGGCATCCGTCAATAATAGATGCATGATTTAGCTCATCAGACAAAATGGCATCATTCTTATCCATTACAGCTGAAATTGCTGCCATATTACAATTAAACCCTGACTGGTAAGCAATTGCGGCTTCTGTATGTTTAAATTTTGCTAACTCTTCTTCCAACTTAACGTGCAAATTCATCGTTCCATTTATCGTTCTGACTGCACCTGCACCCACGCCATACTCTTCAATCGTTTTTATAGCAACTTCCTTCAATCGTTCATCAGTCGCTAAGCCTAAATAATTATTTGAAGATAAGTTAATCAATTCTCTTCCAGCAATTTTGATGATCGGCCCATTCGGGCTTTCTATTGGATCTATGACATTATATAGTCCGTTATTTTTTAAATCCTCTAAGTTATTTTGTAAAAAAGAAGCTAAAACATGACTTGACATGGTTAATCCCTCCAATACGTTATCTCGTTTCCATTTCATATTTGTGGTAAGTTGTCATTTAAAGATAAACAGTTGTCCTTGTGAAAAACACATAATCATATTTTAAAACGTTATAAAACAGGGTTATTTAATTGATATTCTATCATACATTAAATTATATGTTTATATATCATGGACAAATTCTAAAAATTATTTTTCTTTTTGATCGTTTTCACATTAGTTACTCTTGTTCTATTAGGCTCTTTTCGTAAACTTTGTTGCTATTCTTATTAACAATGGATAGTAAGACAGGACCTGACCCTAGAAAAAGTAGAAATGATGCCACGACCGCTTGGTTATTTCTTAGAACGAAACCAATACGAAAACAGCCTTCTAATAAAAACTCCAGCTATACAGTTAGCTATTCATTACATTTTTTCTACAACATTCATCAATACGGATTGAATAAAACCTTTCTCTACTCCAATAGATAGTAAAATTGCAACAAAGTTGCCACATGGGCTTTCTTATCGACATATACCTGACAATATATATATTGGTAAGAAATAGTCTTTTTCATACAAGAGATTAAATGACGGAAGTTCTTTCATATTTTTTCTTGAGTCTACTTTCTTATTGAAATAAGCCCGAAAAACTAACTCCGAACATCAATTTTTCGTTTATAATGCCACCTTGCTGCTTTATGTGCGTGTCCATAGCCCAAAGTTAAAAAGCTACTGCAACAATGGTAAGCAATCTCATGAAAATGTTAAGTAGCTTCAAATATTTAGTCCTTCAAATTAAAATACTACAAGGAATAACCCTTGTAGTACGGTGTTTATCTATTTACAAGCTTTAAAAATTGCTTCGTGCGCTCATGTGTTGGATTTTCAAAGAAATCTTTTGGAGATGCCGTCTCAATTATTGTGCCTTCGTGTAGCATAACAATTCTATCTGCTACGTCTCGTGCAAAATTCATTTCATGGGTAACAATAACCATTGTCATTCCTTCTTTGGCAAGTTTTTTTATTACTTGGAGCACCTCTCCCACGAGCTCAGGATCGAGTGCAGAAGTGGGTTCATCAAACAACATTGCCTTTGGTTTCATAGCAAGTGACCTTGCAATTGCTACACGTTGCTTTTGACCACCTGAAAGCATATGAGGATACGCATGTGCTTTGTCCTGTAGTCCAACTTTTTCTAACAATGCTAAACCCTCTTGTATAGCTTCGTTTTTATTAACTTTTTTTACAATTATAGGTGCTTCAATAATATTTTCAATAACTGTTTTATGCGGAAATAAATTAAAATGCTGAAAAACCATTCCTACCTGCTCTCTCACCTTCGATAAATTGTCTTTTTCGGGAGATATTTTCTTATGATCAATTAATATTTCTCCACTATCAATTGTCTCCAAGAAATTAAAGCACCTTAGCAATGTACTTTTTCCAGAACCACTAATTCCAACCAAAACTACTACCTCTTGAGGCTTAATGTGTAGATCAATACCTTGCAACACTTGAAGATCACCAAATGCTTTATATACATCCCTAGCCGTTAGCACTGTTTATTATTCACCTCACTTTTTCAACATCGACCCTTTTTTCCACCACATGTAATAAATACGTAAATATCATTACTAAAACTAAATAATATAGTCCAGCAACAAAGAATGCTTCAAACTGTTGGAATGAGTTTGCCGCCTCCATATTTGCTAAAGAATAAATCTCAGCAACCCCAATGACATATACTAACGAAGAATCCTTTAAACAAATAATAAATTGGTTTCCAAGTGGGGGTATCGATCGTTTAAATGCTTGTGGAAAGATAATTCGATACATACTTTGTGTTCTCGTCATACCTAGTGAACTACTTGCTTCGCGTTGTCCTTTATCAATGCTTTGAATGGCTCCCCGAAATATTTCAGCTATATACGCACCATTATGAATAGCTAATGCGATTGACCCTGCCCAAAATCCAGATAAAACAATAAGGGACGAGATACCAAAATACAAAAAAGAAATTTGTACTATTAAAGGGGTGCCACGAATTAGCGTAATATATATTGAAGCAATTGTTTGCAATAGCTTAGATTGAGAGATTTTAAAAAAAGCAAAAATAATACCTAACAATGAACCTAGTGTTAGACCTACGATCGTTAACCGTATAGTCATCCAGCTAGCTTCTATAAATCCGGAAAATGTTCTTAAGAACAAATCAACAATAACTATATGCCGCACCCCCTATCCGCATAATAAACCTACTATTATTTATATATTTCAACACCTTCAAGATTGACATCTAATAGATTCGTACCGAAAAAATCATTTGAAATATCTACATACGTACCGTCCGTAACAATTTCTTCTAACACTTCATTTAAAGCTTCCAACAATTCTTCGTCATCTTTTCTAACCGCAATACCAATTCGTTCGACCCACAGACGGTCTCCAGCCTCTTTAATAGTTAAACCTGCTGCTTGAGCCTCAAAGCCAACGATTGAATCCGTAATAACCGCATCTAGCCGACCTTTTACTGTTAAATCATTAAGTGCTGTAACATCACTGTTATAATACTTAATATCGTCAGTATACTTCTTCGCAGCTTCATCATATGTGCTCTGTGCTACAACGCCAATTCGTTTCCCAGCTAAATCATCTGCTGATTTAATTTCTTTATTTTCATCCGAAACAAAAACTGTACCACCTGAATAATAATATGGGTCTGTAAAGTTAACTTGTTTTAATCGATCATCTGTTATAGCCATACTTCCTAAAATAATGTCAAATTTTTCTCCTTTTAAACCTTGCAATATTGTTTCCCATGGTGTGGTAACAGGATTTGGCTCAAGTCCAAGCTTTTCTGCTAGTGCATAACCAATCTCAACATCAAATCCTTTTAGTTCTCCATTTTCTGAGTAGTTAAAAGGTTTATACAAGCCGCTACTAGCCCACGTTAGTTTTCCTTGTTCTACTAAGTCGAAATTTTGATCTGCTCCACTGCTATTGGTAGTTTCGTTCGTTCCACAAGCTGTAGAAAATATCACTACTAAAAGCAACATCAATACTACATAACGCTTTCTCATTGCACCTCTCCTCAATTCTTATTTTTGCTATCAACCACTTACCGCTACGCTTGTCCTCTTTGGTTGTATACCTTCATACGACAATGCTGGCTACAATAGGCATTTCATCTTATTTCCAATAGTATGTTTAGAATTTTATACTTATTCATACCAAACAAATATTATTTAGATGTAGTATAGTAGAATTACAATAGTTTCTATTTTGGAGTTGGAGTTGAAAAAATGAAATCGATTTGTGTATTTGCGGGTTCGAATATTGGTATAAGTGATGAATATTTACAAAAGGCACAAACTTTAGGTAAAATAATTGGCCAAAATGGCTACAGACTTATATATGGTGGCTCTAAAATTGGCTTAATGGGTGAGGTTGCAAATGCAGCATTATCTCATGGGGCAGAAGTTGTTGGAATTATGCCATCTGGTTTATTCAGAGGTGAGATGGTGCATCAACAATTAACAGAGTTCATTGAAGTTGATAGCATGCACGAACGAAAAGCAAAAATGGGAGAACTAGCTGACGGATATATCGCATTACCGGGTGGACTCGGTACTTTTGAAGAATTATTTGAAGTGTTATGCTGGGCTCAAATAGGTATACACGAAAAACCTATAGGTTTATATAATGTAAACAGCTATTTTGATCCATTAGTCGAAATGGTCAAGCATAGTGTTCAAGAAGGGTTTTCTAATGATTCTCATTTAGACTTAATGATTAAATCAGCGAATGCCGAAACGTTAATCGATACAATGCAAAATTATACAAGACCAACATTGAAGAAAAAATGGAAGCAGCTTGATTAATTAAGTTAGCTTTTTATCCAATAGAATGAAGGATATGTTAACTTTTTGCCATTAGAAAGGGGGATCAGTCTAAATTAGACTTATCCCCCCTTCAAGTAAATATTATTTTTTAATGTGTGTACTCATACCAAGGAGAATCATACGCTAATTGGCTTTTTTCGTACGTATAAAAGAAATTGATTGAGTCTCCTGCTTGTAAACCATTAACAGTATACTCCCAGTTCTCTCCGTTTTTCACAGCTCTTACATTTTGTTGTACCTCATCATTAACCTTGTAATGGAAATCTACAAATGCAGATGATCCTGCGTTAGGCGTAAAAATAAACTTAGCATTTTGCCCATCATTAATCATTTCAATTGTATAATCATCTGCGGTAATTACATTACTATCGTCATCAACAGGATCATTAGTGAATGTCAACCAATTTAAATTACCCATTCCAGCATCTGTTTCACCTTTGAACACTACATATAGGTCATGTATACCTGTTGCATTAGTAATAGCCCCAGTGTTTGTTACCCAGTTTTGCCATCCACCTGTAGGTGTAATGTCTACTGTACCAATTAACTCTCCTTCTATACTATCAAGTCTTAATTCAATCGTTCCTCCAGCTGATTCTGTAGCTACCCTAGCTTCTACACCAGTTGCACCAGTCCCAAAATCAACACGATTAAATACTAGATAGTCTCCATTATCAATCCAACCTACGTTTAAGCCGCCGCCTACATCAGTCGTCTGCTCAGTTTCAATTCCACTCATTGAAGTGTATTGCTCTGCTTCGATTTGGTCGAAAGCATTAATAACTGGATCGTCTCCTGGGTTATCCCCTGGATCTCCGCCTGGATCTCCACCTGGATCTCCACCTGGATCTGTAGTTCCTGTCCCGTTACCAACATTGAATTGATGTGGTTCAACAGTCACTGTCGCGCCATCTGAGAATGTCACTGTTTTTACTGAATCTGTCATATTATAAACGACATACGTTTTTACATTACCTTTCGTAAAGACTGCATGGATTGGATAATCTGCTGTAATGGTAGGGTCAGCATTTCCTAATGCATTTAAATTGTGAATCCAGTGATACGTATTTGCTTTGGAATTTCCAGCCTCTGGTTCAAATATATCCGCTCTAGCATTAAACTGCCTTATTGCATCATCAGGGTTCTCAATGGCACGGTACATCCAAATAAGATCTTCCCAAACATTCCAATCTTCGCCGCCATTTTCAGCTACTAGTGCATCGTAATTTCGTTTCGTGTATTCTGGATATTGTGTTAAATATAATGAAGCCCCTGTAATAGGTAACCAGTTAATACCGTGAACTTCCTCTGGGTTATTCGTCCACCATACTGCATCACCGACAGTTTTTCCTCCCCAAACCATACTAGCTGTTTCTCTAGTAAATCCTGGGTCATGATTTTCTCCTGTAACATCAAACCAATATTCATTAATGGCATTCATTTCAGTCGTAAATAAGTAAATACCTAAATCACGTAATTCCTTATTGCCTGTAGCTTCTCCCCAAAGAATGAGACCAGCCCAAGCATTCATTGCTTCTGATGATGATTCATTGTTGTTACCATCAAAGAATTTAGCATGACCAGAAGCCCAAGTATGCCCCGCATACATGTCAAAATTCCTTAAAAATGGAAAGGTTTCATCATTGCGATCAGCGTTTGCAATATCTCTAATTAACAGCTCTATCATTTGTCCCCACTGGCTATTACTAGCCCAGTTTTTATCAACACGTGCTATTTCTGCAGCAGCTTTAATAAAATATCCGTAATGGAAATGGTGATCATTCATTTCTTCAACTGACCCAAAACTGTCAGGATATCCTAACAGCGTACCCCAATTATCATTGTAATAAAATAGGCGCTCGTTATTTAAATTGCCACTTTGATCACTTGCTGTTAACCAATCCTCTAAGCCAGCTTTCATTTCTTGGCGGAATTGATTAGCTGCATCTGTATCACCAACTTGCTCAGCAATTGGTGCAAGTGTTGCAAGTTCACCTAAACGTTTACCATACCAATACGTATCAGTTGACGAGTCAACTTCAGTTTGTGCCTCATCTATATAACTTGCTAATGTTGCCTTATCATATGTCCCTAAATCAGGTAATGATGGTAATACACCATTAAAATCCATTGTTGTCTTGAATGAACTGCCTTCTGCAACCTTCATCGTCCCACGAACTGAATCAAATGTATAGTCTAACAATGGTTGATTTGTACTTTTCCACTGATGTGGGTATAAAGCGAATATCGTCCCTTCATTAGAACCTTCTTTTGCCTCTGTTACAAAGTTGTACGTTGTTTCTACCTCACTTGTTGACTCATTGTAAGACCAGTCAACCTTTGTATCTACAACATGAGAGTATGCATACTGTTCAAATTTCTTTAATGTCTCTAAAGAATTATCAGGTAAAACAGCTATAGAAAAGTAATTCTTACCGTTTAGATGGTTTGTTAACGTCTTAGTGTCTAAACCTGACCAAGTTGAACCAGTTGGACCAAATAGTGCATAATGACTACCTTTTTCAGTTGTAATACCTAGCACATTACTATTTTCATCACCATACCAAACGGTCGGCGGAATAGAAGGGAGTGTAATTTTTGGGTCGCCCCCTTCATAGGTCGCATAAACAAACGGTGAACCATGACCATACGTAACGTTTAAAACGTTTGATCCACTTTTGGATTCATTTGTGACAAACCAATCACTAAAGCCATCAACTTTCGTATCTCCAAATGAGCTTGTTCCAGTATGCCCAAGAACAAAATCATCTATATCATTCATCCAACCTTTCGTAAACCCACCTAAGCCTTCTATATTATTGCTAGGGTTATAGATTCGAAGCCCAGCTGATTCATTAATCATGGCTAACGGATGAGGATATTGGGCGTCAGAATATTGCACCCATGCTGTAGAGCTCCACCAATCATTTGTTGGCATCGCTCCAGTTATGTTTGAAGTCTTATAAATCATTTCTTGCACATCAGATACATTACTAGGCTTGACGGTCGAATAGCTTCCCGCACCTGCATTAACTTCTCCTGAAAACGCTTTCGTAGATGGGGAAAATAAAGAACCTGTAAGGAGTGTTACTGAAGCAATTGTAAGCAGCTTTTTCATACTTTTTCTCCTTTTCGAATAAATTTATCCCTGTTTCGTAATGGGGATATGTTTAGAATAAACGAGAAAAATTACTACTACAATAGGAATATACATGTATTTATTGTAACAGAATTGTAACACTGGACTAGCATACATACAGATATAAAGACCTACTTTTTTTGTATTATCTTACTGTTTTTCAAAACATTTGATTAGTTTAGTAATACTTGGTTTCACGAAACACTTTCGTTTTAACAGACTTCTAAGAAGATAAAAGTTTCACACCAACTCATTTTCTGATCATAAACCAAATTTACTAGATCTGTTACCTCATAAAATCTACTAATATGCTAGTAAATATTTCATTTTATAGCTCAGTCATCTCCAAGCCTTCATGTAATACTTCCATGTACAAGTTACAACATGGCATCCTAATTTGAGGAAAACACTATTCGTAGTTTACCTTTACATTGAGTTCAAACATGAATATAAGTACATATACATTTAATGTTGTTGGCATCTTTTCTACCATTAAAAAGAGCCTTTTATTTGTTTCTCTGTCCAAACTCACCTTCTAGGTCTAGGGACTGAGCTACAACCAATCAACAGACTGTTACAATACGTCCTTTTATCAAATATACTGATCCTAAAGAAAAAACGATAAGGAGAAAAAAATGAAAAAGACTTTTGCCGTTTTTAAAAACCGTAATTATACGAAAGTGTTTTTTGCACACCTTACTTCACAAATGGGTTCGGTAATTGGTTTGACAGCTTTTCTATTTTACTTATTAGATCGTTTCTCGAGTCAACCTGCCTATGCCACAATTAATGAAATGATGTATTCTCTTCCGACATTAGTAGTGTTTTTTTTCGTTGGTGTATTAGCTGATCGCATGGATCGGAAAAAAATAGCCATATACAGTGATTGGATTCGAGCTATATTATCAGTTTTTTTTCTCGCTTCAATATGGCTTGGATGGATGCCACTTATTTTTTCAATACTATTTTTAAGAAGTGCTGTATCAAAATTCTTCATACCTGCAGAAACGGGTATTATCCAAGGAATTTTACAAGAGGATGATTATACAACGGCTGCTGGATTAAATCAAATGCTAGGTAGCTTATTTATGTTATTTGGAAATGGACTTGGAGCTATAGCTTATTGGACAGTAGGAATTGAAGGGGCAATTATCGTTGACTGTATATCATTCATCATAAGTGCAATACTTCTTCACACATGTAATATTCCAGAATCAGTACGCTTACCTAATGGAAAACATACGATTAAAGACTTGCAAATTAAAATGATTGTTAAAGATTTCAATTCAGGCTTACGCTATATTTTTGGGAATCGACTATTAGCTTCCTTAGTAATCGGCTTTCTCATCTTTGGGATCATTAATGGTGGCTTTTCAGTTATGCAAGTATTTATACTTAAATATAAATTAGCACCTGACACGTACGAAGAAATGGCCGTAATCTCAGGAATTGTATTTGGCGTTGGGGTTTTAATTGGAAGTGTCGTCGCCTCCATAGCAGCGCAAAAATTCAAGCTATATCAGATGATGATCTTTGGATTGTTATTTAGTGGTTTATTTATTGTCGCAGCAGCATACGCAACAAACCTTGTATTGTTTTTCTCAATTATGTTCATTGTAGCTTTAAATATACCAATGATTAATGTAGCAATGGGTGGTTGGCTTCCTAAAATTGTAGATCCAAAAATGATGGGAAGGGTGCAGGGCTGGATTGACCCATTAATGATGTTTTCTCAAACGATTACTTTGGGTATTATTGCGGTAACTTTCCCAGCAATTATTACCGTTGAAGGTTTATACTGGCTCGTCGGTATTTGTGTCTTAGTAGTAGGAATTTATTACGCGGTTGCATTACCTAAGTTTGACAGGGAACAAACAACGATTACTGCTAATGAAGGTGTAAAAGAGCACGGCTAAATGTAAAGGTACATTTTTAAAACCCCCAGTTTCTTCTTGAGCTGGGGTCTTTATATTTAGCTTTTTGCGCATTGATTATTGCTATCCATTTTAAGATATAAACACTTATACATTTAGTGATCGGGCTTCTTTCCTACTTTTACAATGATTAAGCTCTAATAAATTATTAATAAAAATAGCAACAAAGCTAAAAGATCCTTATATTTTTTGCTAAATTTTTTCAAATTCATCGTTATTCATAGCATCGTAAGCCCTACTCTTCATTTTAAAAGATGATAGGTGTAAATATGATCTCACTTGTTGTTTAAATTAAATTACAATAATAACAACTAAAAGAACATCCTGCTACAGTGATTTCGCATTAGCGATAGGATAGAGATGTCCTCCAATAGTAAATGATATGTTCCCTGATTCTTCAGAAACAATTAATACTAACGCATCACACCTCTCCGTTAAACCAAGCGCTGCCCTATGGCGTGTCCCTAATTTGCTTTTGCCTATATAGTGATTTGAAAGTGGGAGAACATTGGCTGCTGAAACTATTTGATTTCCATGAATAATGACGGCACCGTCATGAAGTGGATTTCCCGGAAAAAAAATAGACTCTAATAACGAGGAGGTTAGTTGAGCCTCAATCGGTATATTAGATTGGATATACGAACTAAGAGGATCTTGTCGTTGTACAACAATTAAGCCGCCATGTCGACGATCCGACATATGTTGAATACTAAGTGAAATATCTTCATATTTATCAGTATAAGAGGATAAATAACAATTTAAATAAAATGATGCTGCGTTCATTTCAATCTGTACAAAGCTTTTTTTAATATCTTCTAACTCTCCTAACAAACATTTTTTATCATCATCAATTGATTGTAAACTTTCCTCTAAGTTAGTTATTACCTGCTTCATATCTGCCTTCAACTGTTGTTTCATAGGTGAAAAATCACATTCAACATTTTTCATAACTACTCAGCCCCAATCTCCATCACTCTATCAGAATTTCGTTTATTAGCATTAGTTTTATTCAATTTGATATATTTATCCTCATAAAATGGATTCATATAGCATCATTGACATTTATCTCAACTCTAATATGTTCTGTTACAATATGTAATTAAGAAAGGTGCACCCAAACACAGCATCCTTTGTAACAATTTGATTCGTTTAATCGTCAAATATATGTGAATAGAACTTAAAGTATGAGGGGAGGGTAGCTGATGAAATACGTTAGATTATGTCTCACATCGTTACTGGTTTTCATGTTATTAATACCCATGTTAACTACAAAAGCTAATGCCTGCTCTTGTGTCCCATCACCCCCAGTTGAAGAAGCCTACGAGCAGTATGGCGCCATATTTTCAGGAAAAGTCATCAATGTTTCTAAAAGTAAATCATTTCTCCAATCTCATTTTTCCGATGTCGAGGTATTGTTCGAAGTAACTAGTAGCTGGAAGGGCATTGAACAATCACAAGTGAAGATTTTTACAGCAATAGACTCAGCAAGCTGTGGTATTAACTTTTCATTACAACAAGACTATTTAGTGTATGCACACTTGGATGCAGATAACAAACTTGTATCATCCATTTGCAGTCCAACAAAAATAATGGGGTCTGCGCAAGACGATATTGCGACTTTAAATAGTATACAACAGCCTACAACAGCAGATAATCTTGAGCAGGTTAATCTTGACAACCCATTGAGTAACATTAACTATGTTGCACTCGGCATACTAATTATTATTTCAGTTTTCATACTAACTTTTATAAAGAAGAAGAAAAACTAACCACATTTTAAAGGAACGAATAAGAGTCTTCTCCACCACAAGGTTAGAAAAGACTCTTATCACATTATCCCAACTACACAAATACCTCGTTTTTGTCACCTTCACCCTATGTATACCTAGGTCATAAATAAATATTTATTTCGTAAACTTTGTTGTTATTTATACAAAATTACCACAGTAAAAAAAGAAGTCTTTTGTGATTATCATCATAATATAGAAGAAATGATGCTACGAAACTATAGTTTGATCCGTGTTTATTTTGTACGAAAAACAACCAATGCGAAAACAGTCTTTGGAATAATAGCTAAATTAATTAACAGAGGTTATTCGTTACGATATGAAGTTATGATTTGTACATCCTCATATTGCTTTGCCACATCTGCGATTGTGCTCGTTACTTGACCATAAATATTTTTTTCAAAAAAGGTAAGAATAAAGTCGTGTTGAATGCTTGCACCCTCTCTCCCGTCAAGCTTTCCTGTAATGTTAAAATATTTGCTTAATGGTGAATACATATAAATCATAGAGAAATCTTGATGACCGGTATTGTTAATTTGATATAACTCAGGAGCCATACTACTGCCTAACAATAAATACAAATGCTCATTATTATAGCCTTGCTCCCATTCATGACTTCTTAAAAACAGAGATGGAATTTGTAGTCCGCTATCCAGCTCTTGTTCTTCTATAGGTTCAACCCATGCATCCAATCCAATTAACGCCTTTATTCGTTTATCATGGAGTGCAGTCGCTACAGCAGCCCCTCCCCCAGTAGAGTGACCGATCACACCAATATTGGCTAAATCTAATTTACCTTTCAAGGTAGAACTATTTTGGCCTGTATTCATCATTTCTAGCTGATCAAGTGTAGCTTGAATATCTCCTGCAAATGTTTTTACTAACGTATTAGCATATGTTAAAAAGTTAGGAGTTTCTTCACGATCAGGTAATGCTTCATCATTAACATAAGCTACCTCACCATCATTAAAAGCAGTGACAGCTGACCCGTATGTATGATCAATCGCTACTACAACAAACCCATTACTCGCTAATAGTTCTGCAACATCTGTATGAATATTTCTGAATCCTGTCCAGCCATGAGACAGAATAATGACAGGGTATTGTTCCTTTTCATTACTAATAGGGGCATTAAGGTAGGAATTCGACTTCACTAAAGACGTGTGACTAAGAACAAAATCCGGAAATCCCATTAATTTCGAGACACCCTCTGCCACTATTTTACCGTCCTGTAGCCACGGAACTTGCTCATACGAACCTACATTTTGTGCAGGATACCAAACTTGTAGCTTTATTTTCCTATTGTCGGTCATATCTTCACTATAAATAGCCTCCCGACTATCATCTATTAAGTCAAATGATATCGTACCAATTTCATGTGGTCCTGATGGTGTAGGAATTTTGTATACAGGGAATGCATAGGAAAATAACACTGTTAATAGGAATCCGCCTATGACTATAGGCAAACTCATTCGTATCAGTTTTTTGTCATTTTCCAACCTTCGCTTCTTTAATAATCCTACTCGAAATAATATTGTCATTAAAAACTGAAACACAATAATTATGTAAACAGGATAAAGCTGCCATCTTATTCCTTCAAAAAACACATGTGGAATAAACACAAGTATTGCTAGAAAAGGTATTAATTTTGCTATTTTCATATTCCCAAAGCTTTTAAATATGATAGCTACTATTGTTAAGAAAACAAATAGTAACATGAGAACCTCTAAGACTCTTATTTTTACTCCCCCCCATAAAAAAACTATAGTGTTTTTATTATATCTAATTTTCTATTAATCTGCCTGTTAGAACATACAAAAGGTCAAGCCCCTCTTTGTCATATGAAGGCTGACCTTCTCTTTCCAATAACGATCCTTGACCAACAATATAGCAGCTATGTGTTTAAAATTACTCCCCCATTTACATGTATTGTTTGACCTGTCACATATCGAGAATCATCAGAAGCTAAATATACAAAGGCAGGTGCAAGCTCAAAGGGCTGCCCAGCACGTTTCATCGGTGTTTCCAAACCAAATTGTGTTACTTGCTCTGCCGAAAAGCTCGAAGGAATTAACGGGGTCCAAATAGGGCCAGGAGCGACATTATTTACTCTAATTCCGTGTTCAACTAATGATAAAGATAGCGAGCGTGTAAAAGTAGTGACAGCCCCTTTCGTAGCAGAATAATCAATTAAGAATTTTTGACCTTGAAAGGCTGTAATAGATGCCGTATTAATGATTGAGCTTCCATTTTTCAAATACGGAAGTGCTGCTTTTGTCATATAAAATATTGCAAAGACATTCGTTCGAAATGTATTTTCAAGCTGCTCAGATGATATATCAAGAATGCTTGATTGCACGTATTGAACAGCAGCATTATTGATGAGAATATCTAACTTTTTTCCGAACGTTTCAATCGTTTGCTTGACTACTTGCTGTGACGTTTCTTCCTTACGTAAGTCCGCACTTATGACTAAACATTTTCCTCCTAAGCTCTCTACCCTTTCCCTCGTTTCAGCTGCATCCTGGTGTTCATTCAAGTAAACTATCGTTATGTTGGCACCTTCTTTGGCAAAAGCTATGGCAGTAGCTCTACCAATTCCACTATCTCCACCTGTGATGATAGCAACTTTATTGTGCAGCTTATTGCCACTTCGATAATGAGGATCTTCGGAAATTGGCCTCGGTATCATTTCATATTCAAGCCCAGGATGAACTTCTTGATGCTGTGGCGGAAATGCAATAGGAACCTGTTGTGTTACTTGCTTAAACCCGTAATATGGGTATTGAGGATACAAATGATCGCCTCCATTTAATTGAGAGTGCTAAAGCAAAATGGACAAAAAAGCAAAGAATTATGTTATATAGGCATTCGTTTATATCATATTATTTTTTTCATAAAAAGTTCCTACCAACATATCCCCCATACTACTTATAATAGGTTGAAATGTCATATCATGATAACCCTCTAACAGAAAAGTAATTAGCTATATGAGTAAACTTTGTTGCTTACTGATATACGTTTGTCATCTTTAACAATGAAGAAATACCAAGCATGCCAGCTGTATACTTGCATAGGTTGTCAGTCGATAAAGCAACAATTAGTGCAAAACCTAATGTAATAGCTATCATGCTCAATGTTTCACAAAGTCGTCATAATAATTTTATACCAATCGTTTTTTTACACAGTATAATTAAATTACATTAAGTTTGTGATAGTTTTCACAAACTTGACTCATTCATTTACAATTAACATAACAAAAGGAGAGGTTTCGAATGAAACAAAAAAACCGTTGGTTAATTGCTTTATCAGCGATTGCCATCCATATTTCAATCGGTTCTGTATACGCATACAGTGTATATAAAAAACCAATTCATGATGAATTAGGGTGGAGCAGTACTGAAACTGCCTTAGCATTTACAATTGCTATCTTTTGTTTAGGAACATCTGCAGCATTTTTTGGCAAGCTAGTTGAGAAGAAAGGCCCTCGTTTTTCAGCTATCGTTGCAGCCATTTTATTTTCAACAGGTCTTATAGGGACTGGATTTGCTATTCAACTTGAATCATTATATGGCTACTATTTAACGTATGGACTAATTAGTGGAATGGGATTGGGAATAGGTTATATAGCACCGGTATCTACATTAGTTAAATGGTTCCCAGATCGCCGTGGTTTAGCTACCGGGATGGCAGTTATGGGGTTTGGTGCAGGTGCATTAATTTGTAGCCCAGTAGCGAACTATTTAATTGAGAACGTTGGATTATCACAAACATTTTTCATTCTAGGCATCACATATTTTATCCTCATGATTTCAGGAGCATTATATATAGCTCGACCTGAAGAAGGATGGGTACCAGCTGGGATGAAGGAAGCGTCAGAAAAAGGAAAAGTAAAAATCAAAGCTGACCTTGCTCAGCTTACTGCTAACGAGGCAGTAAAAACAAAACGATTTTGGATGTTATGGTTAATGATGTTTATTAACATATCTTCAGGAATCATGCTCATTTCAGTTGCTTCACCAATGGCTCAAGAAAAAGTAGGTATGACAGCTGTAGCAGCTGCAAGTATGGTTGGTATTATGGGCTTCTTTAACGGTGGTGGACGTATCGGCTGGGCTACTGCATCAGATTATTTAGGTAGAACAAATGTGTTTACGATATTTTTCTCAATTCAACTCGTAGCATTTTTAATCTTACCAACAGTTTCTAGCCAGGCGATATTTGTTACATTGATTTTCCTTATTTTAACCATTTACGGTGGGGGATTTGCCTCTTTACCAGCATTTATAGGAGACTTATTCGGTACAAAGCAATTAGGTGCAATTCATGGGTATTTATTAACATCTTGGTCTATGGCAGGCGTGTTTGGACCAATGCTCGTATCATATATTAAAGATACAACAAACAGTTATAATGCTACATTTTATATATTTGCAGCATTTTTAACAATCGCGTTAATTACTTCTTTCCTTATCCGTATGGATATTAATAAAATTAAAGCGCAACAAAAGCCAGCTTCTCAAAAAGGTAATTTAAAGCAACAAGTTGCACAGTAATTTAAACAAAAAGCTCTTGTCGTTACCTTAGTTGCTAGATGTTTGTCTGTGAGACATCATTTAAAAAAAGTTCCTAAGTGTTTAAGGAGTTATATCAAAATGCGCAAACAACGAAACCGATTGAGCAGGTTTTTCTTCCTGCTCTTTTTTAGTTTTTTTCAAGATTTGGAATTTATTTGGTTGGAAAACAATCTTCAATGTTGAATAATCCCCTATTAAAGTAATGGGTGGGTGCAAGTCATTGATGTGTAAAACGATATTGTTAACTTCGGTGATTTTAAAAAATGGAAAATGTTATTCAAGACTTCAAAGCTAGTAATCATCCTGTCATAATTATGAGACATGTAGATGATGAAGAAGAAAGTCCGTAATTCCAAGCTTAGACATTAAGAATTTTGTTGGAACTTTTTTACATCGGTTGAATGCTATTGAAGTATTAGACAACGATGAATTTGTAGAAGAAACAAAGAAAATATCTCATAAGCGAAGAGATGCCTCGGCATCCCTTTTGTTATTCACCAGTAATTTGAATAAACACTACCTTCAAGTAGTTACCTTCTTCAAACTCTTTCACCGTTCTAAAGTCTTCTGGGAGAGAAAATTGTTCAATTATTTTGTAGCATCTCCCCATTTCTTTAAAAGCAATTTCAATAAACTTTTTAAATTTATTCATATTAAAGGCACTTGAATTCGTTGAAGCAACGATCATCCCGTTATGTTCAGTAATTAAAATAGCTTGTTTTATTAAATCTGTATAATCCTTCGCTGCGCTAAAAGTAAATTTCTTTGATCTGGCAAAACTAGGCGGGTCTAGTATGACTACATCAAACTTTTTCTCCTTTTTCACAGCATACTTAAAGTATTTAAAAACATCCTCTACGATGATGTCGTGTTCTTTATAGTTAATGCTATTCACTTCAAATTGTTCTATTGTTTTACTTAAGCTTCTATTAGCTAAATCAACACTTGTTGTTTTTGATGCACCACCCGAAGCCGCAAAGACAGAAAATGCGCCAGTGTAGGAGAACAAATTTAACACTGATTTGCCTTCTACATATTTATCTCTAATCGTTTTCCTTACCTCTCTTTGGTCTAAAAAAACACCAACCATCGCTCCATCATCTAAGTACACGGCAAAATGAACACCGTTTTCCTTTACTAAAATTGGAAACTGCCCTCTTTCACCAGTTACAAAGCCATCCTCTTCAATATATTTACCGTCTGTTGCAAACCTTTTTTTCTGGTATATCGCTTTATAGTCAACAAGCTCACTTAACGCGTTAATGACATATTCGCGAAATGTATATATGCCTTCGCTATACCAATTAATGACATAGTAGCCATCGAAATAGTCAATTGTTATACCACCTAAGCCATCACCTTCCCCATTAACAACCCTAAATGCAGTTGTATCTTCCTTACCGAAAAAATGACTTCTTCCATGAAGCGCTACTTTAATTTTTTCCTTAAAAAACTGTTGATTAAGCTGTTCACCATTATTTCGGGTTAAAATCCAGCCAAATCCTTTGTTTTGTTTGCCATAATAGCCTCTTCCGATAAATGAGTTTCGATCATCGACAACCTTAACAACTGTGCCCTCTTCTTTTAAATCATTGATATTGACAATTGCTTCTTTCGTAATAAGCGGATAACCATTTTTAAATTTGTTTATAAATTTTGGTTTTACCTTTAAACGTATCTCAGCAGCCATCGTGTCATCCTATCTTCAAATTTTTATTATCATTATGTTAGTAACAGTTTTGCCATCTTATCCTACCACAAAACAAAAAGCATGTCGTAGAAATGTATGATCTACAACATGCTTTAATATTGAATGATTACAACTCTTACCTAATATTTCACATCATAATAACGACTAGACTTCATGTATGTGTTTCTAACGAGTTCAGATGCCAAGTAAAACAACAATCAATGTGTATATTCATACCAAGCTGAATCATATGCTGGTGTTCCAATTGTATATGTGTAGAAAAATTCAATGGTATCACCAGTTGTTAAGCCATTTATTGTATACTCCCACGTCCCAGCATTATTTGTCGTACCGACATTTTGCTGTGCACCACCATTAATCGTATAATGTAAGTCTACAAAATTAGAAGCTTCTCCTGTTGGTGTAAAATGAAATGTCGCACTACCCCCATTGTTTTCAATGTCAATTGTAAAATCTTCATGACTAATTGTTCCGTTATCTGGATTTCCGTCAATTGGTGGCGCCTCTGTTGTAACATCTATTGTACTTCCAGCTGATTCATTACCAGCAGCATCTCTTGCAATCACTTCAAAGGAATAGGTTGTGTCTCCTGATAGTCCGGTAATTTGATAGGTAGTTAATGCTGTATTATCAACGTACACTCCGTCTTTATAAATATCATAACCCACTACTCCGACATTATCAGAAGCAGCTTCCCAAGTAATTGTAATAGTCGTTTCACTTTGTGCAGTGCTTATAAGACCCTGAGGAGCGGTTGGTGGTTCTGCATCATTTGGTGGACTTCCTGAATCCGATCCTGCTATATAACTGTACGTTTCAGACACATATGCAGGTTGACCTAATGTGTAAGTATAGGAATGATCTACTGTATCGCCTTCGCTCAACCCTTGAATTGTATATTCCCATGTCACACCATTTTCGATCATCCGTACGTTTTGCTGTGCACCATTATTAATTTTATAATGTAAATCAACGAAATTAGAAACATTACCAGTTGGTGTGAACTTAAAAGTGATATCTGTTCCTTGATCAATTATATTAATCGTATAATTATCTGTAACAATCTCGTTATTCCCACCACTACCTGGTGTTGCATCAGTTGTTACTATTAATTGATTACTAGCTACAGATTCATTCCCTACTGCGTCTTTTGCAATGATCTCAAATGTATAGGTTGTATTTGCTGTTAATCCAGCCACTTGGTACGCTGTCGCTGTTGTCGATCCAACATATACACCATCTTGATATACATCGTAGCCTTCTACCGCTATATTATCTGTTGCTGCTGTCCATGTTAAATCGACTGTCGTCTCACTCTTACTTGAATAGTCCACATTTGTTGGCGCAGTTGGTGCTTCATTATCATCAGGAGCAGGATCTGTTGTTACGATTAAACTATTGCTTGGATTTGATAAATTACCTGCTGCATCTCTAGCAATGACTTCAAATGTATACGTCGTTTCACCTGTTAATCCAGTAATTTGATACGTTACACTTGGTGTGCTTGCTACTTGCTCACCATCTTGATAAATGTCATAAGCCACTACGCCAGTATCGTCCGTAGCCTCTGTCCATGTTAAATCTACTGTCCATGCTGTTTTTCCAGAAAACTGGAGATTTTCTGGTGAGCTAGGAGCTTCTATATCAGGATCTGTATTACCTCCACCAGGAGGTGTTGCAGAACAGTTACCACCAGGGCTAACTGCAGTTTCTTGAGCCATTGCGTTTGCTGGGACTACTAATTCAAAGCAATCAGAGAATGTTACTGTTTGCTCAAAATCTGATGCATTGTAAGCAACGTATGTGTTATTCCCATCTTTGGAGAATACAGAATATAATGGGCTATTCGCTGTAATATCAAAGTTTGGTAAGCCATACACATCTAAAGATCTTATCCAATGATACGTATGCGCCCTCGTTTCACCAAACTCTACTCCAACCGCTGGGTCTACTTCTGAATCCTCATCCTTCCATTTTGCTAACGCTTCCGCTGGATCATACAATGCATAGTATGACACTAAAATGTCCTGCCACGTATCTGGATTATCTAGACCCTGCCAACCATATTGAGCTTTTTTCTGTAAATAGTTTGGAAACTCCGCATACGTATTATCGTAGTTACGCTTCACATAATTTGGATCTCTACCTAGGTAAAGTGATGCAGGTGTAATCGGTAACATCTGAATCCCATGTGCTTCTATTGGATTCTCTGTCCACCAAGTAGTATGGTTATATTTTCCTCCCCATACCATTACTGCATCATCATTTGAAAACTCTGGTTCAAATACATCTCCATAAATGTCAAACCAATAATTATTAATAGCTTGCTGCTCAGTTGTGAACATATAAATTCCAGCATCTCTTATTTCTGAATTCCCTGTAGCTTCGCCCCAAAGTATGAGTGAAGCCCATGCATTCATCGCTTCAGATGAAGACTCATGGTTGTTCCCGCCATATCTCCAATCATCTGCATCTATGAAGCCCATGCCATTTGCCCAAGAGTGACCAGCATATGGATCGAAGTTTCTTAGAAATGGGTAGTCATCTGAATTACGATCTACTGTTGCGATGTCATCAACTAACTCATTAACCATACCTCCCCATTGTGAGTTACTATCCCAAGCGTTTGCTGTGTTTGGTTCCTGTAGAGCAACTTGTGCTGCTGCATAAATCCAATAACCCCAATGGAAATGGTGGTCATTTAATTCCGTATCTGAAAAATAATTTGCACTATAACCAATTAACGTTTTCCAATGGTCATCATAATAAAAATAATTGTCTTCAATTGGTTGCCCAGCTTCATTATATTTTGTCGGTGTAAACCACCATTCTAGTGTTGATTTAATTGAGTCAATAAATTCTCCCTTTTTATGTTCGTCGTTTAGTTGATCGGCAATTGGCATGATATTAGAATTACGTCCTAAATTTTTCCCCATCCAATACGTATCATAGCCGCCATTACCACCATCTGCTCCAGCTTGAACAAAATTTGGATTTAAAGACATTCCATAATCAAAATATTGCCTTACATAATCTTCTAATTTTGCAATATCAGCAGGATCTGTAAGCTCTGGCATTGTCGGTAATATTCCGTTGTAAACGTATTGTGTACTAAAAGACGTTCCAGAAATCGCTTTCATATTTCCCCGAATTGAATCGTATTCGTATAAATGCGCTGAGTTTGGAATAAGAGGGTTGTTTCTCCATTGATGTGGATATAACGCTGTAATTGTCTCTCTATTGGCACCTTCCATTGGTGTAGTTGTAATTGTATAATCCGTCGTTAACGTACTACTTGCTTCATGATAATTCCAATCTACTCTTGTATCTGTAATAAACGCAAAAGCGCGCTCTTTATAGAAGTTAAATGTGTTTTCACTACCGTCAGGTAAGCCAGCAACTGTAAAGTAATTTTTCCCATCTGGTAAATCTGCAACTACTTCAGTTCCATTCATAGTCCATGTAGAACCTGCTGGAGCATATAGCCCATAGTAGTTTGTTTGACCATTATTATCTACAGATAACTGTAGATATGCATTATCATGCTTTACAATCGTTGTTGGGTTTTTAAAAACAACTTTAGGCTCGCCACCCTCAAATGTGAAGTATGCATATGGACTTCCATGAGCAATCGTTGCTTTCATATTTTTACTACCGTCTGGACTTGCCATTAAAATGTCAGCCGCCCAATCAGAAAGTTTATCTGCTCGTGCATCTACCGGAGAAAATGTTGTCGCTTGAACCTCAAGATCTATTTGTCCAGGTCTATGCTCCCTTTCTAGTTCATTTTCTCCATCCAATAATGTATTAACAGTTTTAGGAGGGTTACTTATTTCGAAACCAGTTGGAGTTGCTTGGTATGACAAAGGGTGTGCATATAATGCCCCTGAATATTGATACCATAATACTGAGCTAATCCAGTCATTTGTAGGTAATGGCTTCCCATCTAAATTACTTGTTGAATAGTCAAAATCCTGTGGCGTTCTTCTTGGGTGAAGTTCCCACCCATACAATTGCGTCCCTTTGGCAACTGTAGAATATCCACCTGCACCAACGGGTACATCATTTTCTGAAATTTCGGCTGTAGCTGGTAAAGATGGGAGCATCATAGACGCACTAATTGTAACCGCTGTCAAAACAGATAATATTTTTTTAAATTTCACTCAACACACCCCGTTTAATAGAATATAGCAAAATAATCATAAAAGTTTAAGTTTACTAAATGTTTCGTAAATTTAAATTACAAGACTTTAAAGTGAACACAAAGTTACTAGTTTCCCCCCCTCTATAAAAAACTACACCGTTTTAAATACGCACGACCGTTACATGAATATCATTGCAAAATACATCATATTTGTATATGCAACTTTCGTCATAAATTGTCGAATAATGCTAAAGAACGAATTTTTTCGTGAAACTATTCACTATTTATAACGATGCTCCATGAAATCGTATGTTTAAAACGTGTAATTAATTTAAAACATATGGGATTTGCTTTAAAATATGCCTAGAAACCTTAATATAGTAAAAATATTTCGTGAGTGTTTTACAATCTAGGTAATTTTACCGAAAAAAATAAAATTACAAATAACTACTGACGCGAAATAATTTCGAAAAGAATAATTATAGACTAGCTAAGAATTTTGAACCCAGCCTCCACCATCAAAACATAAAAAAAGACATAGAAAAAAGCAAATAGCAGCTCGCTACCTATTGCTTTTTTCTATGTCTTTAAATTTAGTTATTATTTTTCTAGTATAATCGACAAGCTGTTGATTTTCCTGAACGCTAAATACCATAATAGCTTTTTCAAAAAATGTAATCGCCTCATCAAATCGTTCCAGTTTATTTAATGTAAGAGCCTTATAATATAATAATTGACCATGTAAATATAAGCTATCATTTTCCTTACAAAGGTTAATTCCTTTATCAGCTACTTGAATAATCTCTGTATATGACCCGGACAGATACAACAGACGAATATAATTGTAATAAACTTTTTGCACTGTCTGAATTTTTATTGCAGCTTGATATCTCTTCACAATATCAAAAGCTTGTAGAAAATATGGTTTTGCCTCAGGCCATTTTTTTTCTTCAGTATGAATACTTGCAATGGCAACTAAAGCTTCAATGTCCTCTGAATGATACAAACCTTGAGTATGTTCATCTGTAGATAAAGTTTGATTTAAAATTTCTATTGCTTCTTTGGCGTCATGGTCAAGAAAATAACAACACAGCCCTTTATGGTAATTCATAAATTTTTGCATTTTAGTAGAACTCATGAACGGATTTTGTTCCTGTTTTTTTAATAACTGACGTATTTCTGTATAATCATTTTTATCCCTTGCCTCTTTTATGAGCTTTATCAATTCGTCTTGATACTGGTACATTAAATTTTCCTGAACATCAAAGAAATAATTAATATCAACTCCTAATCGAATAGCGAAGGCATGTAATATTGTTGCAGATGGGGATATTTCACCTTTTTCAATCATGCTTATATAAGACTGAGTACATATCCCTTCAGCTAACCTTTTTTGAGAAATTTTTTGAAACTTTCTCAATTCTCTTAGGTTTGATGCTATTTTCGGTAATAGGTTCTCTGTATCCATGAAAACAAATTCCCCTTTCCATAAAAAATCAATATGTTTATATCAGTTGACGAATTCTGAAGAAATCACGAGCATGATAGTCCTAATCTCGCATAATACTCATTTATCGTAAATTTATCGTTAGACGGTATATAGTAAAATATAATTAATTATTGAGAGGTGGGATATGTTATGAAACGTGTGAAGAAAATCATTTTAACACTTTCTGTGAGTCTAATAATTGTTGGTGCATTAGGATCAACAGCTCTAGCGTCTCCAGAAGATGAGAATTTACCACCAATATTATCTATTACTAGTACAAAATAATTAGGTTAGGAAATATAACACCGCTAATAATTGGAAAGCGGTGTTTTTTTGGTTGTTTTTGCATAGACTGTTGTTTTTCATACTGATAAAAAACACTAATACAATTTACTTCTCTAAAATGATAAGTATTGATTAAAATGACACTCTTACTCTCTAGTTTATGAACTATAACAACAAAATTTACGAAAAGATCATTATTTTTTAAAAATTCTGAAGAAGTTTATGTAGTACTAGTCTACCATAAACAGTATCTTTCTACTATAAATATATTTATGTAATTAGCACCTTAACAATGTTGTAAAGAAACATGGCTCAAATACTCGTAAGCCAGACCTAATTAACTACCAAACCAGTTTTTTGAGACAACTACTGCTAATGATATTCATCCTTTTCATCCTCATCTTTATCCACACTCATCAAAGCCTTTGTCAAATTGGGTTTATTTCTTATTAATTTTAATAAATACTTCACCACAACCCCTATTTACCTGTTCATATATTATTAAAAATAAAACAAATTTATGAAAAGAGTCTGCAATGAATACATGCCCATTCTATATATAAACACTAATAGAATTAGTTCATTAGTCTCGTTTTTTTGCTATTTATAGTATTTTTTACCTATAACTTAAGTATCTTTTTCCGCTACAAATGTCAATTTTTTTCGCCATACATTGACATCCATTTACATAATCGTACAATAAGATTAGAATTTACCACTCAGGCTTCAAAAGGTGTATAATGATGATTAATACTACTCTAGTAAGTATTTAATACCATTCTATCTGATAAACAATAATTTATTCATACATTGAGATAGGAGAGAAAATGATGGCCAAGGATACAAAGAGCAATTCAAGAGGTTGGTTAAAAGGAGTCCTATCTAATCAAAGTCAACCTGAACAAAATAATATAAATATGGAAGAAGATGTTTCCCAAGAAATGATTGAAGAATCATCTATTGATGAAGAATTCAAAGAATTCGAACAATCTGAAACAACTAGTAAAAAAAACTTATTATCAAAAGATGATCAAGACAAAGTAGCCTTAGATTTAATAGTTTCTCTAGAAAATATGCTACATGACCGACAATTGATTCAATATAAAAATAAGGGACTTGAAAGCCAATTGTATTCGGCGAATGAAATGATAGGCCGCTTAAAACATAGCCAAGTAAAGAAGGAACAAATTTTATTAGATAAAGATAAGGAAATTCGTGAATTAGAATCTAACCTTACTAACAAACAAATGAGTTATGATCAGCTACTTGAAGATTTTAAAGACTATCAAAGTTCGTCGAAAATAGAGTTTGGAAATATAACAAACCAACTTGAGAAAGAAACTAATAAATATAACAAACTCAAAGAAGAATCAACTAACAAGCAATATGAACAAATGATGTTAATAAAAGAACTTGAAGAGAAAATTAGAGATTTAGAAGTAGAGAATCACAAGGTTGTAGAACAATACAAACAAAGTCAAGATGAAAAAGCAGAATTAATGCAAACAATTAATGATTTTACGGATCGGCTGTCTTTTTCTTTCTCTCCAAAAACAACTACATCTACTACAACAGAGTAAACATGAGCATGTAGCTCTTTAGTTACCTCTAAGAGAAAGGGGACAGTATGTCAGTCTATCATAGTAAGCTATTAGAACTATTATCAATAGAAAACAATCTGAACAAATCTTTTTTACGAGTCAAATATTCTTTTGAAATAGATATTGAACTCCTTTGGGAAATTGATACTGAAACAGCTATGAGCTTAAAAGAATCGACTGATTTTTCTGGGAAATTTAAATATAGAATGTCCTTTCACACCTCTTGGAATTCAAATATACAGCAACATAGAAGCTACATAACGAGAACATATAGAGACAATAGTGAAAAAATCTATTTTTCCTGCTCTGATGAGTATGTACGAGGACTAAACGCTTTTAAACATTCCAAACAAATCAATCAAATTTTAAATGATAAGCTACAACCCGCACGTAATACTGAAGTAAAACAAGAAGGCGAAATACATCCCAAAGGAAAATTTCTTAATAATAGAAAGCATAAGGTTGCTTGGATTACCGTTGCCTCATTTATTGTCATTTCTACTATTTTGCTAGGTTTTTCTAACAATTCGTACTTTAATCTTTTGTCTAGTAAAACTCCTGTGCTAGCAGAGAGTGTTGAAAAAGAAACTATTGAATCACTTCCAAAGAATGAAGAATCACCTGCAAAGGAAGAAATAAAGAAGAATGAGAATATTATATCCGAAATTCCATTTGTGCAACTGAATGATGCAATTACCTTCAGCATCCCTGATGGAAAGGTAGCATTAACCTTTGACGACGGTCCTTCTAAATATACAACAGAGATTATAGACATATTAAAGAAGCATACGGTTGGTGGTACGTTCTTTTTCACCGGTGAGAATGTTAAGAAATATCCTGAATACGTAAAGTATGCACAATCTAACAATTATTCGATCGGTAGTCATTCAATGTACCATAAAGAACTTACAAATCTCTCCCTACACAATCAAGAACATGAAATCATCCAAGCAAATCTATTAATTGAAGAACTAACGAATGAGCCCGTAACTCTATTTAGGCCTCCTTATGGTTCAAATAATGAGTCAACTATTGAGTTAATGGAAAAACATCAACATAAGATGGTACTTTGGAATAAGGATCCAAAGGATTGGAAGGTTCAGAGCTCAAACGAAATCATTAACTATATTCGAAGCTCAAACCCTTCCGGATCTATTATTCTTCTCCATGAATCACAAGCTGTCATAGACGCACTGCCAAGTATAATCAGTTATTTACACGATGAGGGTTTAGAAGTTGTAAGCTTAAAATAATTGAAGTGAAATATAGTAAATGTGGAGAGTTATTTTATACCTTAATGGAAGACTAAAAAGGGGGTTAATTGGTCCCCCTTTTGACACAACCATTCCCCTGTCTAACATCTTCAAATATTACAGTTATACTTAGCTAAATACTTCTCTATTCGAATGCATTTCCTATATCAAGTATAAGGACCGCATACCTCAATGCAAATAAGATTGATCTACACGTAAAACATAATTATGCAACAGCTCTTGTCGTAAACTTTGTTGCTAAGTTTTTTACATTGTTGGTCATCGTTGTCCTCTAGTTGTGTAGATGTTTACCTCTTAAAGTAACAACAGCCAATCATTACATCTGAAAAATCCGCCATGACCATATTCCTCCATTAATATAGCGAAAAATAGCATAGTAGATTTTTACTTACTTGTGATAAGATGATTAAAAGAATAGGCTCTTTTCGTACTTTGTTTATACTATTACCAAATTTGCACCATAAAAAGTGGCTTTGTATGTTAGCTATCAAGTTACAGCTATGGTCTAACAAATACTACGAAAATAGCCAAAGAATAAGAAACAAAGGAGATTATTCTCTTGCAGAAAATCGTAGTTTTCATACTTAGTTTTGTTTCTATCATCCTATTCTATTTCACATTTCTTTCGGCCAGTAAAGTATTTCGAACTGATTGGCAATTACCAGAGACATTAGCCAAGGCAGAGTCAGACTATCGACTAGTTCTAATTACCCAAGATCTAGATACTCCATTTTGGGTTAAGGTTGGGGAAGGTGCACTTGAACAAGCACAAAGTGAAGAGGCAAGCCTTGAGATTTGGGGCAGTTATGGTAATAACAAAGAGGACTTCTTGAAGCAAATTGAACTTGCTATCTATTCACAAGTTGATGGGATCATTGTTCAAGGCTATGATACAGATGATTTTAAAAATTTAACGAAGATCAAAGCTGCATCGTATGGAATTCCAATTATTACAGTTGCTAATGACGTTCCTATGAATGAGAGCCTAAGACGGACATATGTCGGCTCTGACCAATACTTAGCAGGGCAGCTAATAGCTAAGCAGTTAATATCAGACATGGGCGACAAAGGGGAAGTGATACTCATGTTTGACCGTCAGCATCAGTATTATCAAGACCAACGGTTAAAAGGTATAAAAGACGTTTTAAACTCGTTTCCACACATAGATGCAATTGAAGCAGAAACATCTCTAACTAGGGAAAGCGTTAATGCGACAACAAAAGATATGTTGAATAAGTTCCCTCATGTCGATGCTTTTATCGCTGTGAATGCCAATATTTCTGAAACAATGGTTCTTGAGATTGAGAGCAGATCACAAGTCGAGCCTTACTATATCTATTCTTTTGATGACGACCGAGAGTCGTTATCACTTCTTAAAGAAGGAAAGCTCGACGGAATGATAGAGCAATCCCCTCAGGAGATGGGAAAAATGAGTGTAAGTCTTATTACGCAATGGCTGAAGAATGAGAAAGAGCAACTTAATTTAGATGGCTATTTCACAGATATAAAAGTTGTAAAGGCAATAGATGTGCGATGAACAGTCTACAAAAGAAAATATGGGCACTCGCCACAGTCATTCTATTCATCATGGTCGCAATTTGGATTTCACTCACCTATTATAATCAAAAAACGCAAAATCAATATAATGATATCCTTGAACGCTATTTAAGTATGAATGAGGTATCAAGTGTCAGTCAGCAAATGGTCACAGATTTGAACAACTATTTACTCAATCCTTCATTTGCAAATTTGGAAGCGCTTCAACTTAACATAAATAAACTTCAAAATAAAAAGGATGAAGTGTCTAAATTTAGAAATAACCAAAATGATTTTGCCTTAACCAATTATGAAAATTTAATCGATAGTCTCATTGAAGCAACGGAACGCTCGCTTCTGTTCCGTACAGAGAAAGAAACAGAAGATTATTTAGAAGTATTAACAGAAGCTACGCACATATCTAAATATATATCTGAGATGACACTCACATTAATTGACAAAGAGCTAAACACGTACGATCGTTTCTATCGTGGAATTATTGAACAGTCAGAAGAACTGAAAAAGCTTGGAATTTGGCTGTTATTGTTAATTACCTTGTTGCTCGTACAATTTACTTACTGGTTCTCCTTGAGAATTACTAGACCAGTAAAGAAGTTGACCCAAGCCGCTATTGAATTATCAAAAGGACGATTCAATTCTAAAATTGAAGTTGATTCCAATGATGAAATTTCGTTTCTCGCTAAGATGTTTGATCGTATGCGAATTAATATAAATAACTTTCTACTGGAAGTACAACAAAATGCACAGCTCGAAAATGAACTAAAGGAGAACAAGCTCTTACTACAAGAAAGCCAGCTCCATAGTTTACAGAGCCAAATGAACCCTCATTTCTTGTATAACACCCTTAATACGCTTTCTAAAAAGGCGTATATGGAAGGCTCAGAAGAAACTAGTGATCTTATAGTAAGCGTTGCCAGCTTGTTGCGCTATAATTTAAAAAGCTTAGACAAATCTACTACTCTTGCTGAAGAGGTTAATATTCTTCAGCAATATATTGATATACAAAAAGCAAGATTTACCGAACGCTTACAATTTCATATGAATATAGACGAAAAATGTCTAGGTTTACAAATTCCAAGGCTAACGTTGCAGCCAATCATTGAAAATGCGGTAATACATGCTATTGAGCCAAAAGAAGAAGGTGGCATCATTTGGTTCCGTGCAATCAACAGTACTGACGAAGTGACAATTGAAATTGAGGACGATGGCCCTGGGATGAACGAACATAAAAGGAAGCAAATATTAGAGGGTAACAGTATTGATACCGAAGGACACTCAACTGGGATTGGCATGAGTAATGTTGGTAAACGGTTACGACTTTTCTATGGCTATGAAAATATTATGGATATTGAAAGTACGCTTGGAATAGGTACAAAGGTTGTGTTGAAAATTCCGAAGAAAAGGAGAATCGAAAAAGATGATGAAACTCCTAATCGTTGATGATGAACAAGTAGAACGAGAAGGTCTAAAATACATTCTAGAAAAAAACTTCTCCGGTCTTGTTATAGAGCAAGCAAAAAATGGACAAGCAGCTATCCAGATAGTCGAAGAATTTTCACCAGATTTAGTCTTAATGGATATTCAGATGCCAGGAATAAATGGGCTTGAAGCAATTGAGCGAATTAATAAAGATCATCCGAATATTAAATTTATTATGATCACTGCTTTCGCCAAGTTTGATTATGCCCATACAGCAATGAAGCTAGGAGTGAAGGACTATTTACTGAAACCCAGCAAGACGAGTGAAATCATAGACACGGTCGGAAAAGTATTGAGCCTACTCGAACAAGAAAGAGAATCCATGGCGATAAGTACGTTTCAACAGCATGCTCTTCAAAAAACATTACCCATCGTTGAAACTGATGTAGTGACACAACTGCTCTTCGACCATATGCATGACATACATTTAGATGAGTTAATTCAACTATTAGACATTCAAATGTCAAACGAAAAATTTGTAATGAGCGTCTTGCTTCCAAAAGGAGCAGAACGTTTCTATTCAGCTATCAAAGAGAAGGTAAGAAAGACAGAACGAGGTTGGGTTGGAGCCTTATATGGTCGCCAATTGCCAATTATCGTGTTCAGACAACAAGAGAAATCATTTCGTTTACAAGCAGTTTCTCTTGCTCAAGCCATTCTATCTATTCCGAAATCTACTAATAACAGTAGTTGGTTTATCGGCATAGGAAATGTATGTCATTCATTAGACAAAATACGCCATTCTTATCAGGAGTCACTTATAGCAACCAAAGAGGCGAAGCCTCATGTAAGATTCCGTTTTTATGCTGATTTACCTACACATGATGAGAACTCAGAGGATCAAAATTTAAAACAACTGGAAAAGAAGCTATTTGATCAAGTTCGAAATGGGAAATGGGAAGAATTCTCTTCATACGTGATTAATTTAATCCACCGCTATGAGAGTGAAAAAACAAACGTAATGCAATCACAGCAACGTGTACTAGAGTTGCTTTGGATTGCATCTCGCGTGTTAACTGAACTGGGAGTTGAGCCATATACCCCTTTGTTCTCAACACAAATACATGATTTTCGACAGCTTCAAGCTGAGACAAGTTATTTACTAGATTATATGTGGCAGTCCTATGTAGATTATTGTAGTCAATTAGAAGATGACACTATTCAACAAATTAAGCAGTACATTATTGAACATTCCCATAAAGAAATTTCACTAGATAAAATCGCACACAAAGTTGGATTAAGTCCTATTTATATTAGTAAGATGTTTAAAGAACAGCTTGGGGTGAACTACATCAGCTTCCTAACAGAATGTCGCATCGAAAAGGCGAAGAAGCTGATGATGAATCCTGATAAAAGCTTAAAAGAAATTACATTCGAAGTCGGTTATCACGACCCAAACTATTTCAGTAAAGTGTTTAAAAAGCTGTGTGGCGCTTCACCGACCGAATATCGTAAATCACTTATCGGAATGAAGGAATAACCAAGTCGTTAAAAAACTTCAACATTTTCGTTATCGGTGGAGGATATGCTTCATCTGATTGACAAATCCACCTGTATCGCTGAGAGCTAAAACTATTAAAAAAGTTTTCCTTTCAGTAGAAAAGGAGCGAACTTATCCTATGAAACGGTTATTTTGTCAAGGAAGTCTACTATTGTTCTTTTTGGCTCTGCTTGCAATGACTACAGCATGCGTAAATGAAAGAGGTTCGATAACAAATTCGACTCTGCCAGAACAAGAACAAACGACATTTGAATCTGTAGATGAGGAAAAAAAGCTTAAAATTGGCTTTTCTATGGATACATTATTGGAGGAGCGTTGGTTAAGAGATAGAGATCGCTTCAAAGAAGCAGTAGAGGCACTTGGCGCAGAAGTAGAAATCTTTGCTTCAAATGGAGACGATGCTTTGCAAATCTCACAAGCAGAAAAATTAATTAGTCTAGGCATCGACATACTCGTCGTTGTTCCTCACAACGCAGAATCAACAGCAATGATCGTTGAAAAGGCTCATTTGGCTGGTATTAAGGTACTTTCCTATGATCGACTAGTGAAAAACGCTAAGCTTGATTTATACGTATCATATGACAATGAACAAGTAGGTGAGCTTCAAGCGAAAGCAATTACATCATTGGTTCCAAAAGGAAAATATGTATATATTGGCGGAGCAGAAACAGATAATAACGCACATTTATTTAGAAAAGGAGCATTTAACGTCCTCAAGCCATTCATTGACAGAGGAGATATTACGATTGTATATGACCAATGGACGAAAGATTGGTTACCTGAAAATGCTTATGAAAATATGAAAGCAGCTTTAATAGCAAATAATAACCAAATTGATGCTGTCATTGCTGCAAATGATGCAACCGCTGGAGCTGTCATTCAAGCACTCGCTGAACAAGGGCTTCTAGGTAAAATTCCAGTTTCTGGTCAAGATGCTGAGCTTGCTGCTGTTCAACGAATCGTTGATGGAACACAAACAATGACTGTTTATAAGCCAATTATTGATTTAACCCAAAAAGCTGCTGAGCTTGCTGTTAAGCTAGCAGAAGGTCAAGTTGTTGATGTTCAGACTACCATTAATAATGGGAAATTCGAGGTGCCTTCTGTTCTCCTTTCACCAATTGCCGTAAATAAGCATAATATCGATGAAACAATTATCGCTGACGACTTTCATTCTATTGAAGAAGTATACGACAGATAACAAAAGAATTTATTATTCACAGACCGCCAGGATGCATCCTGGCGGTTTTTTACCCTTCCAGTAGATACGCATTTTTATAAGTAGGTTAGCAACTTACTAAACTAATATTAAAAAAATACAGATAATATTAAAATTGTGCTAATAGAAAGCGTTTTCATCATAATGCCTGACTGCTATATTGGAGTTATTAAGACACAACTTTAATTCGAAAGGGGATTTTTGATGAAAAAGAGAATTATAGCGGCCATCGTTGTCATGATGCTTGCACTAGTAGCTGTAGGCTGCGGTAGTGCTACTACAGGAAGTGGTAACGATGTAAGTATCGGTATTGTTTTACCTACGAAAGATGAACCTAGATGGGTACAAGATGAGCAAAGGTTTAAAGATGCATTAGCAGATTCAGACTACTCAACAGAAATTTTATTTAGCCAAGGATCTTCAGCTAAAGAAAAAGAAAATGTTGAAACATTACTTAACAAAGGAATCGATGTCTTAATTATCGCTCCACAGGACGGGGCAGCTGCAGCGGGTGCAGTAGATGCTGCTAAAAAGGATGACGTTACTGTCATTGCATACGACCGCCTTATTACTGGAACTGAGGCTGTAGATTATTACGTTACATTTGATAGCATAGCGGTAGGTGCAGCTCAAGGACAATTTTTAATTGACAATGCTAACGGCTCAGGCACTCCTTTATATTTATATGCTGGAGCTGCTTCTGACAATAACGCATTTCTGTTTTTTGAAGGAGCTTGGAGCGTACTTCAACCAAAGATCGCTGATGGCACTTTTGTCATCGCAAACTCTAGCGAAGCAGAAGCTTTAAAAGATAAAGCTGAGCTTTCACGTGATGAAATGGGTAAAATCTTAGGACAGGTTACAACTAACTGGGATCCTAATGAAGCGAAAAATAAAGCTCAAACACATTTAACAGCTGTAGGAGCAGATATGAAGGGTGATGTTGCAGTTCTTGCGCCAAATGACGGAACAGCACGCTCTATCGCTGATGTATTTGGATCAGATCCTGAGGTTTCAAGCTATGTAGTAACTGGGCAAGATGCTGAAAAAGCTTCTATCCAATATATTATTGATGGTAAGCAAGCAATGACAGTATTTAAAGATGTTCGTACACTTGTAAAAGACGCAATCGGAATGGCAGTTGCTGTTTTAGACGGTGGTTCACCTGAAACAACTGGTTCTTATGACAACGGTAGCAAAGAAGTAGATGCAAAACAAACTGATGTAATCGTCGTTGAGGACGTTAACGTTAAGAGTGAACTCATTGATTCTGGCTACTATGAAGAGAGCGAATTTGAAGGTCTAAAATAAAATGCGCATGCTTTATGGAAATAGTGATAGATACGTCTGTCACTATTTCTAATTATTTTAGTTGTTTTGGTAAGGGAGGTTAATCATGAGCGAGTATATTCTAGAAATGCATCAGATTACGAAGGAATTTCCTGGGGTCAAAGCGCTCAGTGATGTTAATTTTAAAGTAGAAAAAGGGGAAATACACTGCTTAATCGGTGAAAATGGAGCCGGAAAATCGACGCTGATGAAGGTGCTTAGCGGTGTGTATCCATACGGAACGTACGATGGTGACATTGTTTTTAATGGCAGCGTGCAAAAGTTTAACAAAATTAACGATAGTGTCGATACCGGAATCGCTATTATCTACCAAGAACTTGCGTTGTTTCCTGATTTATCAGTTTATGAAAATATATTCGTTGGCAATGAAGTGGACCGTGGAAGCGTAATTGATTGGAATCAAACAATTGTCGAGTCCAAAAAAATGCTTGAAAAGGTAAATTTAAAAGTTAATCCTGAAACGTTAATTAAAGATTTGGGTGTAGGAAAACAACAGTTAATTGAAATTGCAAAAGCATTAAGTAAAGACGTAAAGCTACTTATTTTAGATGAGCCAACTGCTGCACTTAACGAGGACGATAGCGAAAACTTACTGAATCTATTACGAGAGTTAAAAGGGCAGGGCATTACTTGCATCATGATTTCACACAAGTTAAAAGAAGTCATCTCAATTGCGGATAAAGCAACTGTCATCCGTGATGGACAAACAATTTGTACATTAGATGCTGCCAAAGGAGAAATGAACGAAAACACTATTATTAAGAACATGGTCGGTCGAGAGATTACAGATATTTATCCGAAGAGAAGTAAGCAAAAATTCGGTACGAAAATTCTCGAATTAAAAAACTGGTCTGCGTATGATCCGAAAATTGGTCGAGATGTTGCTAAAAACGTCAACCTTCATGTCAAACAAGGGGAAATTATCGGTATTGCAGGTCTTATGGGATCCGGTCGTACTGAACTAGCACTTAGCATCTTCGGTAACTCTAAATCTTATAAGCTACAAGGGGATTTAACCATTGACGAAGTGCCTCAAAATTTTAAACACACGAGTGATGCTATCAAAGCAGGAATTGCGTATGTCACTGAGGATCGTAAGGGTGATGGCCTTTTCTTACTTCAGGACATTAAGAATAATATCTCTGCGGCAAATATGAAAGGCATATCTTCAAAAGGTATTATCAATGACAATGAGGAAATTAAAGTCTCAGAAAAATATAAAGCATCTTTAGGAATTAAAGCATCATCCGTGCAACAGCTTGTCGGTAAATTAAGTGGTGGTAACCAACAGAAGGTTTCGTTAGGTAAATGGCTGTTTGTTGGTCCTAAGCTTCTTATTCTAGATGAGCCGACACGAGGTATTGATGTTGGAGCAAAATTTGAAATTTATTCCGTCATGAACGAACTGATTAAGGAAGGAATGAGTATTATTATGATTTCTTCTGAGCTCGGAGAGGTTTTAGGAATGAGTGATCGCATTTATGTAATGGCAGAAGGAGAAATCAAAGGAGAGCTGCTAGCAAATGAAGCCGATCAAGAAAAAATTATGCAGCTTGCTACGCAATAGGAGGTTAAGTGTATGAAGTTATTCCATGAAGCAAAAGATTTAATAAAAGAAAACATTCGTGATTACGGTATGTATATTGCCTTAATTATTATTATGGTAACATTCACCATTCTAACAGATGGCTTATTTATGTCATCTCGAAATATTAGTAATCTACTAGATTCAGCTGGTTATATTGCTGTTTTAGCTGTCGGTGTTATGCTTGTTATCGTCATTCGTCACATTGACTTATCGATCGGCTTCTTAGCTGGATTTCTTGGTGCTATCGCAGCCATACTCCTCATGGAGGTTGGGCTACCAGTATATGTAGTTATTCCTATTATTCTAGTACTTGGAATTTTAGCTGGCTTAAGTACAGGTTTTCTAGTAGCTAAAGTAGGAATTCCTTCCTTTGTTGCCACATTAGCAGGATGGCTCATTTTTCGAGGCGCAATCCTACTCGTAACTGAAAAATCTGGTACAATTATCGTTCAAAATGATGCTTTTAATGCAATTGGTAATGGATATATTCCCTCTATATTGCAAATTAACGGGTTACATTTTCTTTCATTACTTGTCGGTGGTTTAGGTATCATATTTTATATTTATAGCGCTATTTCGAACCGCAAAAACAAAATTCAGTACAATTTTGAAGTTGTTTCTAAGGAAATCTTCATTTTACAATTAATTTTTGTTTCAGCTATTATTGCGTATATTACATGGATTTTAGCAGGCTATAACGGCTTCTCTTGGACGGTTGTCATTATGCTGCTTGTTGTTATTCTGTATCATTTCTTTACGACTAAGACAGTGCTAGGACGCCATATTTATGCGGTTGGTAGTAACCCAGAAGCTGCACACCTTAGCGGAATTAACGTCAATAAAATTATCTTTCTCGTCTTCGGTTCAATGGGTATGTTATCAGCGCTATCAGGGATTCTATTCACCGCTCGTCTACAATCTGCTACAACAACAGCTGGTACATTATTCGAGCTTGATGCCATTGCAGCGGCATACGTCGGAGGTGTATCTGCAGCAGGTGGAGTCGGAAAAGTAACAGGCGCAATTATCGGTGCAATCGTTATGGCTTCCTTAACAAACGGTATGAATCTAATGGGGGTTGGAATCGCACCTCAATATATTATCCGTGGTGGCGTTTTAGCTCTTGCCGTTATCTTTGATGTCATGACTCGTAAGCAAAGAGCTTAATCGTTGTTAGAAATTAGCAGGGGCCAATCGAAAATTTTATATACAAGGGGCAGAACGATCAAAAAATGATTGTTCTGCCTTTTCATTTATCATTTAACCGTAGCATTGTCATGAACTGATACACCTTTCGGTTCAGGAACAAATATTAAAATAATTCCACCAATAATAAAGAGAACAATTAAACTAAAGACACCCATATTCGTATGCCCTGTTAATTGAGAGGTGAGTCCGACTAGAAATGGTCCCATAATGGCAGCAAATTTACCGAAGATATTGTAAAACCCAAAGAATTCATTGGCATTCTCTTTAGGTATGAGCTGAGCGAAATAAGAGCGGCTTAACGCTTGAATCCCACCTTGTGACGATGCGACCAGCATAGCCAATATCCAAAAATCGAGTGTAGTTTGCAGAAAAAATGCGTAAATACAAACAATGATATAAATAATGATACCGACATAAAGCATTTTCTTACCTGTAAAGATATCCGCTAACTTTCCGTACAATATGGCAAATGGCGCAGCAACAATCTGTGTGACAAATAAGAAAATGAGTAAGCTTGTAGCAGATATACCTAAATCCGTTCCGTATGCTGTAGACATGGAAATGATCGTCCCTACCCCATCAATATAAAAGAAATAAGCAAGCAAAAATAAAAATAACGAACGGTATTTTCGAACTTCCTTTACCGTTTTCGCTAGTCGCTTAAAACTATTTTTAACTGGTTTTGGTTCACGATCAATATAGTGAACTTGATAAACATGTTTCAATAATGGAATGGTAAAAATAAACCACCATAATGCTGTAATCAAAAAGGCAATCTTACTTGCAACCGCTGTACTAATCGGCAGGATACTACTTTGAGATAACATGATGATAGCGATACTAACGATAAAAGGGATTGTACTCCCAATATAACCAAATCCAAACCCGTATGTAGACACACGGTTCATGCGTTTCTTTGGTGTGACATCTACTAAAAAAGCATTGTAAAAAATATTTGCTCCAGCTGATCCAATCGTTGCCACAGTATAACAAACTAGTAATAGCAGCCATTGATCACTCGGAATAAATGCTAATATCGCCGTTGAGGTCACACCTAAGAGAAGGAAGAATGTGAAGAACTTTTTCTTTAACCCTTGATAATCTGCAATCGTACCTAATATAGGACTTAACATTGCTAATATAAAGGTTGCAATCGCTATAGTATAGCCTAAGTAAGCAGTGGAATTTGCCGCAGAAATTCCACTATTCGTCGCAGCTTCTTTATAAAACAGGGGAAATATAGCTGTTGTTATAATAATTGAATATGCTGAGTTTGCCCAATCATAAAAAATCCAACCCCGCTCAGCTTTTGAAAAACGCTTCATAACACTCCTCCCAACCTAATCAACTTAACTTTCATTTAAATGGCATACCAAAAGAATAAAAGTAGATTTACCATACCTTTTTCACGTCTAATAATCTTTCACTTCAATGAGTGCTCTTTATCGTTATGAAGTAACTAATAACATGAGAGCTTTAATCAAATTTGCTACATAATAGGCAAAAAAAGAGGAATGTTGCATGGTCACAACCTTTTACAAATACTAGTTTGAAATCTCGTATGAATGTCTTCATTTGCTCGACAGATAAATGATCGTAATATGATTACTAAAGAAGCTTGTATATTTACTTAGGCAATAGATTGTTTTCTTATTGATTCATTGACTTAAGTCAATGAATCATATTCATTTTTTCACTACAATACAATCAAAAGACTTAGGAGGGAATGATATGGAAGTATTACAGCAAGATGTAAATCAGCTTCGAAAATCAGCATTAATTGCAGGGATATCCTTGCTCATCATGACCGTAGCTGCATTTTTCTCATTTGGCTATGTTCATAGTTCTTTAATGATTAGTAATAGCTCAATTGAAACATTTAATAACATTTCAGCATCAACAGGATTATTTAGAGCAGCAATACTTGGTTGGTTAGTTATATTAATAACGGATATTATCGTTTCATGGGCATTTTATATCTTTTTAAAACAAATACATGAAGGATATGCAACGCTAGCTGCTTGGCTTCGATTGATGTATACCGCCATACTAGCTATCGCCGTCTCAAATCTAATTCAAGTAGATAATCTCATTAAGTATAATAATGAGCTGTTGAATCAGCCTGACAGTCTTCTCGCTTCTGAAGTCATGATGTCTGTACTAGCATTTGAATCTGTTTGGTCGTTTGGGTTAATCGTCTTTGGGATGCATCTATTAATAGTGGGCTTTGTCGTTTCAAAAACTAAAACAGTTCCAAAGATCATAAGCATTCTACTTGTATTAGGTGGTGCAAGCTATATGTTGGTCCATCTATTAGACGGGTTTTTTCCAACGCTTGAAAATGTGACTTCAACTATCGAGATGATTTTGATGATTCCAATGACTGCTGGAGAGCTAGGCTTTTGCATTTGGCTCTTAATGAAAGGTGGTAAAACACCTATTAAATCGTATCCAAAAAGGAAAGCACATAATAAGGCTGCGCAAATTTGAGCGCTATAATCTTCGTTTGATACGACTAAGTGACTCAGGTGTAATACCTAAATAGCTTGCTAACTGATGCTGTGGTACACGGTTAATCAAATCAGGGCGTTTGTCAACGAGCGCCTTATACCGCTCTTCTGGGCGAGATGAAATAAACGTAGCAATATCATCGTGCATTTCACCCATAATCTCTTCCATTAACTTACGCGTCATCGTCTCAAGTCCTGGATGCTTGTCATACATCTGATCCTCGATCGATAAATCACCTACAACGAGGACACAGTCCTCCACACAGATTAACGAGTACTTTGATGTTTTATCAGAACTATGCTGATTGAAAATCGTCACCGCTTGTTCTTCTGTAAAAAAATTATACGTCGTTTCTCTCCCCTCTTCATCAACTGCAAACTGGCGGACGCAACCCTTTACGACAAAATAGCATTTCTCTGGAACCTCTCCCTGATCTAAAAGGATAGTTCCTTTTTTATATTCTGCAATAGGTATATCTGCAACAATCATCTCTATCTCTGATTCACTAGCATCAGTATAATGTTTCAAATATCGAATAAGGATATCACTCATGTGAGCTACACCTCCATATTTCTCTTTATTATTGTTATAGCATATTACTTAGCTATGAAGCTAACAAAATATGACTCATATTACGATTTGAATAAGTAGACTTAATAAAGACTACTAGAAAATATATACGTAGGACACCCGAAGAAGATGATGATATGACAAGATGAGGCCACTTCAACATATGCAAATGTATTATTCTTTAGAACAACTAAAGAATGATGAGTGGTGTGGCGGGTTGGGATAGTAAATTGTGTGATTTGGATAGTAAAATGGTGATTTTGGATAGTAAAGGAGCTGATTTGGATAGTAAACTATGTAATTTGGATAGTAAAAGGCCTGATTTGGATAGTAAACTGTGTTATTTCGATAGTAAAAGGGCTGATTAAGGCGATCTATTGGGTTAGTAGTAGCTGATTTTATTGGTAATTAGGCTTAAAGAGAAAGTATCTGTCATTGTTTATTCTGTTGATAAAGGTACCAGTCACTTGTCGAACCATGACATTTCAATAAGTGACTGATATCTAAATTATAGTTAGTTATCAAGAAAAATGGCTAATAACTTATTCTTCAACTGCTCACATTCTATTCCAGGAACCATCTGTATGGCGCCCATTGCATAACTATTATAATAACTTTCTTGAAAATAGCGCATCGTTTCAACTGAACCTTCATTGGTTGGTGTCAAAATATATACCTCACGAACAGCTCTTTCGCCTGAATCTCTATGTATAATTCCATCACGATACTTATGCATTTCACCAAGAGCAGTACCAATATTACCAGGTACGCGGTATTTAGGATCAAAAACGATCATTTCATTTCCGCACTCCAAGACAATATCAGGAATCATCCTTTGGGTAAAAGTGTAGAATTCTCTAGAATTAAACTGATAGTTTCTTTGAAAATAGAGAGCCTTTCCTCCTTTAAGGTTAATACGGCTTTCTTTATTTTCAGCTAAGTCTAGAAAGATTCCACTTTCTTTCGTCTTGTATAACCCACTAGTTCCCTCAATGAAGTTCAGATCTCTTAATATCCCTACAATTTTCATGAAACACCACATCTCATATAGTGCGAATGTGTCTTTCATAGCAACAGGGTAATCAAATCCGATTCCTTCTCTCTCATGATTAAAGAGCTTTTCAAACCATTGGTACCACTGTCGGTACACAGGATGTTTCCTAAATTTCTGGGTGATAGAATACGAACCTTGATGCATCGTGACTTCCTTTAGAAAGGGTGAGTTTAGCCACCTTCTGATTATAGATTGATATTTTTCAGCCTTTTTTGTAACCTCCACTCTTCCTAGGTTTATATAAGTACTTAGAAGCGTACTTAAGTTAAACAGCTGCTTTTTTAACACTTGATTTTCATACACGTCAAGTGTCTCAAAGGTTTTGGTCGTTTCAACATTGAGAGGAATATTGTTGCCGTACCCTTTCTTATCAAGCCAGTGCAGAGTCGTTTGTCCAACACGCTGTACCTTTTCTCTCTTCTGTATAATAGGTAATTTGACAAGTCTGCGGAATGGCTGTTTCTCAATATGGACAAAAATTTGACGGAGCTGCTGAAACGATCTTTCAATGTAAATCCACTGTGTCCAAGAAGCTCCTCTGCTCCTGCCTGATGTATTCACTTTTCTGTCCAATCCACTCAATTGAAAACAGCTATTACTTTCCTCTAAAATTTCTTCAATCATCAAATCATATTGCTGTTCATTCATTTTTCTAGAGTCAGGATATATGAATGTTTCATATTGCTGCTCATTTATAAATATCTGAACAGATCCACTCTGAAAGGGAGTCATGAATGAAGAAAAGAACACATTACCCTCTCGATGAAAAGGCACAGGTACTCCTTGGATCCTTAAATCAATTTGGTCGCCCTCATACCGTAGCTTATATTCAGTTGCCTCTGTAAAAAGGACTTCGTTAAATGGCATCCATCCTTCCGAATATGTCCTAACCTCCAACTTACCTCCAGAACTGAGTAGCACCATAATACTCTAGCTCCTCCTGCATCCGCTTCACATGCTGCAATGAGACCGAATCTCCTTCAATTTTTGCTGTGAGCCATTTATTTAGCTCATTTAGCATCTCGGATATTCGTTCGTCACCGCGTATTTTTGTCAATACTTTTTCGGCAATCACACCATCCAGTGACTCCTTCCAATCCATTGCATGATCGGAGCCAAGTTGATAATTAGCATAGAGCTTCTGTAGCATTTCACCCATTGTTCTATAACCAAAATGAAGCTCGTACTTAGCCAATGTGGCATGCAACTCTTTTAGAAGAACGAATTCCTTTTTCAATAAATCCTTCATATCCTGATCCACTCTGTCCCAGAAGGAAGTAAAGTCTACATCTGATAATGTCATGACAAAAGCACGGTCCAATACTTTATCTGATATGGAATGAGTGGTTTCATCGACGTTGATCGTTCCAAGTATATATATGTTTGGCGGGATGCTTAGTCTTTGAGGAACATCTGTAATATGATCATCTTGATGAAGCGGGATTTCTTTTCTTGATTCCACCGCACTTAAATAATCGCTTAAATAGTATTCAACCCTAGCCAAGTTCATTTCATCAAGCAGAATAAAATGTGGTTTTTCACGCTGCTTCAATGCATTTAATATGACTTTCAAAAATTCTGTTTTTACATAACGTTTTTCAAATGAGCTATAGTAGCCAAACAAGGAACTGGCATCCGTCCAGTCAGGACGAACAGGAATAATACTGAAATATGGATTTTCATTTTCATATTCTAGGCCATATACAGCATTCGCATATAAACGGCAAATTTGGGTTTTCCCAGTTCCAGAAATTCCACTGAGAACTACAAAATGCTTATCATCAAGTGCCGTTAAATTCAGGTGCAAATCCCTCACAATCGATTTAGAGAAAGTAAATTGACTGTTCTCAATCATGTCATAAATTTCTGCCAATCTGAAGTTAGGCTCAAGTGTTTCTGTCTCAGTGAGCTCATGCTCCTCTTTTTCCAAGTCATTGTCATCAATATCAGAAGGCAGCTCCACAGCTTTTCGAGCATGAGCAAATAGAAGAGCTGCATTAATGAAGTTCTGTTTCACTTGATGCGCACCTTCATTAAACGTCTCAGAGGCGTTATCATAGGTACCAACGTAATAGGAATTACCATCAACTTTAATGTCATGCTCTTGAAGTAATTGCATAGCATTTTTCAAAATTTCCTTATTATCCATGCTCTGAGTAGCAAATAACTTTTTTATCCACCATTCTTGTTCTTTATTGTTTAAGATTTCACGTACATTGGTGAAAATTTGGTTACCTCCTGCTACCTTCACAACAATCGTTTGGTATGGAGAGTTTTTATCATGATAATCAAGATAGCTAATACTGCCTTTTGTAATCATTTGATCTCCATCATTTATTTGAAATGATTGTCTTTTCCCTTGTGACTTATAGTTTTCAACAGAAGAAAGATCTACAGTATAGCTGCGACCTAGTAATACGGTCTTTTTTATATCTCTAATTGCAGACAATTGCTGTAACGCAACGAGTGCTCTTTGTCCTATTTGTAATTCATCGTTAATATGGTTTCTAAAATGACTCAATTCATCCCAAGCTTCTTGTAAATGTCCGATCCATTCTTCTTCATTTAACTGTTCTTTAAGAGCAAAGGACATCCCAATTTGAAATGAAGGCCTCTTTCTCGGTTTAATACAGCCTTTAATATAATTTTCCATATCTTCTTTTGACACTTGTTCTTTTTCTTTGCGTCCTGTAAAAATAGAATATTTATCGGGAATGGATGACAATACTTCTTGGATTACATCACTTTTAACCCAAGACCAAAAAGGTATGAAATTCACTTCTGTATGTATTAATACTGAACGGTCAATACCGTTCAGTTCCAGTGTCAAGAAATTAATTTCCTTGTCTCCTAATTTCTTAAATAGACCCACAAAATATTTTCTGCCAATATCAGAGTTCTTTTTCTGCTCAGCAAGGGCAGGGTTACGTGAATCACTAATAGTTGTCTTCAAAGTCGTATCATAGCTACGGATATATAAATCTTCACCTATAGGAATGTCCCTTGACCCTATAAATTGTTCAAATACTCTCTTTACATCGGGTGCTACTTCTTCAAGTACCCTATTACATCTGGCCTCTGTATTTTCCCCATCAAATAAAGATTGATAGTGTGAAAGATTTGGCATTGTATTCACCTACTATGTTGTTATTGTTTTGTTATAAAAAACTAGTATATTTTAGTAGAAGAATGATGTTTATTCTTCGATTAAATAATGGTACAACGAGGATTCCACCTCATGCTCTAATAGTAAATTCATCCTTACAACCGGCAATTCATTACCATTCTTGTCCAACATCGTTGTTTGTTCTTCACTCCGAGTTTCTGGTATAGCTTTACCAATATAATAAAAGTCTGTTCCCTCATCATCGTCTTTTTTTATAAAGAGATGTAAATCCATACCCAGGTCCTCAGCATTAATTATCTTCTTAACTTCTTCAGACTGCAAAGTACGATTACTTTTTGTATACAATCTAAAAATCTCTTGATTTATAAATTCATCACCATAGTTCACACTAGATTCTATATCTTCATTCTTATGATAAGTAACAAAGATAGGACAAGTGCCATGCTTTGGTTTATAGCCATACATAGTTGAGCTTTCGTCATTTATCCAATTCAATAACTTACAAGCGTCCTTACGTGAATATTTTCGATACAACGTTAGTTGGTTAGTGCTCTCGTATGTAAGACTCTTTTCTTTTGCAGTTTTTATTACATCCGTTACTAATGACTTGAAGAATTTATTCTTCGATAGACTATTAATAATGCTTTCATTTAACCGATAACCTTCACCCTCTTGAAGAATAATAGGTTTACCACCATATTTTTTAATAGCAGCCTGAGTATAAAAGGAAAGAGCCATAACACGTTCTACTGCTGCTATCGTTTCCTCATCCGTTGCACATCCATATTTCGATAATTCATCAACAAATTCTTTTCTTGTAATTTCACATCTTTCTAGTAATAATTCTAAAATAACAATTTCATGTTTTCTTTTGCCATTTAAAATTTCCTGAGAGAACATAGTTAAAACGTCGTTTTCATATTTTGACAATGTAGGTACATCTTCTTTCATTTTCTCTAAGAACTTGTGATAATTCGTTTTCAGTTCATTTACGATAACACATGGATCAATTGATTTATAAGATATAAAATCGTATAAAAATGGCACTTTGCCAATTTTATGCTTCAATTCTATGTATGCGTCTTTTAAAACTTTTAAGGATGTTAACTTTGTATCATTAATTGACTTAAATATTTGCTTTTTAGCTACCTCTTCAAAATTAATGGTAGATACCCCTTTGATATAGCAAGTATCTTTTGTGTGACGGCGAATATTATCTTTATTCTGAGATTTGTCACCTGATAGAGCTACTGGAATGAGATAGTTATTTTTATAGTTACCTATAAAGTCGATCACTGTTACAAAATCTTTGCTAACATGCTTTCTAAGTCCCCGACCCAATTGTTGAATGAAGATAATACTTGATTGTGTTTGTCTCAGCATGACTACTTGATTAATACTCGGAATATCGACACCCTCATTAAAAATATCTACTGTAATAATGTAATCGAGCAGGCCATTTTCTAGTTGATTCACTCGAAGTATTCTTTCTTCAGGTGAATGATTTCCTAATAAAGCAACCGTTTTTAAACCTTTTTCGCTTAGAGCTTTAGAGAGCTCTATCGCTTCTTCTTTTCTACTACAGAATATAAGTCCTCGTACCTTGTCTCCTGAATGGCCATAGTACTCTACTTTCTCTAGTATATGATCAACTCTCTCTTCAGTAACGAGTTTAGATAATGCAGCTGTTTCATCTAATAATTCTCCATTGAATTCAAAATCTGTCACACCGAAATAATGAAATGGACATAACATATCCTCTTCTAGTGCTTCCTGCAATCGTATTTCATAAGCAATATTGTAATCAAATAATTGATAAATATTGAAATCATCAGTTCTCTCAGGTGTAGCGGTCATTCCCATCAAAAACTCTGGTTTAAAGTAATCCAAAACTTTTATATAAGACTTGGCCCCCGCTTTATGTACTTCATCTACTAACACATAATCGAATTCCTTAGTTACAAATTGGTTTAAAACATCATCTTTTGATAACGTTTGGATTGTAGCAAAAAGATATCTTGCATCACTTTGCTTGGAATTCCCTGATAAGATACCAAAATCTCGATCAATTCCACCTAGTATTTTTTGAAAGTCTGACTTAGCCTTTTGTAAAATTTGTTCACGATGGACAATGAAGAGCATCTTTTTCGGTGCAAATCTTCTTACATCAAAGGCAGATAAATAGGTTTTCCCAGTTCCGGTTGCTGAAATTACAAGCGCCTTATCATTCCCATCTTCCCTCACACTTTGAATATTTTGTAGGGCGGCCTCCTGCATTTTATTGGGTTGAATTTGAAGGGTATCTGTAATAGAATTCACTTGGTATTGAACCGGGTGTTCAATTACATTCTGAATGTTAGTTGGTTTTAAATCTTGAAACACCTTTTCATATTTATCGATCCAATCTGAGGTTAAACCAATCGACTCTTCCCATACTTCTTCAAATTGGTTAATAAAGTGATGAATAATGTCTCCATTTTCATGTGAATTTAGTTTAACATTCCATTCGTAATTAGCTTTTAACGCCTGGGCAGTTAAGTTAGAGCTTCCAACAATTAAAGAATAGTGGGTTTTATGTTTGAAGATATAACCTTTAGCATGAAATCCTTTTAAATTAGTTAGCTTTACTTCTACATTTGAAATCTTCATTAATTCTCTAAACACATTTGGCTGATTAAATTGCAAAAAAGTTGAAGTTAATATTCTTCCTTTAATTCCTTTTTGTTTTAGATCCCAAAGTAGTGCTTTTAAAGTTGCTAAACCACTTTCTGTAATAAAAGCAACAGAGAAGAAGAAATCCTCACAACGATTTAGCTCTTCTAAAAATGTAGATAAGATACTCTCATTTTTAGTTGTGTTATTAATTAACAACTGTGGTTTATAGCGGGTAGATTTACCATGAGCATGATCTATAAAACCCTGATAAATAGAGTCCTGCAAGTGTTGTACAAAGCTTACCATTAAAATCACCTTTCATTCCCAGTTTATATAAAAATTCTAATCTTCTTTCCCTATACTGTAAACAGTTACCATTAAAAAATGCTATCCAATAAAAAAATTGGATAGCATTATCTTATGCATATACTTTTGCTATTTTCTCAATAGCAGGAATGTCAGCAGGAGCCCATTCAAGACTTGGTAACTCATTAGGTGTTAACCATTTAATTGCAGCGTGTTCTGTTAAAACTGGTTTCCCATTTATTAACTTACAATAATAGGTAGTTAAATGAACAATACCAAAATCATATTCATGAACGGTATACTCTACTTTTTCACCAACATCAATGGTACAGTGCATTTCCTCTTCAATTTCACGTTGTAAAGCTTCTTCTGGTTTTTCACCTTTTTCAATTTTCCCACCTGGAAATTCCCATAATAAAGGTAATGATTTTCCCGCTCCTCTTTGAGCGCAAAGGATTTTGTTATCATTAAAGATAACAGCTCCTACTACATTTATATTTTTTTTCATTATTTCCTCCTTTGAATGAAGGTATCGTTATTTGTAAAGAATACCATATGGTGTTAATTTTATACAACAAGATACCCATTAAGATAGTCGCTAATGCAATTAGTAAGATTTAAATTTTAGTAAACCTGTTAATTAAGAATCTTGTGAACAAGCCTTATCATTTAATCAATGTTCAATAAAATTCTCCATCCACAGCACATATCACTTTGAATCAAACACCCAGTCCACTATAATAGAGAGTAAGAATTATCATAATAGTCTAACACCTATTTGTGGCAAGATGTAATGTTATCTTCGACTAAATGTTCAAAAATAGGAAGGAGAATGATGAATGGAAAACAACAATTATCCTGACCAAAAAGAACACACAGCTGCAGCTGCGGGGCAATGTCCTGTAACTCATCACAAAGATAGTGCAATCACGACAACGACAGCGCCTAGAGGTACGACGAATAAAGACTGGTGGCCGAACCAATTGAATTTGGGCATACTTCGCCAGCATGACAAGAAATCCAACCCAATGGGAGAAGACTTTAATTATAAAGAAGAATTCTCTAAGCTCGATTATGATGCTCTAAAGAAAGATCTTCATCATTTAATGACAGATAGCCAAGATTGGTGGCCTGCTGACTACGGTCACTACGGTCCATTCTTTATTCGAATGTCTTGGCATGCAGCAGGTACATATCGGACGGCTGATGGACGCGGGGGCGGCTCAACTGGATCACAGCGCTTTGCACCTCTGAACAGCTGGCCGGATAATGTCAATCTTGATAAGGCCCGCCGTCTGTTATGGCCTATTAAGCAAAAGTATGGAAACAAGATTTCTTGGGCGGATTTACTTGTATTAACAGGTAACGTAGCACTTGAATCTATGGGCTTAAAAACTTTTGGTTTTGGAGCAGGACGTGAGGACATTTGGCACCCTGAGGAAGATGTGTATTGGGGTTCAGAGAAGGAATGGTTAGCAGACAACAGGTATTCCGGTGACCGTGAGCTAGAAAATCCACTCGCTGCTGTACAGATGGGGCTCATTTATGTAAATCCTGAAGGTCCAAACGGAGAGCCAGATCCACTTGCAAGTGCCCGTGATATTCGTGATACATTCGAACGTATGGGGATGAATGACGAAGAAACGGTAGCGCTTGTCGCTGGTGGACACACATTTGGTAAAGCACATGGCGCTGGGGACGCCTCTCAAGTAGGTGACGACCCTGAAGCAGCTACACTTGAAACACAAGGGTTTGGCTGGAAGAGTACATACAAGAGCGGAAAGGGCCGTGATACGATATCAAGTGGTATTGAAGGTGCATGGACGACGAACCCTACTAAATGGGATAATGGCTACTTTGAATTGTTATTCAAATATGAGTGGGAGTTGACAAAGAGTCCTGCAGGAGCTTCCCAATGGGCACCTGTCAATATGCAGGAAGAACATTTGGCCCCAGATGCTGAAGATCCATCTAAACGTGTAAAGACGATGATGACAACAGCGGACATGGCCTTACGTATGGATCCAGAATATGAAAAAATTTCCCGTCGCTTTTATGAGGATCCGGAAGAGTTTGCAGATGTATTCGCACGTGCATGGTTTAAATTACTTCACCGTGACATGGGGCCAAAAGATAGATACTGGGGCCCAGAGGTTCCACAAGAAGAGTTAATCTGGCAGGATCCAATTACAGAAGCCGATTATGAACTATCTGATGCGGAAATCGCTGACCTAAAAGAAAAAATTCTTAGCACAGGATTAACCGTAAGCGAATTAGTGAAAACAGCTTGGGCTTCAGCAAGCACATATCGTGGTTCTGATATGCGTGGGGGTGCGAACGGTGCACGCATCCGTCTGGCTCCTCAAAAAGACTGGGAAGCAAACGAACCTGCACAGCTTGAAAAAGTGCTTGGAATCTACGTGGACCTTCAAAGTAAGCTTGATAAAAAAGTCAGCCTTGCTGATTTAATCGTACTTGGTGGAAACGCTGCAATCGAAAAAGCAGCTAAAGAAGCAGGCTTCGATGTAACAGTTCCATTTTCTCCTGGTCGTGGTGACGCAACTGATGAGCAAACAGAAGTGGAAAACTTTGAAGTATTAGAGCCGGTATCTGATGGGTTCCGTAACTACCAGAAGAAAGAATACTCTATCAGCCCAGAAGAAATGTTGGTAGACAAAGCGCATCTACTAGGTCTAACTGCACCAGAAATGACAGTCTTGCTCGGCGGTATGCGTGTCCTTGGCACGAACCATGGCGGTTCGGAACACGGCGTATTTACTGACCGTGTCGGCACGTTGACAAATGACTTTTTTGTGAACCTGCTTGACATGGGGATTGAGTGGAAACCAGCGGGCTTCAACAAATATGAAGGCCGTGACCGCAAATCTGGTGAAGTCGTGCGTACTGCCTCACGCTTTGACCTCGTATTCGGTTCAAACGCAGTTCTTCGAGCTATAGTTGAAGTGTATGCTCAAGACGATAATACAGAAAAGTTTGTCCATGACTTTGTAGCCGCTTGGGTCAAGGTGATGGATGCAGATCGATTTGATTTGAAGTAATCTTTATTTAGGAGACATAAAAAACTGCACCTCTATTGTTCGATACAATTGGAGGTGCGGTTTTTCGATCTAAAAATATCTTTAGCCGACTTATTAGAGACAAAAATTTAACAGACATACTGATACTTGTATTTAAGTTTTTTACTTATGATACGGTTCCCCCCTATTAATCCGAAAAACTCGATAAACCTGCTCCAACAAAATCAACCTCATCAACTGATGAGGAAAAGTCATCTTAGAAAATGACAACGATTCGTTCGACCTCTGCATTACTTCATTACTTAGTCCTAGTGACCCGCCAATCACAAAAGCAACTTTGCTCTTTCCGTACGTTGCCAAATGATCGAGGTCTTTTGCGAGCTGTTCGGATGTTTTCATTTTGCCTTCGATCGCAAGGGCGATGACGTGGGTGTCTTCTGATATTTTTGCGAGTATGCGCTCGCCTTCCTTTTGTTTGATTTGCTCCATTTGTTGCTCGCTTAAGGCTTCGGGTGCTTTTTCATCTGGGAGCTCAATGATGTTCACCTTTGCATAAGGTGTGAGGCGTTTTAAGTATTCTTGTATGCCTTGCTTTAAGTATTTTTCTTTTAGTTTTCCAATTGAAATAATTGAGATATTCACATTTATCCCCGCTTTATAAACAGTTTACTTACAAGTTATCCACAGTGGTTATCCACATATACACATTTTCTATCCACATCTTGTATGAGAATATTAGTTCCCTACAATATATGTTGCTTGATTTCGACAAAATTCACAGCATGTTGACAACTTTTCTTCTTCATTTAGCATATTTATTTCTGGTGCAATTTCATGTTCATCTACATACATATCAATGGCTAAATCTATATGTTCATCACAGCATTTCATGTTCTCATTCCTCCAAACAATGACTCTTTATATTTATCCACATGTGGGCAATTCTTTTTTCCGTTATCCATTGTAGCATATATTATTGTGGGTAATTACTGACATAAATATTTATCCACACACATAAAAGCATAAGCGACTTCTCAACCACATTAAAACCGCCCACTCCCTAGTGGTAAAGGTGGAATCTTGTCATCCTGACTCCTCCGACAAGCACTTAACTCAAGACATTTCTCATGAAGATGCTTTTTACCTTCGGGGTGAAATGGTAAAACTACCTCTCAAGAAAAGCTCTAAATCTAGACATTAGCTTATACTCCTACAATTACAATAAATAATCCTACTTATAAACCAATTAACAATACAACATATCTAAATAAAAGTTATTCATAAAAAAGAGGGTTTCTCATAACCCTCTGGTCCTACCTTTTATACATCTACCTACAGCAAAATATATTTAGACAGCTTCATCGTTATTGTTTGTTTTAATCCTTGTCGAAACAATGTTACTTCCATCGTATCTCCGACTGACTTTTTCGTATATAAGTGCCTTCTTAAGCTTGTTAGGTCATTTATTTGCTCACCGTCAAGCTCGACAATGACATCAAGCTCTTGCAAACCGGCTTCGTCAGCAGGTGAGGATCGTTCAACGCCAGTGATAGCTACACCTTTAGTCACTTCTGTTGGTAGCTTTAATGTTTTTTGTAAATGCTCCACCGGAATATCTTGTAGAGAGGTTAATTCTACCCCCATATAAGGGCGTCTAATCTCGCCATTCTCTTCTAAGTTTTCAATTGTTTGTTGTACATAGTTAATTGGGATTGAAAGGCCTATACCTTCAACAGCATGCCTTGCAATTTTCATCGAATTTATGCCGATGACCTTTCCATTCATATCTACGAGTGCGCCTCCACTATTTCCTGGGTTTATCGCAGCATCGGTTTGTAAAACCTCAGCAAACCAATCAATGATTCTGCCTTTTGATTCTACTTCTACTGGGATAAACCGATTAGTACCAGAAATAATGCCTTTTGTGACGGAACCTGATAGATGGATTCCTAATGGGTTACCTATTGCGATGACGGTTTCCCCAATTTTCAACTGATCTGAGTCACCTAATTCGGCAATGACCGTTATATCCTTTGCATCAATTTTGAGTACAGCCAAATCTGTTAATGCGTCAGTTCCGACTATGTCCGCATTTACACGTGTACCATCATATAGTACGACTTCAACGCGATTAGCCTGTTCAACAACATGGTGATTTGTCACAATATATGCTATGTCACGGTCTTTTTTATATATAACACCTGAACCAGTACCAGCTTCGACCGTTCCTCTACTTGACCAAAAGCTTGCTTCTTGAATGTTTACGACACCGACAACTGCCTCTGAAACTTTCTCTACAGCTTCAGTTACAGGTGTAATCACATTGACTGACATTTTTCTACTAGGGGCTGCTGTAACTGAGACAGAATCAATTTCCTCTGGTAATTGAATTTTTTCGTGTTCATATACAATTTTATAAGGGAGGACATCTAATTTTGCTAATAGAGGAATGAACATAATGACAATGAATGTGCCGACAACTGCACCTATAAATACAGTTAACAACCAACCTTTTTTCTTTCTCTTCCTTTTGTATCTTTTTTGTATGTGAACATAACCATCGTCATAATAGCCCATTTATTATTCATCCTTTCATCGGACAATAGGTTAACTAATGTATTTGTTCAATAATTACACTGCATAACATTGCATTGTTGCCTTCAAGTATCGCAGTTTGTTTTTCATTAAAAATGTTAATTTTCTCAAGAATGTTGCATGCTTTGAACCATATCTATAGTATATTATACTTTTATGTAAAGAAAAATCTACCAACATATATAATAACTCTAATTATTAACTTAATTTCCTATGACCATCTCTTTATTGTCCAAATCAGCACTCTTTCTATCGGAATTTAAGCTTTTACTGAAGAAATATCCCCTCTTTCTCTCAAAATAGCTACTGTTATTGTCCAACTTCAAAAAGAGGCTTCTCTCTGCCAAACGAATTTGACTAAAGAGAAGCCTCTACCTATTAATATCTAAAATATTTCTTCGATCAACTTCATTGTGACTGTTTGTTCTTCACCGTCTCGGAAGATAGTGACATCCATCGTGTCGCCAATTGCTTTTTCATTATACAAGTACTTTCTTAATTCAATTGTATCTGTAATTTGTACACCATCCATTGCGACAATGACGTCTAATTCTGTTAAGCCTGCTTGGCTTGCTGGAGAATTAGGTTCTACTCGCTGGATGACGACACCTTCTGTAACATCTTCGGGTAAATGAAGTGTTTGGTTTTTATGGTAATCTGAGATCTCATTTAACGATACCAAGTCTCCTACTCCCATATAAGGACGCCGCACTTCCCGGTATTGCTCTAAGTCCTGAATGACAGGTAGCGCATAATTACTTGGAATTGAGAAGCCAATTCCTTCAACTGCTTGTTCAGCTATTTTCATTGAGTTAATCCCTATGACTTGACCATCGATGTTAACTAATGCTCCACCGCTATTACCTGGGTTAATTGCTGCATCTGTTTGCAAAACTTCAGAGTTCCAATCATACGTACCATCCCCATTAATGTCCATTGGTACAGAACGATTTAAACCTGATACGATCCCTTGTGTTACTGAACCAGAAAACTCCAAGCCTAATGGATTTCCAATAGCAATGACTGGCTCACCTAAATTAATTTGATCAGAGTCACCAAACTCGGCTACCGTTGTAACATGTTCACCATCAATTTCAAGAACTGCTAAGTCAGTCCAAATATCACTTCCGAGTATGGTTGCTGGTACACGAGTTCCGTCAGCCAAGCTTACTTCTACTGCATTAGCACCTTCGATGACATGGTGATTAGTGACAACATAAGCTTTACCGTTATCTTTTTTATAAATAACTCCTGATCCTGTTCCTGCTTCTTGTGCTCCAGCTTCGTTGTTACTCCAAAAGCCGGCTTGTTGAATATTCACTACACCAACAACTGCATCTGATACTTTATCAACTGCATCCGTTACTTGTGAGGATACATTGACGGCAATATTTTTATTAGTTCCCTCATTTATTGGTGTCCCGTTATTTGTTTCAAGTTGCTCAGCTTGCTCCTCGTTAATAGCTATATCATACGGTAAAACATCTAAATTAACTAAAGTAGGAATTGCAATAACAACTAGCAACGCTCCTAGAATAGCCCCAACAAGTGCTGATAAAAACCAACCGCCTCGATTTCCTTTTTGCTTTCCTTGAGCTTGCTCATAGTCTTGATCATAATATCCCATAAGTTATCCACCCTTTCACCGATGAATGTTAGATTTTGCAATTAATGCTTGTAATATTTATTATACTCAGAAATACTAATAAATCTATCATATCCACGAACTAACACAGTCATCACATAATTTCACATGAAGGGTGTTTTTGCCTTTTTAGAGAAGGCTCTTTTCGTATGCTATTGTTTTAAAAAGTGGACAGTCTGTTATATCCACGCCCTAAATTTTAAAAATAGAAAAGAAGCCAAGAACGCTTTCTTGTAAGAAATGTAACTCTATGCGAGTAAAAAGCATGAAGCAACTTCTAAGGGATGGATGCTATAACTCGATTCAACTTTATGGAAGATTTGATTATGAACTAGACTGCTATGAGCTTTGTCGGTTGATTTGGATCAGTATCATATAAGTTAAACTGCTCTCCGATCATAAAACCTTTTGATTCTAATGTCTGAGAAACTGCCATCCGTGCTAAATCCTTCATATTATTATCTTGGCTTAAATGTGCTAAATAAATACGTTTCGTACGATCACCTATAACTTCAGTCATCGCAATGGCTGCATCTTCATTGGATACGTGGCCAACATCACTTAAAATTCGGCGCTTAATATTCCACGGATATTTACCCATTCTTAGCATGTCAACATCATGATTGCTCTCAAACACAAATACGTCAGCGTTGTTAATAATTCCTTTCATTCGATCACTGACATAACCAGTATCCGTAATAAGTGCAATTTTATTACCTTCATGGTGAAAAACATAAAACATTGGCTCGGCTGCATCGTGTGACACTCCAAATGACTCTATATCTAAATTGCCAAACGATTTCACTTTACCCATATCAAAAATAAACTTTTGTTCTGTAGGGATTTCACCAACTTTACTTTCCATCGCACTCCACGTCTTTGCATTCGCGTATATTGGTAATTGATATTTCCTAGCTAATACACCTATCCCTTTTATATGATCAACATGTTCATGAGTTACTAAAATTCCAGATAGATTACTTATCGTACGGTCAATCTGAAGAAATAATCGCTCCATCTGTTTACCACTTAAGCCAGCATCAACTAATATTGATTGCTCGTTCGTTTCTATATAAAACGCATTTCCAGTACTGCCACTTGCAAGCACACTAAATTGTAAACTCATACTTTCTTTCACTCCAAACTTTCCTCGTCAATAACTTTCCCCTCAAATGCATTGACGTAATAGTTTTCCTGATCGTTTACGACAAATTGCCAAGTCGGTGTAAGAACCTTTGATTGGGGAGTTGTAAATGGCACAATTGAATAATATCCTAACTCAATTTCTGTTATTTGGCTACCAAACTTTAATAAGTTCTTATTGTGGAGAATTTCTAACGCCTTTATCGCAGGAATAATTTCTTCTTCTTTTTCGTATTCTTCTATATTAAGCATTGTCTGCCTATAAGAAATAATTTCATTTATGTCATTAAGTTGTACGATAATACTACTATTTTGTTCGTTGTAAATAACTTTATCATTAAATAGTTGATAGAAAATAATTTGGTTTAGCTCCTCATCCATCTCCCAAAGAGTGTATTTATCGCCATCAATAATATACTCTTTGAAAAATTGACTTAGTAGGAAGTCAAGCTTTGCTTCTTCTAATAGATACGGTGTTAACAATGTTGATTCTACTATTGTAGTATCAACAATGGGTATATCCTGACCAGCTAGTTTCGTTAGTTCTTCCTCCGTAAACAATCTACTTTCACCGCTTAAATATTTTCCTCTCTCCTCTACCTCAGGAATTTTAACATAAGTAATATCGTCAGCAGCTAAATTTTCCTCAATTGTTTTTTCTGTCAATATCATTAATTGGTTATTATTGCGCATTTCAAGTAACTGATAGACTAAAAAAATATCTAGCAAGAGAAAAGTAATAATGAAAATGGTTTTCGTCTTATTCCAATCCAATATACTCTCCTCCTACCTCTTCTACATTAATATGACGCCAGATGTTGTTATAACGATAAAACCAAACTGGATCAAAAATTAAAACATCTCGTTCATCTCGTCTAAGCCTATAGCCTAAGATTAGATCTTCAAGAGAATTTTTATTAAATTGTTCCATTTGTTCCAAATGATTAATAATTTCTTCACCCGTTGGTATAGTAACCTCCCTATGTTCAGAAATCTTTAGTTCAATCATCGGGCGTTCATATCGATATAATTTGCCATTTCGCCAATATTGTTCAATTTTTGTAAGGTTACTTTCATTGAAAACAGGTAGGTTTCGTAAAAATAATTGAAACTCTGTCGTTTGCGTATACTTTTCTCTGTTCTCATCCCAGCTCCAATAACGATATTTATCCGTCCATCCGCCATGACTATTTACAAAATCAATGCTTTTTAATACAGTATTTGCGGTACTTAATATGTCACTATCCTCTGATACTGGATTCTCAAACTTTAAACGATTCGTTAAAGAATTTACTTCCATAAATCGTGAGCCATCTGTATACACAACCACGTGGGAAGATAATGATTCCTTTTGAACAGATTTAGGATCACTAAAAAGAGCATCCTTAAATACTTCTGGAGCAAGTGTTTCATACGTATATTCCAATTGATATACAGCTTGCTCTCCCGATGGTACATAAATGCGTTTTACTTCATTGATGTCGTATGGGATATAGTGTGTATACGATTTTTTTTCTTGGAAATTTTTCCTTATATTTTCTAAATAAACATTATCTAGTGATGCTTTATACACTCTTTGCTTATCATATAAAACAAAATATAATTCTCCCTTATCCACATCAACGACGATACGATCATACAGCCCGACTAAAATATCTGGATTTTGAAATTGAAACATTTTCTTCGTAAATTCAGCTGGAACTTGGTCTTGATAGACTATTTCAATTTTATTATCTCCATGGATAAATGATAAAAAATCTTTTTGTGGAATAGTATTAGATATATTTGTTACATTCGTAATAATCCATTTTTGTATTTCTGATACCATTTTATCAATTTTGTAATATTCATTTGTTCCATAATCATCGTAATTATAATGAATAAACATTTGACTAGGTTTAATCAGTTCTTCAACATCACGAGTTTCATTGTTAACTAAAACAAATTGATTAATATCTGGATTTTCTAATGTTTTATACTTATTTTGGAAAGTCCAAATATTCCATGTTAAAATAATACTGATCAGCACTAATGTTGTTAGCAATATTGATTTTAAGACCTCAAATTTCATGACCACTCATCCTCTTGCTCCTTTTCAAGTGGGAGTGTAAAGAAAATTGTCGTACCCTTGCCCTCCTCACTCTCTGCCCAAATGTCTCCTCCATGCGCTTCTATCATTTCTTTGGAAATTGCCAAACCTAGACCTGTTCCACCGAGGTTACGGCTTCTAGCCTTATCAACTCTATAAAACCTATCGAATATATGTGCAAGGTTTGCCTTAGGAATACCGACACCTTCATCACTTATGATTACTTCAAGATGATTAACATTTTTCCTCAAAGAGAAGCTGACTTGTCCTCCTTCTGGAGAGTATTTTAATGCATTTGAAATGATGTTATCTATGACTTGAGTTACTTTATCCTTATCAATACTAACCGTAATTTTTTCATCTGGTAGCTGTCTTTTGAAAGTTACATATTGATTCTTTGAAATTTCAAATCGATCAATAATCTGATGAAAAAATTCAATAAAATTAACAGGTGTTCTATGTAATGAGTAATCCCTACTATCTAACTTAGATAGCTGAAGTAAATCCTTCACTAGTCTTATCATACGTTCAGTTTCTGTTTGTGTAACATGTAAAAACTGTGGTGCAATATCTTTGTCCTGCCATGCCCCTTCCGCTAATGCTTCCAAATAACTTCTCATTGTCGTAAGTGGCGTTCTTAATTCATGTGACACATTCGCAACAAATTCTCGCCGTTCCTGCTCGATCTTCTCTTGCTCGGTCACATCATGTAAAACAGCTATTAAGCCATTTGTAATACCGATTTTATTTTCAATGACAGAAAAATTTACCCGAAGTATATAAGAGTTATCCTTTGTACTCACGTCGAGTATTAAAGATTCTCTCTCATTTAAAAGTGTATCAAAATTAAGTTCATCCTCTAATCCTAAGGCCGAAATAATAGGTTTATTAAATACGTCTTCCCTAGATATACCTAATAGTTTTAAGGCAGGATCATTTATTAAAATGATATGTCCTGTTCTGTCAGTCGCTATAACCCCGTCTGTCATATGTGTAATAACTGAAGCAAGCTTACGTCTCTCACCCTCTGTAGACGCTTGTGCTTCTTGGAGTTTTCTAGATAAATAATTAAAGGTTAATGCTAATTGACCAATTTCATCATATCCGTAAATACGAACCTTTCTAGAGAAATTTCCTTTTGCCATCGCAAGAGCTTGTTTTCTCATATCAGAAATTGGACGAGTAATCGTATGGGCTAAAAAGATCCCTAATACGGCAGTAATGACCATAGCTAAAACTGTTCCTGTTACAAGAATACGATTAATTTGCTTCATTTGATTATAGACATTTTCCATAGAAGCTACTAAGTATATCGCACCAACAATTTCATCATTTGACTTGATAGGTGTTGATAATACACGCAATCTGAACCCTGTATTTGGTTCTATAACCAATTCATCACTAGCTGTTCCAACAATAAGCGCAAGATTAATCCCACGCTCAGTCATTCTTTTCCCAACAATTTTCTCATTATCTGGATTAGACGTTCCTATGACACGACTATTGATATCAATAACACGTACCTCAATAATGTCCTGATAATCGTAGTCTCGCAAAATATTTTTGACATCATCCTCAACTGTGCTTGCTTGTTCATCTCGCTCTAATGTTATGGCTTCCTCTAAATAGTAGGATAGGATGTTTTCTTGTCTATCCAGTGACACTTTAAAGCCTTCGACGAGCTGACCTTCTAGCTTCCGAACAAAATACACCCCTATAATTTGCATAGCAATAAGAATGAGGAGAATATAAATTAGAATAAACTTAATATGAATGGAACGAAACACACCAACTTTTTTCATAAATAAATTTACTCCTGCTCTGGATTTCGTAAGTAGTATCCAACACCCCTTCTAGTAACAATCCAAGTTGGATCGCTAGGGTTATCTTCAATTTTTTCACGGAGTCGTCGAACTGTGACATCAACTGTACGAACATCACCAAAATAATCGTAACCCCACACTGTTTGAAGCAAATGCTCTCTTGTCATTACTTGACCTAGGTGTTTTGCTAAATAATGTAATAACTCGAACTCGCGGTGAGTCAGCTCTATCGTTTCACCACGTTTTGAAACAACATAAGCATCCGGTTGTATGACTAGTGGTCCAATTGATAAGTAATTATTGTCATCTTGTGATGTATTTTCTTCTGGTATGAGTTGATGCCTTCTTAAATTAGCTTTTACACGTGCAAGCAACTCTCTAGTACTGAACGGTTTTGTTACATAATCATCCGCTCCTAATTCTAAACCAAGAACTTTATCAATTTCTGTGTCCTTTGCTGTTAGCATGATGATTGGCATATCATATTTTTTCCTTACTTCTCGGCAAACTTCCATTCCATCTTTTTGTGGGAGCATAATATCGAGTAATATGATACTCGGTTTTACCTCTTCAACTTGATTAAGTGCTTCTACTCCATCGTAAGCACATGTAACTTCGTAACCTTCTTTTTCTAGGTTAAATTTTAAAATATCAGCAATTGGTTTTTCATCGTCTACTACAAGAACTTTATTTTTCATAGAAAGACTCCTTTCCCGGAACATTCTGTATCCTTACTTTATCATGAGGAGTATATGAATTACAAAAAAACCTCTAGCAAAGCTAGAGGTTACTGCAAGAAATTTCTCGGGTTTTGTACACTTCCGTTTTTGTATACTTCAAAATGTAGATGGGTACCAGTTGAATTACCTGTCGACCCCATCATGCCAATTTTGCGTCCTTTTTCAATCGTTTGTCCAACTGAGACGCTTATTGATGACAGATGTGAATATGTTGTCTTTATACCATTGTTATGATTAATAACAATTCGATTTCCATATCCTCCATCCCAGCCTGCAAATTCAACGACTCCATTGTCTGCAGCTTTAATCGTATAATTACTTGGTCTCGCAATATCCATACCTTTATGCAGCTTTCCCCATCGCTGTCCCATTTCGCTTGAAACATAACCGCCTGAGGCTGGCCATAATAGAGTACCAGTTCCACGTGAAGGCACAACCTTCGTACCTTTGAAAATAATTTTATTTACAGGTTCTTTAGTAACTTCTTCTTTAATCGTTGTTTTTTCTATTTGCGTACCATTATCTTTTACAATAATAATATTCTCTAGTTTCTCACCATTTTGACCTTCTTGATTTACCTTTTGATCACCTTTATACATTGTATCTTTTTCAATCGTCTCGGTTTTAAATGGTATTACAACTCGTTTATAATGCTCTTCTTTTACGAGAACATGTACAAATGGTTCATACTGAGTAACATTTAATTGCTGACCGATTTGCAATACTGTCTTTTCGGATATATCTGAATTAAGTTTAAGAAGCTCTTCTGTACTTAAGTCATGAGCATTTGCAATACTTCCTAAGACATCACCTTGTTTAATTTCATATTTTTTCTCTGCCAACGTCCCTTTCTTTAATAAAGAAACACCTTGGTCAACAGTAATGATATTATCTGGTGAAATGTCCTCTTTAGTAACTTTAACTGATTCATCAAAGGATACATCTATAATTCTTGATTCGCCTTCCTTCAGTGGCGGTAATTCATTCGATAGGTCATTCGGTAATTCATTCGGCTTTTGTTGTAGCTCTAGTTTCTCTAACTCTTTTGCTGACACGTAAGATGTTTTGATCTTTTTCAACACTTCATTTGCTTCTTCTTCGTTTGCAAAATAAGCGATTGGTTCTCCGTTAACATTAATGGCAGCTGATGCTGCAAATATCTCTATGTTATTTTTAACTTTCTTAGCGGTAGTTTCATTATTAACTACAGGACTAAAGACTTTTTCAGGTATGTAGGTTAACTGGTCTCCTACAGAAAATTCAAGATAACCGTTACGATCGTCCATCTTTTTCATCTTGTCGTTTACAGCCTTCTCAATAGTCTTTTTGTCATCTACTGTTCCAATATTTTCTCCGTTAACATATACATGATAGATTGTAGAAATGACTGATCCACCATTAGCAGCTTCTACCGAACCAACTGTTAGTGTTGCGACTGCTACAGTCGTAACCATTGCTTTTTTGACGATACTAAGCGCTTTCTTATCAAAGTTAACAGGTTTAATCAAATGACGTACTTTAGTATATATGTTTGTTTGTTTTAACACTACTTTTCCTCCTAAAACAGGTTTCTCCAGCGCCTTGGGAGAGAAAATTCTTTATATTTTAATGTGACAAATTTCTCTTTTAAACACTCTATTACTTTATCATAAAATAAAAATAATGGCATACTAGATCAAAAGATGTAACATAATTGTATTATAGCTGTAATTTAATAGTGTCTTTTGTAAAATACAAGGTAATAAAAGCTAGCATTCTACTAGAGTTATTACCAATATTATCATTTAATTAAAAAAGTATGATCTATACAGACCATACTTTGACAGTGGCTCGGGACGGAATCGAACCGCCGACACAAGGATTTTCAGTCCTTTGCTCTACCGACTGAGCTACCGAGCC